>NZ_CP014337.1:2533441-3166801 GCF_002024805.1 Elizabethkingia bruuniana
GCAAATAACAGCTTCCAGTTCACCGGACTGAATTTCCTTCAATACCATTTCTGCCATTTCTCTTCTTACCCTACCTTTTCTGCCAAGAGGAGCAAATGCTATATTTTCGGTCAAAATCCGATCGTCTTGCGGATACATATAGGTATTGTCGAAGAAAACAAGCTTGGTTCCATTAACTTTACAAGCATCAATTACATTACGGAGAATAACCGGAAATTGTTTTTCCCAAAGATCAGAACTTATCGGAAGTCCTAATGTAAAATAAGCAATCTCGCTGCCTCTAACTGCTTCAATAGCCTTATCACGAACAGATAAGTCTGCTGAGAATATCTCATCTGTGTCATTTACCTTTTGAGCATGCCTGCTGACAATACGTATATCTGAAGTAAAATTTCTTTTCAGCTCTCTTGCCAATTCTTCGCCAATCTGGCCGTTGGCACCTAATATTGTTTGCATAACGTCTATATTTTTAAAGTGTTTATACTAAGAGCTTGTTTAATTTTAATTCAAAAAAACATTAGGCTTCGACAAGCTCAGCCTGACACCTCTAAAAATAAGATATTTGAGACGAGCAATGTCACTCTGAGCTCTAAGCCTGTAATGAGCTTGACGAATTATCGAAGAGTATTAGCAATAATATTCAAACAGACTCTTAGTAATTTTTGTATAGCAAAGTTCGACAGAAAGGAAAATATAAGAGTATCTTAATTAAGGTAAATTGTAACAGAATCTCTGCTCTATAATAATGATAAAGCAAAATGATAAATTTTAGTATCTTCATGCTCTTAGAAAACACACCTAAAAACACTATTTATGAAAAAAATATTCTTCTGCTATATACTGGTTTTTCTAACTGTTCCTAATCTGGTATTTTCACAAAGCACTAAAATATCTAAAGAAAAGCACACTGTACACCGATATAATACTATACAAGCTAGGGCAAGCTTCAATAAGGAAGATCTTCCGGTTAATGAATATCTTACAGACAAACTAAAACCTGTTCGGGACAATTTCAAAAGAATCAATTCCATAGAGAAATGGCATTTAATAAAGCAACGGGATCTTTTTGAATCTGCTGAAGGTGGAGAAGCAAAGTATTATTATCAGAAAAATAAACTTGAAAAAATAATTACCCGAATATTTGGAGAAAGTGGACAAACATTGACTGAATATTATCTTTTAAACGGACAATTGTCTTTTGTATATGAAAAAGACTATAAATACAACAGACCTCTGTATTATGACACGAAAGCCATGAAGGAAAATAATGATACCGAAGCTTTTGACTTTGATAAATCTGAAATTACTGAGAACAGAAGTTATTTTGTAAACGGAAAGCTTATTCACATCCTAAACAGTGAAGATTGTGGAGCTCCGTTTAGTAGTGACTATATCGCTGAAGAGCAGAAAAGTATTTTAGGTGAGTACAGCAAGCTTCTGAAATTGATCCGGAATAAATAAGATTACCTATTAATCGTAATGTATTCCCATAAAGCTTGTAGCACTTCTGGGATCGTAAACCGACCATGCATTTCCCCACGGAAAATTAAATGTACAGGTAGGGTATGGCGTCTTTTTCTTTTTTGTAGGCCGTATTCCTAATATCATTGATAAAAACTGATTATTTCGCTCAAAAACTTTCATTTCCTTTGCTTCACTCCAATCATCCCATGTTTTTGCATCTGATTTTTCATGAGTGTTCATAAAAATCTTATCTAGTGTATCTCCCAAAAAACACAGATCGAATGAAAGTTTATAGCCTTTAATATCAACAGCATCAAAATAATACCAGAAATAGCCTGTTTTAACATCACGCATTCCGTTATTATAATTTTTGTAAAATTCCGTCTGCTGAAGATCTTTTAACAACATCCCTTTTTCTATCTGCAAATGATACTCTTTAAGGATTATATTTCCGTTCTCTACATTAACTTCCATACTTTGCATTCTTTGTTGGAGCATAAATATACCCTATTCTTCAACAAAAGCCATCCTTAATAGAGCTTAAAGTTGCCTTACGGATTAGAAATAATTAAAGTAGACGGAATATCGGATAACCAAAGACTCTTTGAATCGATAAGGCTTCTCCAGCTTTTACTGCTAATCAGCATAAGATCCTGAGACTCCAGAAATTCCCTTTCTATAGTTCTTTCGTTATATAATGTAATATGATTAGGAGCGATCTGTTCAATACTTCTTATCAACTCACGGATCTCTGTATTTCTACGAATTTGTCCCACCACATCCAGAATAATAATCTGCGAGTCGTTGTTATTAATCAGCCTTTTTGCATATTCCACGAGGTAGAAATCATTCAAGTCAAAGATTGGAACAAATACCTTTCCGGCATTTTCGAAATTCTTATCTACCATTATCCCCACAGGAATATTGGATTTATCTAATATCCCCAGAGTGAAGTCATCAAACGGTGAATTATTGAACATATATGATTTACCCTTTACGGTATTCAGCAGTCTTTCCGGATTAATAATCTTGGTTGTAAAACCTAGCAATCTGCCCAGTAAGCTTCCTTCATAAATCGATCTTCGGAGCATAATGAGTAGCAAATCATAATTGCCTTTGTTGGTAATATTCACCAAATCATTTTCAGCATCATTAGAAGCTTTAAACAAAGTGGTAATCTGCAGTTTAAGTTCATTAGATGTCTGTACTACATCTACAAATTGTTCGTTTTCAAAATCCTGCATTTCAAAAGCATGAAGTTCCTGTACCGGAGCAATATTCATCGCTGTAATGCTTTTGTTTCCGTTCATTTTATGGGTAAAATTATCAGCAAGCCTCAGCAGGGTACTTCCTGATTCCGGCCCATCGAAAGAGAGCAATACTTTATATTTTCTACCACTATCGTCAACATCTTCTTCGTTCTCAGATTTTTTTCCTTTAAAAATATAATTGATAAAGTCTAATGAAGGCCCTGTCATGAATGTTGTGAACAATGCCATAATAACCATCATCGCAAATATTTCCGGACTTAGTACACCAAGGTCATAGCCAATATTCAGAACAATCAGCTCCATCAATCCACGGGTATTCATCAATGCACCAATAGTCAAACTATCTTTCCAACCTATACGAAGGAACTTCGCTGTGAGTGCGCTTCCTATAAATTTACCGGTAACAGCAACTAAAATGATTAGTCCGGCCGTCATCCATAAATGACCATGATTTAACAACCCAATCTCCGTTCTCAATCCGGTAAAAACAAAGAACAAAGGAAGCAATACAACTAATGCTACATCTTCAACTTTTTCTATAAATATATTTCTGAATTTAGTATTCTCCGGCATAATAGCACCCGCCATAAAAGCCCCGAATAATGCATGTATACCAATAACTTCAGTTGCATAAGCAGAAATAATAAGAATGAGGAAGAATATAGCAACAACAGATTTGCTCATAATTCCTTTTCCGGTCTGCAGGTCGGCTATTCTTTTCAGGAACGGACGCACTACTTTAATCATTAAGAAAACATAAGCAATTGCCATAATAATGACATAGATAGAACTGGCAAATGATCCTGCTTTTACAATGGCAATAACTGCTGCCAGAATACACCATGCTGTAATATCATCGGCTGCTGCACAGGTAATAACAATAGTCCCCAGTTTAGTTTTCTGCAGATTCCGCTCCTGAACAATCCTTGCCAGAACCGGGAATGCTGTAATACTCATTGCAATGGCTATAAATAGTGCAAACGAGCTAAACTGCACACCATCCGGTGCAAATTCTTTATAAATAAAATAGGAAAGCCCTATTCCTAAAGCAAAAGGAATAATAATACTGGCATGACTAATCACTACTGCATCATGAGCTTTCTTTCTAAGAACACTAAGGTCGAGTTCCATTCCAACGATATACATAAAGAAAATTAGTCCTATCTGACTGAGGAACTGAAGGTTTCCTAATGATTCTTTAGGGAAAAGAAATGCTGAAAATTCAGGAAAATAAAGTCCTAAAAGAGAAGGACCGAGAGCAATACCTGCAATCATCTCTCCTATTACAGAAGGTTGCTTCATCTTCATGCATATCCACCCGAAAAGTCTTGCTACCAATATAATAGTGACAATCTGTATCAATAACAGAGCAAGTGGATGATGCAGATTTACCATAAAAGAATCTACAAAATTATCCCAAGTAGATCCTCCGCTCGTTTTAGATATAATGTTTTCTCCGGCTTCTAAAGTTTTACCTTCTATAAAGAACCAATACATTAATCCGGAGAAGAATATAATAGTTGTGATATAAAAAATAATATTCCTGTACTTTTGCATTATGTTACTATTTCTTATCTGCAAAATTCAAAAGAAATTTAAAATTTTCAATGCTAATTTTTCAAAAATGTAGTGAAAACTCTTTTTTTTGTAATGAAATATATGCTTCTGGTATTGAAGCTTTTTTCCGGATTTTCATTTTTAATGGTTCTCAGTATTTCAAGCATTTAATTACCAAGCTTTTCCATAAGATCGGTTTTGTAAACCTCGCTGATATGTAGTTTTGTGAAATGTTCTCCGTCTTCAGAAATATTGGTGATAATTTCGTTTGCAGAAACTACTTTTATGGACTTTAGTGCTATGATTTCCTTTTTATTGATCTGTACAAAGTCTTTTTCCGGAAGCATTTCCAGTAGTGTTTTGAAATTAATGTTTTTCAGAATAATCACTGTACGGTCATTCAGGATTAGATCTTTATCCCTACTATCTATCTCGGAAGTTTTTATATAAGCAATCTGATCTGTGAAAATTCGGCTTTTCCCCAGATTGGTATTCCATTCTAAAAAATTATTCTTAGGAACCTCTACAAATTCTTTAGCCTTTGCAAATGCCTGTTGAAGCCGTTCTTTCTTTATGGGTTTTCTTACATAATCCACTACATTAAGATCAAAAGCCTCTGCTGCATATTCTTTATAAGCGGTTGTAAATATGATCTTTTTATGGGAAATAAGTTCAGCAACCTGTAATCCGTTTAATCCCGGCATTTCGATGTCCAGAATACACAAATCACAATCGATATCATTGATCTCTTCGAGGAAATATTTCGGATTATTAAATACCCGAACGACCTCTACCCCTTCTATTTGTTCACAAAGGAGCTTTAGATAACTTATAGCCAGAAGCTCATCATCGAGTATAACGCACCTGATTGTATTTGTCATTAAGATCAATTTTTAAATATGCAGTATATATATTGTTATGGGTTTCTTTACTTATAGAAAATTTCTTTTTGTAGAGCATTTTAAGTCTCTGCTCCAGAGATTCTCCTCCGAAACCGCTATTCCCTTTTTGTAAAGGTGATTTTGGAGAAATTCTGTTCTCTACTTTTATTTCCAGAACGCCACTTTTCAAGGAAAGCAAAACAAAAATAAAAGAATCATCGGCCAGAAAATCCGTATGTTTAAAAGCATTTTCAATAAAATCAACTGTAATCAGCGGAGCTAAAACTTTCTCTTTATATACAGGATCCTGTTTATCAATCTGTGACTTTATTCTAAAGTCAAATAGCGGATTAACTTTTATTTTATTGATTTCTATCAGATTGCTCGTAAAGTCCAGTTCACTTTCAGGCGTTACAAACTTCTCGCTGCTTTCATACAAAATATAATCCAGCACTCCCGACAATTTATCAAGAGACACATAAGTCTGATAGGCATGAGACTGAACTGAATTAAGAATATTTTTAAAAAGATGCGGATTGAGTTTCGTTTCTATATAGTCCAAACGGATATTTCCTAACCTGTTTTTCAGCACTTTTTTATCTTCTGTTAAGGCCTTTTTCTCTTTTTGTAATATACTAATCTTATAGATTAGATATCCTGTTATAACTAATAACAGGAGTATTAACAACAGAACTAATGTATTCCCGGAAAGCACAATTCCTTCATGATTCATAAATCACTTCTTGTATGGTGCAAAGATATAGCTTAATTCATTACAAAATATTCGCCTGATTTTAGGTCAGGTAAAAGTTTACAAACACAAATTAATATATTACAAGTATTGTTTTACGGTAAAAATATTTCTAACATTTAGCCATTAAGATAATTAAGGTTTAAGTGAACATTGCTAAGCGTTAATGGCTTCGCGTTCCTTAAAAAACTGGACAACTGGCAAGAAAACATTGCGGTTGAAGTTTGAAAATTTATAAATACAAGTCCACAATTTTATGGCACAGGAAAATCAAAGATTCAGCCTTGCCAAGGCTACTGTGTCTTAAAAAAACAGAGGAATATAAACGTAACCTGTGACTTAGTGTTAAAATTCACCACAGCTTCAGAATTCAAACAAATTGTTATCTGTAAAAAGTTTTATACATTTGTGTACGCTTTAGGGGTATTCTGAAAAGAATTGAGAGAGTCCCTTTGAACCTGATACGGCTTACACCGACGTAGGGAAAAGCAAAAAGAAAGCTTTCAAGCTTTTGCTTTTGTTTCAGATACTTTCCTAAGGCCAGTTTAATTAATGACTATGGAAGAAATACTCTGGAAACACATTCTGTCAGTAAGACAAAAATCCCCACTTGTACATAACATAACCAATTTTGTGGTCATGAACAATACGGCTAATGCATTATTAGCTGTAGGAGCCTCTCCTATTATGGCTCATGCCTCTTCTGAAGTAAAAGAAATGGTTAATATATCTTCAGCTTTAGTTATTAATATCGGAACCCTTGATGAGACATGGACAGAGTCCATGTTAATTGCTGCGGAAGAAGCCTCTTCACTTGAAAAACCATGGATATTAGACCCGGTGGGTGCCGGAGCAACAACTTTTAGAGATGCTACACTTAGCAAGTTGCTGCATTGCCACCCAACTGTAATCCGTGGAAACGCTTCCGAAATTATTGCACTTGCAAAAGCTAACAAAACCACAACTAAAGGTGTAGATAGTACTAAAGCAAGCCTGGAAGCTCTAGATTCAGCAAAAATTCTCAATGAGCAATATGGAGCTATTATCTGCATTTCCGGAGAGAAAGATATTATTATCGACAGAGAGAAAATTATATTTATTAGTAACGGACATTCACTAATGACAAAAGTTACCGGATTAGGCTGCTCCGCATCTGCACTAATAGGAGCTTTTATCGGTTGTATTGAGAATAAAACTGAAGCTACCGCTGCCGCAATGGCATTATTGGGAATTTCAGGAGAAGTTGCTGTACAAGAAAGTAAAGGACCCGGAAGTTTACAAATGAACCTCATTGATAAACTTTACAACATAACTAAGGAAGAATTCATAAGCCATATAAAAATATCGATGTCATGAGTATAACTTCTTTATTTCCCTATCAACTCTATTTAGTGATCTCTGAAGAAGCCTGCAAAGGCAAAAATTTTCTTGAAGTAGCTGAAGAGTCTATTCTGGGCGGCGTAGACATTATTCAGCTTCGCGAAAAACACTGTACTACTGCAGATTTTATAAGAAAATCACAGCAGCTAAAGGATATAACAGATAAGTATAATATTCCGTTGATTATAAATGATAATTCCGAAGTTGCCAAAACGTTAAATACTCACGGTATTCATGTTGGGAACAACGATATTTCTCCGGTAGAGCTCAGACAACAAGATTTCTGGAAGAATAAACTTATCGGCTATTCCATTGAATATGCAGATCAGCTTTATAATGAACATACACAAACATCCGATTATCTCGGAATAAGTCCTGTATTTGCGACAACAACCAAAACCGATACCGTAACAGAATGGGGACTGGAAGGCATTACAAAAATCCGTTCCATTACCACTAAACCATTGGTTGCCATTGGAAACATCTCATTACAAAATGCAACTGAAGTAATACAAGCCGGTGCAGATTGTATCGCTGTTGTTTCAGCTATTTGCAGTGCTAATGATCCACAAAAAGCAGCTTATGCACTTAAAAACAAAATTTTAAAATGAAAAAATATACAAGTCCGTCTGTCTTAACCATAGCAGGTTTTGATGGTAGTGGCGGCGCCGGAATTCAGGCGGATATCAAAACTTTTTCAGCCTTAGGCTGTTTTGCTACGTCTGTATTGACTGCTCTTCCGGTACAAAATACACAGGGTGTACGAAAAATATATTCAATCCCGGAAGAAGCTGTTGCAGATCAGATTGAAGCGATACTGGACGACATTTTCCCCTCAGCTATTAAAATAGGTATGGTACATACTCCACAATTAGTAGATATTATTGCCAATACCCTGAATAAATACGATAAAGTACCTATTGTATTCGATCCCGTAATGGTAGCCACCAGCGGGCATAGACTTATAGAAGAGGAAACTATTACAGCTATTGTTCAGAGGTTATTTCCAGTTGCTGACGTTATAACCCCTAATATGGATGAAGCATCAATTTTGGCTAATATGCAGGTAAAAACATTAGATGATATGTATACCGCAGGCAAAAGAATATTAGATCTGGGATGTAAAAGTGCTCTACTAAAAGGAGGGCACCAGGAAACAGATATAATAACTTCATTATATTTTGATGAATCAGGGAAAATATCTTCTTTTGAAACTGAAAAATTCCAAACCAACAATACTCATGGCTCAGGATGTACTTTATCCTCAGCTATTGCAGCTTATTTAGCACAAGGCAAAAATATATCCGATGCTGTTTCGCTGGGGCAACAATATGTTTTTGAAGCTATAAAAAGCGCAAAGGATTTAAAAATAGGCAAAGGAAATGGCCCGCTTAATCATTTTTTCAACCCTCAAAAATTAATTATACATGAAATGGTCTGAATATACCTGGAAGCAAATAGAAGAATATTATCAGTCGATACTTGTAATGCCTTTTGTTAAAGAATTGGCGGAAGGAAGTCTCTCAAAAGAGAAATTTCAGTTTTATATGGCTCAGGATTCTTTATACCTCGAGCATTTCGGACGTGCACTTGCAATAATAGGAGCCAGAGCATATAATATTAATGATGTTTTATCTTATATGCGTTTTGCAGAAAATGCTATCGTTGTAGAAAATGCATTACACGAGTCTTATTTCAAAGATTTCGATGTTAAAGAAAAAGGGAAAATGCAGCCTGTTTGTCATCACTATGTTCATTTCTTAAAAAGTACTGCTGCATTAGACGCTGTGGAAATTGCAATGGCAGCTGTCCTACCGTGCTTCTGGATTTATCAAAAAGTAGGTGATTATATATATGAGCATAAAAAAACAGATAACAATCCATATAAGAAATGGATTGACACTTATAGCGGTGAAGAGTTTGCACTTGCGGTTCGGCAAGCTATTGAAATTTGTGATAGAGCAGCCGAGGCAACCACTCCGGAAATCAGAGCTAAAATGACAGAAGCCTTCATTACAGCAACACAAATGGAATATTATTTCTGGCAGGCAGCCTACGAACTAAAATCCTGGATATAAAAATAAAGCCCTGAGAAATTCAGGGTTTGTCTTATTTATGATAAGAAACGGACATTATAATTAATAAAAAATAAAATTTAAATATCTGATTTAATTATATTTACATATAATCCATAAGATAAAATCAATATGATTGGTATTATAGCAGAGCTGGCTATTTCATGGCTTTTACTTTGGTTGTTTGCCAAAACTAATCTGGAAGTTTTAGGGCTTCTTCCATCAAAAAACAGATTAATTAATGCTGGTATCGGCTTATTATTATCCGGAATATGCTGTATAATCTACCATGTATTGAAAACATATCCCGCAGATAACAATTGGATACTAAATAAACAAATTTCTTTTACAGCCATATTAAAAAGTACCTGGTGGACTTTTAAATCAGTACTATTTGAAGAGCTTATATTCAGAGGTGCTATTTTATATTTGCTAACAAGGACATTGAGTGTAAAAACATCATGTTTTTTATCCGCTATTGCTTTCGGAATTTATCATCTTTTTTCCTATAATGCCTTTGGTAATCCTGTACAGATGGTTATTGTATTCTTAATGACAGCAATTTTAGGTCTTGCATTAGCTTATAGTTTTACTAAAACTCAATCCCTTTACTTGCCTGTTAGCTTACATTTCGGATGGAATTTCTTTAATATTGTTATTTTCTCAAGCGGTCCACTTGGATCACAACTCTTTATAAAAGCAAATGCAAATAAATTACAAGATGGCTTATCATTAGTAATCTTAGTATTTCAGGCAATAGCATTACCTCTTCTTATATGGTGGTATTTAAGCTATATTTCAAAAAAGCCTAAACAGATTTAAATTTCTATCTAGGCTTCATTAAAGGTTATTCATTTGTAGATGATTTCATATCATCTATATCTTTTTTCCTCTTTTTAATAAATTCAGTTGGGCGAAGTCCATTAATTTCCTGAAATAAATCGGAAAAATTCTGCCTTGAAGCTATTCCACATTCATCTGATAAACTCTGAATTGTATAATTGAGATATTTTTCATTTTCATACATCAGTTGTGTGATATAATTTATTCTCAGGATCCCTAGATATCTACTAAAGTTCATCCCCTTTGTCTCATTAATAAATTGAGAAAGGTAAGTACTGTTTGTTTCAAAAGTACCTGCAAGTTTATTTAATGTAACTCCTTTTTCGAGGAATTGTTTTTCTTTTTCAAACTTTTCTAATTTATCCTGAAGATCTTTATAAACTTCTTCACTCATTGTTGATTTACTCTGAGATGAAATGTTCTCATATGGAACTGAAGACGGTTCTGGTTCTATATGATGCTGGAGATTATCTTCAAGTTTCTTATACTTTGTTTTAATTTTCTTTTCGTTCTGATAGTATTTCCAGACATTATAAACTAGTACACTCACTATTATGCACAAAAGAATAATCATACCCAGTCCCCACTTATTTTGACTCTCCAATTTATTCTGGATATCCATAAGATTCTGCGTATCATATTCTCTATGTATTTTAGAAGATAAATAGGTGAAATCTCTGGTTAAAATTCCATCAGCTTTTAACAGAACCTTTGTATAATATAGTTCTTGTGCATGATCATTATGTTTCCTATAATAGCTAATCAAAAGTTCATAATTATCCCTTAATTCCGGAAATATAAAATTGTGCTTTTGAAAAATTGAATCTACTTTTTTAAACTGTTCTACTGCTTCATCTTCTTTACGAAGCCCCATATAACTTTTACCTATGTAGAAATCTACAACTGCAATCCACGCAAAATCATTATTACTTTCCATTACAGGAATAGTTTGATTAAAAGTTTGGATTGCTTTACTAAACTGACCTTCTTGGAATTCTAAAGTACCTCTACACTTTAATAGATATGCCTTCTCTAATGAAAACTCATTTTTCTTATCTCTATTAATAAATGCTAGTCCTTTCTCGGTTAAAAATTTAGCTTTTTCAAAATTCCCAAGATGGATATAACAAACTATAGCAAGATGCAAACTATTAAGATATATTCTACTATTATTATAAATTTCATTTGGATGATAATTCCCTGTTGTTCTTGGTTCAAAATATCCAATACATTCATTAAAGAGTTCTAATGCATCATTATAATAACCTAAATAACTTTTAACAACACCTAAAAAGTAGATTAATTGATTTTTCTGATAATCGTTATTTCCTTTTTTAGAGTATTCATATGCTTTCAGATATTCGTCTAAAGCTGACTTATATTTTTTATAATTGTAATAATAAATAGATCCTTTTACCAGATATGCCCTACTAATAAGATCATTATTCATAGTTTTCTTTGCTACCGCAATACTACTATCTGCATATATAAATTTATTTTCAGCTGTTGGAGAATAATAGAAAGCATCTTCATAGGCATGCATTAATTCTTCATTATTCTTTTCTTTTTTTGCTTTTTGGATTAGTACCTTAACTGTACTAAGTGCTCTTTCATCATTTTCCTCTAAATTTTCATATTTTTTTCTCAAATCATCGTATGATTGAGCCTTCAAATTTTCAACCTGAAAAATAAAAATTAGTAATAAAAAGTAAGATATGTATTTTTTTATACGCATTGCTGTTTAAAGTGTGCAATTTATTTACATCAAAAATAATGAAAAAGCATCAAATAATAATATATACATCATAAAATTAAATAATAATATTTCATCACGAAACAAAAGATAAACACTTGAATACCATCTTTTTATAATTTTAATCATTGTCCTAATTTATAAATAAGGACGTCTTTATCTATAAATTAACTAATATAGGACTACTATTTCTTGTGGTTCAGAATATTCTCCCATAATTTAGTCGAAGCAAAAAGAAAGAAAAATTGACCTTTGTAAAATCAGGTCAAATATAAAATAAAATCAATTATGAAAAAGTTAATCTTATTAATAGCAACTGGTATTCTATTACTATCAAATACAGGTTATAGAGAAGCAGAAGAGCTTGGCACTATAGGATCTACTCAAAATAATAATACAGCTAGTGCAAATGACACCAAATTAACAAATGATAGTATAATTAGGAACTTAAAAGAGCAGGCAGTTCCAGAAAAGAAAAAAATAAGTCCTATTTCAGAAACTGCAGAGTCTAGCGATACTCCTCCTATAAAAGATAAAATACGCTATTAGAATTAGACCAATTTCACATTCATCATACATTTTAATCTTCTTCTTTATGGGGGTTTTCCTACTTGCGAGAGCACTTTTTGGAAAACCTCTGTTAAAGAGGTTCTTTCGTTTATAGCTTTATAGTTCTTTTCAGAAATATTTCTAAGATCAAGAACCCTCTCGTTTAAATACTCTATAATTCAATTTCAGTTATACATAGAATATTGTTTGGGATTCATTCCAATGTGTTGCTTAAATATCCTGGAAAAGTGCCCCAGATTGGTAAATCCTAACTTATACCCTACTTCCGAAACCGAATATTTCTTTTCTTTCAATAATATAGTAGCTTCTTTCATTCTTAAACCTTGATAGTAGCTAAAAATACTATTACCAAATATCTGACTAAATAAACGTTTCAGTTTTGTAGAACTCATTCCTGCATGAACAGATAATTCACTAATAACCGGGGGCACACCCAGATCTCCAATGATTAATGCTCTAATCTTATAAATAGCTTCTATATCATGAATGTTTAAGGCATAAAGTCGTTTTTCATCCCGTTTATTCAACTCTATCAATAGCCTGCAAATAAGTTCTTCTGCTTTTACTCTTAAGAAAAATAACTCAAAGACCTCATCGGTATTTTCTGAAATTATATCATTAACGGTTTCCAGCAAAGACGGATAAAGTATTTGTTCAAAAAGATAAGGTTGTGCATTTTGTAGCAAACCTTTTAAAATAGGGGACTGTTCATAAGTGTAAAATAAATTATTCAGATAATGAGCATCTATTTCTATATTAATGGTAGCAGTATTAGAATGAATAGAAATAGCCTCGTCAGTATTCAATCGACTGGTTCCAATCATAACAGAAGGGATTCCTGATTTTGAGAAAACATTCTGAAATTTAAAAAATATCATTTTTCTGGTGGTATCTATATCCGGATTCTCAATAACCAAATCTTCATAAAGCTCATAATTACTAATAATCATTCGGATATGTTCATTAAAAACAAAACCTCGACAATATCCCTTACCAAATCTAGCAGGGATTTCTAACTTTCTATTTTCTACTTCTACTCCCAACAGATTGGAGAAAAGCTTAATAACTTTTGGAATCGTAATATCTTTCATTCAACAAAAGTCTTTTACGACTATTTTCATGTCTAATATAATTATTTTGTCCGTAATAATACTTTGAAATTTGTATCATAATCAAATAATACAAAAATAATGTTACTAAAAGATAAAACAATAGCCATTATTGGAGCCGGTCCGGTAGGGCTAACTATCGCAAAATTATTACAACAAAAAGGAGTTAATGTAAATATTTATGAAAGGGATAAAGATTCCCAAACAAGGATTTGGGGAGGAACCCTCGATATTCATAAAGATTCAGGTCAGAAGACCCTTAAAGAAGCAGGGTTATTAGAGAAATACTTTGCTCTGGCAACACCAATGGGAGCAACAATTACCGATGAGAAAGGAAACATCTTATCTGTAAAACAGGTTACGTTGGATAATCAATATGACAACCCCGAAATTAACCGAAATACACTAAGAACAATGCTATTGGACAATCTAACTGAGAATACTGTTATTTGGGATCAAAAATGTATTCATACTGAAGTAAGCCAAGACAAGTGGTTATTACATTTTGAAAATGGAACCTATGCTCTTGCTGATTTTGTAATTGAAGCAAATGGTGGCATGTCTAAAATAAGAAAGTATGTTACAGATACTCTTGTTGAAGACACTGGAACTATGATTATTCAAGGTGACATCCCACAACCCGAACTAAATACCGCAGAGTTTTTCCGGTTTTGCAACGGAAACAGGACAATGACATCACATCAGGGTCATTTATTGGTTGTAAATCCCTATAATAATAACGAACTATCTTATGGTATAATCTTAAAAAGTCCAGATCCACAGGATACCAATACTCCAAATTTACAGGATACAGAAAGCATCCGCGAATTCCTTTTAAATAAATTTATACATTGGGATGGGCTTTATAAGCGACTATTAAAGTCTACTCCTTCTTTCCGAAGCCTACCCATAAGAAAATTCCCACTCGAAAAACCATGGAAAAGTAACCGCCCACTGCCAATTACCCTTATTGGAGATGCAGCGCATTTAATGCCTCCTTTCGCTGGTCAGGGTGTGAATACAGGACTTATAGATGCTCTTATACTATCTAATAATTTGACGAACGGAAAGTTTGAGTCTATACAATCTGCTATTAACGACTATGAAAAGCAAATGTTCATCTATGCAAGCAAAGCACAATCAGAATCCTGCGAAAATGAAAGATTAATGCTACAACCAGATTTCTCTTTTCAGAAGCTAATCCTGTAAATAAACCTCAATCGAAACCAAAAATACAGATCCATAAGTTATTTAAAGGCATCTTGTTGCTTCAAAATATTCTACCCATCATAACACAACATATGTAAACAATTGTTTTTCATATAGATATAACATAATTTATGTAAATTTAATCCCAAGTATTACATGTTATGAAATCTATAAAAATCTTATTTTTTTCTTGTGTTTCTTTAGTTTTACTATTGTTTTCCCCAAGGCTTTCAGCACAAAGGATAAAGCGGCTAGATGGTTCTTCAATTCATTTCAACCAATTAGATCATACCATAAAAAAATTAATGGATACCGCAAAAGTAACAGGCTTATCTGTTGCTGTATTCAATAAGAACAAACCTATATTTATTAAAAGTTATGGTTATGCAGACCTTTCAGCACAAAAAAAGATGGATACTGCCACCATTTACTGGAGCTGCTCTTTGAGTAAAGCTGTATTTGCCTATATTGTTTTAAAAATGGTAGACAAAGGTATTATTAATCTTGACACCCCTTTAGTCCAATACCTAAAGAAGCCACTATATGAATATACTTTTACAAAGAAAACCCGAGGATATCAGGACATAAAAGAAGACAAAAGATACGAAAAGATCACAGCAAGAATGTGTCTGGATCATACAACCGGTCTGCCTAATTACAGAGGATTCGAAACTGATGGAAAACTAAGAATTAAATATGATCCGGGAACCAAGTTTAGTTACTCAGGGGAAGGAATGTATTTATTACAGTTTGTACTAGAGCAAATTACAGGCAAAGATTTTGAGTCTATTGCTCAGGAAGAAGCTTTTCGTCCTTTAATTATGAAAAACAGCAGTTATGTATGGCAGAATGCTTTTGATAAAGACTATTGTATTGGACATGATTCACTACAAAAGCCTTATGAATTCGACAAAAGGACTTCTCCCCATTCAGCAGGATCAATGTATACTACTATAAATGATTTTTCAAATTTCTTTACAGCCTTATTACAGAAAAAGGGGCTTTCAAAAAAAAGCATTCATGAAATGTTTTCTCCACAGATTCCTATTCTTTCCAAGCAACAGTTTGGTCCTAATGCTTTATTAGATGACAAAACGATTACTAATACCAAAATATTTTACGGATTAGGGGTAGGTCTACTTAAAACACCTTATGGCTATGCTTTCTTTAAAGAAGGCCATAGTGAAGGTTGGGGGCATTATGCTATTGGATTTCCGGAAAAAGGCATCGGCATCATTATTATGACCAACAGTGATAATGGAGAAAGCATTTTTAAATCCCTTATGGAGACTGCTATTGGTAATATATATACACCTTGGTACTGGGAAAATTATACCCCACTCGACCAAAAGCTAAATAATAGAGCTAAATAAAATCTGTAATAGATATCATCACAACATATTTGAATATTATTGCAAATTTTACTTCATGATTATAAAAACAAAAAACCTACTATTACTAGTAGGTTTTTAATTATTCCGCGGAGAGTGAGGGATTCGAACCCCCGGACCTGTTACAGTCAACAGTTTTCAAGACTGCCGCAATCGACCACTCTGCCAACTCTCCTTTCAAATTCTGTTCTGAATTTTTAGTGGTGCAAATATAGGGGGATTTATCGTTACACTCCAAATATTTTACTTAATAATTTACTATTACATCTTTAAAATACTGGGGATCAACTACAAAAATTTTAATATACAATTCCTACAAACCGCTATATTCAGGCCGTTTTACAATTTTCACCAATATTGACAAAAATAAAATGCGCCAAGTTTTAATTAAAACTTGGCGCATTTTTATAATTAAATTTATTCAAATCGAATCTTAATTCTCAACATGCTCAAGGCCGCTAAGATATTTCTCGGCATCCATCGCCGCCATACAACCACTTCCAGCTGCTGTAATTGCCTGTCTATAGATATGATCCTGAACATCACCTGCTGCAAATACACCAGGAAGATTTGTTCTGGTAGATCCTTTTTCTGTAAGGATATAACCATTTTCATCCAAATCAAGCTGGCCACCAAAAACTTCTGTATTAGGCTTATGACCAATAGCGATGAAAATACCATGAACATCTATTGTAGATTTCTCATTGGTAACATTATTAATTGCTACAGCTCTTTCTACAAGATTATTTTCACCTTCAATAGCCACTAATTCATGATTGAATTTCACTTCGATATTAGAAGTATTCATTACACGATGAACCATAGCTTTAGAAGCTCGGAAATGATCTTTACGAACTAACATAATCACCTTATTACATATCTTAGACAGATAAGTAGCCTCTTCAGCAGCAGTATCTCCTGCTCCTACAACAACAACATCTTTTCCTTTGTAAAAGAAACCATCGCAAGTAGCACAAGCAGACACACCTCCACCACTGTATTTTTTCTCGTCGTCTAATCCAAGATATTTAGCTGTTGCTCCTGTAGAAATAATTACAGTTTTAGCCAGTATTTCACGGCTACCTGTGCTTAGCTTGTGTACACCACCTGCTTCTTTAGCAAATTCTACAGTGCTAATCATCTCATAGTGAACTTTAGTTTCAAAACGCTCCGCTTGCTTTTGCAAATCCATCATCATTTCAGGTCCTGTAATTCCTGACGGATATCCCGGAAAGTTTTCTACTTCGGTTGTTGTAGTTAATTGCCCTCCCGGCTCAAGTCCGGTAAAAAGTTCTGGCTTCATGTCTGCTCTTGCAGCGTAAATAGCTGCTGTAAATCCTGCAGGCCCAGAGCCCACGATCACACAATCTAAAATATTTTCCATATAATCTCAGTTCGGATACAAATTTCGGTAATCTTATATTACTTTGTCAAATTTTAATATTGAGTTTTATCAATAACTTTTATAGCAAATAATTAATAAAGTTTGTTGGATTTATAAGTTATTAGATGTACACTTCAGCACCATTATAACTATGTCTTTATATTTCCTATTATTAATCGTTAAAATTATACTTTTACCTTTGTTTTATCTACATTTAGTATCTTATAAACCATCTCGGTAAGCAACTCTGCATCATCTGTATTATGAGCTCCTAAGCCTTTACTCTTCATATCCATTTCCCGCAAAACAGAAATAATACGCGTCGCATGCTTCATCGGATAAAATTTAGCAGACTGTTCATAGTCTTTCAAAAAATATGGATTTACACCCATCGCCGAAGCCATAGCAGCAGCAGGCTGCCCGCGCATGGCATGATACATTAATATATTATTGAAGTAATTGAATAGATTTCCTATAATCAATAGCAAAGGATTAGTTTTAACATTCTTCCCCATATAATAAGCAATCTTCATGGATCTTTCAGTATCTTTTACTCCTAAGGCCTTTTGAAGTTCAAAAACATTATAATCTTTACTAATTCCTATATGAAGCTCTACCAACTTTCCATCCAGTTCTTCTCCTGGTTTCAGAATTAATTTTAGCTTATTGAGTTCATTAGAGATTCTAGATAAATCATTCCCCAAATATTCAGCAAGAAGATGAGAAATATTCGGAGCGGTTTTAATTCCAAAAGTCTGAATCTGTTGTTGAATCCAGGTTGCTAACTGATAATCCTTTACTGGCTCACTGTAATACAGCCAGTTATTTTTATCAAGTTGTTTTACAAATTTCTTACGAGAATCAACTTTTTTATATTTATGGGCAAATACCAGAATGGTAGATTCTACAGGTTGTTCTATATATTTTAACAGAATATCACCCTCCTCTTCATTTAATTTCAGATCCTGGGCTTCTTTTACAATAATCAACTGCTTATCTCCCATCATAGGATATTGTCTTGCAAGTGAAAGGACCTCACCATAAGAAGTATCTTTCCCGTATACTACGGTCTGATTAAAAGCTTTTTCATCTTCTGTCAGCACATCATTTTCCAGTGATTTTATTGCGACATCTGTAAAATAAGGTTCTTCACCATGAAAAAAATAGATAGGCTGAAATGCCTTATTTTTAATATTTTTGAGGATGTTTTCTAAATCTTTCATAATCTATGCAACTGCCTAAACTTAATTTCAGTAAACAATTTGATTTTCAATTCAGGCAGGACAAAGATAAGTTTTTTATTTATGATGTACTGCGCAAAAAATACCTTTTGCTTACTCCTGAAGAGTGGGTACGCCAGCACTGGATCCAACACTTTCTCAGCCTGAACACCTATGCTCCTTCAGCTCTTATCGCCGAAAAAAAAATAGAATTAAATGGACTCACCAAAAGGATAGACTTGTTGGTTACCGAAAAGACTCAACCCAAAATTCTTATAGAATGTAAAGCTCCGCAGATAAAACTTACCGAAAAAACTTTTGAACAAACTGCTCGTTATAATTCTGTACTAGGGGCAGGGGAAATTATTTTAAGTAACGGTTTACAACATATTTACGCAAGCTTAACACAAAATGGTTATCAGTTTAGTAATTTTGGTACATAGATTCCGGATCGAGGCATAAATATTGATGTTACTTTTAAGAAACAACTAATCACCATGACAACAAAATATTTTATTTTTATATTTCTGATGCTATTTCCTTTTGCAAAAGCTCAGAATATTCATGAGATCAGGCTGTTCCAAAAGAGTAAAAACTTTATTATATTCTTCAATATAGATAATACCTATGTTGCAATGGATTCACAAGGAAAAGTTTTATCACTTTTTCAAAAAAGTAGAAACCCCGGATATTTCGATAATATAATCACTCCAAACGGGCAATCAGTTAGTACTACCGAAGATTCTGACTTCGATTATACAAAAGACAACAGTAATCCTGTAATCAAAAATTTAAATAACAACAATATTGAGTACTACAACAGCTTTACATCAAATGACCGTGGTAAAATAAGAGCTGTTAATGGAGAAATATTTCAATATTACAGTGAACTTAGTGATGGTTTAACCGGTAATATAAAATCTATAGGAAATATAAATTTCAGTTATTATGGTTCTTTCAATAATTATGAAAAAGGAAAAATAAAATCTATTGGTAGTATTACATTTTCATATTTCAATGAATTTGATTCATACAAAACTGGAAAAATAAAGTCAATAAAAGGAAATAGCAACAACACCAATATCACCATTATCAATGATTATTAAGAATATTATATTTGACTTTGGCGGCGTCCTTATGGACTGGAATCCCAAATATCTCTATCAGAATGTCTTCAGCACAGACGAAGAAATGAATTACTTTTTGGATCATATCGCTACACTAAAATGGAATGCGGAACAAGACCGCGGACGCAGTTTTCAGGAAGCTACAGAAATATTACAAAATCAATACCCTGAATTTTCAAAAGAAATAGCTCTATACTATAGCCAGTGGCCAGTAATGTTAAAAGGAGCTATTGAAGAAAATGTAAATATACTTCGTAATCTGCATGGCCGATATCAACTCTATGGCCTTACCAACTGGTCAGCTGAATCCTTTCCTTACGCTTATAAAAATTATGACTTCTTCAGTCTTTTCAATGGTATAATAGTGTCCGGAGAAGAAAAGCTTATTAAGCCCGATGAACGGATTTATGAGCTTTTACTAAACCGATATAACCTCAACGCTTCGGAATGTCTTTTCATAGATGATAATTATGAAAACATCAGAACTGCACAGGCAATGGACTTTAATACTATCCATCTGACTCCGGAAACAATTCTTCGGGAAGAATTGCAAAAATTCAACATATAAAATCAAATGGATTATTCAGATAAATAATCCATTATTTTTTTAATAAAACAGGCAGATGCTATACACTAACCAACAATCTGCCTGCAGCTACTACAAACAATAAACAACATTATGAAAAATAAATACCTGGCACTTGGCAGGAAGTTGTTTGTAGCATTTCAATACATCTTATAAATCTGCTCCGGTAGTTATGATAATTGCTGATAATTTTATTTAATGAGAAACCTTCATTAGGTAAATGGAACCGGAGCAGAAGGGATTATAAAACAAAATATCTTTAATCTATATTTTATAAAAAAATTAATTTGTATCTCTCAATTTTCTTCACCTAAGATATACCTTCCTCTATGTAACCCAAAGAAAAACGTATTTCATTTCCTTACGTTATTCCTTCCGATTTATTACATAAAAGTTAAAACCATCTTACAAACATAGTTTTATTAATATTTTTCACAGATAAATTCAATTAATTAGTATTCTAAAAAAATAGATATACTACCTGTGCGTATGAAATTGTAATAGACTTAAAATCCAAATAAAAACAAACGGGTCATCAAAAAAGTTTCTTGATGACCCGTTTTATAAAAAAAACGATTGAAAAAATGATGACGAAGTTATTCTATCATCAGGATTTTAAAAATTCTATCTCAAGTTGCTGATCAGTAAAATGCTTTAAGCAAATGAGATAGAATTCAGGAGACATATTTTACTGGTTGACAGTTAGCAGTATACAGTTGATATTTATGGATATACTAATTTGGCAGGTACTGTTCACTACTAACCGACAACTCTTTAATTTATTTTTCCCACTTAACCTCTTCTCCCTGAGGGGAAGCTCCTCCTTGCTCAACCTTCACAGGAGGAGTTTCCTGATTAATATGGTATACATAAGCTGCAATCTTTTCTGCATCCCTACCGGAGATTGTACCATCTTTGATAAATGGTCTCATCGTTGGATTATTAGGAGATCCATTTTCCAGCATCCAGAATACATTATGAAATACATCTTTTTCTTTTACATTAATCCAATGATTGTCTGTCAGGTTTGGTCCTATTCCGCCTTTACCTCCTTCCGAATGACAGGTTGCACAATTGGTTTTGAATAACTGCTCCCCTTCAGCAATATTAGAAGGATCATATTTAGCAGTTTCAAGTGTTATTTTTGGTGCTGTTTTCTCATATTCTTCAATAGAAGCCAGCATTGTTTTATGTTCTTTTTCATATTCCGCATCCTGATGAGCATAATCTGTGAACACATAAGCCAACATATAAATCACACAAAAGATATTTCCGAAGTAGAATAAACCAATCCACCATTTTGGCAAAGCATTATCCAACTCTGTAATCCCGTCGAAACCATGGTCTATAATAAGATCTGTTTCTTCTTTCTGAGACTGTTTTTTAACAGCCGAATTCCACAATCTTCGCAAAAAAGGAATCTTTTTCTGCTCCAGATAAAGCTTCTTCTCTTCATCAGTTAACTTCTTAAAGTTTTCATTTTCTACAAGATCCTGAAGGGAGCTCACTATCAGCAATAGTAAGGCTGACATAATCACTACAACCCAGAAATAGGGAGATGTAAGATAATGAACTTCGGGAGCAAACATCTCGAAAGCTAAAGCTATCAGACAGAATGTAAGTACTATATAAACTGAAATCGGTGTTCTTACTTTCATAACTAAACTATTTAAAGTTATTTAATAGAGGCTGTTTGTACATCTGTAGTCTTAATATCAGTACCTAATCTCTGAAGGTATGCGATAAGTGCTACAATTTCTCTCTTCTCAATCGGAATAAATTTGTCGCCTTTGGCAATTTTTTCCTGTGCTACCTGCTCTTTAATATCTGCAGCCTCGGAGTAAATTTTCTGTACGATTACATTAGCCTGATTGTCAGCCCATGCATTTGCAGAATCTATCTGTGCTTTGGTATATGGTACATCAAACGCATTTTTCATTAACTTCATTTTGTTTACCATTTCCGAGCGATCCAATTCATTCGTAATCAACCATGGGAAACGTGGCATAATAGAACCTGCTGATGTTACTCTTGGATTATACATATGTTTAAAGTGCCATGAATCCGGGTTTTTATTACCTTCTCTTTGTAAATCCGGACCGGTTCTCTTAGATCCCCATAAGAAAGGCCTGTCATATATAAACTCTCCTGCTTTGGAATATTGCCCGTTTTTGCCATCAAATCTTACAATTTCATCACGGAAAGGCCTGATCATCTGAGAGTGACAAGAGTTACATCCTTCACGAATATATAAGTCTCTACCTTCTAATTCCAATGGTGAGTATGGTTTAACGGCTGCTATATTTGGCACATTACTCTTCACACTCAGGGTCGGGATAATTTCAACCGCACCTCCTATCGCCAGTGTAACAAATGCTCCGATGGATAATACTGTTGGCATTCTTTCAATCCATAAGTGTACAGGCTCTCCATCTTTTCTATCGTTACCAATAACTGCTAACGCTGGTGCTTCTGCAGGAACATTTTTCTCAAATACTCCTTTTCTTACTGTTTTGAACACATTCACTACCATTAATAGTGCTCCTGTCAGATATAATATCCCACCAAGGAATCTTAATTTAAAGTATGGAATAATTGCTGTTACAGTATCTAACCAGTTTTTATACATCAAAGTACCATCCGGGTTAAATTGCTTCCACATCAAACCTTGCGTAAAACCGGAGATATACATTGGTACTGCATAGAAAATAATACCCAGAGTCCCCAGCCAGAAGTGCCAGTTGGCTAATTTTACAGACCATAGTTTGGTTTTCCACATTAATGGTACAAGGAAATATATAATACCGAAGGCCATAAAACCATTCCATCCTAATGCACCTAAGTGTACGTGACCAATTACCCAGTCGGTATAGTGTCCAATTTTATTTAGAGATTTAGTTGCCAAAAGCGGTCCTTCAAAAGTTGCCATACCATAACATGTAACAGCTACTACGAAGAATTTAAGTACCGGATTTTCTCTTACTTTATCCCAAGCCCCTCTTAGCGTTAATAGGCCATTTAGCATACCTCCCCAAGACGGTGCGATAAGCATGATGGAGAAACCTGTGCCCAATGCCTGTGCCCAGCCAGGTAAAGAAGTATACTGAAGGTGATGAGGGCCAGCCCAAAGGTATACGAAGATTAGGGACCAGAAGTGAATAATAGATAATTTGTAAGAGAATACTGGTCTGTCTGCTGCTTTCGGCATGAAGTAGTACATAAGCCCCAATACTGGTGTTGTTAGTACGAATGCTACTGCATTGTGACCATACCACCATTGTACTAATGCATCTTTTACCCCTGCATATACTGAATATGATTTCCAGAAGTTTAACGGAACTTCTAAGTTATTTACGATGTGAAGTAAAGCTACCCCAATCCAGGTTGCTATAAAGAACCAGATGGCTACATATAAGTGTCTTACTCTTCTCTTAGCAATCGTACCAAACATGTTGATACCAAAGATAACCCATGAGAAAGTAATTAAGATGTCAATAGGCCATTCATGCTCTGCATATTCTTTAGATGTATTAATCCCCATAAGGAATGTAATAACCACACTTACAATCATTAACTGCCAAGACCAGAAATGTATCCATGAAAGTGTATCGCTGTACATTCTGGTTTTAAGTAGTCTCTGCATACTGTAATAAGCACCACAGAAAAACGAGTTACATACAAAAGCAAAAATCACTGCACTGGTATGCAGCATTCTTATTCTACCAAAACCAAGTGCTCCTTGTGTATTAATTAGTCCCTGAATATTTCCGCTTCTTAAACTCTGAATCGTCGTATCATCCGTACCGAAAAGGAATTCTGGTAATTCAGGGTAGAACAACATTAAAGCTGCCGTAAGCCCAAGAAGAAAGCCTACGAGACCGAACGCTATTGTCGCATATAAAAATGCCCGAACAATATTGTTGTCATAATGAAACTTTTGCGCCTCCATTTTTCTACTGTATTTATTTTATAAGGTTATATCCCACTAACTGATTAGCAAAAAATAGCTAAAGAATTACGCTAAAAACAGTATTTTCCACCTGTTTTATTTGTGTTTCAAAGGTATTCGTTATCTTTGTGGTGTACCAGTAGACCAACTACTAAAGTATACCGAAATCTACTAAAAGCATAAGCGATGAAAGAATGTGGCAACAGTATCAGACAAATCCGGAGAAATAAAGATCTAACCCAGGAGTATATGGCTCTGGAGTTGGGAATCTCCCAAAAAGCATATTCTGATTTAGAAAACTGCAAAGTCAAAATGAATATGACAACCTTACTAAAAGTTGCAGATATATTGGAGATTAGCCCCTCCGAAATTTGCAGCCTTTCAGGAAATTGCACCAACGATATGCAGCAGAAACATGAAAGTCTTATAGACTATCTGAAGCAAAATAACATCCAGGTTCCGGATGAATATTTGTAATTACAATAAGAAAAGTATATAAAAAAGCAGCGGGGAGTTTCTCCCCGCTGCTTTTTTATACGTTATGTTTATTTACTATCTAACGGCTTTTCATTATCCTTTTCTTTCTTTCGCCCGGCTTTTATCAAAGCCTGATGAACTACAAATTCAATCTGTCCGTTTACGCTCCGAAATTCATCTGAAGCCCATTTTTCAATAAGCTTATAAGTTTCTTCATCAATCCGGAGGACAAAGCTTTTTTTTGCACTCAAAATTTTTATTTTTTCTGTTAAGCTTTCGCTTAGTCTACATTCTAATTATACAAAGTACCGGCATTTAGTATAGGCTGTGCAGCCTTTTCCCCACAAAGTACAACCATAAGATTGCTTACCATAGCGGCTTTTCTTTCGTCATCCAACTCTACTATATTTTCTTCCGATAATTTTTTCAAGGCCATATCTACCATCCCGACAGCCCCTTCTACAATCTTAGCCCTTGCTGCTACAATTGCCGTAGCCTGCTGGCGTTGAAGCATAGCTCCTGCAATTTCAGAGGCATAAGCCAAGTGGCTAATTCTGGCCTCCTGAATTACAATTCCTGCTTTTGAAAGTCTGTCTGTAAGTTCCTGCTCCAGGATCTGATTAATTTTATCTCCACCTTCTCTTAAGGTTATCGGTGCATGATCATCCTCAAGATTATCATAAGGAAAGCTCATCGCTAAATGACGAACTGCTGCTTCACTCTGCATTTTTACAAAATCAGTATAACGCTCCACCTCAAAGGCAGCTTTATAGGTATCTCCTACTTTCCAAACGATAACAACTCCTATCTCAATAGGATTTCCCATTTTATCATTTACTTTTAGTGTTTGCCCCTGAAGATTCTCTGAACGAAGACTCATTCTTTGTGAAGAATAAAGAGGGTTGATGAAGAACAATCCGTTCTCTTTAACAGTTCCTACATACTTCCCGAAGAAGTTAAGCACTCTGGAGTGGTTAGGTTGGATAATCATAAGACCTTTCATAAAAAATATTGCAAGAATAAAACACAATACCCCCATAACAGACAAGAAAGGATTATACTGCATTCCTGTAAAGAACAGAGCAACAGCACCAAATAGTAATAAGATACTTATAAGTAATGCCACATAACCAGACATTGGTTTCAGATTTTTTTCCATATTGATATTAATTTGATATCATAAAGATATGAAATTAATAATACAAAAAAGCAATAAATTTATTTTCCAGTTAAAAGTCACTATAATTGGAAATATGAATAAAATCAGGTTAAGCTATTTTAATGTGCCACTACCAGGAATATTCCTAATTTTAGATGCGAAAGCACAACCCACTAAAATTACTATATATGCGCATAAATCGACTTTTTCTAATTATCCTTACCGGCTATCTAAGTTCTTGTAGCAACAATGACAATCGAGATGGTGGTGACAATACTAAACCGCCAATAACAATAGCAAAAAAAACATACACTTATCAGTTTAATAACAGCTATAAAATTGAAAACGGAGTTTCTTTAAAAGGCCCCAAAGGAACAGAAACATCAGTTGATGCTAGTATGTTAAACCAATATTGGTTTTCAGTGGATACTTCGGATGATAAACTTGTTGTTGATTACAAAAAAGATTCTCTGTTTGTTATAAATGGTAAATCGAAACTAGCCTATAAAATTAAAGCAAAACAAGATTCTATATTTCTTGAGGGGACTAAACCAGAATTCTTTGGATTACATACTTCTGATAAAACTGGGCTTACTATTTACAAAAGAGTTATAGTCTACCACAGAGCTCCGAGGGAAAATGACAATTCCTCTTTATACAGCAGAAGCGGTCTTAATTTCGGAAGAACTTCTCAGCAAGAAGTATCAAAAACATCTCCTTTCAAAACTCCTTCAGAAATGGTTTCAGCTCAGGATTTTTTAATATGGGCCAATCTTAGTTATTCCTATAAAGAAATCAAATAAGAATATTTACACAAACAAAAAAGCCAGGAAGTATCCTGGCTTTTTATTTTATTGTATTCTGATTAAGGTTCAATTTCCGTTCTTTCCTCTGCTTTCTTCGATTTATTATTAGACGAAGATTTAGCACTGTGGAGTTTTTTATATTTAAACCATGCTGCTAAACTTAGAGCAATCATGAAAGCTAAACTTAAATACACCCATAACGGAACAGGAATTGGATCTCCTGCCGCATAGGAATGTAATCCTGAAAGATAATAATTAACCCCAAAATAGGTCATAATCATAGAGCAGAAAGCAAACATTGTTACTACATGGAAAGTATATCTACCTCTAAGTCCCGGTACTAAACGCATATGCAATACAAATGCATAAATAATAATCGAGATAAACGCCCATGTCTCTTTAGGATCCCAAGACCAGTAACGACCCCAGCTTTCATTGGCCCAGATACCTCCAAGGAAGTTACCTACAGTAAGCGCAAACAATCCTATTGTCAATGACATTTCACTTACAATAGTCAATTCTTTAATCGTTTTATCATTATGCTCTTTATAGACATCAGAGCTAGTCACAATATAGAAGAATAATGTAATTACTGCAATAATAGCCGAAAGGGCAAAGAATCCGTAACTGGATGTAATAATAGCAACGTGTACAATTAACCAGTAAGATTTAAGTACTGGTACAAGAGGGGTAATCTGTGGATCCAGCTGTGCTCCTCCATGTGCGAATCCCATCATAATAACAGCTACAAGGAAACCTGCCGCTGGTATAAGTGCATTAGAATTTCTGTACAGGATAAGTCCTGCAGTAATTCCGACCCAAGAAATGAACATAATAGCTTCGTAACCATTACTCCATGGTGCGTGTCCGGAAACATACCAACGGCCTACAAGACCTAGGAAATGTGCAATATACCCTACAATTCCGATCCAGATAATTACATTAATTGCCTTATGAACAATTTTATTTGGTTTGAATAAATAGATGAAACCTAATATCAGTATTAAACCACCAATCAGCGTATAAGCAATAAGGAGTTTAAAAAAAAGATTAAGATCATTCATAAACACCTCTACTTTCACCTTTGTGTCAGAAGGCATAATCTTAGAGCCCCACTTATGCTGATAGTCTTGTAACTTTACCAATTCTTTATCCGCATTAGCCCAATCTCCATTTTTTGTAGCATCCAGAACACTTGCAAAATATGGCCCCATCACTTTCTGAGACGCTTCATCTGGTTCAAATTTGTTATCTAACCATGAATGCCATGTATGGTTATTGTCATTGGGTACCGGAACAATACGCATATACTGACCAGAAAGAATTCCGTTGAAAACCTGAACCTGATCATTTATTTCAATAATTCCTTTATCATACATACTCTGTTCTCCCGGTTTTTTCCGGAAAGCAGTATTATAATCTTGCTCCAGTACAAAACGAGGTTGCCCTGTAGCAGGGTCCATCGGGAAAAGGTTTAATAAAGTTGTATACTCATCTTCATTTGCCTTAGTTTTCTTAAGCAATTCATCGCCACCCTTCTTTGGAACTTTAATAAGTGGTACCTGAGTCCACATAAACGGATTAGTCGTAATAGAAAGAAACCACTGATTGGCATCCATTCCATGGAAAGAATCTTTCTTGTATAACTTTCTTAGTATATCTAAAGCGAGTGTATTAACAGGTACAATACGCCCCTCAACATTTTGTACCAAAGCATAGCCAAATTTATCAGCATGCTCTTTATTAACATTAGAATGCTGAACCACAGTTTCGGGATCCAAAACTTTAGGCTTCATAGGACCTGCAGGCTTTCCTACTTCCATTTTCTCAACATTAGGAGCTCCGTGAGTCTCCTGTCCGTGCATGTCGATCTTACCTTTACTGCTGCCGCCATCATAGGTTTGTGCATTTACACTACCAAAAGCAAACAATAGGAATGCTACAACTACAGCTTTTTTCTTGCTAATATCTTTCAACATTTTGTTTAGTTGCCAGAAACGAGTTCCTTTCCAGAACAATGAAACAAAGAGTCCAAGGAATAAGAAAGTATATCCTACATAAGTAATGTTGGTTCCCCAGAAATCGTGGTTTACAGAAAGGTGAGTTCCTTTTCTGTCCGGATCAAATCCTGCCTGGAAGAAACGATATCCACCGTGATTAAGAACGTGGTTCATATAGATTTTATACGGTGTTTGTTTTCCGTTTTCTATAATCTGTATATGAGATTCGTATGCAGATGGGGAATTACTTCCTGGATAAGTTTCCATTACAAATTTATCAAGCTTCAGAGAGAATGGTGTCTGTAAAACTTTAGGACCAAATCCTAACATAATGTTTTTACCATCTACCATAATCTGTTTAGCCATATTAGGATTATTTTTATCAACTAATATATCAACAGGCTGTTTTGTCTTAGGACCTTCAACCATTAATCTCAAAAGATCTGGTGTTCCCTGATCTTTTTTCTTATCACCTTCATATTCTATAAGCTTCCCTTTCTTCACACCTTCAGGTACAACTAATTTTAAATCACCAATTGTATATAAACTTCTTAGCTTTAGGGAATCTAGTGCATCTTTTTTAGCAACACCTGTTTTTTGCGTTGCCATCGTCATATATTGAGCATCGGATGGAGATTTGATCTGAAGGAATCCATTTTCATCATGAATTTCCACACCACCTTCAATTTTACGGTTATAGGTAACCAACATACCATTTACGCTCTTTGCCTCACCCGGGGCAATGAATATATTTTCTCTCCCCTGGTCGTTTGTGGAAACCAGATGAAGATAATTTTTCCCGCTCTCAGAAACTACTAATGAATCTTTCTTTCTCTGGATGTAGTCCAGCGTTTTCACTGTAAACTTTTCACCTCTGAAATCATAAGTAGCATTAAAATCATGATGCAATGGAGACATAATATAAGGTACATCTTCATAATTCAGAATATCACCTTTATCCTCTATCTGTATTTTGAAATATTGTTTTTCGCTAACGATCTGGTTAGAAGTTTCACCTTCACGAATCAGCATCATTCCTTCAAAACTAATGTAACGTGTAATAGCCCCTCCAATAAAGATCAGAATAAAAGCTAAGTGAAATACCAATAGCGGCCACTTCTCTCTTCTAAAAAGTCTGTATCGCTGAATATTTCCGATAAAATTGATGATGAGAAGTAACATCACCAGTTCAAACCATTTGGCATTATAAATTAAAGCCTTAGCCGCGGGCGTTCCATGGTCATTTTCTATAAACGTAGCTACCGCCATTGAGATAGCATAGACCAGTAACAATACTGCCATTGTTCTGGTTGAGATAAGTATATCCTGTAATTTCTTCATTATGGGTACTCTAAAAACACATCCGGCAAAATTACACCAAAAAAACTATTATAAGCCAACATGGAGAAAAATCATATCTATGGTTAGACACTATATTTTCTATTACCTAAATGCCTTCTTTTTACAAACAAAACAACATTAGTTTTTTTGCTATTTTATTCTAAATTTGCAAAGACCTTATATAACACAGAAAAAGAATGAATCAAAAGCCAGAAGTTGCTAAGACTAAGACCATTTCGAAATTAAGAATTATCTCCGGCGTAACATTCGTTTTCCTTTCCATAGTGCTTACCCTCTCTTTCATTTCTTATCTTATGAAGTGGAAGGCCGACCAAAGCCAGGCAGGGACAATGCTAGACAAGTCTATTAAATCTTCCAATATATTTGGAAAGATTGGTGACTGGTTGGGCAATTTTTTCATTTTTGAATCTATCGGAATAGCAGGTTTCATTGTTGCTTTCCTATTATTTGTTTTCGGAACGCTGATTCTGAAAAAAAATTATTTCAAGCCATGGAAAACTATTTCCCATAGTCTGTTTTTCATCTGTTGGTTGCCAATTTTCATGGGTGTTATTACAAAAGGTCAGGGTGTATTATCCGGTGTATATGGTTTCCAGATTATGGATTACCTAAATGCTATCATTGGTACTTTCGGATTATGGATGATTCTTCTTTTAAGTATCGGACTATATTTTGTTTTAGAATTCAACCTTCGCCCGTCTAACATCAAAGCCAAAATGGATGAACTAAATGAAAATACTTTAGGTAAATTCAAAAATAAGGTTTCGGCAATGGATAATGATTCCGACGACAATGAAGAAGAAGAACTTCCGGTTGTAGATGAAACACCAAAAGAAGTAAACCTTACACAGTCTAAAAGACCTTCTCCATTTGATAAAAAAGCTGAAGAGGCAGAAAATAAAGTTGTAGTTACAGAAGAACTGCCTAAAGCGGAACCTGTTCATATACCTACTCCACCTCCTATTATAGAGACTCCTAATCATACTACCACTCCAATATCAACTGTTACAAGTAATGAAGTCCCTGCTCATAAAGTGACAACCACACCTGATATTGCTTTTACAGTAGAACAAAAGGAGGAAGAAGTAATAGTTCTGGACGAGGCGGATAAAAGATCTCAGAATCTGGTAGATCAGCACGGACTTTACGATCATAAATTAGACCTTGCCAAGTTCCAGATGCCTTCTGTTTCTTTGTTAAAAGATTATGGCAATGAGAATATTAACATTAATCAAGACGAACTTGAAGAAAATAAAAACCGTATTGTCGGACTTCTTAAAAACTTCAACGTTGGTATTACCGAAATAAAAGCAACCATAGGTCCTACTGTTACACTTTATGAAATTGTACCTGAAGCAGGTATCCGTGTAGCACAGATTAAAAAACTTCAGGACGATATAGCGCTTAACCTTTCTGCGTTGGGTATCAGAATTATTGCACCAATGCCAGGGAAAGGTACTATTGGTATCGAAGTACCTAACCAAACCCCATCTATGGTAAGTATGCGTTCGGTAATAGCTTCACCTAAATTCCAGAATACCGACATGGATCTCCCAGTTGTTTTTGGTAAAACGATTTCCAATGAGATCTTTATGGCTGATTTGGCAAAAATGCCGCACTTACTAATGGCCGGAGCAACAGGTCAAGGTAAATCTGTAGGTATCAACGCTATTCTGACATCACTTATTTACAAAAAACACCCTAGCGAACTAAAGTTTGTAATGGTTGACCCTAAGAAAGTTGAACTTTCTTTATACTCAAAAATAGAAAGACACTATTTAGCAAAATTACCGGATGGTGGCGATGCTATTATTACAGACAATGCAAAGGTTATCAATACACTGAATTCTCTTTGTATTGAAATGGACAATCGTTATGAATTGCTGAAGAATGCTTTCTGTAAAAATATTAAAGAGTACAACAAGAAGTTTACGGAAAGAAAATTAAATCCTGAAAACGGACACCGATATCTCCCTTATATTGTATTGGTTGTGGATGAATTTGCAGACCTTATTATGACTGCCGGAAAAGAAGTAGAAATGCCAATTGCCCGTCTGGCACAGCTTGCCCGTGCTATTGGTATACATCTTATTGTAGCAACGCAAAGACCATCGGTAAACGTTATTACAGGTATGATCAAAGCCAACTTCCCTGCCCGGGCTGCCTTCAGAGTAATTTCCGGAGTTGACTCCAGAACAATTCTGGATACACCGGGGGCTGAACAGTTAGTAGGAAAAGGAGATATGCTGTACTTCAATGGAAATGACCTTATCCGTCTGCAGTGCGCATTCGTAGACACTCCTGAAGTAGAAAAAATCGCAGAATTCATCGGAGAACAAAAAGGTTACCCGGAAGCATATCAGTTACCTGAATACTCAGGAGATGAATCTATTGTTTCTGTCGGAAGTTTTGATCCTAATGAAAAAGATGTACTTTTCGATGAGGCTGCCAAGATTGTAGTTTCTACACAGCAAGGATCAACATCTATGTTGCAACGCCAGCTGAAACTGGGGTATAATCGTGCCGGAAGAATCATGGATCAGTTAGAAGCCTCAGGTATTGTCGGAAGCTTCAACGGAGCTAAGGCACGGGAAGTATTGATTACAGATCTGCATTCTTTGGAACAGTTTTTGGAAGAATTGCGCAAATAATCTAAAAACAAAAAAAACAGAAAAGATGAAAAACCTTATAAAGAAATTATCTGTAGGAATTTTTGCTGTGGCCTTTACTATGGGTTTTGGACAAAAAATAGATGCTAATGCAAAAACTATTTTAGACGGCGTTTCTACGAATTACAAATCGAAAAAAAATAATTATTTCAAATTTGTTTACCGTAACGGAAGTGGTACAGCCGGAAAAGCAGTTACTGGTATTTTCTATTCAGCGGGGAGTAAGTACAAGCTGAATATTATGGGTACAGAACAAATCTTCGATGGTAATAAAGTATACAGTATTAGTGGTGATGATAAGGAAGTTACTATTGCAAAACCTACAGGTAGCGAAACGATGTTCTCCCCTCTTAATTATATTGACTCTTACAAAAACGGATATACAGTACAGTATATGGGTAAGAAAAACGTTGGCGGAATCAACACTGATTATATAAAAATGACTCCGGTCTCAAATAATGGGATAAAATATGTAAATTTGTTCGTCAATTCAGCTAAGAAACAATTGGTGAAATTAGAACAGTTTTCGGAGAATAATGAAGTTGCGGTAATTGAGATTTCAAAATATATAGAAAATCAGAACCTTTCTCCTTCAGTTTTCACTTTTAACAAAGCCAATTATAAAAATTATCTGATTACAGAATTGTAGTTATAATAAAATAAGCAAAGCATAAAAAAGTCACACAAAGATGTGGCTTTTTATATAGAATATATGATAAAAAAGCTTGACCAATACATTATAAAGACCTTTTTCGGTCCTTTCCTATTTATCTTCAGTGTCCTTTGTTTCATCTTCATTGTAAACATTATCTGGACACAGATGGGGCAGTTGGCCGGTAAAGGATTAAGTGCCTGGGAAATTTCAAAACTGCTTTTTTACATGGGGGTTACCGTTGTAAAAATGGTACTTCCACTTACCATTCTGCTTGCAGCTATTATGACTTTTGGAGACTTTGGGGAACGGTATGAACTGGCAGCCATGAAGTCTGCGGGGATATCATTACTCCGTGTAATGAGGCCTCTGCTCATTATGGTTATTTTACTTTCTGTACTCCTCTACTTTTTCTCCAACAATATTATTCCGGACTTTCAGCGTAAAGCAAAAAATATGCTTTATAATATTGCTTCCTCCCGTCCGGCACTAAACTTTACACCTGGACAGTTTATCGATACGGTACCGGGAATGACGATAAAATTTGATGAAATAAAGGGTGAAAACGGAGAAAATGTAACAGGTGTATTTATCCACAAAGTAGCCAACTCATACGAAGACAATCAAACAGTAGTTGCCAAGAACGGAAAATTCGTTCAGGCTGTAGACAAACATTATCTTAAACTGATTCTGTATAACGGATATATTTTCCAGGATCAGATTGCTAATAAAGATTTTAAAGAAAGAGAAAAGCAGGCTAATCAGGCCATAAAGTTTGACTCACTTGTACAACACTTCGACGTTTCTTTACTTTTAAATAAAGCTCTGGAGGAGCAAAATATTACAGACGATTATCAGTTCCAAACTTATAATCAGATTGCCAAAACATTAAAAAAGAAAAGAAAGGATGATAAAGATGCTTTCAATACAATTTCTCAGGATATTGTAAGCCAGCAAAACGGTTATGTATCTTATATTGATAAGATTAAAACGGACAAAAAGCTGGTTAAACAACCTTTTAAACTTGACTCTCTGAAGGGAGATAAGAAAATGGAGGCACTGTACTATGCTCACAATAAGTTGCAAGCTGCTAAAAGCGCTTATCAAATGAAGAACGACCAGATTATAGATATTATTAAATACTACACCAAGGTCGTAATGTACCAGCAGCGTATTATTTCTTATTCCTTCACCTGCGTAATTTTCTTCCTGATCGGTGCATCTCTTGGATCTATAATCAGAAAAGGTGGAATGGGTCTTCCTGTAATTATAGCCATTGTAATATTCATTTTATTCTATGTTATCAACCTAATGACTGAAAACATAGCATGGAAAGGAGAAATGAATCCATATCTGGCTACATGGCTGCCCAACATGATCTTACTTCCGTTCGGTGTATGGATGACTTATAAAGCTCTAACAGATTCTCAGCTGTTCGATGCCGAAAAGTACAAAGCTTTTTTCAAGCCAATCATTGACCGTTTTTCCAAACCAAAAGAGCATAAGCGCTATCAGTAAAATACAATTGGAAACAATACTTTAAAAAGCTACTTCTGATTTATTATTTCAGAAACAGCCCAATATTTATAATTCAGTATGAAAAAAAATATTTCGACTTTCGTTTTTGGAATTTTGCTTACTACAAGTACATTATCTTTTAGTACAGTTATTAAGGCTCAAGCTGTAGCCTCACAAAAAACAGATGGTTCTGCTGTTACAGAACAGGTCTTAAAAGATATTCTGGAAAAAAACCGTTCTTATTACCAGCAGGGAAAAGTTGCGGATTATATCCCGGAACTCGGTAAGGCAGATGCAAAATCTATTGCTATATCTGTCATTAGTGAAAATGGAAAAATTATAAATGTAGGTGATACTGATAAAAAATTTACCATTCAGAGTATCTCAAAAATTATATCATTAATGATTGCTGTCCGGGAAAAAGGAGAGCAAGATATCTTTGATAAAATGGGCTATTTTGGCACCGACAAACCATTCAATCATTTTTCAAATCTGGAAACAAGCGGAAAGCCATTAAATCCGATGATGAATGCCGGTGCTATTCTAACAACTTCTCTAATAGGCGGAGAAGGTGAAGTACCTTTCAAAAAAATACTGGAAATGATACAGTACATTACCAAAAACAGCAATATAAACTACAGCAAAAAAGTTTATAATTCCGAACGGGAAACCGGACACCGCAACCGTGGAATGTTTTATATAATGAAAAACAGTGGACTGATAACTGGTAATGAAGATAAGCTGAATAACTATTTCAAGCAATGCTCGATAGAGGTTACTGCCGAAGATCTGGCTAAGATAGGTTATTTCTTCGCTCACCAGTGCACGCGTTACGATGGTGATACTACTTATAAAAATGCAGATATTGCTCAGCTGGTAGAATCTCAGATGCTAATTGCCGGAATGTATGAATTCAGTGGAGAATATGCACGTACAGTAGGTTTACCAAGTAAATCCGGAGTTGGTGGCGGTATTACAGTAAGTGTTCCCGGAAAAATGGGAATCGGAGTTTACAGCCCTGCCCTGGATCAGCATGGAAATTCCTTAGCAGGCTACCATATGATCCTTGATCTTGTAAAAAAATATAACCTGAGTCTGTTCAGATAAAATTGTTCTGATTAGTGATTTTATATACGACCAGACTTTCTCTGGTCTATAATGTATAAATTTAATAGTGTTTTTAAATTTTTCATACAAAAATTATATTCAAATGAATCAATATTTTTGTATATTTGCCAACTGAAAATTAAAATAAATGAGTACGATATTTAGCCTTTTCATGGTTCTTATTATCATTGCATGTGTGCTTCTGATCATTGTTATCATGGCCCAGAATCCAAAAGGAGGCGGTCTTTCTGGTACATTTGGAGGTACATCTTCAGCTTCTTTCGGAGTACAGAGAACCAATGAATTTATGGATAAGGCTACATGGTCATTAGGAATTTTTATCATTGTTCTGATTATGTTGAGTGTTATTCTTACAGGAAAACCATCAACAGTAATTCCTCAGTCACAACCAACAAAAAAAGAGCTTCCAAACAACCCACAAGCCCCGGTTCAGAAACCTACGGCACAAGCTCCACAAACACAGCAATCCTCTGCGCCTGCGCAGACTGCAAAATAGATAGATTTAATAGTTTAGTTTAGAAGAAACTGCTTACTAGGGCTCTTACGAGTTTTTTTAAGCAGTTTTTCTTTTATAAGAACTATATTCTGATGCAGTAATGGATCAGGAACAAAAGCTGGGGATTAAGCAAAAGGTTCAGCTAATATGAAGATGGAAAATGCCTTTTCCATTGCAATAATAATTTTGAAGTTTTTGATTTTTCCTTTATTAAGAGATAACGTTCCTCCGGAACGCTTCGAATTTTTGTAAATATAATCTATAGAGATAAAGCTCCTAACGGAGCTCCTTATTCATTATGATGCACTATATTTTTTGGTATGAGAAATCAGGAATACGCTCCGGAGGAGTCTGATCTGTGCAAAAACAAGTATATTCAGAAAACCAGTATTCCAGAGGAACACTATCTCCAACAGAACTATCTTTCTATATCTCCCCTCTGAGGTTTGTACCTGATCTGCAATAATTGAGAAGTCACACAGTTCTGTATTCCGGATCTTTTATTCCTGGTACGGTAATCGGTTTTTAATAGACCTTCCTAAAGAAACCTCATCTGCATATTCCAGCTCATCCCCAACTGCAATTCCTCTTGCAATAACTGAAAAATTCAAAGGGTAATGCTTTAGCTTTTTGTATAGATAATAGGCTGTTGTATCTCCTTCCATAGTTGCACTAAGCGCAAAGATAACCTCATTTACACCGCCAGCTTCCACTTTACTGATCAGACTTTCAGTTTTCAACTGATTAGGGCCTATACCTTCTATTGGAGAAAGTTTTCCACCCAGAACAAGATATTTACCGTTATATTGTCCCGTATTTTCTATAGCCATTACATCCCGTACATCTTCTACTACACACAGCAAGCTATCATTACGGTTACTATTAGCACAAATTTCACAAATATCGTGGTCAGAAAAATTATGACAGATCTTACAATATTTAATATCATTTACCAGCGCCTGAATAGCATTTCCCAATGCCATTCCCTGAGACTGAGGCTGCTTTAACAGGTACAAAGCCAATCTTGTAGCCGATTTTCGTCCTATTCCCGGAAGCCCTGAAATTTCTTCAACGGCCTTTTCTAAAACTTTACTTGGAAAATTCATATTTGCAAAGGTATCATTTTACCTTCTTTCTGTAAAAAAGTTTGTTGACCATTTATGTTTACACTATTTTTGCTGGCCTTAATTATAATATATTATTGATGAAAAATCCTGAATATCCGCTATTCTTACAATTCAAAATTACTACTCTTGCAAACGATTTTGTTGCAAAAGACAAAAATGACAATACAATTGCATATGTGCGTCAGAAAATGTTCAAGTTAAAAGAAGATGTAGTTGTTTTCAACAACGAAAGCAAAGCTGAAGAACTTTTCCGCATTAAAGCTGACCGTTGGTTGGATTTCAATGCAAATTATTCAATTTCTGAAACCAGAACCGGAGAATCTCTTGGTAAAATTGGACGTAGAGGAATGAAATCTATATGGAAATCTACTTACATCGGAATGGACAAACACGGAAGTGAAGACTATACCATTCGTGAAGATAATGGCTGGGTAAAAGTATGGGATAATATGATTGGTGAATTGCCTATTATAGGAATGTTCACAGGATATATACTGAACCCCTCCTATACCTTAACAGATAAAGAAGGCAACAAAATTTTTCAGCTAAAGAAGATGCCTTCATTTTTTGGAAGAAAATTTATGCTGCAGAAGTTTGCTGATGTACCTGACAATGATGAATCCAGACTTATTCTTTCATTCATGATGATGGTTCTTCTGGAGAGAGCAAGAGGCTAAATTTAATTTGATAAAAAATACACACCGTCAATTCTATATTGACGGTTTTTTATTTTGTAAATTTGTCTGTATGATGAGTTCTACTTTTCTTTCTAATCTGTCGTATCCTATCATTCTAGCTCCTATGCTGGGGGTAGTAACACCTAATATGGTGGCTGATGTTTCGGATATGGGCGGATTGGGTTCTCTTCCGTTAGGCGGACTCTCTCCTGAGGCATCCCACAAACTGATTAAGGAGACAAAGCAGCTCACTAAAAATAAATTTGCTGTAAATCTTTTTGCCAATACAGCTCCGGATATCAATAGTAATAAAGTTGCAACGGAAAAGATGGCTCATTTTATTCAGAGTATCCTAAAAGAAAAAAACTGGGCTCAGGATTTTGAGTTTAATTATCAATTTCACCCATATCAGGATTTAATTAACCTGATTATTGAAGAAAAGATAAAATATGTAAGTTTTACTTTTGGAATGCTGGATGAAGAAAGTATGAAAAAGTTAAAGGCTCATCATATCTATACCATTGGTACTGCCACTTGTGTTGAAGAAGCCGTGGAACTTGAAAAATCGGGTGTAGACGCTATCGTTGCACAGGGAATTGAGGCCGGAGGTCACCGCGGTAGTTTCCTTAACGAAAAGTGTATCCCATATATAGGACTTATAACTCTTGTCACACAGATAAAAGACGCAGTGAATATTCCTGTGATCGCTTCTGGTGGTCTTTATGATAAAAGAACTATAGCTGCAGCATTCGATATGGGGGCAGATGCTGTACAAGTCGGAAGCCACTTTATTTCGGCAGAAGAAAGTGCTGCTACAGATGTTTACCGGGATTTAATTAAAAAATCTACAGATACATCTACCATCTTAACAAGAAGCTATACCGGAAGATGGGCACGTGGTATTTGCAACGATTTCATGAAGCTAACAGAACTCAATCAGCTTACAGTACCGGAATATCCTATTCAGAATGTTCTTACACAGGCGATGAGAAGTCTGGCAAAAAAACATAACGACACTCAATTCACAAATTACTGGGCGGGACAAAATGCTAAATATGCTAAACACTTACCTACCGCTGATATCATGAACGAGTTAATTTCAATTTATAAAATAATCAAACAATAAAATGGATTTATTACATCTGGAACCAAAAGCCATTTGGAAAAACTTCGCAGCACTTAATGCTATTCCAAGACCCTCTAAAAAAGAAGAGAAAGTTATTGCTTTCATCAAAAATTTTGGAGAATCTTTAGGTCTGGAAACTTCGGAAGATGAAACAGGAAATGTTATCATCCGTAAACCTGCTACTCCGGGAATGGAGAACAGAAAAACGACAATATTACAGTCGCATCTTGACATGGTATGTCAGAAAAACAATGATACTGATTTCGACTTTGACACTCAGGGAATCAACATGCTGGTTGATGGAGACTGGGTAAAGGCAGACGGAACAACATTAGGAGCTGACAACGGTATTGGTGTTGCTACTATTATGAGTATTCTGGAATCTTCAGATATTGCACATCCTGCTATAGAAGCTTTGTTTACTATCGATGAGGAAACAGGAATGACCGGAGCTTTCGGTCTGAAGCCAGGAGTTTTACATGGTGATGTTCTTCTTAATCTGGATACAGAAGAAGATGATGAAATCGATATAGGTTGTGCCGGAGGTATCGATGTAACGGCATCTAAAGAATACAATACTGTAGCTATACAGGGAGAAGGAATCGCTATTGAGATTAAAGGTCTTACGGGTGGACACTCCGGAATGGATATTGATAAAGGCAGAGGAAATGCGAATGTTCTATTAGGGAGATTCTTATTTGCAGGTATCGGTCAAAGCATCCAATTATCCGATATCAATGCAGGTGGACTAAGAAACGCTATTCCACGTGAAGCAAGAGCTAACTTTAGTGTAGCAAATGCAGATGCATATTTAAAAATTGCAGAAGCTTTGAAGGCTGATATTCTTAATGAATTTAAATCAGTAGAAAAAGATCTTACGATTACAATCAGCAAAGCTCAGACAAACGGATCAGGAATCAGCACAGCAGATTCAGAATCTTTCATTAAAGGACTAAAAGCTGCTCATAACGGAGTTTACAGAATGAGCCCTGAGGTAGAAGGTCTTGTAGAGTCTTCTAACAATATAGCAAAAGTAGAATTGAAGGAAGGAAAACTACGGGTACTGAATCTTTCCCGTTCTTCTGTAGATTCAACTAAAATGGCAGTAGCAGATCAGCTGCGTGCATCATTTGAATTAGCAGGTCTGGACGTAGCATTCACAGGATCATATCCGGGATGGCAGCCTGACCCTAATTCTGAAATTGTATCGGTTCTTGAAAGAATTTATACTCAGAAATTCGGGGAACAGCCACGTGTTGTTGCATGTCATGCAGGATTAGAATGTGGTATTATTGGTGCTAACTATCCTGAAATGGAAATGGTGTCTTTCGGCCCTCATATTACTGGTGCACACTCGCCGGAGGAAAAAGTAAATATAAAATCTGTACAGAAGTTCTGGGGTTACCTTCAGGATATTCTGAAAGAAATTCCGACGAAATAATATAAAATATAAAACCCGCCAAAAGCGGGTTTTATATTTTTAGAACATAATCTACAAATTGATTATGGCTCCGGAGCTATTTCTACTTTTAGTCCCTCTATATCCATAGTAATTGGGATCTGGCAGCTTAGGCGACTATTTTCTTTTACATTAACACCATCACTATATAACAACGACTCTTCCTCATCCCCCATTTCAGGCACCTCTGTGTCACTTAATTTATAACATTGGCACGAAGCACACATCAGCATTCCACCACATATTCCGAAAGTTCCTTCCTCTACAAGCTCATAAGCTCTTATGGTTTCCATAAGATTCATAGACATATCTGTAGGTGCCATAATTTCATGTTCAACACCTTCTCTATCTATAATGGTTACTTTAACGTCTGACATAATAATTTAAATATTATCCACAAATTTACGAAAGAAAAAAGCATACTTGTCTATCAAAAAGGTAATTTAAATCAGCTACAAAGAAGCATCTATAAAGTATTTCTTATTAGATTTTGTTTTATCTTTGCCACTGATTATGGCAACAAAAAGCTATTTACTCATATTTCTGATGTTTCTGGGGGCATTTATGTATCCGGAACAGTTCTCTGCAACGGCACCTCAGAAAATGGATTGCCATACTGCTGAAAAATCTTCAGAAAGCTGTTGTCAACATGAAGATGAGCATAACGAAAACTGTTGTGATCAGAATTCCGGACACGCAAATAAGTCTTGTAAAGATAGCTGCAAAAGCTGTCAGACATGCTCCGGATATGTCAATAATATTATTTTAGAACCAATAGAGGCTCCTTTGCATAATTCTGTTATCAAAGACACCTCTATTTTCTCCTATTCATTCCCTGTTATTCCTAACAGGACATTCAATATCTGGCAACCTCCTAAACTCGTTTAGTTTTACTATCAAAAGCAGTGAAAAAGCTGCACATAATCGATTAGAACTAAATTAATTTACAGAATGAAATCAATTTTAAGATCAGGACTGTTGCTCCTGAATCTATTTCTGTTTATGAACATCAATGCCCAGAGCTCTCTAAAAAAAGAAACTTATGTTGTAAAAGGAGCCTGTGAAATGTGTAAAGCCAGAATAGAAAAAGCAGCAAAGACTAAAGGTGTAAAAACTGCGCAATGGAGCCCGGAAACACAGATATTAACTGTTGAATATAATCCAGACAATACGAATACCGATGTAATCCTTCAGCAAGTAGCGGATGCAGGACATGATAATGAAAAATATACAGCTAAAGACGCTATTTATAACAAATTACCTGCATGCTGTCATTATAGCAGGGATGCTAAACCAAATCCGGAACACACTGTAAACAAAGTTTCATTCTATGTGAAAGGAAACTGTGACATGTGCAAAGCCCGTATAGAAAAAGCTTCCAAAGATGCAGGTGCATTAAGTGCTGAATGGAAGGCGGATGAGCAAAAACTTTATCTTGAACTGGATCCGGCAAAAACCACTGCTGAAAAAGTTCTGCAGAAAGTTGCAGATGCCGGGCATGATAATGAAAAGTTTAAAGCAGATGATAAAACATACTCAAAACTGCCTGCATGCTGCCATTTCGATCGTACCACTGCATTTGGAGAAGCAAATACAAAAGTACATTCGGATAAAATAAATACCGAAGTAAAAAATGAAGAAGAAGACCACCAGCAAAGTGATAAAGGAAAAGAAAAACAAATTGGTGGGGTTACGATAACTAAAGCTGCCGAGGCAACTGCTCTAAACAAGAAGGAGGTTGGATTGACTTTCAACATTAATCCAAAAGAATTATTAAAAGCAGCATGCTGCAATCTTTCTGAAAGTTTTGAAACCAATGCAACGGTAGATGTTTCGTTCAGCAACGCTGTAACCGGAACAAAACAGCTTAAAATGCTGGGATTGGACCAGAAATATACCAGCCTTACAAAGGAACAACTTCCGGAAATACGAGGACTGGCTTCCGCATATGGACTTAACTTTATTCCGGGACGCTGGATTGGCGGGATTCAGCTAACAAAAGGAGGAAGCACTGTAGTTAATGGATATGAAAGTATTACAGGACAGATTAACACGGAACTTCTGAAATCTGAAAATGAAAAACCAACAACAGAACTTAATCTGTTCTCTGATTTTAACGGACGTGCTGAAGCCAATATTACCCATACTTCTCAGGTTGCTGAAAAATGGAATCAAAGTATATTATTACACGGTAACGGAACTTTCGGGGATACCGATATGAACAATGATGGTTTTCTAGATCGTCCAAAGGGAACACAGCTAAATGCAGCTTACCTACTTAATTATAATGATCTTAATAATAGTGGATTCGGCTCTCATTTCGGGATTAACTTTGTAAAAGATGAAAGAACTGCCGGCCAGATCGGTTATAACAAAAGACTTAATCAGAGTCAACAAAATTTATATGGTGTCGGCATTGATATTTCCCGCTTTCAGGCATGGAATAAAACAGGGTATGTTTTCAAAGGAAAACCATATCAAAGTTTAGGCTGGATGAATCAGTTTACTTATCATCAGCAGGATAGTTTCTTCGGATTGCGTAATTACTTTGGAAAACAGTCTACCTTTTATTCCAATTTAATTTTTGAAAGTATTATTGGAAATACCAACCACAAGTACAAAGTTGGAGCAAGCTTTTTATTAGATGATTACAATGAAGATTATCTGACAGCTAATTATAAAAGACAGGAGACTGTTCCGGGCTTTTTTGCAGAATACACCTTAACAGGGGCCAAATATGTTTTGGTAGCCGGTGCACGTGTGGATTTTCATAATCTTGCAGGTACCCAGTTCACACCAAGGCTTAACTTCAAATATGACATCACTCCCAAAACTATTTTAAGGTTATCTGCTGGTAGAGGATTCAGAACTGCCAATATTTTTGCGGAAAGCCAGCAATATTTTGCTTCCAACAGAAGTATCGAGATTTTATCCAACAACGGAAATATCTATGGACTAAAACCTGAGATTGCATGGAATTACGGATTGAGCCTGCAGCAGGAATTCAAAATTTTCAATAAAAAATCCACAATCATAGCAGACGTTTTCAGAACAGATTTTCAGAATCAGGTCATTACAGATTTAGATCAGTATACCAACAAGATTCTGTTTTATAATCTGGAAGGAAAATCTTTTGCCAATAGTGTACAAGTACAATGGGATCTTACTCCTGCTAAAAACCTGGATCTGAGGTTGGCTTACAAATATTACAATGTAGAGACCGACTATCTTTCAGGCAGAAGAAAGGCTCCTTTTATGGCAAAACACAGAGGTTTCTTCAACGCCGCTTATGCAACTAATAAAAATGACAAAGGCGGTTTCTGGAGTTTCGACGCTACATTAAACTGGATTGGAAAACAAAGAATCCCTTTCACACAGAGTAATCCACAAGAGTTCAGACTTCCTGATTATTCCAATGCATATACGACTTTAAATGCCCAGATTTCGAAAAATCTGAATGAAAAGGTAAGAATATATGCCGGTGGTGAAAACCTGACGAATTACAAGCAGAAAAATGCTATTCTGGATGCTAAAAATCCTTTTGGTAATTACTTCGATGGCGGAATGGTCTATGCACCAATTATGGGAGCCAATTTCTATATAGGTTTAGACCTTAAGTTTTAATTATTTTTCTCTTAACATAGTCTTAGGCTATTTTTCCAGGAGAGTCTTCCGTTCGGAAGGCTCTCTTTTTTTAATAACTTTTAACCTGCATAACAAAAGCGCCCGGTTTACCGGGCGCTTCTTCAATTATATATGTAAAAATCAATTAGTCAATTGACTTCACTACTGCTTTTTCAGCTTCTTTTCTGGTACCGTCAAATCCGTCTACTCCACTCACGGTTGTATACTTCAGTACGAATTTTTTACCAGGATTTAAACGGTTATAGATTCCCTGACACATTAAAGTCGCTTCGTGGAAACCACAAAGGATTAACTTCATTTTACCAGGATAAGTATTGATATCCCCAATCGCATAGATGCCCTCAACATTCGTTTGGTAATCCAGTGCATTGTTTACTTTAATTGAATTTTTCTCTATCTCTAGTCCCCAGTTTGCAATAGGTCCTAATTTAGGAGTTAATCCAAATAAAGGAATCAGATAATCAGTTTCAATAGAAACACGCTCTCCGTCTTTTTCAATCTCGATTGCAGAAAGAGTTCCGTTTCCTTCCAATCCTACTACTTCAGCAGGAGTGATCAGATTAATTTTACCCTCCTGTTTTAGCTTTTGTACTTTTTCAACAGAGTCCAGTGCACCACGGAATTCATTTCTTCTGTGAATTAATGTTACATCTGAAGCTACTTCTGCCAAGAAAATGGACCAGTCCAGCGCAGAATCTCCTCCACCAGCGATAACAATTTTTTTATCTCTGTACATTTCAGGATTTCTTACGAAGTACTCCACTCCTTTTTCTTCAAAAGCTTCGATATTATCAAGTTGTGGTTTTCTTGGTTCAAAACTTCCTAACCCCCCGGCGATAGCAATAGCTTTACCTTTTATTTTAGTTCCTCTGCTGGTCTCAACAATAAAAAGTCCGTCTTCTGTCTTTTCATAAGATACAGCTGTTTCACTTAGTGAGAAGCCTGGTTCAAACTGCTTAATCTGTTCCATAAGATTATGAACCAATACACCTGCATCTACCGAAGGAAATCCCGGGATATCGAAGATTGGTTTCTTAGGGTATAATTCAGCCAGCTGACCTCCAGGTTGTGGCAAAGCATCTATAATATGGCATCTTAGCTTAAGTAATCCTGCCTCGAAAACGGCAAATAGTCCAGTAGGACCTGCTCCTATAATAATGATATCAGTTTCAATCATATCGCTCAGTTATTATTTAGAAAAAACAAAGATAGGAATACCATTGCAAATAGCCTGATTGGTTTTCATGATGTTCGTCATTGAATTCATAAAACATTAATAATTTTTTCATCGTAAATACCGATGAAATTTGTACTTTAGGCTTTGGCAAAGTTTTTGAAAACATATAGTTATAAAATTGTGTATGAGGAATTTTTTTACAGCAATATTTGTATTTAGTATCGTATTTATAAATGCTCAGTTCGACAGCGTCAATTCAGGGGAAATATTAAAATATCGTATTCATTACGGTTTTCTAAATGCAGGTTTTGCAACACTCTCCACCAAGAAAACTACATATAACGGGGCACCTCATCTCTACGTAAGAGGTGAAGGTCGAAGCTCCGGAGCAGTACGGGCTTTTTTTAAAGTCGATGATATCTATGAAAGTTATATTAATCTGAGAACCAACCAGCCAAGTTTCTATGTACGAAACGTAAGCGAGGGAAGCTACCGTAAAAATCTGGCGTCTACATTCAACCATAGTAACCATACTGTAAGTTTACACGACAAAATAAAAAATGAGACCCGTAACTTTAATGTTAATAGTGATATACAGGACATGCTATCGTCGTTTTACTATCTGCGTACACTGAGTACTGACCAGCTAAAAGTTGGCAGCTCTGTTAAGCTGAATGTATGGATCGATGATGAAATCTATCCTTTTATGCTAAAAGTTGTAGGTACTGAAATGATGAGCACAAAGTTTGGAAAAATCAACTGTCTTAAAATTATTCCTTCAGTAATGAGCGGACGTGTTTTCAAGGCTAAAGAAGGGGTGACTATGTGGGTAACTAATGATGCTAATCATATTCCTATCCAAATGAAAGCTGAACTGGCAGTAGGATCTCTAAAAGCTGATCTTATAGAGTATTCTAATGTAAAGTATCCACTACGTTTTGCTAAATAAATAATTGACATTATTACTAACAAAATAAAATGGCCGGAAATATCCGGCCATTTATTATTTTATATCAGAATAATCTGAATCTTACAAATGTTTGAATTGCTCCAACATACGTACGTCATTTTCAAAGAACATACGGATATCAGACATTTGGTAAAGCAACATTACGATACGCTCGATTCCCATACCAAAAGCAAAACCACTGTATTCATCAGGATTAATGTTTACATTTTTCAGAACCGCAGGATCTACCATTCCGCAACCCATAATCTCTAACCAGCCTGTACCTTTAGTAATTCTGTAATCGGTTTCAGAGTTTAGTCCCCAATATACATCTACTTCAGCACTTGGCTCAGTAAATGGAAAGTATGAAGGACGCATTCTGATCTGAGATTTACCAAATAGTTCTGTAGTAAAGTACTGAATTGTTTGTTTAAGATCTGCAAATGATACATTCTTATCTATATACAAACCTTCTATCTGATGGAATATACAGTGTGAACGGGATGAAATAGCCTCGTTACGGAAAACTCTTCCCGGTGACAAAATTCTCATCGGAGGTTCGTTGTTTTCCATATATCTAATCTGTACAGAAGAAGTATGCGTTCTTAAAAGAATATCCGGATCCTTCTCAATAAAGAAAGTATCCTGCATATCTCTTGCCGGGTGGTATTCCGGTAAGTTCAATGCGGTGAAATTATGCCAGTCGTCTTCAATCTCTGGTCCGTCTGCTACAGCAAAACCAATAGACTTAAAGATTTCAATAATTCTGTTCTTAACCAGATTAATAGGATGTCTGCTTCCTAACTCTTCAGGAAATCCAGGTTTTGTAAGGTCTATTTTCTCAGTAGTCGTTTCTTCAGAAATACCTGCTTTCAGATCTTCAATTTTAGCATTTACAGCCTGCTTCAGGGTATTAATTTTCTGCCCGAATTCTTTTTTTTGTTCATTCGGAACATCTTTAAACTTCTCAAAAAGCTCTGTTACACTTCCTTTTTTACCAATAAAGGCAATACGGAACTTCTCGATTTCTTCTTTATTTTTGGTATGAAATTGTTGTACCTGACCCAGTAATTCTTCTATTTTCTCTAGCATCTTATAAAAATTGCAGCACAAATTTAAGGTTTTTATCGGACTTTTATAAAAAAGAAAATCCACTCTTGTTTCCAAAAGCAGATTTTCTCCATCACATATTACTTAAAACTATCTCTTTTCTAATGCTTTTACATTAATCTGCAGACTTACTTCATCTTTAATAACACCATTGCTGGCAGGAGAAGTAAAGTTAACACCAAAGTCGCGTCTGTTGATGTCTTTTTTCTCAGATTTAATAGTTGCCACACCATCTTTCACCACTACATTGGTATTAAAGCTTATTGGCTTAGATACTCCTTTTAATGTAAGGTTTCCGTCGATCAATGTATTATAATCTCCGGTTTCATTCGGGGTAACTTTAGTAATTTCAAAAGATGCTGTAGGGAATTTCTCTACTTCAAAGAAATCACCACTCTTAAGGTGGCCATCAAGCTTTGCCTGATTTTCTTTATCATCTTTTAAATCTTCAGAAGTTAAGGTATTCATGGATGCTACAAAATTACCGGATTCCAGTTTACCGTCTTTTACGGTAACTTCGCCACTTTCAAACTTAATAGTCCCGAAATGAGAAGTATTATCTGATTTAAAAATCTTATAACCTGTCCATTCGATTTTACTGTTCAGTGTATCAACTGCGAAAACGGCTCCATCTTTAGTTGTAGTTACTGCGCCGGACTCACTTGTTACTGGTTTATCTTTCCCGCAGGAAATTACCAGAAAAGTTCCCATAAGAGCCAATGCAGACACCCATAAAAATCTTTTTTTCATTATTTTGTAATTTATTTTAACAATTAGTTTCGTAAATTTAATAAAAAAATACTAATAAACCTACAAAAGGTTATTTTTGCAAGATGTTACTCAGTATACAAGGAATAGACTTTGGTTATAGTCAGGACAAACTTATCTTCAACAATCTTCATCTCGGCTTAGAGCAGGGAAAGATTATGGCACTGATAGGTGAAAGCGGATGTGGAAAGACAACATTGCTAAACATTATATATGGTTTAAGCGATTGGTATAAAGGGAAAATATGTTTTGACAATAGAGAAATATATGGTCCGAAAGCAAATATAATTCCAGGTGAAAAAGACATGAAGCTAGTGGCTCAGCACTATGATCTGATGCCCTACTCTACAGTCTACGATAATGTGGGGAAATTTCTTTCGAATATAGATCTTAAGGCAAAGAAGGACAAAGTTTATCAGCTTCTGGAAATTGTAGGGCTGGAAGATTATATGGATGAATATCCTAAAAACTTAAGCGGCGGGCAGAAACAGCGTGTTGCTATTGCCCAGGCTTTATCTCAGTTGCCTAAATTATTACTTCTGGATGAACCTTTCAGTAATCTCGATTTTTCCAGGAAAACACAACTACGGGATAAGCTGTTTGCTTATGTCCGTGAACAAAATATCAGTCTGATTATCAGCACACACGATATCACAGAAATCCTGCCATGGATAGATGAAGTGGTTGTTTTACAGGAAGGGCGCCTTATTCAGAAAGATTCTCCGGAGGCTCTTTTTCAATCACCATATAATCCTTATGTGGCGAGATTATTGGGCGAAGTAAATCTTTTAACACCCGAACAACAAAAGGAGCTTGGTCTGCCAAATTGGTTTTATTTTCCACATCAGTTAAAGTTTACCGAAAATGAAGGAACAGATGCAGAAGTTATAGAATCTGGTTTTTCGGGAGGTTTTTACAGAAACCTTGTCAATGTTAAAGGCTATACATTTATTGTATATACTGCCCAAAAGAAAGCGGGGAAATTAAAAATAAGTTTTCTTTAACAAGCTTTAAAAACTTAAATATTAAATATTTACACCCAATGTTTTTGGTTTGTAAACATTTTTTTTATCTTTGCCCAAGAAGATATTCAAGGAAATTTTTGGTTATTCTCTTTCTGCCTTGTAAAACTGAAATTAGCGTTCGCAATGAAAGTTTTTTGAAAGTTGCCCTGCCAAATTTTTCCTTTTTTATTTTTTGCCTATTACTTTTTCTCAATTTCACATTATATTTAATTACGATTTTAGGTCCTACACTCAATAATAAGTGGAGAACTTTATTTTGTGGTATACCTCTTAGAAATTATAATAAAAAAGACTTTATCCTGATGGATAAAGTCTTTATCTATAAATGACTGTTTAAATTTAAAATAAAAACACTTAAGGCACCTTAGATTATCGCTTTAGCATATATAAAGAAGCTCACTTAAGATTAAAAATCAAAGATTTTTAAATCCTCATGTGCCCTCATGTGAACTTTTTTATAATGAATAATCTATTCCTAAAGTGTTAAAAAATTAAACAAACCCTAAACTTAAATAAGAGTTATTGATTAACCTTTTTTTACAAATTCGGATTTCAAGGCCATTGATCCAAATCCATCAATTTTACAATCGATGTTATGATCGCTTCCTGGTCTCAATCTGATATTTTTAACCTTAGTTCCGGCTTTTACTGGCTTTGGCGCTCCTTTTACAGGCAAATCTTTTACTACGACTACAGAGTCTCCATCCTGCAATTCATTCCCGTTGGAATCAAAAACTTTATCATCACTGTCTGCTGAAACATCCGCCGGATCCCACTCGTGAAAACACTGGGAACACACCATAAGATTATCCTGCGGATAGGTAAATTCCGAATTACATTTCGGACAAAGTATCGTATCGCTCATAATAATTATATTTTTTGCAAAGATAAGATTTCTGAAACCCAAGTCAAATCTTTCCTTTCTCAGGGCTTAATTTCGGCATTTTTGCGTTTACTCTAATTTAAACGTATTTTTGCAGTGCAAAACTGCAGATCTAATTATGGAACTTATTCACAGAAACCTACTTATTGGCATCCACGATGCACTACAGGAAACCTTTTTCGAAAAAAATAAATATGCCGACAAGGTTATTGAGAGACTTCTCAAAGCACACAGAAAATGGGGAAGCCAGGACAGAGCTGTTGTTTCTGAGATTTTCTATAATATTATCCGTTGGAAAAAACGCCTTGAATATTATATGGGCGAAGGTGCAAAACCAGGTAACATTTACAGAATGATTCTTGCATATCTTTTGTGGACAAAAACTCATTACAAAAAGTTTGAAGAATTTGAAGGTATTAAAATTGCCGACATCCTTAACAAACTAAAGAAAGGAACGGTACCTACAAAAGCTGTACAATATTCAATTCCGGAATGGCTTGCTGAAACTCTTGAGAAAGAATTAGGCGCCAACTGGGAAAAAGAAATGGATGCATTAAATGACCCTGCTCCAACTGTACTTCGCGTAAATACTCTGAAGACAACAAAAGAAAAATTAATCGAAGAATTACAGAAAAGTGAAATAGAATCTCACGCCGTTCGTGGTTATGAAGATGCTGTGGAACTGGAAGAAAAGAAAAATGTTTTCCTTACTGAGGCCTTCAAAAAGGGAATGTTTGAAGTACAGGATGCTTCTTCACAGTTAATCGGAAAATTCCTTGATGTAAAAGAAGGTATGCGTGTTGTTGATGCCTGCGCAGGTGCAGGTGGTAAAACATTACACATTGCTGCTTTAATGAAAAACAAAGGACAGATTATTGCACTTGATATATTCGAATGGAAACTGGCTGAACTTAAGCGTAGAGCTAAAAGAGCTGGTGCTCATAATATTGAAACAAGAATTATTGATGACAATAAAGTGATCAAAAGACTTCATAACTCTGCAGACAGATTATTGATAGATGCTCCTTGTTCTGGTTTAGGAGTACTAAAAAGAAATCCGGATAGTAAATGGAAAATTGATCAGGATTTTATAGACAGAATAAAAAAGGAACAGGAAAATATCCTTCAGGATTATTCTAAAATTATAAAGAAAGGCGGGCAAATGGTATACGCTACTTGTTCTATTCTTCCTTCTGAAAACACATTACAGACTAAGAACTTTATTGAAAAGAATCCGGAATACGAACTAATCGGTGAAGAAAAAATTATGCCTAGTCATGGTTACGATGGTTTCTATATGGCATTAATTCAAAGAAAGGCCTAAGTGGCTCACGATATTTCTTCAATTGTTGATGAAATAACGTGCCATTATGTGGCATTACCAGAGGATTGTATTCAGGAATTGATTACCAAATGCAAAATTCTTATACTCGACAAAGAAGAAGAAATTATAAAAACCGGCCAATATTCAGATAAAACTTATTATGTTGCTGCCGGCAGCGCTAGGGCTTTTTATATAAAAGAAAACGGCAAAGAAGTTACAGAATGGTTCGCCTTTAATGGCGAATTCATCTGTTCTGTCAATAGCTTTTTTCAGAATATCCCAAGTACATTTTCCATAAGTTCTGTAGAACCCGCTGTCCTTCTGGAGATCAGCAGAGCCACAGCAAATTATTTATCTGATAAATACAGGGCTTTTGAAAGACTTGAAAAAAAGGTTATTACCAACACTCTTATAAAACTTCAGCAGCGCATTAGTGCGCTGCAATTTGAAGATGCACGACATAAATATGAAAACCTTATAAACACCCAACCCGGGATTCTCCGCCGCATTCCACTATCCTATATTGCATCCTATCTGGGGATTACACTTGAAACCTTAAGCAGAATAAGAAATCCTAAGAATATCATTTGATATAAATCAAATAATCTGTAGATATTACTCCCGATTTTTGAGAAAAAATAAATGAAAGATCTTCACTATTTTTCGGGACTAACGCTATTGATCTTCATCAGCGGCCATCTATTTAATCATTTTTGTGGTATTTTCAGTATATCTCTCCATATTGAAATTATGGATATACTCCGCAATATTTACAGAAATCCTGTGATTGAAGTTTTATTACTAACTGCAGTTATTTTCCAAATCATTTCAGGGATCAGACTTATCCTTAAGAAAAATAAGGCCGGATCATTTTATGAAAAGATACATGTATGGAGTGGTATTTACATGGCTTTATTTCTTATTATTCATGTCAGTGCAGTACTCACAGGAAGATTTATACTACATCTGGATACTAATTTTTATTTTGGAGTAGCCGGAATTAATAACTTCCCATTTAGTTTATTTTTTGTTCCGTATTATGGCTTAGCTATTCTCTCTCTCTTTGCTCATCTTGCAGCAGTACATCTTAAAAAGATGAAATATGACATATTGGGCATACAACCTTTAGTACAGGCCAATACAATTCTACTCACTGGAGTTGTCATTACTATTTTCATATTTTATGGCCTCACTAATCATTTTCATGGTGTTAATATTCCTAAGACCTATTATATCCTGATTGGTAAATAGTCATCTTCGGGCATTTTCTTTACCTTTGTTGAAAACTAATCTTATGCAAAAAATTTTACTGTGCAGCCTTATTACAGGTGCCCAGATGATTTTCGCCCAGACTTATGAAATTACTTATCAGAATTCATTCGAAGGGAAGATAAATCCTAATCAGAATCATATCATCAGCATTACCAATAGTGATAAAACACTATTATTCAATGAGAAAATAAAAAATAAAAAAGCTAATTTTCCTTTTGAGGTTAATGAAATTAACAGAAAAAACAATGAAGTTAGCCAGTTTGCTTTTCTTAATAACAATGAAGTTGTAAAAACAAGCGATAATACAATTCTTGCTAAACAGGAGTTCAAACCGACTTCCGAAACCGGAAAAATACTGGGCTATAATGTAAAGAAAGCTGTAACAAGTGTAAATTCTAATACCATAGAAGTATGGTATACCAATGATCTTAAAGTAAAAGGAGGTCCAAGTATATTGGGACAGGATTTAGGTCTGGTACTAAAGACAGTAAGAAATGGCAGCTCTGTTGTTGAAGCAACTTCAGTAAAAAAAATAAAATCACTGGACGATCAGGTTTTATTCAATGGGAAGAATATTGCTGAAAAAGATGCGCTTACTTACAAAGACATGATTTGGAAGAGTAGATTTATCACTATCCCTGTTTTCGAAAATGAAACAATTAACTTTAGTGATGCTTCTAAATCTGATCAGATTATTCAGCGCTTTGGTAACGGAACAATTATCCTGAAGAAAGTAAAAATCCCGGAAATTAAACAAGGCAATACAATTTTTGTAGAACTAAAACAAAAATCTAATGGCGATGCATACGACCGAACCGGAGATGTATTTATAATTCCGCAGGAAAGAGCTATATCTTATTATACAGGTTTAACACAGGGTGTAAAATCACTTCCGGTATACCAGAACGGAAATGGTAAATCCTACCAAGGCGTTGCTTTAACTTCGGATTATCTTCCGTTTATTGAATTGATGCGCTTTTTTACACCTTTCGGAATTGGACATTTCAATGAAAAGATTCAGCTGAAAGGAAAAAATTGGCACGACAATACACCATACCGTCAGGACATCACCGAACTTCGTCCGCAACTAAGTGGAAAAGAAGTCTTAGTAGGAGCATTTATCGGGAACTACGATAAAGGCGGACATCAGATAAGTTTAGAATTAAGCATACATCCGGATCAGCAGAAAATTGTGAATAATAACTTTGTGCTGCCTGTTTTCAATACTACCAATGTAATGGAAATGGCTGGTCAGGACTATCCTACTATGTTTAGCTCTGACAAAGGAGTTGAAGTTGAGTTTATTTTGGCAAAAGATCTTAAAAATGCACAGTTACGTTATATTACAACCGGCCACGGTGGCTGGGGAGAAGGTGATGAATTTGTACCAAAAGAAAATTCTATTTATCTGGACGGGAAACTGGCACATGCTTTTACACCATGGAGAACAGATTGTGGATCCTACAGATTATTCAATCCGGCATCGGGTAACTTCGAGGACGGCCTTTCTTCTTCGGATCTCAGCCGTTCCAACTGGTGTCCCGGGACTATAACCAATCCGGTTTATATCAACTTAGGAAACCTGAAAGCAGGTAAACATACGATACAGGTTAAAATTCCACAGGGAGCTCCGGAAGGAAGCAGTCAAAGCTTTTGGAATATCTCAGGCGTTCTCCTAGGACAGGAATAACAAATAGGTCAATGGGTCAATAAGTGAATATACGATCTTTTGTCAATTCACCCATTCACTTATTCACCTATTGACTTAATTGACCATCCACTTATTGACAATACAAATTTCCCATCTTAATTTTTTTCGGTTAGGATGGGATTCTTTTTTATGATTCTTAAAAAAATCCTACTATAAAATTAATTTATGCATATTTTTCTTAATCAAATATTTTTATTTGTTTAAAAAATAATCGAATTGCATATTTGCATTAATAAAATGAATTAAAATTTAAAAACATAAGAAAATGTGCGGGATAGTATGCTTATTTGATGCAAAACAAAAAACAGAAACATTAAGACCTCAGGTACTGGAAATGTCTAAAAAAATCAGACACCGTGGGCCAGACTGGTCAGGTATTTTTCAGGACGAAAAAGTAATTTTCTCTCATGAAAGACTGGCAATTGTAGATCCTACTTCAGGGAAACAACCTCTTTTCTCTAAAGACGGAAATCTTGTTTTAGCAGTAAATGGCGAAATCTATAACCACCTGGAACTAAGAAAAGAATTTCCTGAGTATGAATTCCTGACACAATCTGATTGTGAAGTAATTTTAGCACTTTATCAGAAATACGGAAAAGATTTCTTAGAAAAACTGAATGGCATCTTTGCTTTTGCATTATATGACATAGAAAAAGGCACTTACCTTATTAGCCGCGACCATATGGGAATTATCCCTTTATACCGCGGTTGGGATGCACACGGAAATTTTTATGTAGCTTCGGAACTTAAAGCTTTGGAAGGTGTTTGCAATAAAATTGAAGAATTTAAACCAGGACACTTGTTGTATAGTGGAGATGGTGAAGAATATCAGCAATGGTACTCAAGAGATTGGGAAAGCTTCGATACAGTAAAAGATAATCCTACTGATATCGCAGCCCTTAGAAAGGGACTAGAAGATGCTGTACACCGTCAGCTGATGAGTGATGTTCCGTATGGTGTTCTTTTATCCGGCGGACTGGATTCTACTATTATTGCAGCAGTAACAGCAAAGTTTGCTTCCAAAAGAATTGAAAGTGGTGATACGCAGGAAGCATGGTACCCGCGCTTACACAGTTTTGCAGTTGGATTAGAAGGATCTCCGGATCTTGCAGCAGCGAGGAAAGCTGCAGACCATATAGGCTCTGTTCACCACGAAGTAAAATACACTATTCAGGAAGGACTGGATGCAATCCGTGATGTTATTTATCACCTGGAAACTTATGATGTGACAACTATCAGAGCTTCTACTCCGATGTATCTTCTGGCAAGAGTCATAAAATCCATGGGAATCAAAATGGTACTATCCGGCGAAGGTTCCGATGAATTATTCGGAGGTTATCTTTATTTCCACAAGGCACCAAGTGCTCAGGCATTTCATGAAGAAAACGTAAGAAAGCTAGGCAAACTTCACCTTTACGATTGTCTTCGTGCAAACAAGTCTCTGATGGCATGGGGTATTGAAGGCCGTGTACCATTCCTAGATAAAGAATTTATGGATATTGCCATGACAATCAACCCTCAGGACAAAATGATAACACCTGAAAGAATGGAAAAATGGGTTCTGAGAAAGGCTTTTGAAGATATCTTACCGGAAAGCATCGCCTGGAGACAAAAAGAGCAGTTTAGTGATGGTGTAGGCTATAGCTGGATTGATACTCTGAAACAAATTGCAGAGGATGAAGTAAGCGATGAAATGATGGTAAATGCTAAATACCGTTTCCCTATCAACACTCCTATGAGCAAGGAAGAATACCGTTACAGAAGCATATTTACAGAATTATTCCCTAGCGACAGCGCTTCACAAACGGTACCTTCTGTCCCTTCTGTTGCCTGCTCTACACCTGTAGCTTTGGAATGGGATGAGGCCTTCAAAAAAATGAATGACCCTAGCGGACGTGCTGTAAAAGTACATGAAGTAAGTTACTAACAATCACAGATATTTCAATCAACACCAAAGCGCAACCCTGTAAGGTTGCGCTTTACTTTGATCTATGATGTTGTTTTCTGTTTGAAGGTTTATTTCTTAACCGTTTTAATCTCTCCCTGATATTGGTTATCTACCACAAGGATAAGGCAAGGTCTCATCGAATAACTTTGCTTTCCTTCCACTTTTTCTTCATAAGCCAGTGTTATTACATCTCCACTTTTAGATAGTGTTGGCATATTCAGATTTGTCAGCATATCTGTAGAAGGATTAATCACAGCAATAACATATTGCTTGGAAAAATCGATTTTTGTAGGCATATTATTCATGGTCGCTGCTGCACCAAAAAACTTCTCAAACCCTTCTTCATTTGTAATCTTTTCTACAAAAGTTGGCTTATCTTCCAGTGTGTTTTTGATAAAATAGTTTTTAGCTAACGCGAAAGGAACTTTCATATTCATTCCTGTTTCTTTTGTCATTTCTTTATCAGATGCTTTTTTCGTACTCTGACAAGACATTACTGTAAGCGCTGCTACCAATAAAATGGATGCTGTTTTTTTCATTATTGTTTGTTTAAAATATATTATTTGTGTTTTTATCGTTTGCAAAAATAGCCGTCTTTATCCTAAATTACAATTTGATAAAATGTTTATTTTTAGATTTTATGTGACAGCTATCTTTTCGTCAAATGTGTTTTCAAGAATGCAAATATTATGATAATTAGTAATAAATGTCAAAAAAACTAGTACTACACACATACCTCATCCCTGTCAGTACAATGGTTTTCAATAATTTGAAAACATCAATCCAAATCCTGAAAGAACACATACAGATCCTGATCTGTTGGTACATTCAGTTTTTTTCTGAGTCTGTGTTTTTTCTGCTGTACCGATTTATGCTGAATAAATGTATAGTTTGCAATTTCCTTGGATGAAAAGTTTAGTTTAATCATCGCACAAAAGGCAAGCTCAGAGCTTACAAGGCCTGGATCTATTTTAAGCAGATTGTCTATAAATTTGGGGTATACTTCCCGAAATCTGGTAAGGAAAGTAGAATCATTTTGCTTTGCCAAAACAACCAGCTCTTCAAAGACATTCCCATCTGCCATTATATTCTTTGGTTCTCCTTGCTCATCTTTATCCGCATATTTTTTCAGTAATAATTTTCTGTTTCGTTTATAGATATACATTGAAACAATAAAACTTAGTGCTACTAATCCGAAAACATAAAAGAATGTTCTGTTTTTATCAGTCTTTAATTCCTTATCTTTATCTGCAAGCATTTTCTCTATCGACTGATTAAGTATTTCATTCTGCTTTAAATTAAGACTATCATTGGCTTTTGTATACTTAATAATAAAATCATGCTCTTTTTCAGTTTCACCAAGTTTTTCATAAACCTTTGCTATAGACTGGTAGATAAAAGGAATTTGATAAATTCTGTTAGTAGCTGTATACATTGACAAGGCTTTTTCATAGTAGCTTAAAGCTTCTTTGGAATTATTTATTGCATCATAATATTGCCCAGAAGTCTGATAAACCATTCCTCGTTCCGAAGTTTTTTCCGGAGTTCCATTTAGCTTTATCAGCGCCTCTTTTAGATAAGTATCCGCTGAATCTTTACGTCCCGTATACTGTAAGTGATGTTTGGCAATAAGTGCCAGATATAATGGGCTCCTGTCTATATTTAGTGCCCGATGGAAATAAATCAGAGAAGAGTCTGGCCGTTCTTTAACGTACATAAAATCTGCTCTGTTTGCATATACCCTGCCCAAAAAATAACTTTTCTGATCTTCAACAGAAGATTTTTTCAAAAAATATAATGCCTTAGCATTATATATCAGAGCATTATCATGAAGCCCGATAACTTTATTTAGCTGACCATATTCCTGGTACAATTTAGCACTAAGCGGAGCATGTTTATTATCTGCAATAATATCGTCTGCTTTGCGGATGTACTGAAATCCATTTTTGTAGTTGCCAATTGTAGAATACATATTGGCTATATTGATGTAGCATAAAGCTTCTCCCTCTTTATATTGCTCTTTCTCTGCTTTGGCAAGGTAATCCTGATTAAGCTTTACAAGACTTTTATAATCCCCCGAAATACGCAGTTTTTCGTTTTTTTTAAGCAGAGTTTTATTAAAACTTTCTTCTGAAAATTGTTTTGATTGCTTATTACACCCCAATACAAAACACAACAAAAAAAAGCTTAAACACCCATATTTTAAAAACTTTCCCTTATCAGATCCCATGTTCTATTTTAACATTTACACCATTGCAAACATTATTCCTAAAAACCATTTATTTACCTTTCAAGATACATATAATTATAGATATATTTCGATATAAATATTACAGAAACATTATTATAAATAATTAATACACAATAATAAAATACCGGATAAGCACTGGGAGTATAATTTACTCATGAGTTTATTATTTCCTATCTTAGTTTTTCATTTTTTTTAAATCAACAGCCTTGAAAGAAAGCATCACGATACATCCGCACACTGCCGGAACGCCAATTCCCTATAACCTTTTATTACTCGCTGATCCGTCAAAAGAATTAATTGATCAGTACATCAAATCCGGACAGCTTTACCTTGCAAAAGGTAATGATGAAATTATCGGATGCTATGTACTTTGCCCATGGGACTCTAATACCATAGAAATTAAAAACATAGCCGTATACGAAAAATTTCAAAATCAGGGAATCGGGGGATTACTACTGAAAGATGCCATTATAAAAGCTAAAAATAAATTCTATAAAAAACTGGTTATAGGAACCGGAAATTCCAGTACAGGGCAGCTTTATCTGTATCAGAAATTTGGTTTCAAAATTACAGATATCCGAAAGAATTTCTTTAAGGATAATTATTCCGACCCAATATGGGAAAATGGCATTGAGTGTACAGATATGATCTTGTTGACTATGAAATTATAAAAAACTAATTCCTTCGAAATAATACCGAAGTTATAATTTCTACAGACAATAGTATAATAACTACATCTATACCGGCAGATCAATTGGTATTTTTGCTATTAAAATTTTAGTATCATGAATGCTTCCGGTATTACCCGTAAAGATTTTATTAAAAGTTCGGCTTTAGCTGTAGCTGGTTTAGCAATAAGCCCAGGCTTGTTGGCAGCCAGTCCTTTTAACCTTACTAACGATAAAACGATGAAGGGAACAAAAAATATATTACTGAAAAATGTAAGGCTGGAAACCGGATTCGAATACGAAGGAAATGAAGTTGTAGCTACTAAAACAGGATTATTCTGTATAGAAATTGCCAACGGAAAAATAAAAGCTGTTTCCCCAAATAATCCTTCTGCAAAAGCTATTGATGTTAAAGGCCTTCTTATGCTTCCGGCATTTAAAGATATGCACATCCATCTGGATAAAACTTTTTATGGCGGTCCATGGCAGGCTGTAAGAAAAAGACAAGGTGGTGTAAAGGGCATGATTGCTCTGGAACAGCAGATCTTACCTGAGATGTTAAAGACATCTACATTCCATGCTGAAAAGCTTATTGAACTACTTCAATCTTGTGGTACGTCTTATGCCAGAAGCCATGTAAATATAGAGCCAACTTCTAAACTGGAATCGCTAAAAAATCTGCAAAAGGCTTTGGATAACAAAAAAGCTACTTTTGGGGCTGAGCTTGTCGCTTTTCCGCAGCATGGTGTTTACTATACAGATTCTGCACCATGGATGAAGGAAGCCGCTCAAACAGATATAGATTATATTGGCGGCGTCGATCCATACAATGTAGACGGACAGATTGAAAAGACTATGGATTTTACTGTTCAGCTGGCTTTAGATCATAATAAAGGAATTGATATCCATTTGCATGAAACAGGAGAATCAGGCCTGAAAACAGTAGAATATCTGATTAGTAAAGTAAATGAAAACCCTGTACTGAAAGGCAAAACCTTTCTGAGTCATTGTTTCGTTCTGGCAAAACTGGACAAAACTAAACAGGAAGAGATCGCTGAAAAATTGGCTAATGCAAAGATAGGTATCATGTCCACAATTCCTTTCGGAGGGCTTATTATGCCTATACCTACATTATATAAATACGGTGTAAACATTGGTACCGGAAACGACAGTATCATAGACCACTGGAATACATGGGGAAGCGGAAGTGTTTTGCAAAAAGCAAATCTTATGGCTCAGCTTTATGGCTATTCAACAGAATTTTTACTTTCCAGAAGTTTAAAATTGGCAACTTATAATATATTACCTCTGGATGATAAAGGCACACAACAATGGCCTAAAGTCGGAGATACAGCGGATGTTGTACTTGTAGATGCCAGCTGCTCCGCAGAAGCTGTATCCAGAATATCACCTGTAAAATCTCTGATCCATCAGGGAAATATTGTTTTTTAGTCATCAGTAAATAAAATATATGAGAGTCATTCTTTTTTTGCTTTCTTTCGGCATTCTAAGTAACTGCCACTCTCAGGTAAGAGAAGATAAAGTGGAAAGCACATCAGTACATATTATAGACGCTGTTAAAAATAATCAGCAGGCATTAGTTGAGAAAGCTTTAAAAGAAGGTACTAAAGTCAATACAGAAGATAGCAACAAGCGTTCTCTACTACTCATTGCTACTATTTCCGGAGCAACAGATACTGCTAAATTACTTGTTCAGTACGGCGCGGATGTCAATCAGCAGGATGATAAGTTAGACAGTCCTTTTTTATATGCAGGCGCCAGCGGGCAAACAGAACTTGTAAAATTATACCTCACTCATGGTGCACGTTTTGATATTTTCAACAGATACTACGGAACGGCACTTATTCCGGCTAGTGAGCGTGGACATGTAGAAACCGTAAGGCTACTGGCCAATACAAAAGACTTCCCCATAAACCATGTCAACAGATTAGGCTGGACAGCCTTAATGGAAGCTGTTATTTTGGGTAACGGTGGTACAAAGCACCAGCAGGCTGTACAAATATTAAAAGATGCAGGGGCTGATCTTAATATTCCGGATCATGACGGAAGAACTCCTTTGCAACACGCAAAATCTTTAGGTTTTAAAGAAATTGTTAAAATACTTGAATCTTAGAATTCTCCTGAATGTGATATTCTAAAGTTTTTTCATCCATGCAGAAACACTGAGACAGTTTAGATTGATATTATATAAATCATGTTTCTGTATGGTTTTTAAGATTAGTGTACATCGCATAATTCAACGCAAAAAATATTTTAAATACTATAAAAAATTACTATTTTTAAAAATAAAATAGCGCATATGAATGATCAGCCCGATCATTTTCCTGTATTAGGAATTCAGGAGTTCAATCAGGGAATTCCTGCCGATTGTGATTTACTCTTCCATGAATTACACGGAGAGAGGTCCATCGACTCTCCGCATAAACATGATTTTTTTATTATTCTGTTATTCAAAAATGGTGAAGGGGTTCACAATATAGATTTTATCGACTATTCTTTATCAGATTATCAGGTTCATCTTTTATTTCCGGAACAGGTACACCAATGGAAAATAAAACCGGAGACTATAGGTTATCAGCTTATGATAGGCCGAACTTTATTTGAAGGGATGTCTCCTTCACTGCGTTTTCCGCTGGCTTATTATCACAAACATCCTGTTATCAGTATTTCAGAAGAAGAATTCAGCACACTTCTCTACGAATTCAGCGCTATCCGCAAAGAACTGGAAACAACACCTATTCTATGGGACATTATCAGCACCCGTTGTAAACTTATTGCACTTATTCTTAGCCGGATTGCTGAAGGTATTTTTAATGATTTCAAGATTTACAGTTCCTCTCCCCTGTTATCAAAATTTCTTGATCTAACTGATCAATTTTTCAGACAGGAACGTTCTGTTAACTTTTATGCAGACAGACTAAGCATCTCACCTAACTATCTCAACATTATCTGCAAAAAACATCTGAATGCTTCTGCATCATCGCTCATCCAGAACCGTACTTTATTAGAAGCTAAAAGACTTCTGATGTCTACCGATATATCTGTAAAAGAAATTGTATACGAGTTAGGTTTTTATGACCACGCAAGCTTTTCCAAATTTTTCAAGATGCATACCGGAATGACTCCCTCACAGTTCAAAGAGAAGAAATAAATTATACACCACAAAGCATAATTTGTACACCTTCCACAAAACTTGGGTATAATAACTTTGTCATTGTTAATTACATTCCTATGTCACAAGCAAATAATTATACTTTAAAAAACGTCCTTTTAGAAACTGGCTTTGAATACGATCAAAAAGAAGTCATCAGAACCCAAACCGGACTTTTCTGTGTAGAAATTGAAAACAATGCAATAAAGGCTGTTACACCCAACAATCCTTATGCAAAAGCTATAGATGCAAAAAAACGGTTAATGCTTCCTGCATTTAAGGATATGCATATTCATATTGACAAAACATTATTCGGGCTACCATGGAAAGCAGTTTCGCAAACCAGAAGGACAGTAAAGGATATGATTGCTTATGAGCAAAAAATTATTCCTGAATTACTAAAGACTTCTACAGAACGTGCAGAAAAACTGATAGCGTTTACACAATCTTATGGTACTCATTACGCCAGAACTCATTTTAATGTAGATCCTACTTCCGGATTAAAATCTCTGGAACATCTGGAACTGGCACTAAAGAACAAAAAAGATTCTTTTCAGGCAGAATTAGTAGCCTTTCCTCAACATGGTGTATACTATACCAATACAGCTCCTTTAATGAAAGAAGTCGCTCAGCTAAAGAGTGTTGATTTTATTGGCGGCTTAGATCCTTTCAGTATAGATGGAAGTATTGAAAAGCAAATGGATTTTATTGTACAGCTGGCTTTGGACAACCATAAAGGAATAGACATCCATCTTCATGAGACAGGAGAATCGGGAATAAAAACAATAGAATTTTTGATCAATAAAGCGCTGGAAAACCCTGAACTGAGAGGCAAGACATTTGTGAGCCATGCCTTTGCATTAGGACATCTTTCTTCTGCTGAAACAGAGAAAATAGCGGAGCGACTGGCAGCAGCACAAGTGGGAATCGCCTCTTCTATACCATTCAAAAATACTATTATGCCTATTCCTACCCTAATGAAGCATGGTGTAAATGTATTAATCGGTAATGATAATGTACAGGATCATTGGGGAACCTTTGGTTCAGGTAATATGCTTCAAAAAGCAAAACTGGCTGCTGAACTCTATGGTTACGGAACCGAATACAATCTTTCCAGAATGCTAAAACTGGCAACCCAAAATATTACTCCACTGGATGATAAAGGAAATATGCAATGGCCAAAAGCAGGAGCTGCTGCCAATATTGTACTGGTAGATGCAAGCTGTTCTGCTGAAGCAGTTTCCAGAATGGCTCCTGTTCATTCTCTAATCCATGAAGGGAGTTTGATTTTTCAAAAATAAATTGATTTGTGAGTAACTCATAATGAGCAGTTAAAATAAATTTCCGTATTTTTCCGCCCCAATGGAGCTAAAAGTTCTGGAAAAAATACGGAAATTAGCATCCCCTTAATTGACTCTCATGAAGTTGTGTATTGCCGAAAAACCAAGTGTAGCTAAAGATATCGCCAAAGTATTAGGTGCAAATACTCCTATGCAGGGTTATTTCGAAGGCAATGGCTACTGGGTTACCTGGACCTTTGGCCACTTATGCACACTTAAAGAACCTCATGATTACGGACCTCAATACAAATCCTGGAATTTAATTTTCCTTCCCATTATCCCACAAAATTTTGGTATAAAGCTTATTTCCAACAGCGGAGTACAAAAGCAATTTAAGGTTATTGAAAAATTAGTCGGCGACTGTGAAGAAGTAATAAACTGCGGTGATGCCGGCCAGGAAGGGGAATTGATACAACGATGGGTATTACAAAAAGCAAAATGCAATAAACCGGTAAAAAGATTATGGATTTCTTCACTTACCGAAGATGCCATAAAAGAAGGCTTTGCAAGCCTGAAGCCAGCTGAAGATTATAAGAATCTATATCTTGCCGGCAATGCCCGTGCTATAGGCGACTGGTTACTGGGTATAAATGCAACCCGACTATTTACTAAGAAATTTGGCGGAAACAAAGCTGTTCTTTCTATCGGGAGGGTACAAACTCCAACACTGGCAATGCTGGTACAGCGACAAAAAGAAATAGATGCTTTCCAAACAGAGGAATACTGGGAACTAAAAACAACTTATCGGGAAGTACTGTTTAATGCAGCCATCGATCGTTTAAAAACTCAGGAGAAGGCAGAAAAAGGCTTGGAATACCTGAAGCAGCATCCTTTTGAGATCGTTTCATTCGAAATTAAAGAAGGAAAAGAAAAGAACCCGCGTCTTTTCGACCTTACCGGATTGCAGGTGGAAGCCAATAGAAAATATGGTTTCTCTGCAGAAAGCACGCTGAAATATATCCAGAGTCTATACGAAAAGAAGCATACTACCTATCCACGTGTAGATACAACATACTTATCGGAAAGTTTATATCCAAAAATTGGCGGAATTCTGCGCAGCATGTATTTCTACAGAGAATATACAGAATCTTTACTATCACAGCCTATACCTATGTCTAAAGCGGTATTTGATGATACCAAGGTAACAGATCACCATGCAATTATCCCAACGGAAGTACCTCCTTCTCAAAATCTGAGTAAGGAAGAGAAACTTATTTATGATCTGGTAGCCAGAAGGTTTATTGCGGTGTTCTATCCGGAATGTAAAATATCCAATACATTGGTAGAAGGAAAAGTCGGTACTATTCCTTTCAAAGCAAACGGAAAGCAAATATTGGAACCTGGTTGGCGAATTATTTATGCCAAGGATAAAAAGGAAAGCTCTGAAAAGAATAAAGAAGAGGAACAAAATATTCCTGAATTTAAAGTTGGTGAAAGTGGTGAACACATTCCGGTTATTCATCAGGGAAAAACTTCTCCTCCAAAACCTTATACCGAAGCAACATTGCTACGGGCTATGGAAACTGCAGGAAAGCAGGTTGAGGATGAAGAATTGCGTGAATTAATGAAAAACAATGGTATTGGGAGACCTTCAACCCGTGCCAACATTATCGAAACGCTTTTCAAAAGAAAATATATTGACAAAAAGAAAAAGAACCTATACGCAACTACAACGGGTATAGAACTTATTGATACTATTGAGGATGAGCTTTTGAAAAGTCCGGAACTTACTGGAGAATGGGAATTTAAGTTACGAAAAATAGAAAGCGGAACTTACGAGGCCAATCATTTCAAGGAAGAACTGATTCAAATGGTGACCGACCTTACCCGGAAGGTTATTAATGAAAAAGCCAAGGTGATATCGCTACACCAGATCCCGGAAGTTAAAGAGAAAAAAGAAAAAGCTCCGAGAAAAAGTACAGTTATTGAATGGGAGCAGGAAAAGTGTCCTAAATGTAAAGATCAGCACCTGATGAAAGGTAAAACAGCCATTGGCTGTTCCGATTTTAAAAATTGCGGTTTCAAAGTTCCTTTCATTTTGTTTGGTAAAAAAATTACCGAAAAACAAATTCAGGATTTAGTTTCAAAAGGAAAGACGTCCAAATTAAAAGGTTTCTCAGAACACCCAGCAGACCTGAAAGAAGGCGTTCTGTCATTGGATGAAAACTTTAATATACAATTAGGATAGTTAATAGTTTCTACTTTTCATTTTAAAGTTCTTCGTCTGTATATTCAAAAAAAACTACATTTGTGAAATTTAAAATTTCATTAATGTCACCAGTTGTACTGTTATTAATTGTTTTCGCCTATTTCGCTATTTTACTCTACGTTTCGTACAGAACCGGAAAAGGAAGTAATAATGAAAGTTTTTTTATCGGAAACCGTAACAGTAACTGGATGCTGGTTGCCTTCGGAATGATTGGCACCTCCTTATCCGGTGTTACATTTGTGAGTGTTCCCGGTGCAGTCGGAAAAGACAACTTCAGCTATTTACAGATTACACTGGGATATCTTATAGGCTACATTATTATCGCTTATGTACTCCTTCCACTCTACTACCGTTTAAAGCTCACCTCTATATACAGTTACCTGCAACAGCGAATGGGAAAATTATCCGAAAAAACCGGAGCTACAATTTTTATTATTTCCCGTTTAGTTGGTGCTACTGCGAGACTTTATCTGGTTGTTAATATCCTGCAGATGACAATTCTGGATAAACTAGGTGTCCCTTTTATTGCTACAACTATTATTATCCTGGGAATGATTATTCTGTACACTTACGAAGGTGGTGTAAAAACTATTGTATGGACAGATACACTCCAAACTTCCTGTATGCTGGGCGGGTTAATCATCTGTACAATTTATATGCTTTCGCATATGGGGATAAGTGTAGGTGAAAGCTTTACAGCAATGCATGAAAAGGGTTATACTCAGATATTCGGTACAGATCCTATGGAGAAGAATTTCTTTATTAAACAGATTATTGCCGGCGCCTTTATTACAATTACTATGACAGGTATAGACCAGGAAATGATGCAGAAAAGCCTTTCTGTAACCAACCTAAAAGACTCTCAGAAAAACATGGTAAGTCTTGGCTTCATTATGTTGGTGGTTATTGGTCTATTCCTTTATATGGGAGGATTATTACACCTGTATGGAGCAAGAGAACATGTTGAAGCTGTTGGTGATGGTCTATTCCCGGCTATAGCTCTGGAGCATATGTCTCCAGTAATTTCCGTTATCTTTATCATTGCCTTAATTTCGGCTTTATTTCCAAGTGCAGATGGTGCGATGACAGCCCTTACCTCTTCTTTCTGTATTGACATTCTGAATATTAAAAATAAAGGCTGGGAAGAGAAAAAGCAGGAAAAAATAAGAAAAAGAGTACACATTATTGTTGCTATATCTTTCCTTATTATGGTACTTGTCTTTAAATGGATTAACGACAGTTCCATGATCGGAATAATCCTGAAATTAGCAGGCTTTACATATGGACCATTATTAGGTCTATTTGTCTTCGGAATATTCACAAAATACAAAGTCAAAGACCACCTGGTTCCTTATGTATGTATTGCAGCGCCAGTAATCAGTTACTTTATAGACAAATATCAAGAACAGATTTTTGGAGATTTCAAAATAGGATTAGAGTTATTGCTTATCAACGGATTACTAACATTTATCGGATTATTCCTGATCAGAAAGAAATAAAATTTTCTTATTCATACCTCAACGCATCTATAGGATCCAGGCGTGAAGCCTTTTGGGCAGGATAATAACCGAAGAAAACACCGGTAACTGCGCAGACAAAGAATGAGATTAGAATGGAAGATTCAGTTATATAGGTAGGCCACGCGAGAAATACAGTAACAATCTCTGAGACTGCAATTCCCAGTATTACACCAATAATTCCGCCTGTAAGGCTTATTAACACAGCTTCTATAAGAAACTGCAGTAATATATCTTTACCTCTGGCTCCAATAGACATACGCAAACCTATCTCTTTTGTTCTTTCTGTAACGGAAACATACATAATGTTCATAATACCAATTCCACCCACAATAAGGGAAATCCCTGCAATAGCAGATAATAAAACGGTAAGTAACTGACTTGTAGATCCCATTGTAGAGATTAGCTCGGCCTGTGTACGTATACTGAAGTCATCATTAGTACCATCCGGATTCAGTCTGTGTTGTTTTCTCAGCACTTGTGAGATTTCATCACTGGCCTGTTGTGAAACATCTGCCGTTGCAGAAGAGGCATAAATAGTCTGCACATAAGTAATACCTAAAAATCTTCTCTGAACAGTATTAAACGGTGCTATAATAACATCGTCCTGATCCTGTCCAAATGCATTTGCTCCTTTAGCTTCAAGCACACCAATTACTTTCATCGGTACTTTATTAAAACGGATAATACTTCCTACAGGACTTTCCCCGTTAGGAAAAAGGTTACCAACAACTGTTTGTCCCAAAAGACAAACTTTATTAGACGACGTTACATCCTTAGCTGTAAATAACATTCCATCTGATACATTCCAGTCTCTTATACTAAAATAATCTGCATTAACTCCCTGTAACTGTGTAGGCCAGTTATTGGCTCCGCTTATTGATTGGCCGTTGGTCTGTACTGCTGGTGATACATAAGAAACATCATCAGCTCCTTTTGCTATAGCATCAACATCTACTGGTTTAAGAGACTGTAAACCCGCAGCTCCAATCCTTGCCCCTCCGGAGACATTTACATTACTGGTTGGTCGAATTGTAATCATATTAGACCCCATAGAGGAAAGCTGATCACTGATACTCTTTTTAGAACCTTCACCTATAGCCGTCATTGCTATAACCGAAGCTACACCGATAATAATACCCAGCATAGTAAGAAAAGCCCGTAATTTGTTTCTAAGAAGGGCTTTCCAGGCAATTCTGAAAAGATTTACAAGGTTCATTTTGCAGTTTGTTATTTATAGTCATCATTTACGGGAAGATTCTCCAGTGCTTCTTTTGCCGATCTTACTTCCGGATTTTTCATATCTTTAATTACCTGCCCGTCCCTTAGGGTTATTGTTCTGCTGCTAAAAGAAGCAATATCGGGTTCATGGGTCACAAAAACGATTGTTTTACCATTCTTGTTCAACTCCTGCATGAGTGCCATAATTTCGTAAGATGTTCTGGTATCCAGATTTCCTGTAGCCTCATCCGCCAGAATCATAACAGGTTCATTTACCAGCGCCCTTGCAATAGCAACCCTTTGCTGCTGCCCACCCGACATCTGGTTAGGCAAATGCTCGATCCTGCTTTCCAGCTTTACCGCCGTAAGGGCTTCTATAGCTCGTTTATTTCTTTCCTCTGCAGAAACTTCAGGATTATATAACAGCGGAAGTTCCACATTTTCTTTAGCCGTTGTTCTGGGTAAAAGATTATATGCCTGAAATACAAAGCCTATTTTTATATTCCTTAGCTTTGCCAGCTCATCCCTGCTTAGATCTTTAATATTTACACCATCCAGAATATAATCCCCTTCCGAAGGTTTATCAAGACATCCCAAAATATTCAGCATTGTAGATTTACCAGAACCACTACTTCCCATTATGGTTACAAATTCACCTTGATCCACGGAAAAGCTAACACCTTTCAGTGCATGGACAGTTTCTTCACCCATTACAAAGTTTCGTTTCAAATCTATTATTTCCAAAATTTTTGACATGACCTCTATTTTTATCTTGGACCACCGCCACCAGCATTATTCCCTTTGCCGCCTGATCGTTGTGGAAGGAAAGGGCTTTTAGCAGTACCTTTAGACGATTTTTTGGTGAGCATTTTATATCCTGTAATAATGTTATCTCCTTTCTCGAGACCAGATATTACCTGAATCTCGGTATCGTTATCCATTCCCGTTTTAATTTTTTTATGCACAATGGTATTATCCTTATTCAGGATCCAGACCCCGGCTTCATCCGAAGTTTTTTTCTTATTAAATCCTTGTTTTCCTGCTCCTTTGTGCTTTTTGCTATTCTTGAATGCAGGAGCATTAATCACATAGCTTTTGGCAACCAGACTATCCGGGTGGAAAGCAATTGCCTGAGCAGGAATTTTCATCACTTTAGAAAGTTCTTTTGTTGTCACCGTAATATTTGCGGTCATTCCCGGCTTTAATTTCAGACTGGTATTATCTGCATTAATCATGGTAATATAATTCACAACATTAGCAGAAATAGTAGGTTGTAATCTTACCTCAGAGACAGTTCCGTTGAAACTTTCATTGGGAAATGCATCTACCGTGAAACTTACTTTCTGACCAGCTTGTACATTCCCTATATCTGCTTCATCAATAGTTGCACGAACCTGCATTTTCGACAAATCTTTAGCTATGCTAAAAAGAGTCGGTGTACTAAAGCTTGCGGCAACTGTCTGCCCTTCGCTGATATTCCGGTTCAGAACAGTACCATCTATAGGAGAATAAATACTGGTTAAAGACAGATTTTTATTAGCTGCAGCCAATTGAGCACCCACCGCTCCAACCTGGGCTCTCGAAGCGTTATAAGCATTTTGTGCATTATCATAATCTGCCTTACTTATTGCTCCAACTTTATACAACTGAGATTGTCTGTTGAAGTTGATTTCATTATACGCCTGATTACTTTTAGCACTCTGGAGGTTAGCATTCATTTGCAACATTTGGTCTCTCAATAATTCAGGATCCAGCACAGCCAGAAGCTGCCCTTTTTTCACTTTGGAATTGAAGTCAACATATATATTTTTAATAGTTCCGGATACCTGTGTACCTACAGCTACTGTATCTACAGGTTCTATTTTTCCTGTAGCAGTAATAGACTGAGAAATATCTCCTATTGTGGGATAAGTTGTTTCCAGCTGAATTTTAGGTGTAGTATCCCTTTTAATCCAATAGAAAAGTCCACCGGCTATCAGGACTCCTAAAATAGTCCATACTAACCATTTTTTATTATTCTTTTTCATTGCTTAGTCAATGTTATCGGAGTTCCTGTATAAAAATCGTAAATCTGTTTATTGAGAACAGCTCCATATTTAGCTTGCAGAAAACTCTGTAAAGCTTGTATATAAAGCAGTCGTTGCTGTTGTAACTGTACATAATCTATAGCTCCCAGTTTTAATTGTGCTTCCACAATATCCAAGCTTTGTTTACTAATATCCATTTGCTTTTTAGCTGATGTAAACTGAGCCAGAGAATTCTGAAAACTTATATAAGACTGTTCGACCTGCTGATTCAGAACTGTTTTTGTATTCACTAAATCCAGGTTAGCCTGCTCAATCGCAATTTTAGATTTTTCAACACCAGTTTTATAAATTCGGTTATTATATATTGGAATAGCAAGACTAAGTCCTATTGGTAAATAGAAATTATTTCCCAATTGCGATGTATAGCTTCCATTTCCATTTGTATAATTTGTAGAAGCACTGCTTATGACATTCAGCGTTGGCTTAGTAGATGCCTGAGCCATTTTAAGCTGTAAATTGGCATTCTGTATATTCAGCTCTCCAAATCTGATTTCCGGACGCTGATTCTGAGCCATATTTTCGGCTTCCTGAAGAGCTCTTACTTCGTTACTAACTCCTATACTATCTGGTGCTTGAATCTGGAAATCATATGCTGAAGGTAACTGTAACAATTGTTTCAGATTAACAATATCTGTACGCAGGTTATTTTGTGCCTGAGTAAGGTTATATTCGTCTTGTGCAACCTGAGATTGTAACTGTAACAGGTTAAGCTTAGAAATACTTCCTGCATCATATAGCTGTTGTCCTTGTTTCAGTAATACCTGAGTTGTGGAAAGCACCTGTTGTAGAGAAACAATGTTTTCCTTAGCCATCATAATATTCAGAAACGCCTGAGTAATACTCAAAGTGATATTATTTTCTGCTTCCTGTACAGACAAATCCGCCATCTGTACCAAAAGGTTTTTGGAAGACTCATTATTCCGGATATAACCGTTATGATAAATGGTCATTGATGAGTTTAGACCAATACTCTGAGAAGGAACTCCTGTAAATTGAAGTCCATTATTAGAACTTACAGCTGCAAGACCTTGTGAAACGGAGCCTGTAAGATTCGGATATTTTGCCTGCTGAGCTTGCAGTAAATCCTGACGGGCAGAACTTCCGGAAAGCCGCAATGAATTAATTGATATATTATTATTTCTGGCATAATCTATACAATTTTCCAGAGTCCATTGTTCAGGATAACCTCCGGTTTGTGAAAAGCCTTCGGTTATTATAAAGAAACAAATTAAGAGTATAATCTTTGCTTTCATCACGCTTGATTTTGGTGATACTTTGTTCAAGAAAAAATTAATCCACTCCTACATCCGCCAATACATTTAACGCAAATTTAACTTAATTATACAATAATCAAAATAAAAAAGCCATTTTTTAAAAGAAAATATAAATAAGATTAAAATAACCTTAATATTTCTATATACAATTACAATATGATTTAGATATTCATAATAAAAAATCCCTAAAGATAATCTTCAGGGATTTTTTTATTTTACAACCAGCCTTGGGCTTTCATCCATTCATCATTGTATATTTTCCCTACATAGCGGCTGCCATGATCGTGTAATAATACAACGACAACATCATCTTTCGTAAATCGGTCCTTCATTTGCACCAGAGCTGCAATAGCACTACCTGCAGAATACCCGCAAAAGATGCCTTCTTCCAGAGCCAGCTTTCTGGCATAGATTGCCCCGTCTTTATCGGTTACTTTTTCGAAATGATCAATAACAGTCATATCATAATTCTCCGGGATGATATCCTCTCCAATACCTTCCGTAATATAGGTATGAATTAAAGACTTATCAATTTCTCCGGTTTCATGGAAATGTTTCAGAATAGAGCCGTAAGTATCTATCCCGATAACCTGAATATCCGGATTTTGTTCTTTGAAGAATGTTCCACAACCCGTAACAGTTCCACCAGTACCAGCTCCTGCAACAAAATGAGTAAGTTTACCTTCAGTCTGTTTCCAAATCTCTGGTGCTGTACTTTCATAGTGAGCTTGTCTGTTGGATGGATTGTCATACTGGTTTACATACCAGCCATTAGGTGTTTCCTGAGCCAGTCTTTTAGAAACCGAGTAATAAGATCTTTTACTTTCTGGTGGTACATCAGTTGGACATACAATAACCTCAGCACCTACAGCTCTAAGTATATCACATTTCTCTTTAGACTGTTTATCATTCGTCACAAAAATACATTTGTATCCTTTGATAATTGCTGCTAAAGCCAGTCCCATTCCAGTATTTCCGGATGTTCCTTCAATAATGGTCCCTCCTGGTTTTAGTCTTCCGTCCTTTTCTGCATCTTCTATCATCTTCAGTGCCATACGGTCTTTCACCGAATTGCCCGGATTAAAGGTTTCTACCTTGGCCAGAACCAAAGCAGGGAAATCTTCACCCAACACTCTGTTTAGCTTTACTAATGGTGTATTCCCAATAGTCTCCAGAATATTATTTGCGTATTCCATTTATGATTTAATTTATTATTAGGGTAATTTTTAATTTAAAAGAAATATATCACTTTTTTAGAAATCGAGTTTCTTAATCAGTTTTCCGTTTTCATCCAGGAAATATACTTCATAGCTTGTTCCGTCAAAGCTTTTAACAATCTCAAAAACTCTGTGTTTATACTGAACCGGAAGACTGTCCACATAACGTTTCTTATCTTCAGGTAGTTGGTCGTAAGTAATGACTTTTTCGAATTCAAAACCTTCGGACCATTTAAATTCAATAGTGTAGTTATCTTCAGACCATGCTAAATGGCTTCTGAATCCTTTTCTTTCCCATGTAGTATACAAACTGGCATTTTCGTCTTTCTGAGCTTTTGTAAAAAAGCCCACCAACATAATGACTCCGGATATTACCATTGCAGAGAAACCAATCTGATGAAACCATTTTATACTGATCTTTGGTAAAATTTTCTTCATAACATAGGAAGAAAGTATTGCAGCCGCTGCAACAACCAATCCTACTTTCAGTACCATTAATGTAAAAAGTCCGAAATAGATGTACATAATAAGCTTTACAATATGCAATACTACTTCGTTTGCTGCTCTGGTAGCTACAATCTGCTGATTGGTCATCCCGAATCTCAAATAAAACCTGTTAAACAAAAGCCCAACAGCACCAGTAATTCCGGATATAAATCCTGCAAAGAAACCAATGATCAGCAAGGACCATGATTTCAGCCCTTTTTCGGTTTCATAATCTTTCTTTTTATTCTTGAATACCTGCGGAAGATTACTGATAAGGAAAATGGACATTAATAATTCTATCCAGATTGGATTAATATAACTCAGCATCCAGCTTCCCAACCATGCAGCCGGCAAAGCTGTTGGCAGAAAGTAACGGACCACTTTCCAATTAATATCTTTGTAAAAAATAGCAATCCTGGACACAGAGCTGCTGGCAGTACCAATTGATAAAGCTGCAGGAACCTGAACTACTGGCAAGAAACGATTAAGAACAGGAATAAGCATTAGGCCTGCACCTCCTCCGCATATTGCGCTTATACCAAATGCAAGAAAGCTGCAAATAAAAACTATTAGATAAAACATCTAGTTATATTTTATAGACTTTACAGGCGATATCTTACTAATCAGGTAACTTGGTACAATCATCGCCAAAGCAGCAATCAGAAGGATCCCTATAGAAATCCCAAGAATATAGAGAATATTAAGATCTACCGGAACTACACTGATAAAGTAATTATCCGGATTCAGTTTTATAATCCCAAAGTATTTCTGAATAAATAATAAACCCAGTCCGATAAGATTCCCGGCCACAAGCCCCGGAACCATAATAAGAAGTGTATTGTTAATAAATACCGAACGAATCTGGAAATTAGTTGCTCCCAATGTCTTCAGTACACCAATAGAATTAGTTCTTTCTATAATAAGAATTAGCAACACCATGATAATATTGATCACAACTACGATAAGCATAATTGCGATAATCAATCCAATATTGGTATCAAATATATTCACCCAGTCATTAATCTGCGGGTACATTTCTGTCGCTTTTTCTGCATAGTTTTTATAGCCTATCAGCTCTTCTATTTTAGGGTACTCTTTATCTATGTCATCAATGTCTTTCAGATAAATATCCAGTCCGCCAATGTCGGACTTTTCCATTCCCTGAATTTTCCGAACCTGATTAATATCCCCTATTACAAAAAGATCATCGATAAGTTTGATATCTGTTTTATAGATTCCGGCTACTTCAAATTTTCGATAAACAGGTTTTTGATCTTCTTTAGAAAATATGGCTACTATAGAGTCCTTAACCTTCAGGCCAAGGTCTGTAGCAATTTTACCAGATACAATAACCTCATTGTTATATCCATTTTCATCATATTTCGGAATACTTCCGGAAATCATAAATTTCTCAAAGCGCTCTCTGTCAAAATCTTTACCTACGCCTTTATATACAACTCCGTCAAAGCTTTTCTCATTCCTCATTATACCACTTACCATAGCATAGGACTGAACTGAAGCTACAGAAGGAGTGTTTTGGATTTTATTATAATCCAGTCCTGCTTTATTGAGTACAGAAGAAGTATAAGAGTTATCCGATTGTGCGGACTTTACAGAAATATGACCGGAAAAATCTGCCATTCTTTCCTTAATCGCTTTCTTCGCTCCCAATCCGGTACAAACTGTAATAAGAGATACTATAATCCCTAATGCTACAGAAAGCCTCCCTATAAATATTATAATTCGGGAAAGGTTATTTTTGTTATCCTTGGAAAATGCTATCTTGCGTGAATAATATAAAGGAAATTTCAACAGTATGAATTTTAGCCTCAAAATTAAAAATTTAGTTCTGATCTGCCTAATCTATTTTGGCTTTCAGTCATTTTTTAATGCTCAGAATACCACAACATTTAAAACCGGAGCCGATCAGCCGGAGGTATACCTGCCCTTATTAAAAAATAAAAAAGTAATTGTTCTAACCAATCAGACAGGTGTACTTAGCGATAGTAAACATACTCATCTTGTAGATTTTCTTATTTCTAAAAAAGTAAATATTACCAAAATATTCACACCTGAGCATGGTTTCAGAGGAAATGCCGATGCCGGAGAGCATGTAAAAAGTGATATAGATAAGCAAACCGGTTTGCCCATTGTTTCTTTATACGGAAACAATAGAAAACCAAAACCAGAACAAATTAATGATTCCGATATCATTCTATTCGATTTACAGGATGTAGGTGTCAGATTTTATACTTATATATCCACATTAACTTATGTAATGGAAGCTGCTGCCGAAGCGGGTAAAGAAGTTATTGTACTGGACAGACCAAATCCACACGATGGTTACACAGACGGTCCTGTACTAAATAAAAAATGGACATCTTTTGTAGGCATGCACGAAATTCCGGTTATATATGGTTTAACCATTGGTGAATATGGCAATATGGTAAATGGTGAGGGCTGGCTTAAAAATGGTATCAAAGCTAAATATACTGTCGTTAAAATGGCCAATTACCACAAAAAGCAACGTTATGGTGTATTAGAAAAGCCATCCCCTAATCTTCCAAATGATAAAGCGATTAACCTCTATCCAAGCCTTTGCTTTTTTGAAGGAGCTAATATCTCTCTAGGCCGCGGAACAGAATTTCCTTTCCAGGCTTACGGATCTCCTTATACAAAAGATTTCAGTTTTAAATTTACACCAAAACCGTCTTATGGGTCTAAAAACCCACCACTCAACGGTCAGGAATGTTTCGGTGAAGACCTAAGAAATTATCCGGAAGCATTAACCGGAATTAATCTTGAATGGCTGATCAAAGCTTATAAAGATTACAAAAGCCCTGCGGGTAAAGGTGATTTCTTCCTGAAAAATCTATTCTTTGATACGCTTGCAGGATCTGATCAACTGAGAAAGCAGATTATAGGTGGAATGTCTCAGGAGCAGATTAAAACTTCATGGAAAAAAGGACTTGAAGACTTTGAGAAAACAAGACAGAAATATGTTGTTTACCCTAACTAAGTTAGAAGTTAGTGCAAAGTTAATTGTATTATATATGTTGTTATATGTTGTTATATGTTTTATATAAACAATCCATATAAAATCACAAATAATACAGTTTTGCGGTTCCACAGTTTGCATAACATCAGAAGTACAAAATTAGAATATAAATATTCAGCTTATTTATAAAAGTAAAGGCTCCGGAATTCCGGAGCCTCTTATTTTTCAGTCTATATCGTGATGTTTATTATCACCGCCTTTTCCACGCTGATAAATAATAAGTCCGATCGCAATTCCTACTGCTCCGGCCCCACCATTCATTAGTGCTCTGGATAATTTATCCGGCGCATCATTTCCTATATAATTCATCAGGAAAACAATAATGAAGGTCAATACGATAATAACGTAATACTTGGAATTATTAAATAAGTCTTTCATCATTAAAATTTATAAGAAATCATTGCTCCGCCACGGAAAGGAATAAATTCACCACTCTTATTCCAAGCCTGTGCAGAATCATAACGTTGTCTCGGGTATTTATCTTTATACCATCCATGGTAAAAACTCTGGGATGTACCACCTCCTACATAAAAATCTATACTCCAACGATTGCTTAACTTCATCTGATAACCAACGGTAGCACCCAACATAAAGTTAAATCCTTTCTGATATCTATCATTTAGATCCCAATAATTCCATTTTTGCATATTATAGACTCCCATACCCGCATTAGCTCCTACATACCATTTTTCCATGGCTTTTGTAAAATAATAACGAGCTTCTACATGTCCCATATAAATCTGCAAGTGTCTTCCTGTAAAAGATTTCCAAGGAGAGATAAAAACATCAGCCTGACCAGTCCAGTGTTGATTAAAAGCGTGTTCGTATCCTACATTCAAAATCCCAAGAGGTGCAAAAAGCATATTTCCCTTTATCTGATTCTTATACTCCTGTGCACGCACCTCGCCAAGGGAAAGCATTAGGATAAAAACCGCTAATATTTTTTTCATAATTAAATTTTCGCTACGAAATTATCGATTTTAGATTTCGCCCACAAAAAAAGCTGCCCAAAAGCAGCTTTTTTAATATATTTTAATATATTTTAATATATCAGAAGCTTATTTCTTTAGGCTATCTAACAGCTTTTGAGTATCTCCAGCATCCTCACCGGATTTTTTTGCCAGCTCAACAGATTTTTCAGCCCACAATCTAGCATTCTTTTTGTCTCCAACTTTATTATAAAGATTAGCTAAAGTATCAGTATTAGCATAGCTTTCATCTTTCTTCACAGATTCCTGTGCCCAAAGGATTGCTGTCTGCAATGATTTTTTATCCTTAACATTCTCGAAGAAATTCCATGCAACAGAATTAAGTTCATTTGAATTAGCTTTAGAAAAATCTTTGTATTGCTCTAACGTTAGTTTCTCATAAGTAGCAAAATCCTTATTTTTCAGCGCATAGCTCGCTTTTACTCTTACCAGCATTTTTTCTGCCTGCTCTTTTCCAAAGACTTTTTCTGTTTCTGTAAGGAAATACTCTGTATTCAAAGTTTTAGTATCCGGATTGTATGCCTTTTTAACAATAGTATTCATTTTGATATTCTTATCTAATGCTTCATATTGCGCAGCCGGCACTATTTTTATGATCTCTTCTTTTTTGTTTTTGAAGATTTCATATCTTGGATCTTCAGTATTCATTAATCCGGTTAAAAGCAGCTGAATATCTTCTTGTGAAAAAGCTTTGTCTGACTTTACTTCAAAGTATTTTTTTGTCACTTTACCCGAAAAATTAGCATCTTCATAAATGGTCAACATCGCTAGATTCTTAAGAAAATCAGGATCCATATCTCCTTTTTCAAATCTCGCTTTTAGTGCACCGATATTTCTTTTTGGATCTTCTGCATCTTTAGCAAACTGAATGAATGGCTTTTCTTCAACATATCCCAATACACGGTGAACAATTTCTCCGTCTCCATTTATAAACAAATAAGTAGGATAAGCTCTTACATTATATTTCTTTGCCAATTCAACACCTTCACCCTTCTCCATATCCATCTTAGCATTCACAAAATGGCTGTTATAATAGTCACCAACAGACTGTAATGTGAAAATATTTTTTGCCATCAGCTTACATGGACCACACCAGCTGGCATAAGCATCCAGAAAAATAAGCTTATTTTCTTTTTTAGCCTTCGCCAATAGGCTGGAAAAATTTCCTTCGTCAAATTTTATTCCGGCCTGAGCAAAAGCCAGTAATCCTATAAACAGGAATAATGTAGAGATTAGTTTTTTCATTTTCAATATTTCTTTTAAACATTAGCAAATGTAATATACATCTCTGACATTATCCCCATCTGAAACTTAAAAATTAAACTATTGCAGCAAATTCTTTCTGCATTTCTTTCGCAGCATTAACCATTTCAATCAGTGCTTTTTCAGTTTCGTCCCAACCTCTGGTTTTTAAACCACAATCCGGATTTACCCAAAGCTGACTGGAAGGAATAACTTTGGCAGCCTTTTCCAGAAGTTTTACCATTTCTTCTTTCGATGGCACACGTGGTGCATGGATGTCGTAAACACCAGGTCCTATATCATTCGGATATTCAAAATCGGCAAATGCATCCAATAATTCCATCTGAGAGCGAGAGCACTCTATCGTAATTACATCTGCATCCATGTCTGCAATATGATTGATAATATCGTTAAATTCAGAATAGCACATGTGTGTATGAATCTGTGTATCATCTTTTACAGAAGAAGCCGAAATACGGAATGCCAAAACAGCCCATTTCAGATATACTGCTGCATCTTTCTTTCTCAGTGGCAATCCTTCTCTTATTGCAGGCTCGTCGATCTGAATAATTCTGATTCCTGCTTTTTCCAGATCCAAAACCTCATCACGAATAGCCAATGCAATCTGATTCGCAGTATCTTTACGTGATTGGTCGTTTCTAACAAAGCTCCATTGCAATATAGTTACCGGACCTGTAAGCATTCCTTTTACCCATTTGGAAGTTAAAGACTGTGCATACTGAGACCAGAATACCGTTAAAGGCTCCGGACGCGAAACATCACCATAAATTACCGGCGGCTTTACACAACGGCTTCCATAGCTTTGTACCCATCCGTTTTCTGTGAAAGCAAAACCTTTCAGCTGCTCCCCGAAATACTCCACCATGTCATTTCTTTCGAATTCTCCATGTACCAATACATCGATACCGATTTTCTCCTGACGTTGGATGGTATTTTTCGTTTCTTCTTTCAGCAAATCAGTATAACGTTCTGCAGATATTTCTCCCTTCTTAAACTGTGATCTCCAGCTTCTCACTTCTTTTGTCTGTGGAAAAGAACCAATAGTTGTAGTAGGGAATAAAGGCAGTTTTAATATTTCCTGCTGTTGTACTTTACGTTGCGTAAACGCAGACTGACGGGATACCGGTACAGCATCCAGTGCATCCATTTGCTGTTGCACTTTCGCATCATGAATCAGCGTCGAAATTCTTTTATTTTCTATAGCTTTTTTATTCTCCCCGAAAGCAACTAGACTTTCAGCAGAAGGATTTTCTGAAGACAGATCTCTTAGTAGTGCTACTTCTTTTATCTTCTGCTTGGCATAAGCCATCCATTGTTTTATTTCCGCTGGTAAGCTTTCTTCTTTTGTTTCCAGATCCAAATCATATGGCACGTGTAACAACGAACTGGACGGTGCAATCAGTATACGTTTCTCCCCTAGTTGCTCTTTTGCCTTTCTGATTAGTTGAAGTGAACTTTCAAAATCATTCTTCCAGATATTTCTTCCGTCCACAACCCCCAGAGAAAGTTTCAGATTCTCAGGTATAGCCGCCAGTATATTTTCTAACTGCTCAGGCTTTCTTATCAAATCCACATGCAATGTATCTACAGGTAAGGATAATGCTAAAGGCAGATTGTCTTCCAAGCCTTCAAAATAAGTAGTCAGGATAATTTTTAGGTTCGGAAGTTCTTTCTGAATTTTAGCATATACAGCAGTATAGGCTTCTTTTGCTTTATCTGTAAGATCCAGCGCTAAGAAAGGTTCATCGATTTGTATATATTCTGCTCCATGAGATTGTAAAGATTTCAGGATTTCCAGGTATACCGACAACAGATTATCAATGAGGTCCAATTTTTCAAAACCTTCTTCTTTTTCTTTCCCTAATAATAAATAAGAAACCGGTCCTAATATTACAGGCTTAGCATTTATTCCTATCTGCCTGGCACCTATAAACTCATTGATAATCTTGTTGGATAATAATTTAAAACTCTGTCCTTTACTGAACTCCGGCACAATATAATGATAGTTGGTATCAAACCATTTTGTCATCTCCATAGCTGTGATATCCAAGCCATCTTTCTGGTAACCACGTGCCATTGCAAAATAAAGATCCAGCTCGTTGTTTGCTTTATTCAGGATTACATCGTGGTAACGCTGCGGAATAGCTCCCAAGGTAAGCGTCATATCCAATACATGATCGTAAAACGAAAAATCGTTAACCGGAATAAAGTCTATACCTGCTTCCTGTTGTAATTTCAGATTTTCATTGATAATTCTGCGGCTTACATCCAGTAATTCTTTCTGAATAATCTTTCCGGACCAATACTGTTCACAGGCTTTTTTCAGCTCTCGCTTTTTCCCGATACGCGGGTAACCCAGGTTGTGTGTTTGCATTTTATTATATTTTATTAGTTATCTCCTGTATTTACAGCCAGACAACTCTCACACGCCTATAGGCCGTAAGCAGTAGTATAAGTCCATTGTCTGCGGATAATCCACAAACTAAAGTACTGTAAGACCACAACTCCAAATCGCGAGAGTAGTTGCCTGTTCAGAAATTGGCAGGTCTCCTGACTTATACCATTTTATCCTCCTTCCCGCATACACAGTGGATCGTGGATAAAACTTTGTAAGGTATTCACAGTTGCGCGACAGCTCATGATTTTCACATGATTCCCTTTTCATTTACTATTAAGTAAAACCAGTTTCTACAGATCTATTTTTATTTTTCACAAAGTTAGTTTAGCCAATTTATATTCCATAATAACAGGTTAAATTCAGCATAATAAATTACAAATAGTATTTATCCAGAATATTATTCTTTCAATGGTAAAATATTGTACCTTTAACCAAAAATTATTCTATGCTTCAACTGGATGATACCGATTTACGCCTGCTGAAAATCCTTCATAATGACTCGAAACTTACCGTAAAAGAATTGGCAGCACAGGTAAACCTGTCTCCTTCTCCGGTTTTTGAAAGAATCAGACGAATGGAGAAAGAAGGATATATCAAGAAGTATATTGCCATTTTGGACGCAGAGAAACTGAATCAAGGACTGATTGTTTTTTGCAATATCCGGTTAAAGCAGCATGACCGTAATATCGGCCATACTTTTGTCGATGATATTCACAATATTGATGAAGTGGTGGAATGTTATAATGTCTCCGGTGATTATGATTTTCTGCTAAAAGTTCATGCACGGGATATGAAGCATTATCAGGATTTTGTTTTCAACAAACTGGGGTCACTTACCAGTATCGGAAATACACATAGTACTTTTGTAATGGCTGAAGTAAAGAATACGTACGGCGTACAGCCTTTTGAAGGTAGAGCATTATAAGTTGTAACCTGGTTTATTTAACCACAAAGGCACAAAAGTAATGTTTGTATATCACAGTTTTCAGGGCACAAAGACTTCACGTGAAGGTAAAACTATTTCTACCATTTAGAAATTAAGAAAATTAAGTTCTCAACAGTCATTGCTAGGTGTTAGCAACTTTGCACTCCTTTAAAACAGTATAACAGGAAATAAAACCTCGCGTTTAGAAAAGTTTATAAACACAAAGGCACAAAAGTATTATTAACATACCACTGATTTTAGGATATCAAGGTTTTATCTAGAGGTAAAATTATTTTCACCATTTAGATATTAAGATAATCAGTAGCCTTGTCAAGGTTTAAAACCTTGACAAGGCCATAAAGAATAAAATATTGTGAAGCAATTCGTGTCTTAAAAATATAACATGCATAAACCTGTTTTGCGCCTTAGTGTTAAAAATAAATTCCTTGGCGAATTTGCGATTAATTCTAAACTATCTTAATTCCTTAAAGTTTAAAAAGAGATCTCGATACAAAATCATTCTCTGCTTCACTACTAATAATTTCACTCGAACTGACGACATGTACTTTCAAAATAGGTAATCCCATCACTTCGAGTGCGGAGCAAAGTGACGTGTATCGAGAAGTTGTTTAACTACAAGGGAGCAAAAGTATTGTTGGTATATCACTGCTTTTAGGACGCAAAGATTTCACCTGAAGGTAAAATTATTTTCATCATTTAGGCATTAAGATAATTATCAGCCTTGGCAAGGTTTAAATCCTTGCCAAGGCTATAAAGAATCAGATATTGCGAAGCAATTCGTGCCTTAGCCAACATTCAAAAAGTAAAAGTTATTTGTGCCTTAGTGTTAAATATAATTCCCAAACAGATTAAACACATTTACGCTTTTGCAACTAACAGTTATAACTTCATAACATCCATAACCTTTATAACCTTTTTATTAAAACAAAAAAGCCCCGGAAATCCAGGGCTCTTATAATATATTTGGTTGAATATTAACCTAAATAAGGGTATTTGTAGTCTTTTGCCGGAACAAAAGTCTCCTTAATACTTCTTGCAGATACCCAACGAAGAAGGTTCATTTTAGATCCTGCTTTATCGTTAGTACCAGAAGCACGGCTACCACCGAAAGGCTGCTGACCTACTACTGCTCCTGTTGGCTTATCGTTGATATAGAAGTTACCGGAAGCATTTTCTAATGCTTTGTAAGCTTCGTTGATTGCATAACGATCTTGAGAGAAGATAGAACCTGTTAATGCATATGGAGAAGTACTGTCTACTAACTGAAGTGTTTCAGCCCATTTCTTGTCTTCATATACATAAACTGTTAAGATTGGTCCGAAGATCTCTTGCTCGATACTTTCGTAGTGTGGGTTTGTTGTTTCGATAACAGTTGGGTGTACAAAGTAACCTTTCTTATCATCGCACTTACCACCGATAACTACCTCAGCATCTTTAGCTTTCTCAGCTCTGTCGATGTAACCTTTACACTTATCGAAAGAGTTTCTGTCGATTACTGCATTTACAAAGTTAGACGGATCTTCAGTAGTTCCTACTTTGATAGTCTTCATTTGTTTTTCCATTACCTTCTTCACATCTTTCCAGATAGATTTAGGAATGTAAGCTCTGGAAGCTGCAGAACATTTCTGTCCTTGATATTCGTAAGCACCACGTACTAACGCTGTAGCCAAAGCTTCAACATCAGCAGACGGGTGAGCCATTACAAAGTCTTTACCACCAGTTTCACCAACGATTCTTGGGTAAGATTTATAGTTATGGATATTGTCACCAATCATTTTCCACATTCCCTGGAATACTTTTGTAGAACCTGTGAAGTGAAGACCTGCAAAATCAGGGTGAGCCAATACTCTCTCAGCTGTTTCTTTGCCATCAGTGAAGATCATGTTGATTACACCATCCGGTACACCAGCTTCTTTGAATACTTCCATAATAACGTGTGCAGAGTAAGCCTGCTTATCAGATGGCTTCCATACCACAACGTTACCCATCAATGCCATACATGATGGTAAGTTAGCAGAAATAGCTGTAAAGTTAAACGGCGTTACTGCAAAACAGAAGCCTTCTAAAGGTCTGTATTCAGCTCTGTTCCAAATTCCTGCATCAGATATTGGCTGCTCAGCATAAAGCTCAGTCATAAACTCTACATTGAAACGCAAAAAGTCAATTAATTCACAAGCTGCATCAATTTCTGCCTGATGAACATTCTTAGACTGTCCGATCATTGTAGCTGCGTTGATTCTGTCTCTGTAAGGTCCGGCAATAAGATCTGCCGCCTTCAAGAAGATCGCTGCTCTTTGCTCCCATCCAAGGTCATTCCATTGTTTTTTAGCTGCTAATGCTACTTTAATAGCCTCATCAACATGCTTCATAGTTCCCTGGTGGTAAAAGCCTACAGTATGTTTGTGGTCGTGTGGTGGATGGATTGTTACTTTTTCTTTAGTCGTAACGTTTTTCCCACCGATAACCATTGGAATTTCCAGTTCTTCAGCATACATTTTTTTGTATGTAGCGATCAGGCTTTTCACTTCTTCAGAGCCTGGAGCGTAAGTTTTTACCGGTTCGTTTTGTGCAAAAGGCACTTGCGAAATTGCTTTTGACATAATTTTTTAGATTTATTCTCACAAATTTACGACATAAAAGCCACTTCTTAAAATATATCAGATAAAATATCTATTCCTACCTGCGGGGTAAAAACAAATAAAAAGTATATAATATGCAAATAGCTAAAGCATAATTCAAATAAAAATTTCCTCATAAAAAAAGGATATATTTATGTAGGTTCCAACTATGAAAACATTGCTTCGAAAACAGCTATAGCTCTTTATATTATGATTATTTTCACAACAATATTATCCTATTAAAAACAGCAAAAACTTTGTTTCATTATTTTTTTGATTTTCCTGTTTGTCCTTATCAATATTTTTTACTTTAGCGGATATATTATAAAACCAATTAAAATGAAAAAAAGCTTTATTATTCTATTTATTTTGATATCAACATTTAGTTTCTCTCAAAAATATATTGATGCATCAATAACCAAAAGTGACAATACTACAATTAACTCAAAAATAAAAATCTACACTAATATTTTCTATACAAAGCTTATAAACGAGGCCAGCTTTTACAGAGCATTACTACTTGTAGATGACAATGGAAAAAAAATTGAGAAAATTAAAGCCGAAAATGTAAAAGAGTTAAAATTCACAGATCTTGAGGGTAAAAACAGAATCTATGTCAATGATGGTAAAGCTTTAAAAGAAGTAATGTATGACGGAACTAAAATAAAATGGTATAGATCTATTTCACAAAACCTTTATGACTCTTCGATACAATATTTTGATTACCTAGTAGATGATAAGGGACAAATTTATAAAATGGGACTTTTTAATAATATTAAGAAAAAGCTTATTGAAGCAACAAAATCTAAACCCGAGCTAGCTGCAGAAATTGAAATCACTAAATTAACAAATGAAAGTATGTTTAATATTCTTCAGAAGTATGACCAGGAATAATATATATCATCTGTAAATAATTGATTAAAAGTAAGAATTGAATTACCATAGTAAACCACGATCTTATGAGAAATTCACATTCCAAAATAGTATAGAATCCCCTTCTAATTTCGTAACTTCACCCCGCAAAATTCAATCTTAGTTATGACTTCAAAAGAAAAAATTGCAGCATTGCGTAGCGCTATGCACAACAATAATATCGACGCTTTCATTGTCTATTCAGCAGACCCACATATGAGTGAATACTTACCTCAGGAATGGCAGGAAAGATCTTGGCTTTCAGGCTTTACAGGTTCCGCAGGTTTTGTGGTTATCACCAAAGACAAAGCCGGACTATGGACTGACGGAAGGTATTTTACACAAGCTCCTATTGAACTGGAAGGTTCGGGTATCGATTTATTCAAAGATGGTATCGAAGGAACTCCAAACTATATCGACTGGATTATTTCTGAAATCCCTGCAGGTGGTAAAGTAGCAGTAAATGCATTGGCTACTTCTCACAGCAACTGGGAGGCTCTTGATTCAAAATTCAGTGCTAAAAATATTACTCTAACAGATCTTCCTTTACTTAAAGAGATCTGGACAGATCGTGGCATTGCAGCAAAAAATCCAATCTATGTACATCCGGTAGAAAGAGCCGGACAGTCGGTTTCAGATAAAATTGCAACTATCCGCCAGAAGATGGAAGATCAGCATGCTGATGTACATATTATTTCCAGTCTGGATGATGTAGCATGGACATTGAACCTTAGAGGAAGTGACGTACAGTCTAATCCTGTATTCTTAGGTTATATTGTACTGTCTAAAAATGATGCTATCCTTTTCACTGATCTTGAAAAATTGGATACCGATGCCCGCAGGCAAATGGATGAGTCTGGAGTGAAGATGATGCCTTATGATGAATTTTTCAATCACCTGAGACAAATAAAACAACAAAATATACTTGTTTCACCAAACAGCAATCAGTCTGTTTTCGATACATTAAAGGATGCCAATACCTTCATCAAAACTGCTGTTCCGGGAAATCTGATGAAAGCTCAGAAAAATGAAGCTGAATTAAATGGTTTCCGTACCGTAATGGAAAGGGATGGTGTTGCTATGGTAAAATTTCTGTATTGGCTAACACATCAGGCAGGTAAAGAACCGATGAACGAATACAGCATTGGTGAAAAACTAAGAGGCTTCCGTGCAGAAGGTGCTAACTTTGTAGGTGAAAGTTTTGGCAGCATTATCGGTTATAAAGGTAATGGTGCCATTATCCACTACTCAGCAAAAGCTGAAGGTAGCAAGGAGGTAACCAATGACAGCAGTATCCTTGTAGATTCCGGCGGTCAGTACCTTGAAGGGACAACCGATATCACCCGTACTTTGGCATTAGGAGCTGTGACTGATGAGTTCAAGAAAGACTCAACATTGGTATTACAGGGCATGATCAGACTCTCTATGGTGAAGTTCCCGAAAGGAACCAGAGGTGTACAACTGGATGCCTTTGCAAGATTACCACTATGGATGGCTGGGAAAGATTACAATCACGGAACCGGACATGGTGTAGGAAGTTTTATGAATGTTCATGAGGGTCCTCAGAGTATTCGTAAAGACCTTAATCCACAAGAATTGCTTCCGGGAATGGTATTATCTAACGAACCCGGCTATTATGTAGTTAATCAGTATGGTATTCGTCATGAAAACCTTATTGCAGTAAGAGAGGCTGAAACAACAGAATGGAATACTTTCTATGAGTTTGAGACGTTAACTTTATGCCCATTCTTTAAGGATATTATTGTAAAGGAAATTCTTTCTGCAGATGAAATTCAGTGGCTGAACAGCTACCATAAAACTTGTGAAGAGAAACTTGCTCCTCATCTTGAAGAGGATGTTAAAAACTGGTTCTTGGAATTAGTAAGTCCGTTATAGTCAATAGAACTTTTCAACAATATTAAAATCTCGTAGCCTGGCTACGAGATTTTTTGTTTTGTCAATATCATAAAAGGGAACGATATCCATCACTTCGAGTACGAAACGAAGCGGCATGTATCGAGAAGTTATTTAACCACAAAGGCACAAAAATATTGTTGATATGCCACTGCTTTTAGGGCACAAAGATTTCACCTGAAGGTAAAATTATTTTCATCATTTAGGCATTATGTTCATGGCTAAGCGTTAGTGGCTTCGCATTCTTGTTTAAACTCGACATTTAAAAGCGCCTTCAGTTTTGCAGGCGAGTGTCAAAAGCTTGAAAAGCTCATTAAAAAATGATCATTGTTTGAGCATAGCGAGTTCTGAGCATTTTAGAGATTGAAAGCTAGTTTGACTGCCGAGAAACTAAGGCTTGATCTTTTGTAACTTTTGGATCAAGCCAAAAGTTTAAGAATACAATTAGAAAAACTAAAAATAATTCTATCATTTAGATATTAAGACAGTTAAGCTTTCAGTAATTATTACAGTTTTGCATTACTTTAAAACATTATAGCAAGAAAGAAAACTTTGCGATCTTTGCGATCCATATTTTAACGAAAATAACTCCACAATTCTTAACGCCTACATTTCCCTGGCCATAAGTTTTTGTAGTACACTGATGTGTATTACTTTAGTAATCTATGTAACTCTTCGCTGTATAAAAACCTATGTATCTATGTGGTTTATATATTCTACCACTTCGAGTGCGAAACTAAGTGGCGTGTATCGAGAAATTGATTAACCACAAAGGCACAAAAGTATCGTTGATATGCTACTGTTTACAGGACACAAAGATTTCGCCTAAAGGTAAAATTATTTTCATCATTTAGGCATTAAGGCAGTTAAGTTCATTGCTAAGCGTTAGTGGCTTCGCGTTCCTTAAAGCAGCATAACGGGCAAAAAAATCTTTGCATTTAGAAAAGTTTATAAACACAAAGGCACAAAAGTGATCTTGGCATAACACTGCTTTTAAGGCACAGGAAAATCAAAGATTTTCAGAGATTCAAAATGGATATCCCCTGAGTCATAACCGAAAATTTCACTAACCTATAAAATATTGCGAAGCAATTCGTGCCTTAAAAATATAACAAGCATAAACCTATTTTGTGCCTTCGTGTTAAAAATAAATTCCTTAATGTTAAAAAGGAATTCTCGATACAGAATTATTCTCCACTTCACTACTAATAATTTCACTCGAACTGACGATATGCATTTCCAAAATAAGCCATTTACAATACCAATGAAAAAAGCCGTAAATTTGCACTTATGAATAAAGAGACTATCTGTGCTTTAGCTACTGCCAACGGAATGGGTGCTATCGGGGTGATCCGGGTTTCCGGAGACGATTCTTTTCGTATTGTAAATACTGTATTTGAAGGTAAAAACCTGGAAAAGGCAACTTCTCATACCGTACATTATGGCTTTATAAAAGATGCAGATGAAGTAATCGACGAGGTAATGGTTGCGGTATTTCATGCTCCAAAAACTTTTACCACCGAAAACTCTGTGGAAATCTCTTTTCATGGTTCGCCACACATTGCCAAAAGAATACTGGAGGTGCTGATTAAAAACGGTGCCCGTATGGCAAAAGCCGGAGAATTTACGCTTCGTGCTTTTATGAATGGCAGAATCGACCTTTCACAGGCGGAATCTATTGCCGATCTTATCGCTTCTGAAAATGAAGCTTCCAGAAAAGTGGCTTTGAATCAGCTGAAAGGTGGTATCTCTCAGGAAATCTCTTTATTGCGTACAGACTTACTGAACTTCACTTCACTGATTGAACTGGAATTGGACTTTGCTGAGGAAGATGTAGAGTTTGCGGACAGAACTGCACTCAGCGGGCTGTTGAATAAAATAGAATATAAACTCAGTTCTCTTATCGAGAGTTTCCAATATGGAAATGCCATTAAAAATGGTACTGCCGTAGCTATTATCGGTAAACCCAATGCTGGAAAATCGACATTACTAAACGCATTACTAAAAGAAGAGCGCGCTATTGTCAGCAATATTGCCGGAACCACCCGTGATACGATTGAGGAAGTTTTACACATCAAAGGTCATGCTTTCCGACTAATTGATACGGCTGGTCTTCGTGAGACAATGGATGAGATTGAGGCGATTGGTGTACAAAAAGCTAAAGAAAAAGTAGCACAAGCAGAAGTACTGGTTTACCTTGCTGATGCGGCAACAGCTGATTTCTCTGAAGATTTCGAGATGTTGAGATCCCTGCTACGCGACAAACTGGAATTAATTATCTGCCTTACTAAAATAGACGAAGTTGTTCCTACACAGTTTGAGGCTATTGAAAATCTTTTCCGCAAAGAGATTAACCATCCTTTTGATTTTATAAAAATATCGGCACTGGAAAACCGCAATATTCAGGAGCTTAAAAATGAGTTATCCTCTTTTGTAGAGCAAATGAAATCCGAAGAAGGCAATGTAGTGATTACCAATCAACGTCACTTCGAAGCTCTACAAAGATCTCTGGATGCTGTTAATCGGGTAAAAGAAGCGGTTTCTTCACAGATTACTACCGAACTCCTCGCCTACGAACTCCGAAATGCTATAGAATACCTTGGTGAAATCTCCGGGGAATTTACAAACGACGAGGTACTGGGAAATATCTTTAGTAAGTTTTGTATCGGGAAGTAGTCTTTATTGGATAATATTTATTAAATCTATCGTTTATAGTAATTTTAGAAAATATGAAAGTGGCTTTCAGTCATTTTTTTTGTGTTTAATAGTAATCCATCCAAAAATAGATAGGCTATCTTCTAGAAAATATTGATGTATAGGAAAGAGTATTTCCAAATAAAATTTATTATCCAATTAGTCTGATCTCCTCTTTATAAAGAGGAGATTTTTAATTAAATTTGTAATAATACTTAGTTTCTATAAACCATGAAGAGAAATTTATTTTTGTTTTTTTTGAAGAGTAAAACAGCTGAAGTAGAAGTGAAAAATACTTTAGTTAGTTCACTTGCTCCTAAAATATTAACCAAAGAAGAAGATATTAAAAATATCCAGCCTTATTTGGATAAGCTTAAGGAAACCATAGAAACAGAAGGAATCAGTAATATCGCTTTAACAGGAGGATATGGTTCTGGGAAAAGTACAATTATAAAAACATTTCAGTCGCAAAATCAACAATATTCATTTTTGAATATATCATTAGCTTCATTTAATAAAAAAAATGAGGAAGATAAAGAAGACAAGTCTATTTTACAAAGTGAAAAAAAGAGACAAAAAGAAGAATTAGAAAGACTATTAGAAGTAAGCATATTACAACAAATATTCTATCATGTTAAACCACAACAAATTCCAGAATCTCGATTTAAAAGAATCGACAATATTTCGGGTTTGAGAATATTTGGAATCTCTATGGGATTTGTTTTATGGGTAGTTTCTACAATTTTACTTTTGAAATATAATTACTTAGATAGAATTAATCCAGCTAATTGGAGTACAAAGGAAAGTTTTGATTGGTGGAGTTTACCAATTTTTTTGATTTCACTTAGTGGTTTAGGAATATTATCTAAACTCGTTATTAATTTATTTAGTAATTCAAAAATTAATAAAGTAAATATTAAAGGAGAATTAGAGTTGGGTGATAATATTAACAAATCTGTTTTCAATGAACATTTAGAAGAGATTTTATACTTTTTTGAACGTACTAAATACGATGTTGTAATAATTGAAGATTTAGATAGATTTGATAGTACAGATATATTTACAAAACTAAGAGAAATCAATATATTACTCAATAATTCATTATTAATAAACAGGGAAATTAACTTTGTTTACGCGGTTGGAGATGATTTATTTAAGGATAGAAAAGAGAGAGTTAAATTTTTTGAATATATAATTCCTGTAATACCATTTATTAATTCTTCAAATGCCGATGAACAGCTAAGTTTACTAATAAAAGAATCAGGATTAGAACAAAATATTTTCACAAAAGAGTTTACATCGGATATTACAACCTTTATTGATGATATTGATATGAGGTTATTAACAAACATTTTCCAAGAATTTGTAATCTACCGAAAAACTTTAAAACCAGAATTTATCAAAAAAAATGATGAATTATTCGCAATGGTTACTTACAAAAACCTATATCCAACTGATTTTACTGAACTTGGTAAGAAGAAAGGTAAACTATATGAATTGATAAACAATAAGAAAGATTATATTAAAAACATTATTACTAAAATAGATGAAAAAATTAAGGATAAAAATGTTGAAGTAGAAAATATTAAGAAAGAAACAATAACAGATATTGAGGAATTAAAAAGTATATATTTTCAGAAAATATTATCAAAAATCCCTACAAATGCATTGATTAACCAAACTATTATTAACAATGATTTTGAAGAATTAATTACAAAACAAAAATTGAGTTATAAATACCAGAATAGAAATTATGGTGATTTATTTGATAATGAGTTTGATTTTAAATTTTCTGAAATTGAAAACGAAATTAATCCCGAATTTACATATGAAGAAAGAGTTGGATTAATTGAATCAAAAAAGAATGATAATGTCAATTCATTAAAGAATGAAATAGATAAGTTAAAAACTAAAAAATCACAAATACAGAATTGGGATTTAAAGCAAATATTTATTGAAGTTGATATTGATCAATATTTAGATAGATTTTCAGATGGAAAACTATTAAGAAGTTTAATTTTAGAAGGATATATTAATGAAAATTATAATGATTATATATCATTATTTTATGAAGGTTCTCTTACTAAAAATGATAAAAAATTTGAACAAAATGTTAAAAGTAGATTTAATTCAGAATTTAATTACAAATTAGCAAATATTGATAATTTGCTAAAAGAAAAACATTTAGCAGAATTAAAGTATTTTGAAAGAGAAGCAATATTAAATTTTGACTTATTAGATTATTTAGGAAAAAATTACAACAAATATTCCATCAAATATGATTTAGTAATTAAATTATTGAGTAATAAAAAAGAACGTTCAATACAGTTTATTGATGATTATATTAAAAATGAAGATAGGCCATTAGAAATATTTTTTGAAAAATTAGTAGAAAATTGGAAAGATTTTTGGGAATATATTGTGGAAGAATCTTTTTATGATAGAAATAAAATAGATCAATATTTGAGATTAATGATTACTTATACCAATGTCGAAACTATACTAAATAATCAGAGTAAAAAATTTTTAAATGAAATGATTGAAACTAATCCACATTTTTTATCATTAGTTAAAGATGATAATGGAAAAAATTATTATAATAAGATTACAAATCTTTTGAAAGGGTTAGATACTAAGTTTGAATCATTGGATAACCCCAATGAAGAAACTGAATTTTTTTTTGAATATGTTTATATTAATAATCACTACAAAATAAATAAAGGTAATGTTTTACAAATGTTATATATATTTAAGAAAACGATTAAAGTAACTAATAAGTTTGAAGAGGAAGAGGAAGAGGAAGAGGATGACTTTGATTATAAAAATTATACAACCATACTAAAATCAGATCGTAATCAATTGATTGAATATATTAATTCTAATATTACAAAGTATGTTAATGATGTATATTTAAATTTAGAAAACAATAAGTTTGAAGAAGAGAATAATTTCATTAAACTACTTAATGACATTAATTTAAGCAGTAAATCTAAAGTTAATTTAATTCAAAAAGTTGAAACAAAAATTTCGGATTTATTGGATATTGACGATACTAAAATTAAAACACAGTTACTTATACATAAAAGAGTAATTCCTAATTGGAGCAATGTAATTGAATACTATACACTATTAGAAAAAAAAATAACAGATATTCTTATAAATTTTCTAAATTCAGAAGATGTTTATTCTAAATTGTTAAAAGAAAAATTGTTAAAAGAAAATAAAGACTTTGAAATTAGTTTAATCAAATGCAATGAACTTTCAGTTGAAAGTTATAACAGTTTATTAAATAGTACTTATTATAATTGGAATAGTATTGATTTTGATAATCTCAATGTTGAAAAAGCACTTATTTTGTTAAATAAAAAACTTAATACTACTAAATCAAATTATGATTTACTAAGAGAACATTTTCCAAACAATCACATTATATTAATTGAAAAGGATTTTAAAAAATTTATTGAAAATATAAGTGAATTTGAAACGGATGAAAATGACGTTTTATTATTGTTGAAATCTAATAAAATTAGTTTGGAAAATAAATTCTATTACATTACTAAATTGGATGAAAGTACAATAACACTCAATAAAGAAACTTCTAAATTAGTAGGGGAAATTATTTTACAGAAATCAAAAATCATTGAATTAAGTATTGACACTTTAAAACATATAGTTGTTAATTTATTGAGAGAAGAGAAAAGAATACTACTAATTAATTTATATTTTGAAAAAATAACAAATGATGATATTATCGACTTATTGAAGAGTATATGGAATTATGACAATTTATTTAAGAATCGTAAACCAACATTTGATAAAACTGAATATAATAGAATTCTTTTGGAAAGGTTAAAAGCTAAAGGTTTAATTAAGAACTATTATGATAACAAGTGGAATGATAAGGAATTTAGAGTAACGACTAATTATTGAGGAGATTATGGGAGATTTTTTACGAAAAACAAATATCAGGTTAATTATCAATGTACTTTCCCACGAAACTGGTCATCTTATAGCTAATATTTTACTAAACAATGTTCAACCTGAACCAAAGGTTGAGAATATTGTAATTTCTTGGGATGATTTTTATAAAAAGCCATGGGGACGAATTGAATACTCAATTAGAGAAGGAGTAAATCATTGGATATTTCCAAGAGATGAATTTTTATGTTATCATACAATATTATCACTGTATTCTGGTTGTATATGGGAAAAATTTACAAATTGTATTTTTCATAATTCAGAATTATCTGTTAGTAACGTTCAAAATTGTTATCAAGGCTCTGGCTCTAGTGACGCCAAAACTGTTGGTATTATTAATAGAAAATATCTGAGCATGGAGCTAACTAAAGAATTTGCTGAAAAAGAAATAATAGAATCCTATGTAGACCTATTGAATGGTTTATCTAAGGAAGAAAAACAATTAATCTATGACTTTTTTAAGAAAATTTCAGATGAAATCGAAGTTTGTCTATTTGATGGGAGAGAACTAAAAGAATATAATTTAACAAACGAACAACTTGAAAATTTAAGAACTTTTATTTCACTCAATTTCACCTCAGTTTATGAAGAAAAATTAACTGAAATTTTAGATAAAATTTCAGTTAAACTCAAAAATTGTATTGAATCAAAATCTAAGTAAATTCATTACAAAATATACTAAATAGGATACTAATTATTTACAAACACCTATAAACAAGATATTATCTGCTTTCTGTATAGAGAAATAAATACTTTTCTTTGGTATTATGATTACTTTTTTGAGATAATATAATTATCCTGAAATTATAAGCTATATGCCATAGCAAGTAAATGTGTTGTATGGTGGCAATAATCGTAATATAAAACTTAAAAACTCTTATACTTCTTTATATCTAAACTTCATTCAAATAAACTATTATTTTCAAGAAGATTATGCTGAAGTTTTATTATTTTTAATGTCAGATTAAACTTCACTTATATTAAATAGTACTCATGATAGATAAAAGTACAATAGAAAAACTTCTAAAATTTCGTGATGAGCGTGATTGGGAACAATTTCATAACTCAAAAGATTTAGCATTAGCCTTATCTATTGAAGCTTCTGAGCTTTTAGAAGTATTTTTATGGAAAAATAATGAAGATTTTAATAAAGATAAATTAGAAGAAGAACTAGCCGACGTATTCATGTATGGTTTACTTCTTGCCAATAAAAATAATATAGACATCAATAGTATTATTTTAAAAAAACTACAAAGAAACAACGAAAAATATCCTGTAGATAAGGCAAAAGGGAAATCGAATAAGTACGATGAATTGTAATACCAAAAATGAAGAATTTTACAATTACTGAGGAGTACGATTTTGATCACCTCACAGAAACTAAAATAAACAACAATCACAAAGACTACTTATCCTGGCCGATAGTTTATTTTTTGAAAAATAAAAATACCAAATCTGCCTATGTAGGAGAAACCACAAATGTATTAACCAGAATTAATACTCACCTAAAATCAGAAGAAAAGAAACAGCTTTCATCAGTAAATCTTATTTTAAGCGATCTATTCCATAAATCGGCCACATTAGATTTGGAATCCAATCTGATCAAATATATTTCAGCTGATGGACAATACTCCTTACAAAATGGTAATCTCGGAATTTCCAATCATCAATATTATGAAAAGAAAGTATATTGGGATTTATTCAAAGATATTTGGGACGAACTAAGACAGATAGGCATAACCCGACATTCTCTGGACTTTATTAATAATTCAGACCTTTTTAAATATTCTCCTTACAAATCTCTTTCTAAAGAACAGATAAAAGGATTGAAAATGATTTTGAATTGTTTGCTGGATGAAAATGCCAAAGTAAGTCTTATTCATGGAGGAGCCGGGACGGGTAAATCTATTTTGGCCATTTTCTTATTTAAGTTATTGAAAACAGACTTAGAAGATTTCAACTATGCGGACTTTGATGAAGATGATGAAGAGCTTTTCTCTTTATTAAAAGAGGTTAAAAAGAAATTTAAAGATTTAAATATGGCACTGGTGATCCCTATGGCGTCATTCAGAAAAACCATTTCTAATGTATTTAAAAATGTAAATGGTTTATCAGGAAAAATGGTAATAGGACCTTCAGATTTAGCCAATAATAAATATGATCTTATTATAGTTGATGAAGGACATCGTCTGAGGAGACGGGTTAACTTGGGTTCATATTTTGGAACATTTGATAAGAATTGTGAAAAACTGGGTTTAGATAAATCTACCTCATCCGAACTAGATTGGGTTATTTTACAAAGTAATACATCAATTATTTTTTACGACCAATATCAATCTATAAAACCATCTGATACCACTAGAGATAGTTTCAAGAAATTGGAATTAGAGCCTTATACGCGTATTGAAAAATTAAAAACTCAACTTCGGGTTCGTGGAGGGAATGAATATATAAAATTAGTTCATAAAATTTTTGATGAACCTCAATCTCTTCCTTCGAAAGTCCATAAAACTAATGACTACGAATTCTATCTTTTTGATGACTTATCCCAAATGATTGATAGAATAAAAAAGAAAGATGAATTTCATGGTTTATCAAGAATGGTAGCAGGATATGCTTGGGAATGGGTATCAAATAAAGATTCTGAAGCTTATGATATTGTTATTGGTGAAAATCAGTTGAAATGGAACAGTGTTTCCGTAGACTGGATCAATTCTGCCAATTCTCTTAATGAAATAGGATGTATTCATACAACACAAGGATATGACCTGAATTACACCGGTGTTATTATAGGGCCTGAATTAGACTACGATTTTGCGTCTGGAAAATTTATTGTTGAGAAACAAAAATACAAGGATAAAAACGGTAAAAATTCTATTCTGAACGAAGAAGAATTATTAGATTTCATCATCAACATCTATAAAACAATACTACAACGTGGAATCCAAGGAACATATGTTTACGTTTGTAACGATAATCTAAGACGTTTTCTTAAACAATTTATACAACCTTTTACTTCATCTACACAACAGAATTCAATACAAATTTCAGATATTCCTTCCGAAAATTCAATTCCATTCTATAACCTTAATATTGCTGCGGGATCCTTTTCCGAATTACAGGAATTAGAGAATATAAAATACATAGAATTAGATGACATAAATAATAAAGATGATTATTTTGCATGCACTGTAATAGGTGAATCAATGAATAAAATTATACCTAATGGTAGCATCTGTTTATTTAAAAAATATTCCGGAGGTTCACGTAATGGCTTAATCACATTAGTTGAAGGAAGAAATATTACCGATATTGAATTTGGCAGCAACTATACTATTAAAGAATATTCCAGCAAAAAAGTAACAGATGAAGAAGGCTGGCGTCATGAGGAAATAATCTTATTACCAAAATCAAATGATCTCAGTTTCAAACCAATTACTCTTAGAGATGAGGAAACAATTGACTTTAATGTTTTAGGTATTTTTGTCAAAATATTGAAATAATGCACAGGTGATTTTAAAGGTCTAAAACATAAGAAATACTACTTTATTCGAGCAGTATCTTTTAATATAAGACTATTTAAATTATTATTTATTAACTGCTACTTCAATTCTCTTTTGGATAAAATCAACAAAATAATAAATCATTGAAAATTTAATAGCCAGCTCTCAAAGCCCAAATTTCTTCATATTGGCAAATACTAATATCCTTTCGATTTTTTATGGAACGACACTAAATACGAAAAATTATATTCAACTTTTTAATATCGGATTATATGACAAAAATTATATAATTCCATAATTCTTTTAAACAAAAATGTTTTACATTTGAACCACTCAGTGAGTAGAAATGAAAATTGTAACTAAACTTAATAATTCTGATTACGCCGTTATAGCAAAATTATTTTCTCCAGTTTATTTTGATCACTTGGCTAATCAAAATGAAAAAGAAATAGGATTTCTTATAGATAGTTTTAAAAACTATTGTAAGGATGTCGACTGCTTTACCTTAAGAAGTGCCTATTCGCATTTTTATAAACTACTATTAAAGAATTATAAAAATGAATATGTTTTTAAAAATTTAATATTTAAAGATTTAATACTTAAAAATCATAATATATATGATTGTGTTTCAATTCCAGAATTTAATGTTGGGTTATCAAAAGCTGACTTAGCAGTTTTTAATGGAACATCAACAGTTTATGAAATAAAATCTGATAAAGATTCGACTGAAAGACTCTCTTCTCAAATTTCTGATTATCAAAATTTTTTTGAATATCTGAACGTTGTTATTTCCGAAAAACATCTTAAAAAAGTTAAATCAATAATCCCACAACAGACTGGCATATTATTAATTTCAGGAACTGGTAGAATAGACATTTATAGAGAAGCTAAAAGTAATTTGGACAATTTAACACATAGAACTCTTTTCAATTCTCTTAGAAAAAATGAATATCTTTCAATAATTAAAAAACAATATGGAATTGCTCTAGATTTGCCGAATACCAAAATATTTACAGAATGTTTTAATCTATTCACAGAAATAGATATACAAGAAGCACATTTTCATGTTGTGGAAACTCTCAAATTAAGAACTTTTAAAAAGGAGCAGGTAGAGTTAATAAAAAAATCCCCAGATAGTTTAAAAAGTATTTCTCTGGGAAAAAGATATAACAAAAAAAATTGTGAAAATATTTTAATGCTTTTAGATAAAATTTACTAACAAATTAATTAAAATTTTATATATTAGGAAAATCAATTATAAAATTTTAATAGTTATGTATTTTCCATTTATGTTTGCAAAGCAAAATGAGGCATCTGCAATTGTAGAACTTGACAGTTCTTTATTTCAAAAAATAACACCTGTATTTATGCCTAATAATACTGGTTCATCGAAGAAAAACATTCAAAAGATTATAAAAAAAAATATCAATTTTATTTTAGTCGTTAATTTTCAAAAAAAGGGATTTCCGACGCAAAAAGATATTCAAGATAACTTTATCGACGATATATTGAAAGATTATAGTAAGTTTTCACTCGCATACATTGTGGATAACACTACTAAAAATGAACACATTGACGCTTTTATATCTTCAAATCAGAAACTAGAAAAGTCTCTAATTTTTAAAGAAGATTATATTGATGAACCATATATTAAAGGTCTAAAACTAAAATATAATTTCTATATTCTTCCAAAAGTAGGCTTAACTTTTGCTGCTAATACTTCTAATAAAAATTCCGTTCTTGTTTTTGATGGATTTGATAAACAAGTCAGAAACTCCGATTATCCTACAAAAAGTTATTTTTCTGATCTACATTACACATACCCAAACCTTGCTTCAGTTGGTTTTGGAGACTTCACTATAACTGGAAAAGATCCTCAAGAAGGAGGATCAACTCCATTAGCAGTAGCATTACATTTAACAAAAATTGACGGAAACAAAGCTTATGTGTATCATTTTGTATCTGACACACAGGACAAAACTAAAGATGTAGCAGGTAAGTTTTTTGAATCCTTAAATGGTTTGATTAAATTTGTGAAAGCAAATAAAGGGTACAGTTCCAATGGAATTTCAGACTTTGAAAAATATCATTCAAATAGTCATTTTCCAGGTTTAGGAGTTTGTAAAAGAATGTCTATGAAACATCATTTAGAAATTCTACACAATGAAATTTAATAATTAAAAGACTACGACACTTTTTCAAGTGAGTTTACCTTTTATAGGCTCATTTATTTTAAAACTAAAATGTAACAATTAAACGCTTTATCAAATGAAAATAATATAATTCTTTCTTATAGAAAAAGGTCCAGCACCTATGCTGAACCTTTTTTATTATATTAACAATTATTTTTATCAATCAGTTTTTCCAGCCTTGCCATCATTTCGTCTTTCTCCTTTAGCATGCGCTCATAAAGTTCCATTTTTTCTTCATGAAGTTGAATAATCTTCTCAATAGGATTGTTATTATTTACAATAACTCCTATTGCATTATCATTAACCGTAGTCACAGTATTTGAAATAATATTCACTACCTGTTGTTCATCAAAATTCTGGATGGCTTCCACAGGAATTTTCAGGACTTCGGCTATTTGTTGCAAAAGAGAGTCTTCAATCACTTCTTTCTGTTCCAGGAGAGAAACTTTCTTTTGGTTCCAGTCGCCACCAATATCAAAAGCCAAAGCCTCCTGCTTTATGCCCAGCATTTCTCTAAAGCGTTTCACATTGCGACCCTGATGTATTTTGTGTTCCATGGCAAGTACCTTTTATAATGAGGTTAAATATAAAAAAATATCTATAAAAACACGCCCTAAAAACCAATAATTAAATCTTTATTTTTTTCATTAAAATAGCTTTTACGGTTTAGCGTATCCATATATACAATATTTTATTATATATTTGATTAATTTAATACCAAAAACACAAGAAGTATGAGAAAAAAATTACTCTACACCTCACTATGGGGAATACTTACTTTATCCTTGCTATCATCTTGCCGAACCGAAGATGGGCTTACTCAAAAACAATTAGAAGACAAACGTTTTGCAGTCTTTGTTCCTAAATCAGGAGAGACAATTAATTATGCCAATGGCTTTGAGTTTCTGATGAAGAGATATGACGAGATAAAAAAAACTAACATTTCAGGCATTAACAACTCAATAAAAAATAATCTCAATGCAAGCTCTGATAAGGGCTCACTTTTATTTCAAAATAAAGGAAGCTATGTAGAATTTAAAGTTCGCTCCCAAGTTGTTACCGAAGAAAATGGTGAAAAATGGGTGATATTTCCAAAAGTAGAAAATAACCAGGTAATAGGTTTAATTATGTCTACACTTAAAGAGAAAGAAACATTAATTGCTTTTGACGAAATTAAAAATAGCAGTGAGTATTACAAGCAGCTCTTGCCATTATTTCAGGAAGCCTTTAACAGATATAATAGAAGAAAAACTTCTTTAGCTTTAAGTGCTGGTATTAAACCTATGGCAATAGGTGGAGAAGGAGCAGAGCCAGGAGGAAGTGATACTGATTGTGGAGATGATGTGCAAAAGTGTGGGAAGATTGAAGAAGTAATTGTTCCGGGGAAACCAAAACAACCTGTAACTCCTCCAACAGTACCAATAGGAGTATCATCATGTTGGGATATAGCTAACTGTCCTATAGATCCTGGTTCTGAAGGAGGAGGAGGCGGTGGTGGCGGTAGCCCTACTTGGTCAAATAACTTATTATTGTTTTCTAAAAAGCCAGCAGGAGAGAAAATTACTAATATTAAAGATTATCTTAAATGCTTGGACTTATCTCAAGGAGCTACAGTTACATTGTATGTTGATCAGCCAACTCCTAATACGACAAGTACTTGGTCTGGACCAGTAACTGATCCTAATGTAGGACATACATTTATATCTATTACTCAAGCTGGTACTACTAGATTCATGGGATTTTATCCTTCAACGAGTATAAGTCCTTTTTCTAACCCTCCTGCTGCTACAGGAATGTATGTAAATGACCAAGGGCATAAATATAATGTAAGTATTACTTCAACTATTAGTGCAACTCAATTAAATAATATCGTTGGATATATAAATTCAATGTCTTCCACAACCTATAACTTGAATACCTATAATTGCACAAATTTTGGTATAGATGCACTAGCTAAAGCTGGTATTTCTCTACCTAAAACATCTGGAAATTGGCCTGGTGGTGGAGGGTCTAACCCTGGTAATTTAGGTCAAGATTTAAGAAACCTGAATAATTCTTCTGTACAAAAGAATACTTCTGGCGGAAATGCTCCTAAAAATACAGGAAATTGTAATTAAATAATTAAATAAAATGAAAAATAAAATAATTATAGGATTTATTATGTTATTCAGCACTTTATCAATAATAAGCTGTGTAAGCAAGCAAGACAATGAGAATATAGATATTATAAAAAGTTTTTTATATCAAGTAAAAAAGCAAGATCTAAGTTCTCGTAAGATTATAGACACTTTTATGATGGAAAACCCAAGCTCTGATTATTTAAAAGCCCAAGAGTTTTATGTTCCTGAATTCAGGAAAGAATTAAAGGGAATGGATATAGAAGCTTTAAGAATAGTTCCTTATTCTAAAATCAATAAAAAACATCAGACTATTATAAATGAAGATATAGATGTAAAAGATGTTTATGGAGTATTAAAAGAAGATTCTGTCTTTCATTTCATTTTAATGGATAAAAAAAGAATTAAGTCATTTTCAACTATTAGATTTGGTGATGATACAGCAAAAAGAACTTTTGTGTTCTAAGTATTAAAAGTAAATTAATATGATCCCCCCGACTAACCTCGGGGTTTTCTTTTTAGTTTATCTTTTGGAATAACAAATATCAGTTTACTAAATAGGATACTAATTATTTATAAACACTTATAAATAGGATTTTATCTACTTTCTGTATTGGGAAATAACTTCCAACAATAAAATAAAAAAGCCAATATTTTCTATCTACATTCTTTACATGCTACTCTATTTCATTATCAGTTTCCAAAATTCACAAAATGCGGAATTTCTGTGGCAAAACTATTCATTGGTAAAAGATTATTCCGGTTACTGTTAAAATCAAAGACCGAATTATTATCAAAAGGAACACGGGGATAATAGGTAAACGAAATCTGAATCCTGTTGAAAACCAGAAAAGGATTATTAATCAAAACTCCGATTCCTATCTTAGTATTTGTTTTTGTACTCAGCAATTTATCATCAGGCATACCCAGCCATCCGGCTGCCACCGTCAGATAAGGGCTGAAATGGAAATTCTTCCATGTCTTATCAATAAATAGCTGAAGCTGATATCTTAAAACCAGTTTTTTAGTTCCGATATAATCTGAGTTGTACACAGGAAATTCATCCGGAGATGAAAGATTAATCCTGTCAATGTAAGAATAATTATGCTGTGGATTTCCCAATGCTAAAGTTGGAGAAAAGAAATGCCTTACTTTGGCAAATTTCCAGTCTATAAGGTTAGTAAAATAAGTACCATCCAAACGGAAGGACTCACGGTTTCGGCTATTCTCATTAAAAAATCTTCCAAACTGTGCTTTCAGAGTGAAATACCCAAGCTTTGTAAAACTTCCATAAGATGCAGAAATACCCACATAAGGCTTAACATTATTACTTCGCGATAAGGCGCCGCCAGTAAAATTTACTGAATTGCCATAGGCAATATCCTCCGGCAGGTCATATTGGAAAATATTCCTCTGCACCGAGAAATTTCTACGGATAAATCCTACAGACATCAGAAAACTGTTGTAAGAATTAAAATATTTGTATTTATCAATTTCGGGACTGTCTTTGTATTGGTAATTCTGAAACCTTCCTATCACCGCAATATTACTCGATACTTTTTCGCTTGTACCTGATGAAACAGGAATTTGATACCCTCCCCACAGATCCTGGCTGTAAGCTTTGATCTGAACCTCCGGATAAGTAGTATCCGTTTCTATGGGAAGTAAAACATTCCTCATAAAATAGTCGAAGCTAAAACCTCCTGCCCATTTTGTAAGAGGTGAAAAGAAATCTCTTCTGACATTGAAATTGATTCTTTCATTTCTCGAAAAATCACGTTCGCCCAGAATCTGGGCATTGATATAAGAACCGAAAAGATTGTATGCGGTATAGCTTCCTAAAACATAATTCTGTCTTTCTTTGGAATCATTTCTATAAAGGAAGTCAAATGTATGCCCCAATCCCAATACATTTTCCTCTGTCACACCCAACCCAATTTTACTGCCGGAATAACTCATTCTTGGCTTCAGGCTCCAAGAATCAAGAACTTTAACAACTACATCAATAGAATCTTTACCGGAATCACCATCAGAAACACTGATATTAACTCTGTTGATGAAAGGCATCCTTCTCAGCAAACGTTCGGATTCGTAGAGCTTCTGAGCATTGTATTCCTCGCCTTCTTTAAAAAGTAAATAATTATTAACTGTAGAATTTCTTGTTGTGGAGTGAAGATGATGTGTCAACCAATCATACCATTTCAATTTTTCTTTATTGTCTTTTGAGCCATATCCAAAGGGATCTATGGTTTCTATTAGTATATTTCTGATATATTTTTTGTTATAGGTTTCCTGAGACAGCTTTTCTGTCCGTGACTTCACGGAAGTAGAATCTGCCTCCCTTCGGAATATGAGACGATGGAAAAATTTGGTAACTTTTCTCTGATCCGAAAATTCTTCTATTTTATAATAAAGCGAATCTTTCTTTTCCTGTGCTTTTAAAGAGAAAAAACCACATAAAAAGAAAATTAAAACTATAATCGACTTGTTCATTAATAATCAAAAATTCAATGAGATTCTTATCATCAATTTATAAGCCAATAAGCATTAAACAAATGATAATGTATTTTAGTGGAAAAAATTAAATATAAGGAAATTTTTGATCTGATTCTTTTTAAAACAGATGAAATATTACATAAACCACAGGATGTTAGAATTCTAACCATAAATATCTTTATACTCTTTACCATCTGCTATACATGAAAATGTATAGCTAGCCAACTTTTAATAATTCAAAAATTAATGAATACCCAGTAAAAAATTATTGATATGGCAAAATTTTTATTATTTTAAGTTTTTCTTTATCTTCGACTACGGAACCGAGCAGGAAACTCCTTTTAGTTCCGCATTAACACTATTGCACTGAATATGAAATTATACCCAATCCTTTTAGGGATCAGTCTGCTCCCTTTCGCTGTATGGGGTCAAAAAATGGTTGCTCCCGGTAGCCCGGACATTAATACAAAGTACATAAAACCCGAAAAATCGCTTTACACCGTATATTATGTCAAGGATAATAATTGGGATAAACAAGGATCATTGATCTATGATGTCACCTCAACGGGCAATGAGTTGACCTTAAAAAATGCCTTCACCCCCAAAGACAATTCCAGGGTCAATGTTCGGACAAGTGTTGTGGATCCCCAGACACTAAAATCCATCAGTTATGTTGGTGACGAAAAGAAAACAAAACTAAATCTCAACTTTGGTGAGACCATCACAGGTAATTATTATTCCAAAGAAACCAAAAAAGATAAAAAGGTAAATTTTCGTCCTACCGAAGCATTTATTGACTTCAACTGGACGGATCTGATGATCGGAACACTTCCTTTGGATGTTGGCTATAAAGCCCGAATCCCACAATTCTATTATAATGATGGTTCCAATGTTCATGTAGAATACTACACCATTAAGGAAGTAAAAAGCTACAGTTACAATTCTCCAAAAACGGGTAAACATGCAACTTGGCTGGTCACCTTACTGGAAGAAAGCACCAATGCTATCTATAATTTTGTTATTGACAAAAAAGACAGAAGACTGTGGCAACGTGAAATGTCCATGAGCAAAGGCATGTGGGAGATTACAGTCAACGAGGAACTAGACTACCAACCAATCAAAAATAAATTCAACAAGGATCAGGCGATTCGGCAGATCTCCAATGGTAACAGTGTAGTTATCGGTACCGCCTTTGCAAGGTCGCGTTCCGGAAAAAAATTGGGAGGTCTGGTGAACACGGCAAAAAAACAATATGCCCCAAAAGGGACTGAAATTCTGCTTTTCCCTAATTCTGCTTATTACGATGAATGGCTCGATGTCAATAAAAAAATCCGAAAAGAAAAGAAAGTTGCTGAAGTGCCATTGGATCCAGATTTTGGACACTCCATCAAGCGGACCAGAACCTATGACGATGAAGGGCACTTTGAGTTTGCCGACCTAATGCCCGGTAACTATATCATTATGACCAGCTTCGATTTTACCAATTCTTACAATTATTCGTATGTATCCGGTTATACAAACTATTACAACTATTGGGGTTATGCAGGTTCCACAACCAATTACGGTACCGGCAGATCATCTTATACAGATAAAGCCAATATCGAAAAACGGATCACTATTGATAAAGATGGTGAAAAAAAAGAAGTGAATTTAAAGGAAATGTAATCAAAATAATAAGAACTCATATAGAGTAGCTACATTGTGCAAATATTGGTTAACCAGTACTTTGCTCACAATAGCTACTCTAAATATCTTTATCTTACAAAAAATACTTCATAAGATTGAATATCCTACTCCTTCACCAGCTCAATGGGATTTTCTTCTTTTTGAAAACTCATTTTACCACTTTTAAAAAATTCTTTTATGTTGACTTCCTGACCATTGACTACCACTTTATTAATTCTGTCAGGATCTATTCCTTTTTCGCGAAGATGTAAAAGCGGATCCTTCACATTATCCTGATATAATTTATTATACTTCTTAGCCGGTATTTCTATATACTGCTGATCGGATTTTTCAAACATAATAAAAACATCAGAAGTCTTTACCAACTCCATTTTATGTTGCTGTTTGTCATCAGATATTTTCAGAATCAATCCCGGCAATCCATAAAATTTATAAGGTCCGTCTGAAATCGGTATTTCATTTGTAAACCATGCTGTCCATTTGCGTCCCGCAAAAAATGTGGAAGCTTTTTGAACATTGTAGCCCTCATAAACCGACTTCTCCTGAAGCACCTCCCATTTCAGAGGTCTCTCTTCTTTTATTTTATAATATCCACCTACTAGATCCGTATACATATCGGTTGTCGGATTCGCGTATTGTTTTTCAATAAAAGTTTTATAATATGTTTTCTGAGATATTAGCATATTATTTTTTCTCATCTTCTGCAATACGGAATCACGTTTATATTCTTCGTATTTGTAGTAGAAAGATCCTTTTGGCGAAACATCCAGATAAGTAACATCTTCTATTTTAGCATCCGGTTTTAATGAGTCTTTCAAGTAAGAATGTTTATAGACAAAACGGGCATTTTGTCCTGATAATACTATAAAAGCACAAAATAAGAATGCATATTTTAGCATGTTTTTGAATTTTAATATTGAGTGATTTGTCATAAAATTCCTTAGGTTGGTTTTTAAGTTCTATTGGTGAGTAATAATGGCCTTTATAACTATCATAAATAATGATTGACATATTTTATGATTAGCTATTTCGCTAAGTTATTCAAAAAAAGCAAATGCATATATATTTTCCCTTAAAATAAAATTTACGATTTATTTTATTCATTGAAAGTATTGTAATTCAATTTAAAAATAAAAATCAATTATGAAGCACCCCGAAGCCCTCTATTATTTTGATTTTAAAAGTTTCTCCATTTAATTTCTTTATTACTTTTACTATTATCTTTTCATGGTAATTTTCTTTGCTGTTATCAATTTTAAAGTAATGCCTAATCATGCAGTCAGTTATTATAAAACCGAAAAATGGGATTCTCAGAAAATATATACAAATGAAATTGCTGTAAACAAAAAAACTGACCTGGATCTACAACAAAAATTAAAATTGAATGATTTTTACAATTTTAGAAATCCGGAATTCATTTCTTTTGCTAAAAAAAATTAAATGAAAATTCAAATCGTTTTACTATTCCTTCTCTTATCTGTTTTTGGCTATGTAAATGCACAAACACAATGCAACTGCAATGATGCCTTACAGAAAATAATTCTTAAAATCGAAAGTGAATATCCTGGCTTTGACATCAAAACAAAGGACAAATTACTTTACAACAGCGTCAAAGAAAGCTCAACAAAATTAGCGCTGGAAAATAAAAATCCTTCCGAATGTCTGGATATTCTGAAAGCCTATATAGGATTTTTCAAGGACAGACATATCGGGGTTTTACCTAATGAATATCTATCTCAACAGAACACCACTTCAAAAACGACTGAAATAAAGACTTCAAAACCAGCGAATATAGACCTGAAAAGATTCAAAAAAGATATTCTTACGAAACCTAATCAATTTGAAGGTATCTGGAAAGATGATAATTATGAGATTGGCGTAAAAAAGGTAAATCAGAATGAATATATTGGTTTCATCATCAAAGCAGATCCTAAGTACTGGAAACCTAACGAGATTAAGTTCAGATTATTTGCAGACGGAACTTGTGAATATTACATGCAGGACCGCTCTGTACAAAAAGGAAAATATAAAATCTATGATGCCAGTATTTTATTTTTTGATGCCTTAAAATCTTCTTTTACAAAACAATTACCTGCTGCTACTTTAAACCAGGAAGAGATAAAAGATAAGATCAATGAGATTAACGGTTTTTATGTAAAAAAGCTTACACCCAGAACAACCCTCATAAAGCTACCAAACTTCAGCGAAGTATTTTTGGAGGCTATTGAAGCAATGCTGGAAAAAAATAAAAAACTTATCGAAAATTCAGAGTTTCTGATTATAGATGTAAGAGACAATAGTGGCGGCACTGATAATGCTTATAGTTCTATACTATCCTACATCAGCACAAATCCTATAAGATCTGTTGGCGTAGAGTATTTGTCTTCAGAAAGCTTCATTCGCAATTCTCAAAAATATTTACAGGGACTTGAAAAGGATTCTATCAAGAATAAAGATAGGATTGATAATCTAAGAAAGAGAATTGTCCTATTAAAAGAGAATTTAGGCAAATATGTAAACTTCAGTGATAAGAAAGTCAATATAGAAAACATAAATTATGCTCCCAAAAGTCCTTCGCAGATTGTAGTACTGGCAAATAATCGTACAGCGAGTGCAGCAGAGAATTTTCTTTTAAGAACAAAGCAAAGCAAGAAAGTTAAGATTATGGGTATACCATCCTCCGGGGTTCTGGATTATGCCAATGCTATGTTTTTCGAATATGGGTGTGATAATTACAAACTCCTGATGCCAACGTACCGTTCATTCCGATTACCAGATTATCCGATTGACAACATCGGTGTTCAGCCTGATATTTATCTTGATACAAGCGTTTCGGACTGGGTGAAATACGCAGTTGATTATCTGGAAAATTAATTGTTATAAAACAATACAGAATTATAACTGAAGCCTTTGCAGAGTTACGACAGGCAGGTATCAGTACAGATCACATAATCATTTAGCAAATCAGTAATAACCGGTATTCACCATCGTTTTCGACAGGAGCACGGTGCACACATGGTAAGACTTTTTGTTCCGGGTGATCTACTGCCAAGCGCCAAAGATGTCCCAATCCTAAATTAACAGGTTGGGCATTTGGTTCAGCCTGATAATGCAAATCAAAATAATTCTCCTTTAAAAAATCTTCAAATTCTGATTCCGGTCCGTCGTGTAATTCTTTCAGCTTTTCACGAACTTCCGGAATCAGGATTTTTTGTATTACCTGGTCATTGGAAACAATATCGCTAGCAGCACCATAATAAGTGCATAAAAAAGTATCAGTACCAATTGGTGAACGATCCACATGCCAGGAATAGACATCGGTTGAAATAAAATCAAACTCATCGTCCCGTTCATAGCGTTTCAGCAAATTAAGAGAAGGCGATGCTCCGAAATTGGTTAATAATTGCAGGTCTTTGAGTATAATTTCTCTGGCAGCACTCCCCTTTCCCGATAATTGCAATGCTAAAAGATCTTCAATGGAAACCTCTGTAATATTCTCTTTTAACTGAAGCTGAGTTACGATCTCTTTAAAATCTCCGTCTAAATTTCTGTGCCAGCAAAGCGCATTGGTATTTCCCTGAAAATCGGTATTTACCAATTCAGAAAATGTAGCAACTATTCCAACCTGATTGTTATCGGAAAATCTGTTGTTCATGTTTTTAAGTAAAAGTGTCTGATTGTTTTATGCTGTGCAAAAGTACGAAACAGATCTCAGGATAGATATAAAATTTCAGCACTTCAAATACCAGATAATGCGTATATTAGTTATTCTGTTGGTTGACAAACAATATACAAATGAAAAAATATACCTTCTTTCTGGCCTTTGTTCTACTGAGTTTTTGTATCTCGTGTAAGGATATTGGCAAACCAGTAAATAAACAAAAATCAGGTTCTTACTTTGTCGATTCCAAAGGAAAAATAGTCTATTGCCAAAACGGTAATTGGTTTAGTCTGGGTGTATTACCGATGAATGCTGATGCAAAGTCTTTTCAGGTTCTGACAGAAGATATAGCCAAAGACAAAGATTCCGTATACTTTCGTAGTATGGCGCAAAAGCTGGTAGACAAAAATTCCTTTTATGTCGACAATCAGATTCCGAAAGATCGTCTTCATGTTTATTATATCGATCAGGTTTTAGGCTTTGGTATTATTAAAGGAGCAGATCCCAAAACATATGAACTGGTAAAAGACCATATAAACTGGGCTCGCGACAAGGATCATTACTTCTATGCAGACCGTATGATAAATGCAGACCGGAATACTTTTGCATTCGTCAATGATTATTTTCTGAAAGACAAAGACTCTGTCTATGTTTCACCTAACATCGGAAAGTTTAAGTCAATCCTGCCTAATCCCGGAAATGTTGAAACTATAAACAAACAATACATAAGAATAGGGAATACCATCTATTTCCCGTCTTTTCGTCAAGACTCGGAAGTCGTAACAAATTCATTTGATAAAATTGACAAGATCAGAATCATTAATCAGGATATTATTGGCATAAATAATAACACTATATTATCCAGAGGCAAAAAGTTTAAATATGATCAAGTTGATGCTGATTCCTTTCAATTATTTCCTATTGATAAAAAAAATAGTGCATATGCAGACAATCCGTATTCAAAAGACAAAAACAATGTATATTACAATGAGGAAATAATTCCGGATGCAGATGTAAAGTCATTTATACTCATGGATAATAATTTCGGAAAAGATGCAAAAAATGTCTATTATAAAAACCAACTACTAAAGGGTGTGGATGCGCCAAGCTTTAAGAAAGAAGGTGATTTTTATAAAGACAAATCAGGAAATAAATTTAGCGTTCTGACAGGAAAGAAACTCTAAAATTTCGCAATACTCTGTTTCCTATTTTATTTCCCGTTGTTGCAGGTTGAAAAACATTCCAGGCCGATTTATTATGCCAAAATCTATTGTTAAAATACTTCATCGTTTAATTCACTGGAAAAATAGAGAATAGGTATTTTTAAATACTGCACATACCGGATAATGTGTATATTAGTTATCCTGTTGTTTCACAAATAATATATAAATGAAAAAATACACCTTCTTTCTGGCTTGTATTATACTCAGCTTTTGTACTTCTTGCAAGGATATTGGTAAACTGGTTGATCAAAAAAAATCGCGTTCCTACTTTATTGATTCCAAAGGAAAAATACTTTATTCTTCATCTGGTGACTGGTTTACTTCGGGGGTATCACCTATGAATGCTGATGCAAAATCGTTTCAAGTTCTGGCAGAAGATTTAGCTAAAGATAAAGATTCTGTATACTACTGTGGAAAGGCTCAAGATCTGGTGGTAGATATACCCTCTTTTCATTTAAAAAACAACATCATGAAAGATCGCTTTCATGTATTTTATAATTTTAGCGGGAGCATTTATTCAATTACAGGAGCAGATCCTAAAACGTATGAACTCATAAACAACCATAAGGAATGGACACGGGACAAAAACCATTATTTTTACGATGGGACTATGGTGTCTGCTGACCGGAAAACTTTTGCATTCGTCAATGATTATTTTCATAAGGATAAAGATTCGGTTTATGTCTTATATAACACCAGACACTTCAAGTCAGTACTGCCTAATAAGGCAAATATTGAGTCTATTAACAAATATTACATAAAAGCAGGAAACACCATCTATTACCCGCCTTTTGGAAAAGATTCAAACGCCGTAGCGAAAACATTTAATTCTTTAGATAATATCAGGATTATTAATCCAAGTATTATTAGTATAAACAATAAAACTATACTATCCTCGGGTAAAAATTTTAAATATGATCAGGTTGATGCCGGTTCCTTTCAACTATTTCCAGCCGATGAAGACAAGTATACCTATGAAAGCAGCTCTTATTCAAAGGATAAGAACAATGTTTATTATGACGAGGAAGTTATTCCGGCTGCCGATACCAAGACATTTATAATCATGGGTGATTATTTCGGAAAAGATGCAAAAAACGCCTATTATAAAAACCAATTACTAAAAGGTGTGGATGCACAAAGCTTTAAGAAAGAAGGTGATTTTTATAAAGACAAATCAGGAAATAAATTTAACGCTATAGGAGGAAATAAAATTTAATAATTGTGATAGCTGCTATTAACCCCTGATAGAGCCACCCATTCAATATCATTTCAATATTTATTTAGAATGATTTAAAATAAAATTGTAAAATAATTCACTTTTCCTTTATTTTGCATTTTTATTTATAATAGTTTTAAATAAGGTTAATAATGATGCAATGTAATGAAGACCTGTTCTTTCAAAATCAAACTAAATCCTTTGATATAAAGGGATTACAACACAAAAAAAACACAATCCAAAATATAATTACAGACAGAATACAGCCGTTTCTGATTATACTTTTTTCTGTATTAAGCCTGATAGGAGTTGATGCCCAAACTATACAGGGATCACTAACCGGAAAAGTAACAATGGTAGATGGTGAACCTCTGACGTCTATTTCTGTTTCTTTACTCGGCACAGACAGACAAACCCTTACAGACGATGCGGGTATATACAAATTCGGAAATCTGAATACTGGCCAGTATATTATAAAACTGCAAATATTAGGCTCGAAAGAAGTTCGCCTTCCTGTTGAAGTGAAAGCCGGAGAAAATACACAACTGGACTATCAGCTGACCAAGGAAAATATTATGGCCATACAGGAGGTGGTTATTATGAAAAACACCAACCGCTTTTCTAAAAAGGAAAGTGTTTATGTCGCCAGGCTTCCTCTAAAAAATATGGAGAATCCACAGGTATACAACACTGTTACAAAAGAGCTATTTCAGGAACAGGTAGCAGTAGACCTGGGAAGCATTTCGAAAAATGTTCCTGGTGCCGGAGTTCCTATGATTGCCAATCAGGGAAGAGTAACATTTCGTTCAAGAGGATTTGAAACCGAACCCAATGCCCGTAACGGTGTAGCCGGAGCGGCATTTTCAGTAATTGACCCGGTAAATCTGGAACGTATAGAAGCCATAAAGGGACCTTCTGCAACATTATTCGGGAAAAGTGTAGCCAGCAGCTATGGTGGTGTATACAACCGTGTCACTAAAAAACCTTACAATGATTTTGGCGGTGAAGTAGGTTATATAGGTGGAAGCTGGAATTATAACCGATTGACACTGGATGTTAACACTCCTGTTAACAAAGACCGTACAGCCCTTTTCCGATTGAATGCTGCCGGCACCTACGAGAAGAGTTTTCAGGATCTTGGGTTTACCAATTCTTTAGCCATTGCGCCAAGTTTCTCTTACCAGATAACAGACCGTATGTCGCTTCTTTTGGATGTTGAATTTAATCAGGCAAAGGGAACTTCCGTAGTACGCTTTAACCCTTATACAGGGAGTAATAAAACACAGTCTATTGCCGACATGAAGTTTCCATATTATAAAAATTTCCTGAGCGATGATCTTGCCTATGAAACACAGATGATGAATATTTTTGCACAGCTGAATTATAAAATCTCTGATAAATGGACTTCCCAAACAATTATATCACGTGCCAGATCCACTATTAATGGTTACATATCCGCCATTAACGGAAAAACCGACTCTACTGCAAGTGCGCAGGTAATGGTAGGCACAACTTCTTTTATTGCTACCAATATTCAGCAGAATTTCATTGGTGACTTTCATATCGGACGCTTCAGAAACAGAATGGTCGTAGGATTGGATTATTACAACAATTCTAATCATTTTGACCGTTATCATACCAATACCAAGACATTTAATTTTGTTCATCCGTCTGCTGACTTCAGGGTAAACCGTAATACAATCGATGCATTAACAGCCACTTCTGCTGTCAGAAAAGAGAATAATGGTGACAATACCTACGCTGTTTATGTATCGGATGTGTTCAATATTACCGATCAGCTTATGGTAATGGCCAGCTTGCGGGTAGACAGATTTCAGTTTAAGGGGGTCTATGATATCACTACCGGCGAGATAAAAGGTGGATTAAGCAATAGCGGTGTACAAGCTGGTCCATACGGACAGACTGCATTCTCACCAAAACTTGGAATTGTCTATGAAGTACTTAAAAATAAGCTTTCACTTTTCGGGAATTATATGAATGGCTTTAACAATGTAAGTGGTGTTGATATTAACGGCAATTCTTTCAGACCTGAGTATGCCAATCAACTGGAATTTGGAGTAAAAACAGATCTTTTCAACCACAGACTTGTGGGAACACTAAGCTATTATAACATCCGTGTGGACAACGTACTAAGAACAAATCCTGATGACATTAATTATTCCATACAGGATGGTACACAGCTGAGCAAGGGAATGGAAGCCGAAATAACAGTTAATCCTTTTGACGGGTTAAATATTGTTGCCGGCTATGCTTATAATGACAGTAAATACTCCAAAGCCAATCCTGCTGTTAATGGACTTAGACCTGCATTATCAGGACCTACAAATATGTTCAATTACTGGATAAGCTACCGAATCCCTCAGGGAAAGCTAAAAGGGTTAGGAATAGGTACTGGTGCCAATATGGGTTCTTCTTCTTATCAAACAAATACACAAACTGCGAAAGTAATTATACCTTCGTATAAAATGTTTGATATTGGTATTTTCTACGATCAGCCAAAATACAGAGTCGGACTTAAATTCGATAATATCACGAATGAAAAAGCATGGTCGGTACGCTTAACACCACAGGCTCCGGCCCGTTTTCTGGGAAGTGTCTCTCTAAAGTTCTAATCTTAAAAAATTATAACAATATAAAACCCGGATTTATGAGTCCGGGTTTTATATTGGTTATATGTAACACGAATTCTTAATTAATCCACAAACAATAATTATTGCGATAGCGTATTTTACCATAGGCTTTCCCACCAAAAGTCCCGGGTGTATTATCATACCAGTCTTGCCGTATTACATAAAGCCCGGATATTGTCGGCTTGAAAACAGCAGGGTGTTTATCATCCACCTGAATATTCTTTTCCCAGTTTTCTGGATTAAATATGCGTAACGATGTTCCTTTATCAGCAGGTTTCATATTACGATAAGGAAAAATGGTATAAATGCCATTCTGCTTCTGCAGAATAATATCCATAAACTGAGTGGGCAATACCTGAGTATCCGGAATATTGCCAACACGATAGGAGCTGCATAAAAAATCTACAGGCCGGATATTTTCCTGTGAATTTGCGGAACGTACCAGAACCGGTAACTTATCGTTTATGCCATAAATTCTATAGCTTCCCTCTTCCTTCGGAGTAAAAGTTCCTTCCCAGCAATCCGCGTTCGACTTTATGCTGATATTTAATTTCTCCCCTTTATCATTAAGGATAAAAACCTGAAAATTCTGAATTTCTTTATATTCGGAACCTGTTGTACGATGCCGCACGCTAAGATCATCAATATGACCATAGCATAACTGTATTTTTACAGGATCGTTCAACTTTCCGGTTCCATGTACTTCCATCCAGTATGCACTTGCTTTAGTCAGTTGGGGAAATAAAAAAGTGTTTAACAATAGCAGACACCAAAAAAACTTTATCGGGAGTTTATACATTTTATCAATTATTTTCTTTTCACCTCTGTATAACAGGAGAAATTCAGGATATAAAAATACAACTTTTGCCTGTTAACCTGTTTTTATATTTTAATAATCAAAAAGTACTTCGAAAAAGGATGATGATAAGTTATCCCTTGTTTTATTTAATTACATCTATTTTATTTCCCGTTGTTGCAGATTGAAAACTGTTCCTGCCGGATCGGTGATCCAGTGCATATTTTTTGGCAACTCTTCAAGCTCGTCGCAGGTATCAATACCTTTTGCCTGTAAATAGTCTGTAGCTTCTTCTACATTCTGAACCGTGAGTTGCAGCCATGTTTCCGAATGGGTATAATTATCCACACAATCCAACCAGATAACATTATGTCCGAATTTTACCTGATGAGCTCTGGAAACAGTTGGATTTTTAATAGGTTTTTCTTCAACGTCCAATTTCAGAATATCTCTGTAAAAAGCTACTGTTTTTTCATACTTGCTTTTGGGGATCTTTATAGCAATATTGATTCCCGCTTCAAATTCCGGATTCATATTTTATAATTTTCTATTAATACTCTATGTAAAGACATAATCAGCTAAAAACCTTAACACTTTTCTTAAACACAAAAAACTTTATACTCTGAAAGTGGAATGCTAACTAATAGCCTATATAATCAACTAAATCTATTTCAGTTTCCATTTTTTTACAATCTCGGCATTGAATCCATCCGCCTCTTTTGGATTAGGTACTCCCCTTCCTGTAGAAATCAGATGATACAGACTGTTATTAATGTAATTTCCCCAGGCATCGGTGCAAACATTGTAACATTCTTCTTCTGGCACCAGTCCGTCATGAGTAAACTTTACGGTTGTTTTACCATTATTTTCGGAGATTTCAAAAACCAGCTTTGTTCCCCGCCATTCGTTTTTATTTTCTGTAAAACTAAACTGATTATCCAAAACATCATAAACCAGTTTTTTATCCGGAATTTCTCCACTCAATCTAAGTTTCGAAAGGTGAACATCTTTATAATGGTAGAGAAATGTTTCACCTAATTTATCCGTCTCGCCTTCTATTTCTTCAGACCACCAACCTCTAAAGTTTTTTATAGCATTAAAGCACTCGCCGGGTGTTTGGTCGACAGAAAATTCTGTGGTGTAACTTTTATTATCCATATTTTGTGAGATTTTAGGTTTCTATTCTATATGATCTGTAATCACTTTATCTGGTTGAGTAAAGTTAGTAAGGAACCTAATTTTATAGTCTTGTCTTATGGCAAGAAATGATTTGGGCATAATTTAGCAAAGCTAATTTTAAATTAATTTTTTTAAAAAAAACAAAGCATATTTAGAAAATAAATTATATTAAATTATTTAATTAATAATATTTTATACATTAGCAATATATTAATTAAAAAAACACGCTTCCTATGAAAAAATTAAAAAAACTTACCAAAACAGATTTAAAAAAGGTAAAAGGTTCTGCTGCCTGTAGCTTCTGGATTCCTGTAACAGCACCTTGTGGAGCAGAGTATTATTTATGTGCAGATAATTATCAATCCGGAGATCAGTTATTCAAAGCAATCAAAAGATTTGATTCTGCAAAATGTTAAACCAAGAGTCACCTAGTGACTCTTTTATATTCAGATGATTATGAAATTCATTCAATTGTTATTTGCATTCTCTTTTATCCTTACAAAAGCACAGTTTTCAACAGTATCCGGTAATTTCACACTAAATTCTGATCCTTATAGCGCTGCTGTTTTGGATAAAAGCTTTCAGAATATTTATTATAAGCTTAACTTCGTTAAAAAGCCGCGCGAAACAGATAAAAAAACAGAGGTAATATGTGTATTACAGCTTGGAAAAGATTATTCAAAATTCAGCGATTTAAACAAGCTGAAAAGAGATTCTTTGATGGAAAAGCTTAGTCATAAAGACAAAATAAATGCAGATGATATGAACAAGATGCTCAGACTGAGAAATCATTGGGAAAATGTTCTGATAAAAAATATTCCTGAGCAACAAAATATACACCAGGAGGATCTACTGGATGACTACCAGTATGCAGAAAAACAACCTATTTTTGAATGGAAAATAGAGAATGACACTAAAGATATTCTGGGATACAATTGCAGGAAAGCAACAACCCAATACCGAGGCAGAAAATATACAGCATGGTATGCCACAGACATTCCGATTAATAATGGTCCCTATGTATTTCAAGGATTACCGGGATTAATTATGGAAATCGAAGATCAAAAGCAACATTATCATTTCATAGTAATTGCTATGGACAAAAATCCTTCGGAAATCTATTTGCGAAATGAGGCTAAAATTTTCCATATAAACAGAAAACGCTTTAGAAAAGTCCAAAAAAGTTACCATGACAATCCTGGCTTTTTCTATAGTGGCGCTTATGACAAGGATGGTACTTCGGTAAAATTAAAAGTAAAGCCATACAATCCTATTGAACTGGAATAAACTGATACTAAAAATAAAGCTATCTGTATTTCTCAATCAACTTTCTTTTAGTTATCTGATTTTCAGTATATTTTAAGTTTTCAGAGCCACAATTTTCACAGACATTAATTTCGTATTTGAAAGGCTGCTTTAGCTGATACCTGACTTCAGCCTTAATTCTAATAAGACTTTCACAATCTGTACAATAGTATTTAACTTTTTCAGAATCCGGAATGGTAACTTCAAACATTTCCAAAAAAATCTGAAATTCATTTTTAATATATTCTTTATAATTATCTAAAGTCAGATCAGTTGTAAAGAATGTTCTATTGGCATATTCCAAACACTCCAGATCTTCCTCTATAATATAAAAGCCTATATATCTCCGGTCATAATCTGTTTCACATGCAATAGTACACATCTTTCGAAAAGCATCTTCAATATCTATTTCATTATTTACAGCTTTTCCGGCTACAGATTTCGCATAAATTTCGATAAGTTCTTGATTGGTTTTATTAATATCAATCTTCAGATCGCGAATCGAATCATAGAAATATTTTTCTCTTACTTCTGTTCTCTCATAATCCAAGCCTGCAAGAATAAATAGACTATCACTTTCATAGCCCTGTTGCATAATAGTGACTGCCCAGTCTACAAAATCCTTGCTATCAAAATCACATATTAGTTGTTTTCCTAATATAACATGAGTTAATTCTTCTTTTGTCATGGAATTTGTTTTTTTCATCAATTCAACCTTGTCAAGGTTAATATAAAACTAGTAAATAACCTTGACAAGGTTTGCGAGATATAAAACCTTAAACTTATCAATACTCCCTCACCTGTACCGTCGATACATTTTTTATCTTAGCACTCTTCCCTGTTTTTGTCAACAATCCGGTTTCAGCATTCCGTCTGAATACAACAGCATTCCCACTTCCTGTATTCGCAGTAATTAAAAATTTTCCTGTAGGATCAATTGTAAATACTCTTGGATGTTTTCCTCCGGTTGACTGATAGCCTATTGTTTTGAGTGTACCATCTGCCTGAACAGAAAATATGGCAATATTATTTTCTTTACCACGATTTGAAGCATACAAATAGCGACCATCCGGGGAAATATGAATATCGGAGCTTTCAAAACCTTCTTTATACTGATCTGAATGGGTATTAATTCTCTGCAGATTATTTAGCTTTCCTTCTTCATAGGTATAAGCACTTACAGCACCACCCATTTCTTCAATACAGTAGGCAAACTTACCATTCGGATGAAATGCAAAATGTCGTGGCCCGCTTCCGGGAACTGTTTGAGTAAAAGGAATTTCTGTTAATGGTTCTTTCTTATCCTGATCGAATCGGTAAGCTCGGATTTTATCAGCACCTAAGTCAGGCATAAAAACATAGCGATAATCTGGTGAAAATACTGTTGAATGGATATGAGCACGATCCTGTCTGCCAGAATCCATACTACCCTCAGAAAACTGAAAATTCTGGACATAAGGCGCTATCATTCCGTTTTCTAATACCGGATATACAGAAGCACTACCTTCTGTATAATTTCCATTAATCAGCCATTTTCCACTTTTGTGAACTGTAATATATACCGGATTTTCACCACCACTTTTCTGACTGTTGATATAAGTGAGCGTCTTTTTCTCGGGGTTAAATTCAAAACTGCTTACACTCCCTGCATCTTCAGTTTTACTTTCGGTACAGGCAAAAACATATTTCCCGTCCGGTGATAAGGTTAAATAAGACGGATTCAGAATCCCCCTTATACTTGTCACTTTGGAAAGTTTTCCACTATTGGTATTCAGCTGATATACATAAAGACCTTCAGCCTTCTTATCCCAGTTGAAGGAACCAAAAAATACATAAGTGTTTTGAGAATAAAGATGTGCAGATGCAAAAATAGCAATAAATAATGCAGTTATTAATTTGAATTTCATTAAAACTAATATATGAGTTCGCTAAAAGACTTTGAACATTATGAATTCTATAGAACAGTAAACCTATCGTTTAATTAACTGTTGAAGCTTTTTTAATTGTTTATCCGTAACACTAACTAGCCCAACTGTTTTGTGCCTTTTAAATTCCGGTTCTGTTATTTTAGAAATTTCTATTGCTATTTTTGCATACTGCTTTGCTTCCTCATATTTATTTAATCTTTCACATACATGAGCAACAAGTTCTGCATAATAAAATCTTGTACTATTAAAGCTCAGGTTTGTTAATGAGTACTCTTTACAAATATTATAAGCTTCAACATATTTATCCACTCTATTAGCCATTATATAAGTTTTTGCAAGTTTTAATTCAGCCATGCCTCTTGCTTCAATTTTAGTTTTTTTAATCTCATAATGATTTTTAACAATAGAAAAATATTTCTCTGCCTTATCAAAATCATTTATTTTTAAATAATAATCACCAAGTTGTTCATTCCCTTGAATTGTACTGAATTCTTCTGTTGGAAAATCATTAATTAGTCTTTCCATCAACTTTATTCCTATTGATTGAATTCTTATATCATTACTATCAAGCAAGTAAATAGCTTGAATCCTTAGATATTCTGCCTTGTGAAAAGCACCTCTCGAACGTTTCAATCTTTCTTCAAACTCAGCCTCAATGAAGCTATCCCAAGTTGTATTTCTATACCAGTCTTTATCGGCCATTGTTTTTATTCTAAAACTTATCTTGATATTAAATCACTAATTTAAGCATTGCACAAATACAACCTGTTATTAAGCCTAATATTATTTTCACCTATAAGTGAAAAACATTCACAAGTCATTAATCCATTTAAGAAATAATTATTTGTATTGAGTTTTTTATAAAACATTATCTTCGTAACCGGAAACAAAAATCAGACAAGATGAAAAAGATTGTATTCATAATTTCAGCTGCATTTTTACTGAATTCCTGTGTAGTATCTACTGCAGCAAAAGTGGTAAAAGGAGCGGTAAATGTAAGCTACAAAGCGGTAAAAGGAACAGTAAACGGAATTAGCTGGGCCGTAAGCAAAGCAAAAGGAAAGATAGATGAAAATCGCATAGACGGTACCTGGAAAGTTGTGGGTGTATACCGTGGTTCTTTTGAAGACTTTACAAAAGACCAGAATCCGGAAAGTAACTTTGCAACAGAATGTACAAACGACAGCTTCGATCAGATTATTTTCAACAGCCGAAAATCTAAATTCAAACCGGTACACTGCAGTTCTGATAAAGAAGAGTGGCAAAAATACTCTATGAAATTTGGAAAGAATCCGGTAACCAAAGAAAAAGAAAACTATATAGAATACAACTCCAGTAATTATATTTCGGTTATCGATGTAAATAACAAAACTATGGTACTGGAAGGAAACCTGATGCCTAAACTGGCTTTCTCAGGAGCGAAACTGTATCTTCTGGAAAAAGTAAAATAGAAAATAAATTATATCAGAAAACAGCAGCACAGTAATATCTGTGCTGCTGTTTTTATTTTCAATCTTTCCATTTCCTGAGTACAAAACGGATTTATATTTACTAAATTTACACTTAGGAGCTTTTTGCCTGTAGAATGAGGGATTATAAGTATAAGATATTTACATCTGCTATTGAAGAGAATATTAACAAAGGAATATTAAAACCAGGAGACTGGCTTCCTTCCGTTAGGAATATAAAACAGGAATTTAGCCTGAGTACAAGCTCTGTACAAAGCGGCTATGATTATCTTGTATTCAAGGGCCTTATAATTAGTCTCCCGCGCCGTGGCTATAAAGTAGCGCATATATCTAAAGCAGATGAACAACATCCTATACCTACTCCTGTTCCCAGAGATCCTGTTTTTCATGAAAATATAACCCTTACTTCTGACCCTGGTCGCCATACTGAATTTACTCCATTGAATACAGCTGCCCCTTCAGATCTTTTTGTACCTCAGAAGCTCTTGCTGAATACAATGCAAAAAGTAATTCGTGAGAAAGGAGCCGCCTTACTTCGGTATTATCCGGCGAATGGATCGGAACAGTTAAGAAACCTACTATCCAGACGGTCTGCACGACATGGTGCAATGATTAACCCGGATGAAATAATCATTACAGACGGAGCTCTTCAGGCATTGTACATTGCACTGGCCGCTACGACAGAGCCGGGAGATATTGTTGCAATCGAAAGTCCGTGTGTATTTTCCGTTCTGGAAGTTATAGCCAATCTTCGGCTAAAAACAATTGAAATTCCGGTAAGTTACAAAAACGGCTTCGATATCGGTTATCTCGAAAGCGCCTGCAAAAAGAATAGCATAAAAGCTATTGTGCTGACCCCGAATTTTCACAATCCTACAGGTATCTTAATCTCCGATGACCGGAAGAAAGAGATACTAATGATCACTGATCAATACAATATTCCAATTATAGAAAATGATATATATAGCGATCTGCATTTTGGCAATTCCAGGCCTTCTAATATCAAAAATTTTGATACTACAGGCAACGTCATTACTTACTCTTCATTTTCAAAAAGTCTGGCGCCCGGTATCCGGCTAGGCTGGATGTCTGCCGGCAGATTTTTCCCGAAAGCCGAACGTGTAAAGTTTTCACTCGGCAGGTCTGTTTCTCCGTTTAATCAGGAAGTAATCAGTCAATTACTTAATTCTTCCAGCTATGACAAACACCTGAGATCTTTCCGGTTTCAGCTAGAACAACAAGCTTTAGCATTGATAAATACTTTTAACCAATATTTGACTGACTCTTATACCCCGATTCCGCAAGGTGGCTATAGTATATGGAGCAGACTTCCTGCAAAGGTTGACATGAAAGAATTTTATAATTATTGTGAAAAATACCGATTGCATTTCACTCCGGGAAAAACATTTTCTTTTACCAATATTTATGATCATCATTTCCGGAGTATTTTCTCACAACGGATAACTGATTCCGATCTTCAATCGATACAAAAGATAGGAGCTTTATTATCCAACTAACTGTACCGATTATTTTGCAACATTCTGTACCTTGTACCGAAACAGGACTTCCTCTACTTTTACATCAAAATATAGAACAAGAATGAATATAGCGGTAAGATTCACTATCGGCTCTGAGGAAGGAGTTAGCCAACTTTTAATGCTTCAGAATGCACAAATAAAAGAACGGTATGAAAATGCAGTGGATACTAAACAACTCAAAAATTATATTAACGAACACCTGAATCATCGCAATACAATTAATGAGCTAAACGATCTTAGTACCCAGTTGCTCATCTTGTTTGTCGAGGATAAACCTGCAGGTTATACTATTATCCGAAACTCTTTTCAACGGCCCGCAGTTCTGGAGGGAAAAAGAGTGATTAACTATGCTTTTTTCTATATTTTACCTGAGTATAATAGCCCGGAAACAAGACAGGCTTTGTGGAAAAAATGCCTTTCCATTGCCCGTACTTTTGATGAAGCTTGCTGGATAGAAACATTGGAAAATGATCCATTGATTTCGTTTTTTGAAGAATCCGGATTTGTTATACATGAAAAGTCGGTTATGGAACCTTTTGAACAAGCTTCTGTTATTTTAATAAAATACAAACACTAAACTGTACTCCCCCCCAACGTAATATTCTATCAGAATTTTAATTAGAGTAAACTGCATTTTACTTCCTTACTTTTTTTAGTGCATCAAGGTATTTTTTCTTTACACCATTGTCTTCCTCTTTCTCGGATAAGATTTCGATTTTGGGAAGTAAGACTTTATTGTAATCCATTTTTAGTTTCAGGATTTCAGCCAGTGCGTAGGCTGTAGCCCATCGAACTACGGTTCCTTTATTTTCAGCATTTATTAAGAGCCCCGCTATTGTCGGGGCTAATTGGTCTGCAAACTGCTTCGAAATATTTCCGATCACTTTAGCACTCTCCCATTTAATTCTAGGTTCTTCCTCTGCCAAAGTTTTTGTAACATAACTTAACAAGGAATCATCCGATGTAATCACAGATTTTTTGGTAGCATATTCTACAGCTTCTATACAAGTCGCTTTATTAGTTGAAGATTGTGTGTCTGCAAATGCCAATAATTCATCTACTGGTAATTCCCGACTAATAAGCCATTCTCCAATTTGTGCAACTTTGGCCTTAGCTTTTATGGATTTGTCCTGAAAAATTTCTTCTAAACTCATATTCTGTGAGGCATTAAAATTACTTTATCATCTGTTTTTATGTTAAGACAATAATACTAAGAAATCTGATATCTGTCTGCAATATTTTCATTGGACCAAACCAATACAATTACCTGTTTCTTTTAGTATAAAAACACTATACAACAAATAAAGACAAATCAATAACAATTGAATTAATTTAACATAATAAAAATAAATAAAACTAAAATTATTTGATAAAACAGCATTAAAAATTTTATTTTATTATTTTTTTAATATTTTTATACAATTATAATCTAAAACTACACTAAGATGAACACCAATCACAAAAAAAGTATGGCCCTGGGGGTCGTATGCTTTCTCGTCGGAAACCTCTGTATCTACGCACAGGAAAAGGATACTTTGAAAAGCAAAACAATTGAGGAAGTAAAAATTACAATTGGCTCCCGAAACAAAGCCAGAGTTGCTACCGATACACCTGTTCCTATTGATGTTATTAATATTGGTCAGCAATCGGTTTTAAGTCCTCAAACAGATCTAACACAGATTCTGAATTATGCCGCACCATCCTTCACTTCTAATTCTTCCACAGTTGCTGACGGAACGGATCACATCGACCCGGCTCAGCTCAGAGGTCTTGGACCAGACCAGGTATTGGTATTATTAAATGGTAAAAGGCGGCATACCTCATCACTGGTGAACATCAACGGTACTCCCGGAAGAGGCTCAGTAGGTACTGACTTGAATGCTATTCCTTCTTTTGCCATTGAAAGAGTTGAAGTACTGAGAGACGGTGCATCTGCACAGTATGGCTCTGATGCTATTGCCGGAGTTATTAATGTGGTAATGAAGAAAAATACAAATCAGCTTATAGCAGCCATTACCGCCGGTGCATTCAATTCCAAAGGATCTAATGACCACCAGAAAGGATGGGATGGAGATAAATATCAGCTAGACCTGAACTACGGGACAAAAATAGGTTCCAATGGTTTTATCAACTTTACAGGATCATTAATGAGTCGTGGTGATACAAGAAGAGCTAATGCTGCCACCGGAACTATTTTTAATGCCTATAACGCTATTGAACAGAGGGCTTTGCAAAATGGAGTAAATATCAATTCTCTGTTTTCAAATATCAGCAATACAACAAACTCCCAGCGTATTATTGATTACATACACCAGTATGCCGGAAATGTAGGTTATTTCACCAGTGCGCAACAATCGGCTATTCAATCGGCTAATACTATATCAGCATTACAATCAGCTCTTAATTTTGATGTTACCGAAAACGAACTGGCCTACAGAGGACTTACAAGAAATGACTTCAATATGAGAATCGGGCAATCTAAACTAAAAAGCGGTCAATTGTTTGTTAATTCCGAATTCGACATCACTTCCGGTATAAGAGGTTATGCATTCGGAGGTTATTCATATAGAGACGGGAATGCAGCCGGCTTCTTCAGAAGACCTAACCAAAGTCGGACACTTACGTCTGTCTTTCCTAACGGCTTTTTACCGGAAATTGCTTCTGCAGTTACCGACATCTCTTTTGCTGCGGGATTTAAAGGAAAAATAGGCAAAGTAAACTATGATATAAGTAATACTTTCGGACAAAACACATTTGATTATACGATTAAAAACACTACCAATTCTACAATGTCCTTCTCGGATAAAACAGAGTTTAAAGCTGGCTCGTTAGGCTTTTCTCAGAATACTATTAATGCTGATTTTGATACCAAGTTCAATTGGCTGAAAGGTTTTAATCTCGCATTTGGTGCAGAAGCCCGTTTCGAGAATTTTAAAATAACACAAGGTGAGGAATCTTCATGGGCGAGTTATGATATCAATGGTAATCTGGTAACACCTAAAACTGCGTCTTCCTTAAAACCAACAGATTTTTATGGCAGCAGCAGACCTGGTGGGGCACAGGTATTTCCGGGATTCCGCCCGGAAAACGCTTTGAATAAAGGAAGACAATCAGTCGCGGCTTATGTGGACTCGGAACTGGATATTACAGACAAATGGTTACTGAGCGCTGCATTAAGATTTGAAAACTATTCGGACTTTGGTTCTACCTTCAATTATAAAATTGCAACACGTTACAAAATAACAAATAATCTGAACTTCAGAGCAGCTCATTCTACCGGATTCCGGGCACCTTCTTTACAACAGATTTATTTTAACTCTACTTCTACTCAGTTTGTTGGCGGTGTTCCTTATGAAGTGGGGACTTTCTCTAACGATTCTGAAGCAGCTAAAATTCTGGGAATCCCATCTCTGAAGCAGGAGGAATCTAAAAGTTTCTCAGTAGGGTTTACGGCTAAAATCCCGCAGGCCAATCTTACGTTTACTGTAGACGGTTATTACATCCGGATTAACGACAGAGTGGTACTTACGGATCAGTTTTCCAAACCTTCGGCACCTGGTGCACCGGGATCTAATCAGGAAAAACTTTACAATGCTTTCGAACAGGCCGGTGCCAATGCCGCAACATTCTTTGCCAATGCTATTAATACTCAAACCAAGGGAATTGAAGCTGTAATTTCTCATAAAGCGAGGCTTGGAGCCAAGACAATGCTTAATTCGGATTTCGCTTTAATGGTTGCCAAAACAAACAGAATCGGGGACATTAAAGGATCGGACATATTAGTTAATGCCGGACAAATCAACAGATATTACTCCGAAACCAGCAGGGTGTATCTGGAAGAAGCTATTCCAAGGTTGAAAATGTCTCTGAACAATACTTTAGATTTAGGAAATCTAAGCTTCCTGATGCGAAATGTTTATTTTGGAAAAGTGACAGATCCTAATACTGTTGATGTTAATGGTGATGGTATTATTCAGGCTCAGGTAATCAACGGACAGGCCGTAGAAACAGAACATCCGGTATGGGGCGGCAGGGTTGTAACGGATTTATCTGTTGGTTATAAATTCAATAAATCTATAAGACTGACAGTAGGTGCTAATAATATTTTTGATATTTATCCGGATCTTAATTATGGCCCTGTAAATGCAAAAAGACCATCGGGCGTTGATGCTAACGGGAATATCACTTACCCGGCAACAGCTACAACAATTGATCTCTCCAATCAGAATCAGTTTGTCTATTCCAGAAATGTATCTCAGTTCGGTATGAACGGAAGATATCTTTTCGCAAGAATTAATTTGACTTTTTAATTAATATTTAGACTGATTAACTAACACAACCGCACAAATACTTGGTGATTTGTGCGGTTATATCTTTATATGGTTATCTCTTCATTTCAATATCTACAATTTTCTTTCCTTCTTCACCCAGATAATGGGTAACCAACTTTTCATATACTTTATAACCATCATCCGAATTTGTAAATATCAGAATTCCCTGTTTAGTCTTTGGTAATATAAAAACAAGACATCGAGTTCCGTTATCTGATCCGCCATGTGACAGAGCAAATTCACCATTCCCGAGATCATATATTTCAAAACCTAATCCAAAATATTTACCGATTCTCCCTCCAGTTTTCACCTGCTTTTTTATCATTTCCTGATAGACTTCCGGTTTCAGATTTTTACCTTTCATCACATTCACCAAAAAATTTCCATAATCTGATATGGTAGTGTGCAGGTCGTCGGCTGCGTTGACTGTTCTGTTCTTTTCTATAGGATAAGGCTGCCCTTCTGTATTATATCCAATAGCAAATCTGGTTTCATCCGTATTTTGATTCCAGATGTAATGGGTATCATTCATATGAAAAGGCTGAAAAACAAGTTCCTGCGCCAGTTGTTCCAATGTTTTTCCAAATTTCTTTTCAAGAGCTTTTCTGAGATATTCAAAACCTTCCCCTGAATACTGATATTTTGTTCCGGGATCGAATTGGAAATTCAGCTTTTTGTCTTTATTCATCCATCTCCAATTAGGAAAACCAGTCTGGTGCGAAAGCACAATTCTTGTAGTAAGCTTCTTATGCCTCGGATCATTTACAAGATCCGGATCTATCCAGTATTGATCAAGTGATTCATCCAACTTCCATTTCCCGAGACTGATCAGGCGTAATGCCACCATTGCTGTTACAGGCTTAGTAAGAGATGCGACATTGAAAAGGGTATTATTGGGTGCAGAAAATCCTTTTTTTATTTCGCCAAACACTTTAATGTGCTTCAGCTCCCCTCCTTCGATAATTCCTAATCCCAGATTGGGAATTTTATTTTCTTTCAGCCAGCTTTCCATCGACCGGTCATTATCAAACATTGTTTCACTATCAGTGGTTTGCTTTGGATGATGATTAAAGCTCAATGAGTTCTTAAGTTTCCATTCTCCGTTTTCCAATATCCAGAGGTGGGTAAATCGGGCTTCTCCAACCAATTTTTCAGCTTGATTTCCTATCTTTTCATAAAACAGATGATCTCCATTCTGAATGGCAGCATATATCTTTCCATCTTTATACATGGGATAGATCTCAGTGCTTTTTCCAATCAGAAATCTTTTTAATTGATAGGTCTCCGGAGATTTACATAATCCGTTTTTAAAATCAGTTATAAATTTCTTTTTGTTTGCGAAGCCTCCTTTATCGTGATAAAATTCAAAGCTATCACTTAACATATTTTCCATCTGCAGCATATTACAACTATTGTAAGCTACTGAAAAAAACAGACTGTCTTTTGACATAATTGTTTTATAAAGAGGATCTGTTTTTTCTGTTTGTGCATGCATTACACTAAAGGACAAAATAAAAAAAGAAAGGATAAAATGGGTACACTTTGTCATTGTTATTTTTTTGACAAAGATTATATTTCAGGATAAATTTCTTTTAAAAACAAACCTGACAAAAACCCGACAAAGCCCTGACACAAATTATATCATACTGAAATTCAGCCTGAAATACAGTTTTCTTTTACGATCTATCTCTGCTGCATTCCGCAGAATCATAAACAGATTGGACAATACAATAAATATCATAATTACTAAAGTAATCTGAGGCCCTGGTTTAAAAAAAATTCCTAGTATAAATACAACAGGAGCTAAAAGCGTCCATAAAATCTGAATGGAGATAATCTGCTTCACCACATTGTCTTTTTGCTTCATTTTATACATTAATAGTAAAGGAACCAAAATATTGAGAGGTGGTAGTAAAATAAAAAGTACAGATGAAAGGTTAATAATTTTTATAGAAGTATAATTTACATCAGAGAGTTCTTCTTTCGCTTTTGTTTCTTCGTTAGAAGTTTCAACTTCAGAAATAACTATATTTTCCTGTAATGAACTCTGTTCTACATCCAGTGCCTGAGCCAAAGCCCGTAGTGTATGTCCTTTAGGTTCTGTTCCGGATTCTATACGCTGAATAGTTCTGACAGATATTTTTGATTTATCCGACAGTTCTTCCTGTGTCAGGTTATTCAATTCTCTGGCAGCTTTTAATTTGGACATAATTTAGAAATATTTCTGCAGACTAAATTACAGTTTTTTCAATATTCCTGACAGATATATGTGTAACAGAAAAACATTAATATAAAAACAAGTCAATCAATAAAATAAATGTAATTTTAATAAAATTAATCACACCAAATCTGTTTATGGAAAATACTCTAACCTCCAAACCGGAGATCAGAAAAAACGTTGCCACTTACTTGGGGCTGACTCTTCTTTTATGTATTCCGGTTTATTATATGTGCATCCAAACCGGGCAGCTCGGTGGTGGCGCCATATCTTACGCTATGATTATTATGTGGTGTCCTGCTATCGCAGCGCTGCTTACCTGTCGTATCCGCAAAATCCCTATTGCGTCTCTAGGCTGGAAATGGGGACTTACTAAATATCAATTGTTGGCTTTTGCAATACCATTACTCTATTCTCTGATACCTTATTTAGTGGTTTGGATTAGTGGTGTTGGCGGTTTTTACAATCATGAATTTGTAGCGGAAACAGCCAAAGGAATGGGATGGAATTTACCTGACGGACTTGTAATCTTTTTATATATTTTGTTAATGGGTAGTTTTGGAATGATCCGATCTATGAGCTCTGCACTGGGGGAAGAAATTGGCTGGCGGGGATTTCTTACTCCCCAACTGGCAAAAATGAATTCCTATACATCGACTTCTTTATGGATGGGTGTTATATGGTCTCTGTATCATTATCCACTTCTGCTTTTTTCCAACTATAATACAGGTGGTCCAAAATGGCTGGCATTAATTTGTTTCACAGTTATGATCTTTGCCTGCTGTTTTATTTTCACCTGGTTCCGTATGAAATCTGGCAGCTTATGGACTGGTGTTATTTTACATGCAAGCCATAATCTATTTATACAAGCTATACTTACACCACTTACGATAGACAACGGAAAAACGATGTATTATATAGATGAATTTGGAATTGGTCTGCCTATTGCCACTTCAATTATGGCTTATTATTTCTGGAGAAGGCGAAAGGAATTACCAAACTTACAGGAAGAAGACTCTTCTTCAAACACTCATATTACAGCATAAAACTATATTATAAAAGGAACTCGAAAAGTTCCTTTATTTTTTATAGAATAATACTAATCTATTTCCAGAAAATAAGTTTACCAGCAACTCCGATGCGGTAAAAGATTTTATCTTCTGTTTCCAGCTTTTCCAGAATAGGCTTTACATCCTGATAAGGAATATCCAGATCATAGCACATTGCAGCAGCATAAGTTCCACAGTTTCCGCCGGTTTTGGTTTTCTTTGTTTTTAGAATCTCAATAATCGTTTCTTCCAGTTCCATTTTGTAAAAATACGACTATTATTCCCGGAAAGTAAAGGCTTTTTTTAGACAGATTAAAAATATCTATCCACAATAACATTCATAAATATAAAAATATTCATCTTTTTTTATCATATAAAATGATTAGAATTTAATTAAAAAAATAAGAATACATATAATTATATTTTTACAAATAATTATATATTATTATAAGAATAAATAATTAAATATCATTTTTTTATTAAATTGCATATATCAAATCAACTTCTATTTATATATTTATGAGAAAAAAAACAATTCCTTTCAACTTTACTACTGGTAGCGTTGTAGAATTCAAAAACAATAGTGGTGAAAATCCTTTAATGCAACTTTTACAAGCAAATTATTCTGATGACGACAGGAACTTTGTACAAATAAGTGCAAACATTCTTATTATTGGTAAAAATTTATATAAATCAAAATAATATTTTCATTATTCAACATCAGCAAAATCATTCCAGAAAGCTGTTATCAATAGAATAGTATATAGTATATACTATATTCTATATAGAATATTAACCTAAATAATATATTATATAGGTTAATTATTTAGCATTTATATTACAATGCAAACACAAAGTTTTATAGAAATTAAAATAAAAGAAGCCACTTCATCTTTTCCCATAAATTCTATTTTTCATAAAGCTTCATTTTTTTAATAAAGAATGCGATTTTACAATTGTACATTTCGAAAGGCTACTAGATGATAGCGTCTTCAGACAAACCAATTACATATTAAACAAAAATCATTTTGTTCAAACACCATCATAGAGCAGATAGTTTACAATTATATTTCTTTGATGGTGAAAAAAGACATTTCATATAAAAATGGGATATCCATGCAAATCAAAATTTATGCAGATTGGAAATCATTAAAAATTATTCTAAAAAATATTTTGGATAATACAATTAAGTATAATTTACCTAAAGGAAACACAAGCACCAATGAAAACATACTTACTGATAATTATTTTTCTATTACCATTGAAGACATTGGAATAAGTAGAAGTAAAGAACCACAAAAAGAAATTTCATGCAAATCATAGAAATCATCATCATCAATATAAGAGTTTAGGATTCCAATTCTGCGAATTAATATCAGAAAAAAAACAATAATTTTCTAGAATTGAAATCAGTAGAGAATAAAGGAACTAAAGTGACTATCTTTTTATTAAAGACATAAAAATGGATAAAATAAATATTCTAATTGTAGAAAACTCTGCAGAAGAAGGTCTGTTACTAGCAAATGTATTGGTGGCAAACAATTATAATATTACTGGAATAGCATCCACTTACGAAGACGCTCTAAATTTTTTTTACAACCATCCAACAGATCTTGTCATTATTGATATATTCTTAAACAATAGCACACAAGGAATAAATCTAGCACAAACCATCAATAACAATCCTAAAACTGCTAAGCCTTTTGTTTTCCTTACGAGTTCATCAGATCGTCAGATATTTGAAAGAGCAAAACTAACCAAACCATTTAGCTATTTACTAAAGCCATTTAATGAGTTAGAGATACTGTATGCTATAGAAATGGGTATAGAAAAATTTTATCAAAAAGAAGATACTTTTAGTATAATGCATAATTCTATAATGGGTACTGATTCTATCTTTGTAAAAAAAGGGAAAAGTCTTAAAAAAGTTTTGATAAAAGATATTATATATATAGAAGTAGAAGAACGCTACTGCCATGTAGTTACTATAACCGAAAGATTTTTAATACAAATATCCCTTACTAAAATTTTACCTATTCTAGATTCTGATAAATTTATTAGAACTCATCGAAATTTCATTGCCAATATCGACAAAATCATAGAAGTTACTCTCTCTGAAAACATCATTTTATTACATGGAAATCACACTATTGTACTGAGTAATAAGTATAAAGATTTTTTATCCTGTTACAAAATTTTCTAAGCGGTTTGAAAATTATTTATATCATGTAAAAAAAATTTCATCTTAAATCTCATACCAAATTTTTTAAACTTTATGTCATAGAATATTTACCTCATGACATTATATCTTATTTTCCTTATTCATATTTCTAATTTCACTTCAGATTAACAAAAGAAGCTAGCACTTTTAGTTACAATTTACAACAAGTTTATTAAATGGAATAGACCCACATGTGCTCACATGAAACAATTACCATCTGATCCTAAAATAAATGCAATGTAAAAATAGGGAAGCCGAAAACTATATAGAGTAGGTGAAATTAAAAAAAATAAATTATGGCATCAGTAATTATTTCCAAGCCATCCAGACCTCAGCCAATCTATGGCTTTGATAACATCACAAATGGCGATGAGGTTACAGAACTTGTAAAATACATTCGCAAGAACCTTGGTCCACAATCTATGAATAAGGTAATGATTTATATTCTTTCCGGAACTCATGGTGACACTCAAGGTAATTTAGTCGGAGAAGATGATTTCTACCAGGAGGACAAATTAGTAGAATTACAAACTGTTAAAGCTGTAAGAGCAAATGAAAAAACACCGACCAACACATGGGCCAATTATTTCGGGAAAACTAATAGTATTCTGATTTTGGCATGGTGCTACAGCAACAGATGGTCTGGCTTAACCACTTACAACAAATAAGCATGTCCTCCACAAATGTTTTATCAAAAAAATAATAATTAACAGGGAAGCCGAAAACTGTATAGAATAGGTAAAAAATCACAAAATTTTAATAAAATGGACGATCAATTATTATCCATAGCCCAGCAATTCTCCGGGCTACCTATAGACTCTCTTATAGGGGGACCATTATTGGCTGCTGCTAAAGCAAATGCCAATATGGCATACACACAGACACAATTCTTATTAGACACATGCTTTAACAAGGATGACAAAACCAATAACTATACTCCTATCATTATCAATATGGAGTTACAAAACAATGCAATTACTCCTGCAACAGATGGGAAAGATGCTGTAGTTACTCCATTCACTACAATTTTCAATCTACCTATTTTAACGATTATTCCCTTAAACTCATTGGCTGTAGATAACGTAGATGTAGACTTTGAAATGGAAGTAAAATCCAGTTTTTCACAAGATACAAATCTAAGTAAACAAACAGATTTAAGCGGACAAGGAGGGTTTGAAGCAAAAGTCGGTTGGGGTCCCCTTTCAGTAACAGTACATGGAAGTGTTAGTTATGATTCTAAAGAATCATCTTCTAATGAAACACACTATCAAAAAAGCAACAGTGCTAAGTATAGTGTAAAAGTACATGCTGGTCAACTACCTCTTCCACAAGGTGTACTTACAATTATTGAAGCATATAGTAAAAATATTACACCTATTCAGATGCCTGTACCAACAACAAAGGCATAATATACAGTAATTTATAAATGTTTGGAGGTAATCCCTCCAAACATATTATCAACCAATAAATAGTATTACAATGAGCGATCCAGAAGAATACAAACACAACGCAGCACTTATAGAGGATCTTTTAGCTGCTCCATTTATAGCTGCAGCAAATGCAAACTCTAAAATGGCTCAAGAACAGGTGAAATTCTTAATAGAAACCTGTTTTGAAACTCATGAAGATTCCTTTATACCTAAAATGGTAAACTTAATAATAAAAAAAAACAACCCATCCGAAGATGATTATTTACCTGTAGAAACGATCAACGTTGGTTTACCTCTAATAACCATTTTACCTTTTAACTCTCTATGTGTAAAAGACATTAATGTAAAATTTGAAATGGAGGTTACATCTTTAACTCCCAGCAATAATACCAACGAAACCGGAAATGAAAAAAAAATGCAAATGAGAGGAAGTATATCTTCTTCCAAAGAAGAAAGTAATTCTATTCAAAGGAGAAACCAATCCAAAATAGCTGTAGAAATTACAGGAGGTTCTATACCATTACCAATAGGGTTAACCACACTACTAAATTTTTACTCTCATAATATTCATCTAAAATCTTAAAACTATGACAATCAACCAAAAACTCCCATGTCCAAATTGCAACGCTAATATTATATATAATGTACAAGCACTAATAGCAGGAGCAAGTTTCGAGTGCCAAGGCTGTAAAGCACAAATAAAAATTTCTACTTCTAGTATCGGAGAGGTAAAGAAAGCCTATGAAAATTTCACAAAATTAAAAAGCAAAATATCTCAAAAATAACTAATATGGTAAATTTAAAAAACTTAATAGAAGCTCTTAATGATTCTATAAGTATTGCTAATGATACTTTATTGAGTTCACACAATGACTTTATTAATGCATACTTTGAACAATCTGAAAATGGAGGCTTGATTGCCAAAACTGTTTCGTTGAACTATCCAGTAAAAATGGGAGATAGCAGTATAAAAAATGTAGCTGTAAATACTCCTATAATAACACTGATTCCTGTCTACTCACCTAAAATAGATGAAGTTAAATTAACTACAAATCTAGAAATAGCTTTAGATAATAATGAGTTATTAGTTAGTTTTTCTAATGATGAGCTAAAGGCTGGAAATTTATTTGGAAAAAAACGGAAATCTTCTACAGCAAAACTTGAAATCATTTTAAAGCCCGGTGAAAATACAGAAGGCCTTAAAAATATTATTGAAGGATATGAAAAAATATTAAGAGCTCAAATTCCAGGATAAAGATTATCAAAATAATATTATTAATTCAATTATAAATATAAATCATGAACATTATATCAAGAATAGTATTAGGACTTCTAATATTCAATATTTTAGCACTAACAGTTGTAACCTATAAAGTCATAAAATCAGATAATAAAAAAGAAAATATCAATTTTATCGCTTCTGGAAAAACAAATAGTTTTACTCCAAACAATTCAAATATTAAAGCAAAACAAGCAATAGATTATAAAGACAGTATTTATAGCAATACGATACAAAACACATCACTAGTAGGCATTGACATATCCCACTGGAACGGTAATATTATAGAAGATTTACCAAAAATAGACAAACTAAATTTTGTTATTTGCAAGTCTACTCAGGGCGAAAGAGATATTGATCCTGATTTTATAAAAAACTGGAAATTTCTCACAGTAAATAATATCACAAAAGGAGCTTATCATTTTTATATGTATACTCAGGACCCTGTTCAACAAGCCTCCCATTTTTATAATACCGTTGGAGCAACAAAATCTCCTGATTTTCCCCTCATTATAGACATCGAGGAGCTAAGCCTCCCAAAAAAATACATAGATAATAAAAGACTTAAAAATGATTTGTTAAAATTCTTACAATGGATTGAAAACAAAACAAATACAACTCCTATTATATATTCAGATTATTATTTTTTAAGCAAATATCTGAATGATAAAGCCTTTTCTAAATATCCACTATGGCTTGCCGAATATTCACACAATCCTAAACCACTAATTCCTGAAGCATGGAAAGAATCGGGTTGTATGATTTGGCAAAAAACAGACAATTACCATATTAATTCTTCAGAAACAGATCTTGATGTTTATTTTAAATAACAATACCCAAAAACACTTATAATAGAACCCTCTGCTTTAAATATGCAGAAGGGTTCTATTAATTATTTCCTAATTTTGTATAAACGAACTATGAAAATAAGTATATTTTCATTTCTATTAAGTTGTACATTTTATTCAGCCCAAATAAAAACTTATACTGAGAAAAATCTTAGCATACCATATTTCGAAAACAGAATTAAAAAGGTTATGGATTCCCTGCAAGTACTTGGAATGTCTGTCGCAATCATTAATAATGGTAAAATTGTATACAATAAAGGATTTGGAGTCTCAGACATTAAGCAGAAAAAACAAGTTACCAATCACACCCTTTTTGAAGCCGCTTCTCTATCCAAACCTGTTTTCAGCTATTTTGTTTTAAAGCTTGTACATGAGAGAAAACTAAATTTAGACGAACCTTTGTATAAATATTTACCGGCTGATAATATCAGTGACGAACGTTATAAAAAAATTACAGCCAGAATGGTTCTGAGCCATACAACAGGTTTGCCTAACTGGAGTGAAACTACACCAATTCCATTACTATTCAATCCTGGTGAAAAATTCTCGTATTCCGGTGAAGCGTTTGTATACCTGGCCAAAGTCATTGCTAAAATTACCAATACCAATCTTCAGAATCTCGATCAGGTTTTCCAACAAAAGGTTGCCAAAAAACTTGGTTTGGAAAATTTTCATTTTGTGATAACAAAAGAAGCGGAATACAATCAGGCAACTGGATACCAAAATAGACAACAAGTAAAAGATATCAGAGATCGAGCAATATTTGACCCCGCTGGCGGACTTTATGCCAACACATCAAATTATACACAATTCCTTATTAAACTCATGAAGCAAAAAAAAGAATATAAAGAGATGTTCACCTCAGCATCCCGTCTGGATGATAATGACCCAATAAAAAGCTACTTTGGAATACAAAACTGGACACTGGGACTGGCTGTGGTCAAAATTAAAAATTCAATTAATTACTGGCATGGTGGAAATAACCTTGGCTTTACATCATCATTTATGATTAACCCGGAAAAAGAGTTCGGTCATGTATTTTTCACTAATGCCGACCAATGCAATGACATGAAGAAAGTTTTTGAAGATATCCTGTGGAGATAACTTAATATTAATACTCTCATAAATACTCTGTCAACCTCGTTTAATAACTTCAGTTTTTGCCAGAATATCATGCAAAGGTTTATATTTAGGAATAAGAATAAAGAACAAATCAAATGGAAATAATCTTATAAGTGTGCGAATAATAGCTGATAAAAGCCGATTTTTATTATATACTATTTTTAGTTTAAAAATTTTCTTTCCTAATGTTTTTGAAAAAATATATTCACACAAAAAGAAATATAACAAAGTATTAATTAAAAATAAAAATCTAAAATTTTGAATTATATACAACAAACTTAATCGAAAAAGATCTGAAGAAATATATCTATACAATGAAAAAATAATTATTTGAGATGTTGTAATAAAATAAATATCAAATATATAAGCCAAACCTCTTCTAAAAAAATCAATAATTTTATCTTCCAATCTTATTATTTTTAATATTTAAACTTGAGTATAATTCAAACCTCTAATATAACATTTAGTTTTATTTATTAAAAAAAAGAACCTTCCTTCGGAAGATTCTTTTTAAGAGTAATATATTCTATATTGAGGACTATACGTTATTTATCATAATTTTTCATCACATATTCGAAATAGCGAATCATCCGCATATAGTTTTCAATACTGATATATTCATTTGTACTGTGGATACTTTGCTGTTCGGCATGATTTATTTTAAATGGAATAAATCTGTAAATATTCTTACTTACAATCTGATATTTATAAGCATCTGTACCACCTACAGTAAGGTAAGGAGAAACTAAAGCTTCCGGATACAATTCCTTAATTCCCGATTCTATTACTTTATAAGCTTTTGTTTTTGTAGAAGACACTGCAGAAGCTTCTCTGGTATTATCAACTTCTTCTATTTCCACATCAAAGCCTTTAGTAGCCTTAGCGATATGATTTTTAACATCTTTCACAGTATTTCCGGGAAGTAATCTGAAATTCACTACAAATTCTACTTCAGGAGAGAGCACATTGGTCCCATCACTCCCTTTCATCATTGTAAGAGCTGTAGTCGTGCGCACTAATGCATTGGTAGAATTATTTTTAGTAAGCTGTGAAAGCAAAACAGGGTTCAGCAGCCAACGGTTTGCAATAGCCATACGGTTAGTAAAAGGCATTGCTCCGCCAACATTGTCAAAAAATTCCTGTATTAACGGAGTAATCATTGGTTTCATCTGATGATCTTCCAATCGCTGCATAATAACAGCGGCTTTTCCAATTGCACTTTCCATAGGTGGCATGGAAGAATGTCCTCCCAATCCTTTTACTTTTATTCTGGCGGAAAGAAAGCCTTTTTCTGCACATCCTATTAATGCGACATCAGAATCAATTCCGGATATACTGCCTTTTTCTACAATAATTCCGCCTTCATCGTAAACAGCATCAAATTCCAATCCTTTCGATTTAAAATATTCGGCAATCTTTACGGCTCCTTTTCTTCCGCCAACTTCTTCATCAAAACCAAAAGCAAGATAAATATCCCGCTGTGGCACATGCTTTTCTTTAATAAGTGTAGTCAAAGATTCCATTAAAGAGAAAAGCATTCCCTTCATATCCAATGCTCCCCTTCCATAAATACGTCCGTTTGCAACAGCACCCGAAAAAGGTGCATAATCCCAGTCCTCTGCTACTTCTTTTGGAGAAGCAGCTGGTTTATCCTGTGGTCTGAAAATATTTCCTCCTTTATTTTTAACATCTGCATCGCCGGGTGGCACAACATCCATATGGGAAAGAAACAGAATAGGCTGTAAACCTGAATTACTTCCCTTCAACTTAAAAACCAATCCGTAACCGTTTACTTCCTGGTATTCTGTATGCTGATAAATAAGAGGGTAAGTCTCTTTTAAATATTTTTTAAATTGGTCAAAACTGGTATAGTCAAAATCACCTAACTCCCCCGTAGAAATAGTCGGAATTTTCAATCCTTCCGAAAATCGATATATCGCTGAATCATTCTGTGGAATATTCATTGCTGACTTTGCATTTACATTTACTTTTTTAAACGGATAAGTATAAGTCTTTACCAATACAATTACAACCAGAAGAACAAGTACTGTTATAATTCCTAAAATAATTTTTTTCATATTATTTTAATTTTGTCAATATTTATAAAAGCTCTGAAAGCCATTTTTGTGAATTTAAGAAAATAAATAATTATTTCATTCACAAATAACAATCTATTTCACATCAATGATTAAAGTCACAAAATAATTAAAATTAGGGTACTGCAATTAAACAAAAGAGCCCCAAATTGAGGCTCTTTTATATTATTTTTGGATTAGAAACTATTGTTCTTCCATCAAATCATCGATAAAATAATAAATATCTTCGCGTTCATATACGCTTGGATATTTATACTTATTAACAATAAATATTGGTGTAAAATTCAGTGAATGTTTATCATTTTCGAGTGTCTGTATTTCCAATGCATGAAGGAATGGCTGATTAATTTCTGCTTCGCCATAAGTCTTGAAAAATAGATCATGATCTCTTTTTTCAAACCAGAAGTGTAAAGCCGTCAAAAACTCTTTCTGATCTTTTAAATAAATTTCATACAGCTTGGATAAGAGCTTTTTAAAATTCTCATCTGCACGGAAGTCACGATAATTAAACCTTATTTGAACCGAAATATCCTCTGATTTTTCCAATAACTTCTGAATAATTTCATGTCCTCCTTTACAAAATCCACAATAAGGATTGGAAATTATTGCCATATGAAGCTTACCACCAGGATTACCTACAAAGAATAATTCTTTAGGATTTTCAAAGGTAATAGGTTCCTCAGCTTCTAACTCTCGTTTAAACAACTGGAAATTCCTTTTAAATCTTATATTCTTCATATGATTCTTCTTCAGTTCATCATATTTCAGATTTAAATTTTTAAGATAATAAACAAGTCCAAATATCCCTCCCATAAGTACCAATGAGATCAGGAACGGATAAATATGGTACCCTCCATTTAATTTCAGGAGACTTAATACAAACTGTCCTATAAGAATTGCCGCTATAAAAAGACATACTTTACAAAAAGCTTTAAGCACTACAGACTGCATATATAGTGAATATCCAACTACAAGTAAGGATATTGTACTTAATACAAATAAAACGGTTCCTGAAAACGGAATTAGTATACCAATGAAAAATAAACTCAGGAAATAGATAAAACTATAATCCTGAAGTTTTAATCCGAACAAACTAAACGTACCTGAGCCAATTACTTTATCACAGGAAGAACGCTCATCGGAGCCCTGACCTGCCCCACCACCACAAATATTACTAATGATAGCGGAAGTTTGTCCCAGATCCTGAAAGAATAGTTCATAGGAAAGCATAATTCCTATAACACTCAAAATATTAAAAGCGCTTACCCACCATGTATTAAATGGTAAACTGATTAACAGAAACAGTCCAATGAGTATATAGAATATATTCTTTTTTTCTATTTTATCAGATTTCTCCTGGTGCTGATCGTTCATGATCAGCACAAAATTACCAACATTTTCTAAAAATTCTTTTTCAGAATAATGGTATTTTTTATCCGAAAACAAATCATAGCCATCTTTTGTGCGCTGTACCAATGTAAATTTACTCTGTCCATCCTGCTTTACTATCGCTACATATTTATCAGGAAGTTCTCCCCATATATCCTCTTCTATTTCATAAGCATCATTCTCTATTCTGAAAAAGCCCAGTGTATCACTCAACGCAAGTGCTGATGGGTAATCAGGATGTGAGTTAAATTGAAAATAAAATTCTTCTTTATCGAGTTTTAACTGGTGTATTAGCTGGTCAAAATTCATATCAATATTGTTGTGATTTTAATGTATAATTTTTTGGTGTTTTTCTTGTGTTATATGCTATTTAGCTCTGATAGCCTAATAGCTTTCTGAATTGATAGAAGAAACGCTCTATCAGTCGGAGATCTTGTGTTACAATCTCTGCATTGCCTTTTAATTCTTTATCAAAAGACAATTTTTTATTAAAAGAGGTTGTTAACCCCTTAGGAAGACTTACATCTACATAATAGTTTCCATCTTTGTCCGGCACTGAGGACATATTTCGCACACGACCTTCTACTATTCCGAACTCCTGGAACTGATAATTATCTAATTTTATTAAAACTTTTTGTCCCGGTTTAACTTTTCCGGAGTTGACTGAAGGTACTGTCAGCCTGCCAATCAGTGTTTCCTTTTCTTTAGGCATCACTGTAATCAATACTTCTCCTGCTTTCACAAACTGATGCTCTCCCAGATATTGCTGAAAGCTTACCGTTCCATTGGCAGATGAAGTAAATAAATAATTTTGTTCCCAGTTGTTAAGAGATTTTCTCAATTGCTCGAACAGCTGAATTGCCTGGGAAGAATAGTTAACTTTATCTTTCTGTGCATTAATAGAAACACCACTTTTGGTCTTTTGTATTCCGGAAATCCCTTCCTGTAGCTGTGAGATTGACATATTAACATTTTCCACACTCTGTCCTGCCTGCAGAAGTTTGATTCTTTCCTGATCTAGTTCAGATGCAGAAATCACACCCTGATTATAAAGCTGTTGTGATCTTTCAAATTCTTTTTTAGACAATTCGTACTTCGCCTGTTCCAGCCTTTTTTGCTGCTGTAACGCCTGAATCCTGTTTCTGGATTCAGAAAGGCTCTGCTCTGCAGCTACATTATCCGGAGCGTACGGCTGAAGACGTGTATATAGCTGTTCATCTGTTAAAGCTTTGGCAAAAGCATTATAATCTCCCTGAACTTCTCCTAATTTAAATCCGGAAGTTTCTACTAAAGGAAAATTCTGCAGCTGCCTGTTGTCTAAATTATTAACTATATCCCGAAGTTTTAGCACATCCTGATAGTGTGCTGTGGACTGCAAAATTAATAATTGCTCCCCTTTATTAACCACTTGGTGATCTTTTACAAAAAGAGCTTCTATTTTACTATTAATTCTTGATTCTAATTTCTCTGGTGGATTCTGCGTAGAGATTATAACCTGAGAAGGTACAAATTCGGGGTATTTTATAATATAACTCATTAATAATATGAGTAGTAAAATAATAAAAATAATAGTATTTCCCCATCGGATCATCCAGTGTGGCGGACGGGTTAAAATGTCCTGTACACCTTCAGAACGCAATTCTATTTCGTCTAAAATATCTCTCTTTACTTCCATATAATAAAATTATGAATCCTTTCTTGAAAAGGATTCATAATTATTTAGATTGAATACTTTTACTTATTCTTGATTAATATTCTGTTAATGAATATTAGAAGGGATTCCCCGGATTGGGAGCCATACAGATAGGCTGAGTTTTCATTTTATCCGGGCAATACTCATTACAAGGTGTTGGGATATGTTCGCCTTTAACAATACAAATTCCCCATCCTTCTGGTAATGGTTCTCCGCCACCTACGATTTCTTTAAGTCCTTTTCTTTCGATCTTTTTCATAATATAAATAATTTGGTTGTTTTATTTAGTCTATATTTTATTTTTAAGGATTAGGAGCCCAACATGCCCCTTCGTATGTTGATGCCCTACAAATTCCCGAAGGACTATCAAAGCTTAGTGCACAACATTTTGATTTTCCGGGACAATCGATGCCAGCACCAGGATTACATGCCAATCCACCTGTTATAACCTTTAATTGGTCTCTTACTAATTTTTTCATAATGTTTTAATTTGGTGATTTTATAAAAGCATTCTTATTTTACGGGAAAGCCTATAGGATAGACATCATTACCTCCAAAGACAGGATCATTTCCACCATCTGGACAAGCTAAATGTTCTGCTTCACATGGACGCCATATTCCAAAACACCAATCTCCACATGCCTCAGGACCTCCCGGTAAAACCGCTCCTCCTTTTACATTTCTAAGCGTTTTTCTTTCTAGTTTTTTCATATTGAATATATTTAATTTGGTTAAATTAGAGACTTAGATTTCACAAAAATCAGGAATACCATTTGCCGAAACTGTTATACAAGCTCCCATATTTCTGCAAAATACCTGGGTATTACAAGGACAATCATAGTACCCTCCTTCTTCCGGAAGTTGATCTCCTGGAACAAGATGATTGTTACATACTTTAGAACCGCTTCCTGAGAAACTTTTCAACTCTTTTCTTTCAAGTTTTTTCATAATAAATATTTTATTGATTAGTAAATCTAATATAGGATTTTTCACACTATATTGAAAAATTATTTGTCAATATTTTATTATTTATAGTGCTAATCAATCATTCCTTAATTAATTATATAACAATATTGACAAGACAAAATAAATTAAACTATATTCATTTCCAGCCTGCCAAGGTTAATTATACCCAGTAAAAATGAAAAGCCTAATTTAAAATAGGCCTTTCAAATATTTCAATCCAAAAGTCAATTATGGTAGCCAACATTCAGCAGGTTCATCACCTATAGCATAACACAATCCGCTATACCCCTGAAATCTTGCACAACAAGTAAAACCATTTTCACAGTTAAAGCCTGCGCTTGGTCTGCAAATTCCTTTTCCTCCTTGAATTTCTTTCAACTGATTTCTAATTAGTTTTTTCATATTAAATATTTAATTGGTTATTTACCAAAATAATACTTTTAACAATAAACACTCAAATTATTTATCAATAATTTTTAGTTTCCAAGCTCCAACTGGTTTTTCACTAATCTGTAATACTCTCCTTGTAATGCAACTAATTCTGTATGATTCCCCTCTTCTACCACTTTTCCTTTGTCCAGAACAATAATCTTATCAGCATGCTTCACAGTTGATAATCTATGAGCAATAACAATAGCTGTTTTTCCTTTAAAGAACTGTTCCAGATTTTCCATGATAACTTTTTCATTATTAGCATCCAATGCACTGGTCGCCTCATCAAAAAAGATATATTCGGGAGATTTATAAACTGCACGAGCAATAAACAGACGTTGCTTTTGTCCGCCACTCACACCAATACCTTCATTTCCTATTTTAGTATTATAGCTTAACGGAAGCCCTTCAATAAATTCCTTAATATTAGCTATATCAACTGCTTTTCGAAGTTTTTGTTTATCTATATAATCTTCTCCAACTGCAATATTATTGGCAATAGTATCATTGAAGACATAGCCTTCCTGCATCACAACACCACAATGATCTCTCCAAAAGCGTGGTGAAACATTTTTTAACGGTGTATTTCCTATTTTGAGCTCACCTTCCTGTGGTTCATAAAACTTCATCAGTAATTTTAACAATGTTGTTTTCCCACTTCCGCTGGCTCCAACAATTGCCGTTGTTTTCTGATAAGGAATACTCAGATTAAGGTTTTCAAAAACATAAGCATCCGAGCCTACATAGCGAAAAGTAAGATTTTTAACCTCTATGTCCTGTTGAGGTATCTCTGACGCATACTGCTCTTCAGCATTTTCTTCATCTTCTTTATCATGAATTTCTCCCAAACGTTCTAATGATATTTTTGCATCCTGAGTTTGGCGAATAAAATCAATAAGCTGCATCAACGGTCCGTTTAACTGTCCGATGATATACTGCACGGAAAGCATCATCCCCAGAGTCAAATTACCATCTAATACCAGTTTTGCTGATAAAAAGCTAACCAGAATATCTTTCATCTGATTGATAAAATTACCTCCTACAGATTGCCATTGCTCCAATGAAAGTGATTTGATACGAAGCTTGAATAATTTTACTTGCAGAAACTCCCATCCCCAACGCTTTTGCTTTTCAGCATTGTGCATTTTTATTTCCTGCATTCCGTTAACAAGCTCTATCACCTTACTCTGCTCCTGCGAAATCTGTGAAAACCTTTTATAATCAAGCTCTTTTCTTTTTTTCAGGAAAAAAGTAATCCATCCAATATAAAGAACTGCTCCTAAAAGATAAATTAGGAATAAACGGTAATCATAAAATAATAGTACAATACTAAATATAATAAGATTGACCAATGAAAATAAAGTATTGAGAGAAGAGTTCGTTAGTAACTGTTCAATACGATGGTGGTCATTTATCCGCTGCATGATATCACCGGTCATCCTTGTATCAAAGAAACTAATCGGCAACTTCATCAATTTGATAAAGAAATCAGAAATAATAGAAATATTAATCCGGGTAGAAAGATGAAGTAAGATCCAGCTGCGAATAACTTCTATTCCCATCCTGCCTGCAAAAAGCATCACCTGTGCTAATAACACTAGATAAATAAAGTTAATATCATGATTCTGAATACCGACATCGACAATACTTTGAGTAAGAAATGGAAAAATCAAAGAAAGTAAACTTCCCGCCAGAAGCCCAACTGCCAGCTGCAAAATCAGATTTTTATACTTTAGTAAGTACTTTGAAAGAAATTTAAAACTGGCTTTACTTTCTTTATCATCCCATTCAGTCTGATAAAAAGCAGGTGTAGTTTCCAAAATAAGAGCAATACCCTCTTCTGTTTTTTCATCTGCATTTTCCCCAATCCAGAATTTAATAAACTCTTCCCTTGTATAAGTAATTAACCCATAACTTGGATCAGAAACATATACTGTATAATCGTTTTTCTTTTTTTCAATTTTATAAACCACAACAAAGTGGTTTTTGTTCCAGTGAACAACACAAGGTAGCGGAACTTCGGACACTAAATCATCAAAATTAATCTGTACACCTAGTGTGCGGTATCCGAGATTTTCTGCAGCATCACTTAGCCCTAACAGACTACTTCCTTCACGTGTGGTTTCAGAAAGACCACGTATTTGTTGTAATGGTATGCTTTTTCCGTAATATTTACTTACAATCCGCAAACATGTAGGACCACAGTCCTTGGCATCAGGCTGCTTATAGAATGGAAATTTTTTCAATACTAATATTTTTTCACTAAATACAGAAATAAAGAATATAGCTTATACTCCTTCTTCTATTTTTTTATTTTGGATATTTATATCTGATTCTGACTATGCATTCAGATATTTTCGTTGCGTATAATTGAATATTAAAGGCAGATATAAATACCTGCCTTCAGTTTTGTATTAAGGATTTAGACAGCCGCCATCCCACATTTCACATCTTCTTTTTATAGGATCCCAGTCAATACAGCATTTTGGAGCCATTCCTCCATTAACCTTTTTAAGTTCGTCTTTTTGTAACTTTTTCATTGTATAATATTTTATTTGGTTGGTATACAAATATGATTTTTTCAAACGACATGCGCAAGTATTTTTACAAAATAACACCAAAAAGGGAAATATAATAACACTCTTATACATTAATAATATTGACTAAAATTCTATATCGGTGTTTTTCAGCAAGTCTGAATTACTTAAATTTGTATGTAATAAAAAAACATGGATCATAATCATTTAGCCAATTATACCAAAGAAGAAAGGAAAGCTCATATTTTAAAAGAAATTAACCTGCATACCCGTGTTAGTTTTGATACACTTTCCAATCAACTTTTTGTTTCTGAGGATACCATAAGAAGAGACATTAACGAACTGGAAGCAGAATCACTAATTATAAAGATAAAAGGTGGTGCCATGACAAAGGCTTATCACCACTCTTCTGCTGCTACCCAGGTATATTCCGGGGAAGCTAAACAGATTATCGCTCAAAAAACGCTTGAATTATTGCATGACGGTATGGTCTTATTAATGGGCGGAGGCACTACAGTAAGAGAATTTATTCGCTTAATTCCGAATGACATGCATATTACTGTATTTACGGTTTCTGTAATCTCAGCTATAGAATTACTGGACAAACCTAATATTAAAACAATTATGATAGGTGGAGCAATCTCTCCCTACAGCCAGATGTGCATTAGTGGTGATGTTTATAATACATTAGGAAGTATTAAAGCTGATTTATTGATTCTGGGCACTAATGCACTGGACATAGAAGGCGGTTTTTCAGATTCAGACTGGGATACAGTCCAGGTAAAAAAAATGATGATAAAAGCTTCACAAAAAGTAGCTATTCTTTCAATATCCGAGAAACTAAATACGGTATTAAAAATGAAAATAGCTGATCTTTCCGAAGTAGATTATGTTATTACAGAAACTGATTCTGATAACGAAAAACTGCAGCCTTACAAAAGTGCAGTTCCAAGTCTTACATTTATCTAATCCCAATTATTCATCAGAAAGTTTATCCAGTTTTGATGGAAAATATTTTTGATATCATTCTCTGAATAGCCATGATCTCTGAATATTGAAAATAATATTTTCTTCATAACTGCTTTTTCATTTTTTAATATAAGCACATATATCTATTTTTACAGAATACGTTTTTTTGCAATTATTTAAATTCTGGTATGCTGTATTTGAACATGATATATTTCAATAAAATAATTTTACCTCATCGAAACCCCAACAGAACGCTCTGAAATGCAGAAAGAGCCAAATTAAATTCTGTACAGCTTTTTACTTATTCTGATAAATTAAAATAAACTCACTATTTTTGCAGCTGAAACTAATAGTTATTACGACTGAGTGAATTTAATATGAAAAATATAAATTCATACATCTTATTATTCTTTCTGTCCTTTGTAAGTATTTTTAGCAATGACTGGACTGATTCTGTCACTAAAAATATTCCTAATACTCAGGATAGTATTGTTGTTCACACCATAGATCTCGGTGAGGATACGGATATTAGTATTCTGGTATCAAGCAGAACGATTCATGTTCTAAAAAAAGTATTCTACGACGATTCCTATTTTTACAGCCTCTTAGCCCCTTCTAAAGTTGGTAAGAAGGTTTACGTTACGGATCTTCCGGTCCATATTAAATGTTCCGTTAAATCCTTTTTGCATTTACTTCAATTATTTTAGACATAAGTGACTTATAATCAGATTTATAAAATTCACTTTTCAACTAAAATATTCAACAATGTATTTAAAACATGTAATAATCTGTATTGTTACAGTATTACTTATTGCTTCATGTAGCAAGGCCAAAGATGCAGCTAACAAAGAAGTAAAAAATGTACCCGTATTAAAAATTATCAAAAAAGACACCTTAGTAAGCAACCAGTTTGTAACTGATATTCAGGCAAAAAAGAATGTAGAAATACATTCCAGAATTGCAGGAATCATGCAATATATTTCGGTTAATGAAGGCCAATTCGTAAAGCAGGGTCAGCGACTTTTCAAGATTAACGATGCTGAATTACAAATGGAACTTTTAAAGTCTAACGCCAGCCTTAAACAGGCAGAAGCAGATGTCCGTATTGCTGAAGTAGAAGTAAAACAAATTCAGAGCCTTTACGACAAAAAGTTTGTTGCCGGTAACGAACTGGAAATGGTAAAAGCGAAGCTATCTTCCGCAAGAGCCAAATTAGCTTATGCAGATGCCGAGCGTAAAACTGTTCTACAGAAAATAAGCTTCACCAATATTGTAGCACCATTCGACGGGGTTATAGACGTCATCCCATACAAAGAAGGAAGTCTTGTAGAAAATGGTTCTCTCCTTACAACATTATCCCAGCTTAATGAAATCTATGCTTATTTCTCTATTCCTGAAAACAAGTATTTTGAGATGCTGGCTAATGACAAAATCGGAGCTCATCAGAAAATTGAGCTAATGCTGCCAAACGGAATGAAATATCAATACAACGGGACTCTAAGAACTGCTGAGGGCGAAATTGACAAGGCTACAGGATCTATCAGATATAAAGTATCTTTTCCAAATCCTGACCACCTCATCAAACACGGTACTTCCGGAAAGCTTATTATTTCAGAAGACCAGCCGGACGCTATACTTATTCCGCAAAAATCTACATTTTCTATTCAGGATAAAACTTATGTTTTTATAGTTGATTCACAGAATAAAGTCAAAATGAGGAATATCGGTATCGGATCAACGCTTAGAGATTCTTATATTGTGGACAGCGGACTAAAAACTGGTGATATTATCGTTTATGAAGGTACACAGTCTTTAAGAGATGGTGAATCTATCCGTATAAAGAAGACTTATTAAAATCCTTTCATAACCTATAAAATCAACTAGAAATGGTAGAAATGTTTATCAGGCGAAAGGTTCTTTCGCTCGTAATCTCTATAATTATTGTCCTATTGGGTGTAATGGCTTTATTAAAATTACCTATTACCCAATTTCCGGACATTGTCCCTCCTTCTGTAACTGTTACAGCAAGGTATACAGGTGCCAACGCCGAAGTATCGGCTAATGCAGTTGCTCTTCCATTGGAAAGAGCCATCAATGGTGTGCCCGGAATGACTTATATGTCGACAGTAACCTCCAATGATGGACTAACCCTTATTCAGGTATTCTTTGAAGTAGGAACAGATCCCGATGTAGCTGCCGTCAACGTACAGAACAGAGTAACCACTGTTCTCGATGAATTGCCTGAAGAAGTTATCCGCGCAGGGGTAACTACTGAAAAAGAGGTAAACAGTATGCTGATGTATCTTAACATCACCAGTAAGGACGAAAGTCAGGATGAGCAGTTTATTTATAACTTCACGGATATCAATATTCTGCAGGAGCTAAAACGTATTGATGGTGTAGGCCGTGCCGAAATTATGGGACAAAAGGAATACTCCATGCGGGTATGGTTGGATCCTCAGAAAATGGCAGCCTATCATATCTCGGCAGATGAAGTTATTACTTCTTTGCAAAAGCAGAATATTGCCGCAGCTCCCGGAAAAGTAGGTGAAACATCCGGAAAGACGTCCAGTCAGCTGCAATATGTTATAAAATATACCGGAAAATTCTTCGATCCTAAACAATATGATGAAGTACCAATTCGTGCGGACGCCAACGGTACAATCCTAAAATTAAAGGATATTGCCAAAGTAGAATTTGGAGCCATGAACTATGGAATGGTATCCAAAACCGACGGAAGACCATCTGCATCGATTATGATGAAACAGCGTCCAGGCTCCAACGCTTCGGAAGTTATTAAAAACGTAAAAGAAAAAATGGCGGAGCTGAAAGAAACCTCTTTCCCTCCGGGCATGGAATACAATATGGCTTACGATGTATCCCGATTTTTGGATGCCTCCATAGACTCGGTATTGCATACATTGATTGAAGCCTTCATCCTTGTAGGAATTGTAGTATTTATCTTCCTGCAAGACTGGCGCTCTACATTAATACCGGTTCTGGCTGTACCTGTTGCCTTAATCGGAACATTTGCATTTATGCAGACGCTGGATTTCTCCATTAACTTACTAACACTATTCGCTCTGGTTCTGGCCATTGGTATTGTGGTGGATAATGCCATTGTTGTTGTTGAAGCTGTCCATGTTAAAATGGAAGAAGGCCTCAGTCCTCTGGATGCCACCATTACTGCAACAAAGGAAATTGCAGGTGCTGTAGTCGCTATTACCATTGTAATGTCTGCAGTATTTATTCCGGTAGCATTTCTGGACGGGCCTGTAGGTGTATTCTACAGACAGTTCTCTCTTACACTGGCTATTAGTATTGTTATTTCAGGAGTCAATGCATTAACGCTAACACCGGCGCTTTGTGCCATTATCCTGAAACCACACGACCACAATAAAAAGAAAAATGTTGTGGATAAACTCTTCCAGCGATTTAACAATGGATTTGATAAACTAACCAAAGGCTATACTAACGTACTTTCCAAATTCGCCACAAGGACAACAGTAACTTTCGGACTATTATTCCTGTTTATTGGACTTACTTGGGCTACATCCAAATTTTTACCAAGCGGATTTATCCCAATGGAGGATCAGGGAATGGCTTATGTAAGCGTAACAACTCCACAAGGTGCTACAGTGGAAAGAACTGAAAAAGTTCTGGATGAAGTTACCGAAATTGCTAAAAAAATTGAAGGTGTAGAAAACGTAACAACCCTTGCCGGATATAGTATTGTTACAGAAATTGCTGGGGCCTCATATGGTATGGCAATGATTAACCTGAAGGACTGGAAAGACCGGAATATTTCTGTTAATGAATTCATTGCTGAACTATCGAAAAAAACAAAAGGTATTTCCGATGCTCAGATCGAAATTTTTGCTCCCCCTACAGTTCCGGGATTTGGTAACACCAGTGGTTTCGAACTTCGATTATTAGATCGTTCGGGCGGAGACATTGTCAATACCGATAAAGTCACTAAGGAATTTATTAAAAAACTAAATGGAGCTCCTGAAATCCAGAATAGCTTTACCAGTTTCGACGCTACCTTCCCGCAGTATATGATCCATATTGACTATGACATGGCTGCTAAAAAAGGAGTATCTGTGGACAATGCCATGTCTACCCTGCAGACTATGCTTGGGTCCTATTATGCCACCAACTTTATTCGCTTTAGCCAGATGTATAAAGTAATGGTTCAGGCAAGTCCGGAACACCGTGACACACCGGAAAGCATCCTGAACCTGTATCTGAAAAATGATGCCGGTGAAATGGTTCCGTTCTCTACATTTATTACGATAGAACGGGTATACGGGCCAGAAGTTCTTACCCGATATAATATGTACATGTCGGCCATGATCAATGGTGAACCTGCTGAGGGTTACAGTTCCGGAGATGCTATTGCAGCTGTAGAACGTGTAACAGCTGAAACACTTCCGAGAGGTTTCGACATCGAATGGTCTGGTATGACCCGGGAAGAAATTCTCTCTGGTAACCAGACGGTGTATATCTTCGGAATCTGTCTATTATTTGTTTATCTGCTTCTTGCAGCACAATACGAAAGTTTCCTGCTGCCAATGCCGGTACTTCTGAGTTTACCAACAGGTATTTTCGGATCTTATATTGCTTTGGTTTTGGTCGGCTTGGACAATAATATTTATGCACAGGTTGCACTAGTCATGCTGATTGGATTACTTGCTAAGAATGCCATTTTGATTGTGGAATTCGCCATCGCCCGGAATAAAGAAGGTTATGACATTATTCCTGCAGCCATTGAAGGAGCACGCCAGCGTCTTCGTCCGATCCTGATGACATCTTTTGCGTTTGTAGCCGGACTTATTCCGCTATGTATTGCAACGGGTGCAGGAGCCACAGGAAACCGTTCCATTGGTATTGCAGCAGCTGGTGGTATGCTTATCGGAACCATCTTCGGATTAGTCATTATCCCCGGACTTTACATATTTTTTGCCAAACTAGAAAACAAGAAGAAAGATGAACAAAAAGTTTCATAAAATTATATACATTCCTCTTGTAGTGCTGGGGCTAAACTCATGTACTACTCCGCAGGTATCTGAAATAAAAAAAGCACCAGCATTACCCGTCAATATTCTGCCGTCTGGAAAAGATCAGCAAGCGGAATTTAAGCCAGTGAATATAAAGACCTATTTCAACGACCAGTCCTTAATCGAATTGTTCGATCAGGCTGTTAAAGCTAATCCCGATTTTCAGATTGCACAACAGCGTGTAGAAATTGCGAACAGTTTCCTCAGAAGATCGAAAATGGATTTACTGCCTTCACTGGATATCGGAGCATCTGTGTCCGGAGATCATTATGGTAAATATACTATGGAGGGTGTTGGTAACTACGATACCAACCTCTCTCCTAATATTACAGATGAACAGAAGATCAATCGTGACTTTACACCCAATTACTGGCTGGGCGCAAGAAGCAGCTGGGAAATAGATGCATGGGGAAAGCTGAAAAATAAAAAGATAGCAGCACAGAAAAGATATCTGGCTTCCACAGAAGGTTTGCGTTTGCTACAGGTAGAGTTGTTTACAGATATTGCCAATTTATATTATCAACTTGTAGCGCTGGATCATAAACTAACAATTTATAAACAAAACTATCAGCTCCAGCAACGCGCTTTCGAAATTATTACGGCACAACGAGCAGTAGGAAAAGCAACCGAGCTGGCTGTACAACAATTCAGAGCACAAAACAACAACTGGCTGGCTGAAGTGGAGCATATTAAAGCCGAAATCGTAGCAGTAGAACAGGCTGTAATGACACTTACCGGATCTTGCGGCGGTGAAGTAAAACGCAGTAAAGTACTTATAACAAGCAATATGGATATTCTCAACAAATCTATAGATGTAAAAAATATTATCCATTCCCGACCGGATGTTGCTTCAAATTATTATGTACTGGAAGCTACACATGCTGATGCAAAAGCTGCAAAGGCAGCATTCTATCCTCGTATAGATATTGGTGCAGGTGTAGGTTTTAATTCATTTTCTGCAGAGTCATTATTTAAGCCTAGTTCATTGGCAGCCCAGCTTTTAGGCGGATTGGTTGTTCCTATATTCAACAAAGGTCAGCTAAAACATGAATTCAATGTCGCTGACAAAGAACAGGAAATCGCTTTCCTTAATTATCAGAAGAGTATTACTACAGCATATAATGAGCTTCAGTCTATTTTAAAGCAAACTAAGATTTACGAAAAAGTTTTAAAATTAAAATCTGAAGAAGTGGGCTTCCTGGAAAGAGGAATTGAAGTGTCCAACGATTTATATGTTACTGGCTATGCCAATTATCTGGAGTTAATTAACTCTCAAAAGAATAAGCTACAGGCTGAACTGGATTTACTGGAGTTTCAGCATCAGAATACCCGAAACAATGTTCTTTTATTCAAAGCACTTGGTGGAAATCTGGACGATTAGATAATAAAAACAGCCTGAAATTTATCAGGCTGTTTTTTTATGTATTAAATTTCATCCGGTTGGGAAAGTATTTTATTAATTTCTGATTAGCTGTTAATAATAGTTAAAGTTTAAAATCTGGTGAAACTTTTCTCACTACATGGTGTCATATATATAAATACCATAAAAACATGTACAAATTTGGATGTATAACACTACTATCTTTATTGAGCATCAATGCTTATGCCCAGTCTGTTATTACAGGGAATGTAAAAAATCAGGATAACAAAGTAATCCCTTATTGTTCAATAGGAATAAAAGATTCCAAAACCGGAACCATTACTGACGGGAATGGGAATTACAAACTGGAGATTCCTGACGAAGTAAAAAACAAGGAAATCATTTTCGCTGCAGCCGGATATTCGGACAGAAATATTCCTGCAAACGATTTAAAAACCAACAGCAATATTGTGATGGATTACAAAGTTACAACCATTGAGGCTGTTGTAATGGGCGCTAAGAAGCTGAAAGAAAAAACAATTGGTCAAAAGTCCCGTCCCTTCCTCACTTTTTCTAAAATGTTCGATCAGAATGTTCCCACTATAGAACAGGGCAATATTTTCGCTGTATACCAAAAGACCAGGCCTGTTTCTTATAACTTCTATATTATTCCAAGTTCTAGATTCGAACAGATAACAATGAAGCTAAATATTTACAGTGTAACAAATAATGAACCGGACCGATCTCTTTTACAGGAAAACATCATCTACAAAACCTCAACTACAGGCTGGCAAAAAATTGACCTTTCGGAATATAAATTAAGCTTCAACAATCTGGACAAGATAGCAGTTACTCTGCAATTAGTAGATCATAAAGCGCTACCCGATATAGATTTCGTATTTGGTGTTTCTGCTAAAAAGTCGCTTTCAAAAAATCTGCTATTCAGATACCAGAGCCAGGGAAACTGGGAAACTAGTGAAGGAAGTTTTATTACCAACCTCGACATCCGTTATGATAAAGTTAAAGGAGAAAAGGATATTACTGAAGAACAAGAAACAGAAGTAAAGAACGATCCTGATACAGAATCCCTCATTAATTACTATAAACAAAAAAACCTAGCACAAAAAACAGTTTACGGCAAAAATAAAAACGGAAAATATATAGATCTGAAAGATGCTAAAATCTATTATGAAGAATATGGAAAGGGGCAACCATTGCTATTTCTGCATGGAAATAACGGAAGTATTTCCGATTTTTCTCAGCAGATTCCTTTTTTTGCCAAACATTATCGTGTAATAGCTATAGATACCAGAGGTCAGGGAAGAAGTACAGACCTTACACAAGATACTTATAGTTATCAGAAGTTTGCTGCAGATTTGTATCAGGTTACCAAAAGTCTTAATCTGGAACAGGTTGATATTGTAGGCTGGAGCGACGGTGGCAATACTGCTCTGATTTTTAATTATGAGCATCCTGAAATGGTTAACCGTGTTGTAGCTATTGGCGCTAACATGAATCCTGTTGGTGTAAAGGAAAAATTAATTGAATCACTCAAAAAACAAATAGCAGGTAATGATCCTAAAACCAATCAGCGGCTAATACAGCTTATGCTGGATCATCCGGATATTAAATCTAATCAACTCAGCCTTATTACCAATCCTGTTCTGATAGTTGCCGGAAGTGATGATGTAATTAAAGATGAGCATACCAGACTTATCCACAAACTTATCCGCAATTCAGAATTGGCTATCATCCCAAATGCTACACATTATATTCCATTTGAGCAGCCTGAAAAACTGAATGAACTGATGTTAAACTTTCTGAAAAACAAATCCTGATTTCATAGAAGCAAATGTTTATATATTGATCCTTCCGGGAATACCAGATTCTGAAAATATTATTTCCAGAATTCATCATGATAGGTATCGGCTTCTGTTTCATGAATAAGATCTAAAGCCTTTCCTATTTTTTCCAGTGTCTGGGTATCCAAAATCTCTTCTAAATGAGGAAACCACGTCCGCTCTTCAAAGCGGATGTGTTGTTCCAGAGCATCTGCAAAAGCTGTTAATAACTCAATGCTTACAGTTGTTTCAATATCAGAAGCAAGAGTCTTGATTAACTGATGCTCTCTTCTGATCTGATCAGCCATTTCATCATTAGCATAAGGAAACAAAATTTCTTCTTCTTCCCGAAAGTGTTCCTTAAGATGAGAAGCCCAGAAGTATTGTACATAATTCTTTATACGTTCAATTTCAGCTTCTTTTTTTAATCCCTGACGTATTTTCCAAGCACACAGCAGTCCAAAATGGTGGTCGTGTGACAGCAAAACTATATTTTCATTACGTTTCATACGATGTGTTTTTATAAAATCTTCAGAGCACTTTTGCTCTGAAGATTTGCTTCAGTACGTTTATCTTTTCTCTTTCAACGACCATCCGAACTTCAGCCCTATAATAAATATAACCAGTAACAACTCTCCAAGTGCCAACAGGATATCCCCCGGCACACGCATCCAGCGTAAAAAATGCATTATGTCCGTCTGCATAAATTCAGCAGAACGCGCATACCAATAGCCTTCTTTAATAGAAGCCATCGACTGCATAATTCCGATAGGTAACAGACTAATGGTTACCATGATCAACAAACCTATATTGATAAGCCAGAATGCCCAGCCTATCAGTTTGTCGTTCCATTGCCTTTCCGGATATAGCCCTCTAAGCATAAACATCATAAGTCCTATACCAAGTATCCCATATACACCAAACAATGCTGCATGACCATGAACAGCCGTCGTATTCAGCCCTTGTATATAGTATAATGCGATGGGCGGATTAATAGCAAAACCAAATATTCCGGCTCCCAGAAAATTCCAGAAACACATTGCAATGAAACAATAAATTGGCCATTTGTAGGCTTTGATCCATTTGGTAGATTTACTTAGCTGATAATTGTGATAGGCCTCGTAACCGATAAGCACTAGCGGTACAATTTCCAAAGCACTAAAGGTTGCCCCTAATGCCAGAACAGCTGTAGGCGTTGCCGAAAAATATAAATGGTGGAATGTCCCCAAAATCCCTCCTGCTAAAAAGATAATAGTAGAGAACAATACCGCATTGGTTGCAGATTTCATTCTCAGCAGACCTAATCTGGTAAACAGGAAGGCAGCTACTACTGTAGCAAATACTTCAAAGAAACCTTCTACCCAAAGATGCACTACCCACCATCTCCAATACTCGGCAATAGCCATATGTGTTTGTCTTCCGTACATCAATCCTGCTCCATAAAACATGGCTATCGCTACTGATGCCAGTACAAAGAGTGTAAGCATGTGACGGTTTTCGTCTTTCTTTTTCAATGCAGGCATCAACGCTCTCAACATTAATATAAGCCACAAAACCAATCCTACTAATAGCAGAATCTGCCATATTCTGCCAAGTTCTATATATTCATAACCCTGGTGCCCCCATAAAAAGTTATCCACAAGTCCTAATTTCTGCATTACACCTAGCCATTGTCCGGTAAGGGATCCCAACACTACAATAAGTAAAGCTCCAAATAATATATTCACTCCCAATTTCTGATATTTCGGTTCATATCCCGAAACAGCCGGAGCAATATATAGTCCTGTTGCCAGCCAGGAAGTAGCAATCCAGAAAATAGCCAGCTGAACATGCCAGCTTCGCGATACAGATTGCGGTAAATACTGATCCAGAGGGATACCATAAAATGCGCTGCCCTCTACCCCATAATGTGCTGTTACTACACCAGCTAACATCTGCACAAGAATTAAAAGTGCTACTACCCAGATGTACTTCAGGGTTGCTTTCATCGAAGGTGTAGGCTTCATATTACGCAAAGGGTCTTCCAAAGGTAATTCCTCCTTTATTTCTTCTTCTTTGTTCCGGGCATGGTACAATACTAAAATCCCCAGACAAGCTAATAGCATGAGTATGCTGAATCCGGACCACATGTGCAATGAGCTTGGCGGTGTATTTCCTACCAGCTCATCATGTGGCCAATTGTTGGTATAAGTAACATTATCCCCAGGGCGGCTCGTAATACATACCCATGTACTCCATGCAAAAAAGGCATTCATCTTTTCCATACGCCCGATATCTTTAACAGTATTTACAGGGATAGCATACGCATTTCTGAGCTTATTCATCGAAGGGTCTCCCATAAAGAGTTTCTCATAATAAACCGCCAACTCGCGTTGTACTTTTGCCCTTTCAGGAGAAATTACAATCGTATTGGAAGTCTCATCAAAAGTATTAGTCCGTAATTCTTTTTGTAATAAAATCTTATATCTGGCCTGCTCTTCATCAGGTAAATTATGGTAGACTTTATTATCTTTTTTAGCCAGTTCATCCAGAAGTAATGCCGCTTCACGGTGCAGATAATCTGCCGTCCAGTCCGGAGCAATATAAGCGCCGTGTCCCCAGACACTTCCTACCGTTTGCCCGCCAATAGACTGCCATACATTCTGTCCGTCTTTTACATCCTGTCCTGTATACAATACCTGTCCTTCTGTGGTTACTACTTTTTCCGGAATCGGAGGTATTTTGCGGTAGATATCCACGCCGTAGTATATAAGTACCGCAAATGAAGTAATGATTACAGCGGCCAGCCAGGTCCATAGTTTTTTAGGTGTCATGTGTTTTTTATTTTCCGGTTATTATGCGCTAAATTCTTTTTCCAAATGGATAGATTTAGGGAACAGTATATTATTTTCAAGATGAATGTGAGTATGCAGATCATTTTCAAAATCCTGTAACATGGCAAATGCTACCTTATATGTATTACAGGCATCTTCAGGAGGTGTATACCCGTCTGTTAGTTGTGCTATTTTTTCAAACCGTTCTCCTTCTACAGTATGCTCATGCTGCATCATATTCACAGGATTCTCTACCGTTCCGAAATGCGGTTGTCGTAGAGCTTCACCAGTCTGTTGTGCTTTAATCATATTGCGGACAAAAGGGAAAAGGATAAGCTCTTCTTTCTTCATGTGGGCTGCAAGATCCTTCGCAGACTCATCAAACAACTCACGAATTTCAAAAAGTTCCGGATGCCTTTCTCCGTGCACCTTACAAAGTTTATCCAGAAATGCCTGTAAAACCGGTGTTTTTTCTTCTACATAACGATGGTGTGTTTTTTCGACATAATCTGCTAATAAATCCAGAGGCCATGAAGTAAAATCAATATTAGCACCTCCGCTTTTAGGCAGATTCTCTATTTCTTCATAGATTTTTTGTTCATCTATGCCTTTTTTCTCACAAGCATCCGAGATTGTTCTACCTCCTTTGCAGCAGAAATCTATTCCATATTTTTTGAATACAGCTGCTGTTCTGAAATCCTCAGCTACCATAGCTCCGATATAATCTGTTTTTGTGTTCATAATAAAATACCTTTTTATCTTTTATTGTTTTAAATTTTTTTGATTAAAACCCCACAGGTTTTTAAGGCCTGTGAGGTATGTCTATTTATTTCTTCAGGGAAAGAATATATTTCACCATTAACTTGGCATTATCCTGACTTAGCCCTGCATGCGGTGTCATAGGAATATCGCCCCATACACCTTTTCCGCCTTCAATAATTTTTCCGGCAAGATGATCTATATCAGCGTCTGTATATTTTGCTGCAACGTCCTGATATGACGGGCCTACAAGTTTGGCATCTACTTTATGACAGGATAAACAGTCCGCTCCTTCTACCAGTTTCTTTCCTTCTTCTTCCGGAGTCCCTGCAGTTGCAGATTCCTGGGCAGTTTTCGGTTCTTCCAACATGACATTGGATTCAGTTTTTGGCTGCTCCGGAGCTTCTTCTTTTTTGGAACAGGAGATAATTGCTAAAGATGCTAATGCGAGGGTAAATACTATTTTTTTCATTTCTTCTTTGGGGTATTAAATTTTACTTATTTTATTTGTTCCTTTATTTTATCCACTGTTGTATTAATGTCTATATTCAGTCCCTCTTTCTGGTAAGCCAGAACACCGGATTTAGAGAATACACTAATGATGTTGGAATGCGAAAAGTCCATTGGTGTTATCTTCTTGTATTTCACTGCCAGTACATTAGCCAGCTCCCGTGTATCTTCTTCACTACCCCGCAGAAATACCCATTGCTTTCCTTCCAGTTTGTTGTTTTTTATAAAAGCTCTCATTCTTTCCGGAGTATCGTGCTCAGGATCTATAGAGACCAGTACATATTGTAATTCGTCTGAATTCTGTTTTCCAACTTTGGATTCTATATCTTTCATATCCGCCGTTAATCGTGGACAAGCAGTTTTACAAGAGGTATAGATCATCACCATTGTCAGTACCTTTCCTTTTAGCTCTTCTAATTTTATTTTAGTACCATCCGGTTTTTCCCAGGATGACTGTAAGTTGAAAATAGAATCGGGATCTATATTTTCGTTCTGTTTTTTCTGGCATCCACCCAGTATAAAAACAGATAATAAGCTTATAATAAATGTTCTCATTTTACTTTTTACTTTTATTGATTTTCAGCATCTCTGGCACATCTGAAACCAAGATTGTTGATGGTATAATCTGCTTTCACGCTGCCCCGGAGAGCAAAACGTATAAAGGCAGCATAGTTCTTCAAGTCGGATGAAGTAACAGACGCTCCGGCACAAAAAAGAGTCTCATTGGTTGTATTATCTTTTCGGGATTCTCCTGACATCATAACCGAACTGAAATCTTCTGTCCACTCCCATATAGTTCCAAACATATCGTATACTCCCCATACATTGGGTTTTGACTGTTTTACAGGCTTTTTATACATTAACTTTTGCTGATAGAGTTGCAGTATTCGCTGTGTAAATTCCGGAGTTGCAGCGGCATTTTTATTATTTTCGTCTGCCCTAGCCACATACTCCCATTCATCTACTGTCGGAAGTCTTTTCCCTACACTCTCGGCATAAGCTTTTGCAGCAAACCACGATATGCTGGTTACAGGTGCTTCCGGACTTACATCATCCGGGATCTCATAATCTCCTTTCCAATGCTTCAGATAAGTGGAATCCGCGAATAGTCGCAATACTCTGCTCTTTGTCCATTGAGGATTAGCTTTCAGAAAAGTCAGAAACTCTGCATTGGTTACGGCAGTCTCATCAAGATAAAAAGTCTTTACTTTTACCAGACTGTCAGTTTCTTTTCCTACAAATGGTTTATAACTCCCGCCCTCTATTTTCAGCATTTTTTTAGTATCTACAACTGGCATGAGTACATGGGAAACAGATTTTGGTTGTTTTTTATTTTGTTTCTCGGAACAGGAAATACTAAAGAATATAACCAATATGTATATTAAATTTCGCATGATATGAGCTCCTGACTTTTGCTGCCTGACTTCTGCAATTAATTATTCTTTTTATATACTTTAGGGTTATCATCGCCTACTACTTTAATCTTACCAAGAGCGCCTTTATTAAAAGCTCTGAAAATAGCATGGTCTACAATCACATACTCACCAGGAACTGTTGCTTTAAATTCTACAATTGAAGCTCCACCGGGAGGGATTACAGTAGTCTGAACATTTTCATTGATTTTGCTTCCCCCCTCCATATAGACTTTATCGAAAATTTCACCGATGATATGAAAAGATGATGTCAGATTAGGGCCTCCGTTTCCTACAAAGAATCTTACATTTTCACCCACCTTTACTTTCAATTCATTGTCTCCCAGAAGTGCTCCTGTTTTACCATTGAACACTACATATTCCGGATGCTCTGCAATTGCTTTATCCATATCAAACTCCTGAAGACCTTTGTCTCCGTATTTACCTTTGGTATAGAAATCTCCCTGCATGATGTAGAACTCTTTATCTACCTTCGGCAATCCGCCTTCTGGCTCTATCAGTATTAATCCATACATTCCGTTGGCAATATGCATTCCTACCGGAGCAGTTGCACAATGGTATACATACAGACCCGGATTCAGGGCTTTAAAATTAAATACGGCTTCTTTTCCCGGAGCAACAAACGTAGCCTCTGCACCGCCACCAGGACCGTTTACAGCATGAAGGTCTATATTATGCGGGAATGTACTGTTCTCATTATTCTTTAAATGAAATTCAATTTCGTCTCCTACTCTCGCCCGAATAAAGCTTCCCGGAACAGTTCCGCCAAAAGTCCAGAAGTTATATTGAGTGCCGTCTGACAGCTCACCTGTTTTTTCGATGGTCTCCAGACGCACAATCAGCTTTTTTGCAGCTCTGTTTCCTATTGGTTCAGGCACCATTGGAGGCGATGTCAGTTTGGCTTCTTCTGCATTTCCCTGGACAGCAATACTTTCAGTATTTCCGGATTGTGAGGCTTCAGAAGGATTTTGTTTACACGCATTTAATGCGAAAATTGCAGACAAAACAACAGCAAGCATAATAGAATTTTTCATGTGTTTACTTTTTTATTTTACTTCTAATCTTTTCTGGCAATAATAATTACCGCACACAGGTTTTTGTTGTATTTGGCAAAAATGCTTTTCATCTTCAAAACCCTTTCCCTTATCCCCGGATGCAAAACCATATTCTTAGCAATGTTCAGGAAACCTAAAAAGCCCTCGTCACTTATTATTCGTTTAGGTTCCAGAAGATGCATAGGTGCTGTCTCAATATTCAGTATACTAAAACCTTCTTTTTCCAATACCTTTTTCCATTCATCCGAAGTAAGAGGTCTGGCATTTACTTTTATAACTTCTGCCAGCTCCCGCTGAATGTGAGTTTTTACACTTTCATCCAATGCTTCCGGCATTAGCGCCAGCTCGTGTATGGCATAAAGACCTCCTGGTTTCAGGATACGATAAGCTTCTTTTACAATTTCAGATTTTCTGTGATCTGCCTGCATGGTAAGTATGGCTTCTCCCAAAACTTTAGTCTGACTGTTATCATTCAGCCTTGTTTGTGCAGCATGATCGTTCTGAAATATTGCTTTGGTTTCTGAGAATTTCCTTTTCAGCAATTCTATAGCTTCTTCGTCTGCATCGATTCCGGTATATACCTCAGGTTGATACTCCATTACTTTTCTGGCTGTGAATCCAAGTCCCGGTGCAAACTCTGTTACCTGATCTTTTTTATTGATAGCCAGCAATTCCAGCATTTTCAGGGTTAAATCTTTTCCTCCGGGGCGCAGCACTTTTTTACCAATTTTTGCCAAAAGCCAGTGTCCCGACATTTTTTCTATACTTCCCGTTCTCATTTCTTTATCATTTTTAGCTGAAGAAATATTCCTCCAACAATTAATATTAATTTTCCAACCTCGGCATATATAAAGTAGTCATGCAAAGAAGTTGGCTGTACTGCTTTTCCGCTAGCCAACATATCTGCTCTGGCATTCAGTATTGGTAACATCCAGAACTTTTCAAGCAGTAACAGAATCACCAGCAGTATATAAGAGATTATAATTCCGGCAGTCAAATATCTTTTTACCAGTAAAAAGTTCAGGATAACTGCCCCGGCAAGTAATAGCTGGATATTGGTGGAAACTCCAAACATTAGTTTACCCAGTTCCAATGCGACAGGCAGCGTCATACCCGGAACCTGAAATTTTAAAGGTGTTTCCAGAAAACTGATACTCAGCATTAGTCCCAGCCAAAAGCATAAAACTGCAAAAACAAACGGATATCTGATTTGTGTTTTCATATTAAAAGAATTAAATACCTTTTTATCTTTTATTGTTTTAAATTTTTTTTTTCTCCTCAAGAAAGTTTCATGAGCATCCAGTTTATTGATAAACTCACCTATCTTAGCATTTTCCAGCATTTCTCTCAGATTTTTACGGATATGCTTAAATTCATTATGTACTGGGCATGGATGAGACTCGGAGCATTCTTTAAGCCCCAAAGCACAGCCATTGAAGATACGGTCACCATCCATTGTCTTTACAATATCCGCTATTGGTCTGTTCAGATTATAATCGTCCAGATAAAATCCACCTGTAGGTCCTTTTGCAGATTGTACTAAACCTTTTCTACTAAGATCCTGCAATATCTTGGCAATGAAATGTTCCGGTGAATCAATACCTTTTGCAATATCTTTAATACCAATCCTGCTACCGTCCTTTGTCTGCTGGGCGATAAAAATCAGGGCACGAATAGCATATTCACAAGTTTTTGAAAACATTTCTCTACTTTTTCTATGACAAATGTACAGTAAAAAGATTAATAAAAGATAAAAAACTCTTTTATTTTAATATGATTTTTTTCAGTCCTATTCAGACTGCCTTTAGAAAGAAGGTTTATTAATTATTATTTAGTAAGAAAAGCTTGTCTTACCGGAAGACCTCTCCAACTTTCCGGTGCTTTTAATCCTAACAGCCATGCAATAGTAGCTCCTGTATCGTAAGTGATAATTGTATTTTTTAATTCCTGTCCTTTTTTAACTCCTTTACCATAAGCAACCCATGGAATCTGAACCTCATCCAAAGATTTTCCGCCATGCCCCTTGTCCTTACCACCATGATCGGCTGTTACAATAATTACAGTTTCGTTGGCAATACCTGCATCTTTAACAGCCTGTACAATTTTTCCGATACGCGCATCTACCTTCTTTAATTCTTCATAATAAGCAGGTGTACGATGTCCTATATCATGCCCTACTCCGTCAGGTTGATCTAAATGCACAAATGTTAATGTTGGTTTTTTAGTTTTGATAACTTCTACAGCAGAATCTGTACAGAAATCGTCATTATCTTTTGCAGGAATTCTTATATCTGTTGTTCCTTTCTGAACTAACGGATCAATCCCTTGCCAACTGTATATCAATGCTGTTATCAAAGAAGGTTGCTGCTCTTTTAGTATACTGAAAATGGAAGGAAACATTCCTTCTTTTGTAAGATCTGAGGAAGGAATCTCCGGAACTGCACTGTTCCATTCGGTATAGCCATGCAATGTAGGACCTGCTCCCATAATCATAGATGCCCAGTTAACAGCACTGGACGAAGGCAGTACAGAACGTGCTTTTAATGACCAGGAACCTTCTTTCATTAAATTTTTCAGGTTGGGCATATCCGCTTCCGGCAAAGCATAGGCGCCAAAGCCATCGCACCCGATAAGAACTACATGTTTTACTTTTTGTTGTGCAAACACTGTCAATGCAATGAAAAAACTCATCAACATCAGAACAGATTTTCTCATGATAATTATTTTAATGGTTATTGACCAAAGATACACAAACTATGAGAGTTATATGGAAATTCTGTATTATTAAGAGTTAACATAATTTAAAAAGAAAAGATAATTAAAAATGATTTACAAAACCTTGTCAGAATTTTGAACTCTGACAAGGCTAATTGTTTTACTGATTATAAATTTATAATATATCCAGAGCCTCTAAAATAACATGGTAAATTTCTTCTAGATCTTCTTTAGTAGTACAGTAAGGAGGCACCAGATAAATGATATTTCCTAACGGACGCATTAGTATACCGCGCTGCAAGAAATAAGGATATAATATCTCGTGCATGTCACTGAAATAGGAAGTCTCCTCATTTATTCTCCATTCCATAGCAAAGATTGTCCCTGCCTGACGTACCTCTTTTACTTTTGGATGTTTTTTTAATACTTCTCCAAATTCCTTATGCTGTTTGACAATACGTTCTATATTCCGCTGCGTATCTTTTAGCAGCAATAGGTCCAGACTGGCGAGTGCTGCTGCACAGGCTAAAGGGCTTGCCGTAAATGAATGCCCGTGAAATAATGCTTTTGTTTTATCGTCTGAATAAAAAGCATTATATATTTCTTCTGTACAGGTCGTTATCCCTAAAGGAAGTGTTCCGCCTGTAAGCCCTTTTGAAAAACACATGATATCAGGAATTTCCGACAGATGATCAACAGCAAATAATTTTCCTGTACGTCCAAAACCTACAAATATTTCATCCTGTATCAACAAAATTTCTTTGGATTTACAAAACTGCATCAGTTCTGAAAGGGCTTCTGCTTCATGCATCAGCATTCCACCAGCTCCCTGCACCAAAGGTTCATATACAAAGCATGCTGCCTCCCTTGCATGCAGATCTATATAAGATTTTATTTCTTTCAGATTTTCTTTTGTTGGAACATCTATAAATAAAACCTCAAAAAGTTGTTCACCAAAAGGATTTGTCCACAACCCGCGTCCGCTTACCGACATAGCCCCGAAAGTGTCACCATGATAGCCATTTCTGAAAGCAAGAATTTTATTCTTTTTTTCACCGCGGTTATAGTGGAATTGCAGGCACATTTTCAGAGCAACTTCTATTGCTGTGGAGCCATTATCTGTATAAAATACTTTCTCCTGGTTATCCGGAAGCAATGTCAGAAGTCTTTCTGATAATTCAATAGCATTTGGATGGGTAAAACCTGCAAAAATCACCTGCTCCAAAGTTTGCAACTGCTCGGATACTTTTGCAGCGATATAAGGATGTGCATGCCCATGAAGAGTTACCCACCAAGAAGATACAGCATCTATATACCTCTTCCCGTCCGCATCATAAATATAAGAACCTTCACCTCTTACTATGGGAATATGGCTGGCAGTTTTCATTTGGGTATAAGGATGCCAGTTCACTTTACGATCCCGATCTATTAACTCTTGCTGCATACTGTTTCTCTTTCTTTAACCATAGGCTTCAGCCCTAAATTCAGAAGCATCTGCATATCTTCCGATACGCCCGGATTCGGAGTTACTAATAAAGTTTCCCGCTCGCCGGTAAAAATAGAATTAGCCCCGGCCATAAAACACCATGCCTGGTCAGCTTCTGTCATTTCTATACGTCCGGCACTAAGGCGTACCATAGAGGCAGGCATTGCAATACGAGCTGTTGCAATCATTCTTACCATTTCCCATATATCTACTTTTGGATTATTTTCCAGCGGTGTTCCTTTTACTCGTGCCAAAGCATTTACCGGAACCGATTCGGGATGTATCTCCATATTAGCCAAAGTTCTCAGCATTGCCACGCGGTCTCCATGAGTTTCGCCTAAGCCGATAATACCACCGGAGCATACCGTAATTCCTGCTTTTCGCACATTGTTTATCGTATTGATACGGTTATCAAATTTTCGGGTGGAAATAATCTCATCATAATATTCCTCCGAAGTATCCAGATTATGATTGTAAGCATATAGACCTGCTTCCTGTAGTCTTTTAGCCTGTGACTCACTAAGCATTCCTAAAGTACAGCAAACTTCCAATCCCAGATCGTTCACCCCTTTTACCATATCTATAATACGGTCGAAATCTCTGTTATCTCTCACTTCTCGCCATGCAGCTGCCATGCAGAAACGGGAAGCTCCTCTTTCTTTTGCTTTTTGTGCATGGGCCATTACAGTTGCGGTAGGCAAAAGTGCCTGTACTTTAATATCTGTATGATATCGCGCTGCCTGTCCACAATAAGAACAATCTTCAGGACAGCCCCCTGTTTTTACTGACAGCAATGTTGATATCTGTACCTCATCTGCTTTATGCCATTCGCGATGTACCGTTGCAGCTTCATAAATAAGCTCCATTAATGGTTTATTATAAATCTCCAGTAACTCTTCTTTTGTCCAGTCGTGACGCAATGTTCTTTCTTTAGCCATTTTGTTTGATTTTTACTTTTATTTTTTAATATCAGTATTTACCGGTATTTGTTTCTTTTACTTTAAATTTCGCTGAATACTGTCAACCACTTCCTGAATCGATACTCTTGTAAGATCGTTGACCTCGGGTAACTCTATTATTCTTGAATTTTCCGGAATATGCTTCAGCAGGACTTCTCTGGTTTCCGGAACAAAGTTTCCGTTGAAAACAACATAAGCAACTTCGATATTCCTTAATTTTAGTACTTCCAGAGAAAGAAGTGTATGATTAATACAACCCAGATAATCTCTGACGACAAGAATAACCGGGATATTAAAATGTTCGATAAGGTCAATTATAAATTCCCTGTGGTTTAGCGGAACAAATAACCCTCCAGCACCTTCTACCAAAAGTATATTCTCTGCCACAGGTAACTGAAAATCATTAATCTTTATCTCTATTCCTTCCATGGCCGCAGACTGATGTGGCGATGCCGGATATTGCAAACGGAATCGCTCAGGATGTATTCTCAATTCATCACTGGTCAATTCCCTCACCAGCATACTATCTGACTGATCCAGATCTCCGGACTGTACAGGTTTCCAGTAATCTGCTTGAAAGTATTGCCTTAATATAGCAGAGGTGATTGTTTTGCCAACTCCTGTACCAATTCCTGTTATAAAATATTTAGTATTCATTCTGTTATTTTCTTGTTATTTTTTTCAATCACATAGACACATAGCCGTGTACCGTTATACCAAGGTATCTTCGATACTGATATAGAATACATAGCTGATGTGTAAAAATTTATTTTCTATGCAAAACTTTATTCTTCATTATTAAATCTATGTTTCTATGTGGTTTGAAACAGTCATTTATCTCTTTTGTAATCAAATTAGCCTGGATATTACTTTCATAAATTATTTTTAATTATCCTGGCCAATTCATCTATTTCTGTAATTGAATTGAACTGATGCAGTGTAATCCGCAAACGCTCGCTTCCAGTTTTTACCGTGGGAGAAAAGATGGGATAAGTATTTATCTTTTGTTGTTTTAGCTCTTGTGTGGCTTTACAAAGTTTTTCCACAGCAGGGAATTGTACAATTTGTACAGGACTCTTACTTTGAGACAAAGAATGAATCTGGTGTTGCCGAAAGTATTCTATATTGTTTTGTAATTCATTTTCTAAATGTGGATAAGTCTCAAGAAACTGATAAGCCTCAACAATCCCCTGTACCTGATATCCCTGCATTGCAGTGGAATAAATAAATGGTGAAGCAAAATTGACAAGGTATTCTTTTAGTACACTGCTCCCCGCTACTACTGCGCCTTGCATTCCAAAAGCTTTTCCATATGTTATCACTGTAGCAAGAACACGGTTCTGTAAATTATGCCGGTGAACTAATCCTTTTCCAAATACTCCTACTGTATGAGCTTCATCCACAATTACCCAGGCACCATATCGTTCTGCCAGTGTAACAATTTCTTCTAGCGGAGCAAAGTCTCCATCCATGGAATACAGACTTTCCACAGCGATAAATACGGGTCCTGTTGCACGGGATAATAAATACTCTAAATGATTTAGATCATTATGTCTGAATTTCTTTTTCTGAGCATAAGACAAAGCACAACCATCGTATACAGAACGGTGTACCAGCTCATCTATCAATATGGTCTGATTCCTGCCTGCAATACAGGAAAACAATGCGAGATTCGCTTTGTATCCTGACGGAAACAATAAGGCATTTTCTAACTGATGGATTTTGGCAATAAACTCTTCCGCTTGTACATAAACAAGACTGTTACCGCTAATCAATCGTGATCCTGTAGCTCCGGAAAGCAGTTCCGGATTTATATTTAACAATTCGAGTAAATGTTGCTGAAAAGCTTTGTTACCTGCAATTCCCAGATAATCATTGGAAAAAAAATCAACACCTTCTTCCTGTATTTTCAGACTGCGGTAATTTCCATTTTCCCGCCTGTCCGCTAATACCTTATGCCAATGCTCCGGCTGATTCATAAGATAATACTTCTCTTCCCACCGCATTGATCCAGTCCTGAAATAGTTCATTCTCTATTTTCAGAACTTCATCGGCATAGCTTTCCCAGTTCTCGTGGAAACGTTCCAGCTGCTGAATCATTTCCTCCAGATGACCTTCTTCTTCCAGAATAATAGACTTCACCATTACTCTGGATTTCGCTTTATCCAATGCTTCCTGATAAACAGGATAAAGCTCATCTGCTCTTACTTCTATTGCATAAGTTACGAACAGGTAAGAGGCATATCGAAGTGCTTTTCCGTCTAACTGAAAAGTATCTTTCAGAAAACGACTGGCCTGCATATCCAATCTGTGAAGATATTGTCGGGTATATCCCTGTGCCAGCATTTCATCTGCTTTATAATTAATACAGTAGTCCGGTATCAGCTTCAGGATTTGTTTTTTCAGATAATAAGCATGACGGTGTTCTTCTGCAGCATGCTTTAGCTGTATAAGATCTACCGTTACCGGATCTTCACAGGCAGATATTTTCCGGGCACCAGCATTTTCCATAAAGGAAAGTGTATTCAGCCATTTCGCATGCATCTCATTGTTCCGGATAATTGCTTCTATTATTTTTTGCATATTATTATTTGAAGCAAAATTATTATCTTGCCGGACCTTAAATGGTACCAGATTTAAAATAATGAGTAGTCCGGATCAGTTTTTATATAAGAAAATAATCTATATAGATAAAAAATCGTCACGACCTGTATATTTACAGATTGTTCATCAGATGATCAATGCTATCCAGCGGGGCTATCTGATGAAAGGAATGAAATTACTGGGAACCAGAAATATGAGTATTATTCTGGAAGTGCACCGGAAAACGGTTATTGCCGCATATGAAGAACTGGATGCACAGGGATGGGTAGAGACAATTCCGAACAAAGGTACATTCGTCATTGAAAGCGGAAGCACCAAAAACATTAATATAAAGACGCCGAAAAGACAGGATCTTGCAACTTATCCACAACAGACAGGCTTTAGTTTTCGCCAAAGTAATCTTCTGGACAATCCTTTTGAACATTCGTCGTGTACTTATATTTTTAACGATGGTGTACCAGATACACGATTATCGCAGATTGGAAACTATTCCAGCTTTTACAGTGCGAATCTGAAGCGTAAAAGTAGTTATAAAAAAATAGGTTATTATAATACTGAAGGCAGCGAATACTTTAAAGAACATCTTGCTCAGTATCTTAACCTGAGCAGGGGTCTTCATATCAGTAAAAACAATCTTCTCATTACCAGAAGTACGGAAATGAGCATTTACATTATCTCTGAAATTCTTCTATCCGAAGGCGATATGGTCGTTGTAGGAGATCCCAGCTATTTTGCCGTAAATATGATCTTTCAGAAATCCGGCGCTGTTATTAAAACTATTCCGGTAGATGAGGAGGGCATTCGTACCGACCTTATAGAAGAGCTTTGTAAAAAGACCAAGATTAGAATGCTTTACCTTACGCCTCACCACCACTATCCGACTACAGTACCTCTTAGTGCCCAGCGACGTATTGAATTACTGTCTCTGGCTTCACAGTATGGTTTCGCCATTGTAGAGGATGACTATGATTTCGAATTTCATTATGACAATTCTGCGATATTGCCTATGGCCAGTTCGGATACCGATGGCATGGTAATCTATGTAGGTTCATTTGGTAAATCTCTGGCCCCGGGTTTCCGTACCGGTTTTATTGTAGCACCTGAAAACCTGATGACAGAAATGCGTAAATATCTGGGGATTATAGACAGACAAGGAGATATTATTATGGAACAGGCGTTGGGCGAAATGATTGCTGAAGGAGAAATTAACCGGCATCTGAAGAAATCTGCGAAAATATATAAAGAACGAAGAGACTTGTTCACGAACTTACTTCAGGAACATCTTGGAGGTCAGATAAAGTTCAGCATTCCTTCCGGCGGACTGGCGGTATGGATGGAATGGCAGTCACCAGTCAATCTCTTTCAGCTAAGTGCTCACTGCCAGCAACATGATCTTTTTATTCCCCGTACATTATTATATCAAAACAAAGACTTTACTGCTCTCAGATTGGGCTACGGCCATTTAGAAGAAGATGAAATGAATAAATCATTACAAATCCTTCGCCAAGCAAATGAGTCACTGAAGAAATAATTAACATATTATTTAATACACTATTCCCATTTCATCTATATCATTCCCAGGTTTATTATTCACATCCCCAGCAAATACATAAATTAAGATTATTTTACATTAATTATTAAAATATTAATAATAATTTACCATTTTTATCTGAAAATATTATTTAATTTTAAATCATTAATCAGAAAAAATTTTGATATGGAAAATTTCAAATCTCTTTCAAGGAATGCCCTTAGAACCGTAATAGGAGGTTTCAATTCGACTTGTTCTACTACATGTTCTAATGGTAAAAACATTGAAGTTACATGCCCTGCAGGGTGTTCCAGCATAGATGGAAAACATGTTGGATGTAATGGTGGAGGTTCCTGGGAAACAAATATTTGTCCTAAAACAGACAAAGAAAATAAAGAAACGAAAGCAAATCAAGATATTGATTATTAGAAAAAATGGCTTTTCATTATTATTTTGAATATGAAAAAAGTATTACTACTCTTACTATCCGTTATTATTTTTCCTATACATACTAAAGCTCAGTCAATACGTTTTGAATATGAATTAAGTCAGATAGAAGATACACTAAGCAAGTACCCTCAAAAATTCAATACGGCCTTGGAAATAACACCAAGTGTAAAAAAGTTTTATGATATGGATATTTACCAACATGATTCTATTCTGGTCAAGAAAGGAGGAAGCGGATATATGAATACAGGTTTTGATCAGAACTTACTGAAATCAAAATCAGATCAAATCAACCAGACCTTTCACAATATCGCCTATGACGATTTTTATCGATTACAGTCTAAAGATCAGTTCAACTGGGAGATCACAAAAGAAGAAAAGAATGAGAAGGGATACCAATTACAAAAAGCTGTTACCAATTTCGGAGGGAGGAAATGGACAGCATGGTTCACACAGAATATTCCCATTCCCGAAGGCCCCTATAAGTTCAGCGGTCTACCTGGGCTGATTGTAGAAATATATGATTCTCAGAACCATTATCACTATGAACTAACCAAAGTAACGAAGCTTTCAAAAGCTTCAGAGACAACTAATATACTTGAGAGACAAAGAGGTAAAAAACCAATAGACATTACACTGGCTATTTATCAGAGACTATTATTAGACCACTATATCGAACCCTATAAACACTTGTTGAGTAGTGAAAGTTTCAGTCTTTATGACGTTACCATTAAAAAAGAATATACAAAAACACAAGAATTAAGAGAGGCGAAGACTAATGAACAAAGCAGAATAAAGAAATACTATAACCCTTTGGAGTTAGACAAAGCTGTTACTTATCCTGAATAAATCCAAAACACCCATCACTTACCTGCTTTCATTCCATAAGTATATACATTGTAAGGTAGTAAGCGCTGTGCAAAAAACTTCGAAACAAAGCTTCCCAACAGCAAAGGAAAAAATAATAAATAACCATTAGGCACTAAACTGCAAACCAGAAAAAGAGCTGTTAATGGAGCATAGATTGATGCAGACAAAGTTGCTGCAGCCCCAACCAAGACAAAATTGATAAGAATAAGATCTGTATGAAGGTAAGTATTACATGCCAAAGCAAATAATAATCCCAGCAATGCACCCGAAACAATACTCGGTGCAAATACACCACCATCGCCACCAGCACCAAGAGTTAAAGAAGATGCTACAGGCTTCAGAAATACCAGAACTAAAAGTAAAAGCATGGATACTTCTTTATGATGTAAAGCCTGATTCAGAATACCTTTAAGTCCATGGTAGCTATCACCGTACAATACAGGCAAAAAGAAAATCATACTTCCCACAATAAGAGCGCCCAGATTTACGCGAAGAAAATTATTATCAATCTTTGAGAAAAAGTCTTTGATACGGATAACCAAAACGGTAAAATAAACTGACAAAATCCCACCCAGTAAACTTAGTATCACAAAAAACGGTAATGCCGACCATTTCCAACCACTAATACTAATATCCAGTAAAGGTTTACTATCGAATAAAAAGATGAATAATCCTGCAATAAGAGCGGATGCTGTGCAGCTTATTGCCAGTGATTTATTGATCCTGCGGGCTATAACTTCCATCGCAAATAACCAACCAGCCAGTGGGCTCCCGAACAAAATGGCTACTCCGGCAGTTACTCCGGCACAGATCAGTTCGCGTTTATACATTTTTGCAGAAAAACCTCGTTCATAAGCCATATTACCAACAGTCGCTGTAGCAACAACAGTGGAAACCTCAACACCTGTAGAACCTCCGAAGATTACCGTAAGAAAACCATTCAGATAATGAGATGGTATTTTGAAAAAAGGTAAATGATCTTTTCGTTGATCCAGTGTTTTATAAATTTCTGTAATCCCTTTATTTTTTCTGTTCTGAAAAAAATATTTTCTAAGAAAATAAATTGCCGTAATACCAATAGTAGGTAGCACAATAAATAATAAAGAGTTATACTCTTTTGCCAGAGAAAAAAGTTTTTCTTCAAGATGTTCAGTAATATGCTTTAGAGAGAAAGCCAGCAATGCACATATTAGTCCCACCAACAATGATAATAATACAAGTCTGAAGTAATGTCGAATAATGACCTTTTTTCTTTCCATGTCAAAGATTTATGCATTGAAAAATGCTCTGCAAAATTACAACAATCATATTTTTTTTCAAAATATACAGAAACAATATCTATATTCAGCAAAAGCATTGTTATTCAGAAAAATAACTGCATAAAATTTATGAATTTTCAGTAAATTGCAAATACAGTCAGACATGGCCGGCTGCATTTAATAATAAGCAAAATATATGACCGAAATACACCACCTAAACTGTGTACGAATTGTTTCTCCACTTCATGATAATGTATGTGGACACTGTTTGCTTATAAAAGAAAACAACAAACTTATCCTTATTGATACAGGTATCGGGCTTTTGGACACACAAAATCCCGTGGAAAGAATAGGTCAGCAGCTTATTGATATGGTAGGTTATCGTTTTAGCGAAGATATGACTGTTATACGACAAATTGAAGGTTTGGGTTTTGATCCAAAACAGGTGACCGATTGTATTATATCTCATATGGATAACGATCATATTGGCGGTGTTGCCGATTTTCCTCTGGCAACTGTACATATAGGGTCTGAAGAATATGAAAGTTTTAATTCCGGAAATCCAAGATACCTGAAATTGCCAATGGCTAATCAACCAGCCGTTAAAACATATGCTGAAAAAACCGATGAATGGTATGGCTTTGAAGCACGAAAAATTGATGTAAATACCGAAACCGAAATTTACCTCATTCCTCTTTTTGGACATACTACAGGACATTGTGGTATTGCTATAAAAGCGAACAATAAATGGATATTTTACATTGCAGATGCTTATTATCTGAGAGCAGAGTTAAGCGACAGCAGTCATCCTGTAAATGAATTAGCCAGAATGCGTGCTGAAAATGATGACCTGCGTCTGGTGAGTATCAGCAAAATACGAAAGCTAATTGAAGAACATCCTGAAATTGAAGTATTTGGCTATCATGACATAGAAGAGTTCAGACGCTATACCCCTGAAACAGTACACTAATCTAAGAGAAACACCCAATCATATGAGCAGAAAAGAACATATTATCAGAAGTTATATTAATGCTTACAACCAGTTTGACATTCCCGGAATGGTAGCTAACCTCCACGACAATATTATTTTTAAAAATATTCAGGATGGGGAAACTAACCTGCTTTTACAAGGAAAAAAAGAGTTCAGACAACAGGCTGAACTTACTAAAACTTACTTCACCGAAAGACAACAAAATATCATATCTGTAAAACACGCCGAAGATCAAACTGAGATCGAAATAGATCACTACGCTGTTTTGGCTACAGATATGCCAAACGGATTAAAAAAAGGAAATGAACTCAAATTAACGGGCAAATCCATTTTTAAATTTTCAGATGACAGAATAATTGAACTAACAGATATAAGCTAAGTATGGTAAGAACAGAAACCATAATTGCCGTAAAAAATGTATCCAAAAGTTCACAGTTCTACCAGAAATTATTAAACTGTAGCAGCGCTCATGGTGGAGAAACTTTCGAAATACTAAAAGATAACGATACCGTAATCTTGTGTCTTCATAAATGGGGTGAGCATGACCACCCTACAATGCTGGAGGCAGAAAAAGAAAATGGCAACGGTCTTATTTTATTTTTCAGAGTCAGTAATATCAATAGCATCTTAGAAAACGCCAAAATTCTGAATGCAGCAATAGAAAAAGAAATTCATTACAATGAAAATTCTCTTAAAAATCAGTTTATTCTGAGGGATCCGGACAACTATTATCTTATTATTTCTGAATAAAATACAGCACTGATATGAACAATACTAAAAACACACTATCAGGATTTTTAATATTTGTAATGAATGTTATTTATCCACAAATTCAAAATGTGGAAAAAGTAATAGACACAAGTATAAAAAAAGACAATTTCAATGGTGCTGTTCTTCTGGCAAAAAACGGAAAAACAGAATTGCTTACATACACCGGACTTGCAGACAGGCATTATAACATCAGCTTTTCGGACAAAACAAAGTTTCATATTTTCTCACTTACCAAAACATTTACTGCGGTATTAATTATGCAATTGTATGAAAGAGGTAAAATAAATCTGGATGCCCCAATAGCAACCTATTATCCAGAATACAAAGGCGAGGCAGCTAAAAAAGCGTCGATAAGAAATTTACTAACCTACAGCAGCGGACGTGAAAATAAGGATATCAGCTCTCCTGAATTTATTCATCAGGCATATGATAATACGATCTGGGATCTGGACGATTTTATTAATACATATCTTTCTGAAAAATTAGTGGATCAGCCAGGCACGAAGTTTAGTTACAATAATGGTGATTATATCCTACTAGGAAAAATTATTGAAAAAATATACAAAAAGTCTTTTGAACAGGTTTTGAAGGAAGAAATATTAACCCCTCTTAAGATGTCCAATACAGGCATGTTGCATCATAATGCTATTATGCAGAATATTGATGATGGCTATGTTGCAGACGAATCTGATGCATTTGCACTTCATACCCCAACCAATACTTATATCGATAATTTTTACGCTGCGGGCGCAATGTATTCCACACCAAAAGATTTACTAATATTTGATCAGGCAGTTTTTAACCATACCATAATTAAAAAATCTACTCTGGATACCATGCTTACATCAAATAAAGAGTTAGGAGATGTTGCTTTAGGCCTTTGGGTTTATCCTAAAAAGTTTGGCACCATAAATACGTTATTTGCAGAACGCCAGGGAGAAGGTTATGGACATAGTGCTAATTGGGTACATTTGGTTGATAAAAATATCTCATTGATTATTTTGTCTAATACCAAGGATATTAAATACCTGAACAAAATGAGAGAAAGATTAATCTCTGCTTATTACGGACAATAACTTTAGCCAGAAAAAGATAAAACACAAGCATGAAAGAAATACTTGATGACTATGAAACATACGGACCATTATTTTTAGTAGACAGGGAGCATTATGAAGAATTTTGCAGCTATTTGAAAAAAATAACCTTAAGAAAATCTGAATACTTTCTGAAAGAAGGTGAACAGTGTGAATATTTAGGTTTTCTGAAAGAAGGACTTATGCGAACATTCTATATCAATGAAAACGGAGAAGATATAAACTTTAATTTTCATTTCAACCATCATTTTTTCACAGATTATGAAAGTATTCTTCAAAATGTAAAATCCAAAATGAATATTAAAGCTTTGAAAGACTCCGAAATTATGTTGTTACATAAAGATGATTTGCAAAAATTGTATCGGAAAGAAGCATACTGGCAGGAATTCGGAAGAAAAATGACAGAAGTAATTTATCTAAGTGCCCAGAAAAGAATAGAAGAGCTTTTGTACTACGTTCCGGAAAGAAGATATTATAATTTATTATCAGAAAACCCTCAGGTTTTCCAGTTAATTCCTTTGAAACATATTGCAAGCTATTTAGGGATAAAACCACAATCTCTGAGCAGAATCAGAAACAGAACTGTAAAACATTAACTTAAGTGAAGCATTTTTAGCCGCGACCAGTTATATATTTGTTACTACCAAAACATAACATTATGGAAACAAACAGCGTAACAGTTATTTTAGTTCATGGAGCCTGGGGCGATGGATCGCACTGGAGACACGTTATCGAAAATCTTCACAATGAAGACTATATTGTAAGAAGTGTTCAACTGCCATTAACATCTTTAGAAGATGATATTCAGAAAACAAAAGACCTTATTGACATGCAGGAAGGCAGAGTCATTCTTGTAGGTCATTCTTATGGTGGAGCCGTAATTTCTGGCGCAGGCCATCACGACAAAGTTATTGGCCTTGTATATATTGCAGCCTTTGCACCAGATAAGGGTGAAAGCCTGGGTGGTATTTTTGCCAGAAGAGAACAGCCCTCAGGCGCTGCCAATATTTACCCGGATTCCAAAGGTTTCTTATGGATCAAATATGACAAATTCCATGAGAGCTTTGCACAGGATCTGAATCCTGATGATTCAGTGGTAATGTCTTTATCACAAAAACCAATTCACGGAAGTATTTTCGGAACAGAAGCTGGTGAGCCTGCGTGGAAAACCAAACCAAACTGGTATCAGGTTTCCGATCAGGATCATATGATACCACCAGCCACACAGAAAGAAATGGCAGAACGTATGGACCCGAGAAGGATTTTACATCTGGATGCCAGCCATGCATCATTGGCAACACATCCAAAAGAAGTTACAGCTCTTATTAAGGAGGCTGTAAGCGTTATGTATTAAAATTTTCGGTTTATTTATAATCTAAAACCTCCCTTTTCAGGGAGGTTTTTATTTTTTGTTGGAAATCATAACAAAATAATTTTATATATCACTAATAAAATAGTTGTACATATCAAATCTTTATCTAACTTTACATAACTAAATAATTAGTTATATGTGTTTTTTTACCAAGCTTTTATTAATATGAAACCAATCTTAATTAGCTTTTTAGCATTCATCGTGTGCCAGCAAATTTCTGCACAGGAAGTAAATTATGATGAGGCAAACCGAAAAACAGATGCCTTTATTCAGAAAAAGATGAAAGACCTCAGCATTCCGGCTATTGCTGTTGCTGTAATAAAAAACGGAAAAATAGTGAAGAAAACTGTGTACGGAACAGCGAATATAGAATGGAATGATAAAGTTACACCACATTCTGCTTTTCAAATTGCCTCTTGTACCAAACTACTTACCTCTACTCTCTTGCTGAAAAGCATTTATAATAAAAAAATAGACTTGTATGAATCGCTGGGTAAATATCTGGATTCAATTCCTGAAGCGTGGAAAAAAATAAAAATAACAAATCTGATTAGCCATTCCAGTGGAATCCCTGAATTTTATGAGAGCAATACCTATCTGCCTACTAAAGAAATCGTAAAACAGCTAAAAGATAAACCATTGATTTTTGAACCCGGGACAAAAGAACAATATGGACAGTCGGATTTCATGGTATTGTCCTATATTTTCGAAAAAATATACAACAAGCCCTTTACCAAAATTTTGCATGACGAAGTAATTATTCCATTGGGTATGACTGATGGCGGATATGATATGGAATATAAAGTAGATGGCAGGTTTCTAAAGACAGATTTGATAAAAGAAAAAGTGATTACCTATTACGACGATGCCGGTAAACTGGTTAGTTATAAGTTTCTTTATCCACAATATACCTATCCGGGAGGTGGATATTTCGCGTCTATTAATGATATGGCTAACTGGGCAGCCGGACTGGATAAGAGTAGATTATTCCCATTGGATTTCGCAAATGAACTGGTATACAGCAGCGAAAAACTGGGAGATAAAACCGCTGAATTCTCAAAAGTAGGCTGGGCCTTGGAAAACGACGGAAATATATATTATGGAGGACATAGCGGTGGTCCGGGACTTGGAGATGTTTTAAGATTCCCGAAAGAGAAAATAACCATAATTACCTTATCAAATGACGGAGAATTATATCCTCAGTTCTCACGGGCTATTGCATCGTGGTATATAAAGGGCTTATCCCAAAAATTAGAAATAAAAAAATTCGACAGATAAATACGGTTATTATTTAGTTGAGATATTTAATCTTCTACATATCTCCTGCCTGCTGCTCTGAATCCGAAAAAGAACATCAGAAGAACTGCAGCTGCCAAAAAATAAAAAGAACTCTGCCAACCAGAACCCCAATCATGTAACTTACCAAATACCGGAGGTCCGAAGGCTGCTATAAGATAACCAACAGATTGTGCCATTCCGGATATTTTAATGGCATTGGCACTGGACTTTGTACGCAGTGAGAAAAACAGAATCGAAAGACTGAACGATAATCCGTTTGACAGTCCCAATAATACAGCTGTAAAATAGACCCAGTCAGACTTAAGCCATGCAAACATAAGTACACTTGCCAGCATAGGTACACAGACAAAAAATATCATAATTTTCTGATCTTTCATCTTATTAGCTATAATAGGCCCCACAAATGTAATAGGAAGCATCGCAATCTGAATGGCAAACAATACCCAACCCGGTGCATTACCTGTCATTCCGTAGTCACCTAAAACAGCAGGCAGCCAGGATACAAGGCTATAATATACCAAAGACTGCAATCCCATAAATATACTAATATTCCATGCCTGAGCCGATTTAAACATATTAAAATCCGATTTGGTCATATCTGTTTTCTGTTGCTGTGCTGTACTTTTATTGAAAATGAGCTCTAGTACAACAACCAATAAAGCTAGTAATGCAATAACAAGCCATATCCCCAGAGAACCCTGCCAGCCATATCCTGTCCATTTCCCGATACTGATACTGTAGCCGGACGCCAGAGCAGCAGTAAGATTCATTGCTACAGCAAATATTCCGGTCATAAGGCCAATCTGTTTTGGAAAATTATTTTTGATATACCCGGGTGTTATTACATTACCAATGGCAATCCCAAGACCAATAAAAACAGAGCCTGCAAATAGAGTCCATACAGAGCCAAACACCCTTAGAAACAGGCCAAAACTAAGTATAATAAGTGCATAAAGTAAAAATCTGTTAATGCTGAGTTTATGTGAAAAACGACTAACCAATACCGAACAACTGGCGAACATAAATAAAGGGATAGAAGTCAGCAGACTGCTCTGAAAATGGTCCAGATGCAGGGTGCTCCCTATCTGATCCAATACCGGACCAACAGCCGTTATAGGAGATCTGAGGTTACTGGATACCAGTATAACAACTAAAACATTAATCAGTAATAAAAAAACTGAGGCTTCTTTTCTTGTTTCGTATTTCATCGTCATAAAGATTAGGGTACAAAAGTAATTACGTAATTTTATTTAAATTTGCCATAATATTAATATAAAACGACATGAGCTGCAGCCAGAATCCTATCAATATAGATGATATAGAAAAACCCTATTTTGTTTGGTTTGAAGACAACTGGATACATGATGATGAATTGCACTCGCATCATAAAGGTCAGTTGGTATATGTGGAAAGCGGCTTCCAATATCTGACAGTTGAAGGAAAGATTTACCTTTTACCACAAAACCATGCTGCATGGATACCATCAGGGCATATTCACAAAACCAACTCACATTCGGAAAAGATAAAATTGATGATTATGTTTTTCGATGTGGAAAAAGATATTCCTTTTTACAATGAAGTAAGTGTTTTTCTAGTACCTCCGGTTTTAAAAGAGATGATTAAATATGCTGAAAAGTGGTCAAAAAAGATACAGGAGGATCCACACGAAACTTTATTCCTAAAGGCTTTGAGCAATGAACTCCCACAATTTGTTGCGCGATCACTGCAACTGCACATCAGCCCGCCGGAAGATAAAAGACTGTGTAAAGCCATTGATTATCTTCACGAACATTATACAGAAGATTTGAGTATGGAAGATCTTAGCGAAATTGCTGCTCTGTCCTTGCGTACACTGGAACGGATTTTCAAAAAAGAAACAGGATTAACGCTAAGTAAATACCAACAAATGCTCCGCATTATTAAAAGTCTGGAATTATTGAGTGACCAGCAATGGACCATTTCTGAAATAGCTTTTAAAACAGGTTATAAAAGCCTGCAGGCATATACCAATAGTTTCTTTTCTGTTATGCAATACCGTCCCAGTGAGTTTCTGAAAAAACTAGTTTAGATTTTGGATAGCTTTTTAAAGAGCAAAGCATTACTCCAGATTTTATATTTCGTAGTGAGTTAGTTAACAATTGCTCATAGTTTATAAATTCTCATATTAAATTACTCACTATGTAGTGATAAAATATTATATTTGTATTGTAAATAGTCTTCCCCCGACTATTTTACAATTATTGGACTAATAAGTTATACAGGTGAGAAAGCCGGCTACCTTTATGTATGATGAAGAAGTGGTCGGCATTCTCTTTTTATTCCTTTATATCTCAATCATTTACATTACATTATAAATACCTATATTTGCCACCAGTTTTTGGTGCACCTTAAAAAGTGCTTAAAAGGGAATCAGGTGTAAATCCTGAACAGACCCGCTGCTGTAAACTTCATAAAAAATCTTGGCAATACGTCACTGTTACTATCGGTAATGGGAAGGCGCTAAAGAGAAGTAAGTCAGAAGACCTGCCAGAAGTATATGTTTGATGCTTTCGTGGAATAAAGCTATATCGACCTGAATAAACTCTCCCGGACTTTTCTCTGGGTTAGTCATGTACTGATATTTGCAGCAAAGGCATAAACATTTTAATAAATGTAAAGCCAATGCTAAAAAGACTATTCTCTTTCTGTTTAATTCCCTTGCTTCTGCTTTTTGCAACCGGGTTTTCTTTTGCACAGAAAAAAGATACAACACGAATAAGAGAAGTTGAGGCTGTAGACATTTTCAAAAAAAATACACGTACTGTTCTCCCGCCTCAGAAGTTAACATCTGATATTATTGAAAAGCTAAATAATAATTCAGTTGCCGATGCGCTTCGATATTTTTCCGGTGTTCAGATTAAAGATTATGGTGGTGTCGGCGGACTAAAGACAGTTGATATCCGAAGTCTCGGAGCACAGCAAGTTGGTGTTTTCTATGATGGAATTCCCATCGGAAATGCACAAAACGGAATTGTAGATCTTGGCAAGTTTTCTCTGGATGATCTGGAAGAAATAACATTATACAATGGTCAGAAAAGTGACATTTTCCAACCTGCAAAAGATTTCGGAAGCTCGGGGACCATTTATCTTCAGCCTAAAAAACCCGTATTCAGAGAAAGCAGGACAACCAATCTTACAGTCCGCACGAAAAGTGGTTCTATACAAACTTTCAATCCTTCTTTCAGATTAGAGCAAAAGCTTTCTAATTCTGTTTCTGCATCCTTTAGCGGAGAATATCTGGATACTGACGGAATTTATAAGTTCAGATATTACCGGAAATATCTAAATGGTCAGATTGCCTATGATACCATTGCAAAGCGACATGATGCAGATGTAAAGGCAAAGCGATTTGAAACCAGCATTAACGGAGATCTGAAAAACGGAAAATGGGATCTGAGAGCCTATGCCTATTTATCTAACCGTGGGTTACCGGGCGCTATAGTGAACGGACGATTCGGCGACGAAGGCCAAAGACTAAAAGATGCCAATTATTTTGTTCAGGGAAGCTGGATGCAGAAAATCTTTCCAAAAGTACAAACACAGCTGAAAGCTAAATTTGCATACGATTACAATCGTTATATAGATACCCTTGCACCTCAGCGTCCAAAAATCGACAATCAGTATATACAACGGGAATTCTACATCTCCTCCTCTACCCTTTACCAAATTAACAATAACTGGGATGCAGCTATTTCCGCAGACTTTCAGTACAATAATATGGCAGCAAATCTTTACAATTTCAGTTATCCCAAACGTTATACCACCCTTCTTGCTTTAGCTATGAATTATCGTTGGGGAAGACTGAAAGCACAGGGAAGTTTACTCGGAACCTTTGTCCAGAATAAAGTTTTACAAAATGCTGCACCGGGAGATGAAAATAAATGGACGCCTGCCCTTTTTATCAATTACCAGCCCTTCAGTCAACATGAATTTTATTTAAAGGCTTTCTATAAGCAGGTTTTCAGGCTTCCTACTTTCAATGAAATGTATTACAAAACATTAGGGATGTCACTCCTGAAACCCGAATTTACACACCAGTATGATTTTGGTTTTACCTACCGGAAAAATTTCTCACGGGGAATCGTAAAAAATATCAGTCTTAATGTTGACGGTTACTACAATAATGTCACCAATAAGATTACTTCAACCTTTAATGGTAATATGTTTATCTGGATGAATCTGAGTCTGGGCAAAGTAGAAATTATAGGAACAGATGTCAATCTTCAAAGTGAATTGGAATTAGGTCAATGGCGCATACGCCCGCTCCTTACTTATACCTACCAAAGAGCAAGAGATTTTACAGATCCTAAAAAAAGTTACTACGGCCATCAGATTCCTTATACTCCATGGAACAGTGGCAGCTTTGCTCTGATGACAGAATACAAATCATGGGGCTTGAACTACAGTTTTGTATATGTAGGCGAGCGCTATGATTCCAGCCAGAATAACATTCAGTACAATTATTTGCTTCCGTGGTATACTCATGATCTGTCTGTGCAAAAAACTTTTAAACTGAATAAACATCAGTTGAAAGCATCTTTCGAAGTCAATAATCTTTTCAATCAATACTATGATGTTGTACTTAACTATCCTATGCCCGGACGCAACTTCAGGTTTATTTTAAATTTTACCTTATGAAATTCAAAAATTTAGCATATCTGTTATTTATTGTTTTCCTTACTTCCTGTCGCGGAGATCAGTATATCATACAAAAAGAAACCGAAGAGATAACTCCTCCACAAAATATAGCAACCAGAGGCTTTTATCTTCTTAACGAAGGCAACATGAACAGCAATAAAGCTACCCTGGATTACTTTGACTATACTAAAGGTACTTACTCACGCAATATCTATGCAGAAGCCAATCCAAATGTGGTAAAAGAGATGGGTGATGTTGGTAATGATATTAAAATTTATGGCAGCAAGATGTATGTTGTGGTAAATGCTTCCAATAAAGTTGAAGTACTGGATTCCAGAACTGCAAAAAAAATAAAAAGCATTACAGTAGAAAATGGCAGATACCTAGCCTTTGCGAATGGCAAAGCTTATGTCTCTTCTTATGCAGGACCTATATCTGTAGATCCGAAAGCACCGCTGGGAAAGGTGATGGAAATAGACACTATTTCTTTATCGGTTACCCGCGAAGCTGTAGTTGGCTACCAACCAGAGGAAATGGCTGTTGTAAAAAACAAACTTTATGTGGCTAACTCCGGAGGCTATCGTGTACCTAATTATGATAGAACGATATCGGTAATTGATCTCGCCAATTTTAAAGAAGCAACCAAATACGATATTGCTATTAATCTTAATAGGCTGAAAGCAGATTCCAATGGTGATCTCTACGTAACCTCCAGAGGGGATTATCTGACTGCTTCTTCAAACTTATTTGTTGTAGACAGCCAAACCGGTACTATAAAAAAGACATTCAATATTCCGATCAATAACTTCACAATTGTTAATGATAAACTTTATTATCTCGGCAATGAATTTAACTATAATACAAAAAAAACTGTAAAGTCTTACGGTATTATTGATCTCAAAACCAAAGAAATAATTTCTAAAAAGCTATTTGATTCCAAATATGAAACAGAAATAGAAACTCCTTATGGCATTGCTGTAAATCCAATCACAGAAGATTTGTATATAACCGATGCCGGTAACTATGTTTCTACAGGAAGCCTGTACTGTTTCGACAAAAACGGAACCTTCAAATGGAAGACTGAAGGTGGAAATATCCCGGCACATTTTGCCTTTTTATATAAATAAACATTGACGTTACACTAAAAAAATATCCATGAAATTTTCAGACAAATCGAACATTGCTAAAACATTCTTACTGGGAAGCATAGTGCTTACAAGCCTTTACAACTGTTCTTCGGACAATGACACTACCGAGCCTGTAGTCTATAGTAAATACATAAGTGAGGTGCTGGATTATATGCCTGCTCCGGGACAGTTCACCAACGATTTGCCAAAATATAATGCCGGGGAAACTAAAAAGGATATGGTACAAAAAGCGAATGATGCTATAGCAAAAGGAGCCAATGGTATGATACACTTAGGTGGCTTTGGGGGCTATGTTACCTTCAGATTTGACCACACTGTTGCAAATGGTGAAGGCGCTGATTTTAAAATTTTGGGTAATACTTTTACCGGAAGTTCAGAACCTGGGATTATTATGGTTGCATTGGATAGAAATAAAAATGGAAAACCAGATGATGATGAATGGTATGAAATTGCGGGTAGTGAGTATTTTAAAGATACTACTATTAAAAACTATAGTATCACCTACTATAAGCCAGATGAATCTAAAACTCCGGTAAAAGGTTCTGCAAACTGGCAGACCGATACGGAATATATCCGTTGGGAAGACAATCAGGGAGGTAAAGGCTATTTAACCAAAAACTCATTTCATAAACAAAGCTACTATCCGATGTGGGTTGGTGAATCTTCCATTACTTTTAAAGGGACCAGAATTGCCGATAATTTTAAACAGAACAATGGTTTATGGAGTTCTGTTCCGTTCGAGTTCGGATATGCTGACAATGCTACTAATGAGAGTGACGCTTCTAACATCGATATCTCATGGGCTGTAGATAAAAACGGGAAATATGTAAAGCTACCCGGTATTGACTTTGTAAAAGTATACAGTGCTATCCGTCAGGAAAACGGAATGCTGGGAGAAGTAAGTACAGAAGTTACGGGTGCTTATGACCTGCGGATAAAATAACTTCACTATCATAAACAGAAAACACAAAACTACTATATATCAACTATTTATTAAACAATTAAAAAAAATTATGAGAAAAGTATATACCTCTTTTGCTTTACCTTTATTGAGCTTTCTAGCGCTGTCATCATGTTCTAATGATGATTTTGTTGAACCCTTAGAATCTGCTCCTTCAGCAGTAGTATCTACACAAGGATTTTATGTTGCCAACGAAGACTGGTTCGGCCATGATAACGGATCTGTAAACTATTTTAAAAATGATGGTTCTATTATATACAGAGCATACCGTGCAGCCAACAACGGCGAAAAACTTGGAGTAACTACACAATTTGCCACTATTTACGGTAACAATGCTTACCTAATATCCAAACAAAAAAACAGATTAGTTGTGGCAGATGCCAAAACTTTAAAAATGAAAGCTGTGCTTACCGAAATCGGTGGTGACGGTCGTGCCTTTGTAGGTATCAACCCTAAAAAAGCTTATATCTCTACAGGCAACGGAATTTCTATATTCAATATTGAAACGCTAAAAGTAGAAGGTAATATCTCGGGAGTGAGTGGGCAAACGGGAAATATGCTTTTAGTGGGTGATTATGTAATTGCTATTACACAATCAAAAGGAGCTTATGTAATCAATACCAAAACCAACACTGTAGAGAAATTAATCAGCGGAACCGACTTTGCTTCTGTTGTACAAAGTAAAGATGGTAAAGTATGGATAGGAGCCAATAAAAAATTAATCCAGATCGATCCTTATACATTAGAAAAAACGGACGAAATTGATATTACAAATGCTCCAATCGGTGCAACATGGTATGCATGGACTGCGGGAAGCCTTTCTGCAAGTACAAAACAAAATGTATTGTATTGGACAAAGGGAAATTCAGTTGTGAAATATAATATAGCAACTAAATCACTTAATACTTCTTTTTATGATTTAGGTAAAGACGATCAGGGTATACAGCTTTCTTTTTACGGAGCAGGACTGCGTGTAGATCCATTGACAGATAAACTTGTATTAACGGTAAAACGTAATGGCTGGGGCGAAGCCGGCAGTTACAACTGGATACATATCGTAGGCAATACCGGTGCTTTAGAAAAGAGCATTGTTGTAAATGGAGGTAATGGTACCAGTTCCCAAGACGAACGTTATTACTGGTTCCCGGCAGTACCGTTCTTCGAAGATGTAAATGCGCCAGAAATTTTATTGAACAAGATAATTATAGCACCAGGAAAAAGAAGAGCTATTGCCCTGAATGATAAGATTGTTGATGCTGATAATATTTCTTCTTCTATTGTAAAATCTATCAGCGCTAAAGGAACTGAACTTGCCACTTACGAGCTGAAAACAGATTCCCTTATTATCAAAGCTAAAGAATTGACAGGAAAAGAAAGAATTACCATTTCAGCAGTTTCTAATGGTAAATATGTAGAAAAAACAGTCAATATAGACGTTACACAATAATAATTTAAAGTAATTTAACTTGTAAGAAAGGGATCCGAATATTCAGATCCCTTTCTTCATTTTTATTTGGTAAAATTACTCCGGCATTACGTTATACACAGGATCCTCTTCAATATTTACTTCTATAAATCCGCCGGCGTTTTCCAACAAGCGTATACAATCTGCACTCAGATGTCTTAATACAACCTCTTTATTATGATTTTTATACTGTTCTGTTAGTTTTTTCAGTGCTTCGATAGCCGACATATCTGCTACCCTGGATTCTTTAAAATCAATAATAATTTTATCTGTATCATTCACTGCATCAAACTTATCCACAAAAGCTGTTGTACTTCCAAAGAATAATGGGCCAAATATTTCATAGACTCTGTTTCCGTCTTCATCCAGAAACTTTCGGGCACGTATTCTTTTAGCATTATCCCATGCAAATACCAATGCAGAAATAATAACACCTACTAACACAGCTAATGCAAGATTATGAAGTACAACTGTTATAACAGCTACCAATATTCCGACAAAAATATCGGACTTGGGCATTTTATTCACAATCTTTAAGGAAACCCACTGAAATGTTCCTATTGCCACCATCATCATTACACCAACCAAAGCTGCCATAGGAATCTGTTCGATCACTGGTCCGCCCACCAGAATAATCAGCAGTATCGTTAATGCTCCTATAATTGCAGATATTCTGGTTCTGGCTCCCGCTCCAATATTGACAAGTGTTTGAGCAACCATAGCACATCCGCCCATTCCTCCGAAAAAGCCATTGACAATATTAGCTGTACCTTGAGCCATTGCTTCTCTGTTGGACTCTCCTTTTGTTCTGGTAATTTCATCCACCATATTTAGCGTCAGCAAAGATTCCACAAGCCCCACTCCTGCCATAATCAGGGAATAAGGAAAGATTATCTTAAGCGTTTCCATATTAAATGGAATTGCAGGTATATGAAAAGAAGGTAATGATCCGCTTACTGAAGCAATATCCACAACTTTTTTAGTATCTATATTCAGAAAATAGGCAAGAACCGATACTATAACAATGGCTACCAAAGATGATGGAACAGCCTTTGTAATTTTCGGAAAAATAAGTACTATGGCAATTGTAAGTAATGTAAGCCCGGCCATTATATAAAGCATATTCCCGTTCATCCAGCCACTCATCCCATTTTGTACTATTTTAAATTGGGCAACCTGAGCCATAAAAATAATAATTGCCAAACCATTCAGAAAGCCATACATTACAGGCTGAGGGATTAGCCTTACAAATTTCCCTAATTTAAAAACGCCCACCAATAACTGAAGTATACCAGCCAATACAACTGCTGCCAGCAGATATTGTACTCCATGAGAAGCAGCCAAAGCCATCAGCACAACAACAGTAGCTCCTGCACCGCCGGACACCATCCCGGGTCTGCCTCCCAAAACAGCCGTCACAATTCCCATAAGGAAGGCAGCATAAAGTCCCATTAGTGGAGATAAGCCTGCTAATATGGCAAAGGACAGAGATTCCGGAATCATGGTCATGGCTACGGTTAGTCCTGCCAGTATTTCATTCTTAAAATTGATATTCCGGAGTGATTGAAAATTTAAAAGATTATTCATAAAGCTGGTTGTATAAATTCCGGCCTCAGAGAATCCCGGCCAAAAAAGTATTTCGAAATTTAAAGTCTAATCTGATACAAAATACTGACTGCAAAAATACGGAAAACTATAGATGCTGAAAAGCACAAGCCGGAAATATCTTTATAACAACTCCTATTCAACAAACACATAAAGCATTATATTTCAGATATTTTCATTAACTTTAAACAAAAACATTATGGGAAAATTTGAAATTTCAAAAAGAAAAAATGGTGAATTTCAGTTTAATCTGAAAGCAACTAACGGGCAGGTAATCTTAGCAAGCGAAGGTTATTCCACTAAGGCTAACTGCGAAAACGGTATAGAATCGGTAAAGAAAAATTCACAGGATGAGAATAAATTCGACAAGAAGACTTCATCCAATGGCAAGCATTATTTCAACCTCAAAGCAACAAACGGGCAGATTATTGGTACAAGCGAAATGTATGAAAGTGCAGCCGGCAGAGATAACGGTATAGCTTCTGTAAGAAATAATGCTCCTGAAGCTTCCGTAGAAGATACAACAGTATAAATTATTATTCAATAACAACATAAACCCCACAGACCTAAAAATCTATGGGGTTTTATATTTATACCTAAAGTATATATCAAATTAATGTGGTAATCTGCTCCTTATCAATCCATATACCCATGTTCCGGCTATTGCACTTAGCAATGTAACAATGATAACGGTAACACCTGTGCCTATTTGTGCAAACAGGGGTCCTGGACATGCACCGGTAACAGCCCATCCGAAACCAAACAACAACCCTCCATAGATTTGGCCTTTATTAAACTGCTTAGGTGTAATAGAAATTGACTCTCCGTGAATAGTTTTAATATTGAACTTCTTGATGATCCAGACTGAAATCATTCCCGTAAGTACAGCACTTCCTATAATGCCGTACATATGAAAAGACTGAAGCCTGAACATTTCCTGAATACGGAACCAACTGATTACCTCAGATTTTACGAAGATAATTCCAAAAAGAATCCCCACTAACATATATTTAAGGTTGGAATACCACTTGCTGTTTATATCTTTTAAATTATTATTCATGTATTACAGATTAAAGGCTAAGAATAAAAGGTAGAATTAAATTTGCCATAATAAAACCACCTACCATAAAACAAATAGTAGCAACTAATGAAGGCCATTGCAGATTAGACAGTCCCATAATTGCATGTCCGCTTGTGCAGCCTCCTGCATAGCGTGTTCCGAATCCTACTAAGAATCCGCCAACAATCATCATAATAAACCCTCTTATACTAAGCAATGCACTCCAGTTGAATATTTCTGTCGGTACCAGATTACTATAATCAGTAATTCCATAACTGCTCAATTCTTCAGCCAGTTTTGGATTTACTGCGACAGGATCAGGATTATTTAACAAAGTAACCGCAATAACTCCACCCAAAAATATTCCGAATACAAAAAACAAGTTCCATGCTTCTTTTTTCCAATCGTATTTAAAAAAAGAAATATTAGCAGGTATGCATGAGGCACAAATATGCCGCAATGATGAACTGATTCCAAAAGATTTATTCCCCAGAATTAGCAATGCGGGTACTGTAAGCCCAATAAGCGGACCGGCAATATACCATGGCCAAGGTTGTTTCAAAAATTCTATCATATTACATTCATTCTTAAATTATTTCATGGTTTTACTCTGACATACAAAATCAGTTGTTGGCACTTCTGTTAATTTAATCTTACCAAAACCACCTTCCACTTCTGTAAAGTTACGATATCCTCTTGCCTGAAGAATACTTGCCGCTATCATACTTCTGTAACCTCCGGCACAGTGCAGAAAGAAATGCTCTTTCGGGTCAACATCCTTTATCCATGTATTGATATAAGCTAACGGACGGCTATAAGCATCTGCTATATGTTCTGCAGCATATTCTCCTTCTTTTCTTACATCAATTATTTTAACATCTTCTGTATATCGTTGTGCAAATTCTTCAGGGGTAATTCTGTCCACGGAATCAGTTTCTTTTCCTGCTGATTGCCATGCAGAAACACCTCCCTTCAGATAGCCCAATACATTATCAAAACCTACACGGCTAAGACGGGTAATAACTTCTTCTTCACTTCCTTCATCCGTTACCAATAATAGCGGCTGCTTTACATCTGCTATCATTACACCCACCCATGGCGCAAAATCTCCTTTCACTCCGATATTTACTGACTGTGGAATAAAGCCTTTATGAAATTCTGCTGCAAGTCTTGTGTCCAGTATCAATGCTCCGGTTTCATCTGCCACAGCTTCAAAATCTTCTGCTGATAATGGGTTAAGCCCTTGTTCAAGAACTTGATCAAAACTTTCATAGCCCTTTTTATTCATGGCAACATTCATGGCAAAATATCCTGGCGGCGGTGTTAATCCGTCCGTAACTTCTTTTACAAAAGTCGCTTTATCCGGTTGGTTCAGCGCATAGTTCGTTTTCTTCTGATTGCCCAAAGTATCCACCGTTTCCTTCTGCATGTTTTTACCACATGCACTTCCGGCTCCGTGAGCAGGGTAAACTGTTATTTCATCTGATAAAGGCATAATCTTATTTATCAGGCTATCATAAAGCATTCCTGCAAGATCTTCCTGCGTAAGGTCTTTACCTTTTTGTGCAAGATCTGGTCTTCCGACATCTCCTAAGAACAAAGTATCTCCCGAAAACAGAGCTGTTTCTTTTCCATTTTCGTCAATAAGCAAGTAGCATGAGCTTTCCATCGTATGCCCGGGTGTATGCAATACTTTTATTTTAATATCGCCTATCTCAAAAATTTCCTCGTCTTTAGCAATAACTGCTTCAAATTCAGGTTTTGCTGTTGGTCCGTAAACTATAGCTGCACCTGTTTTATCACTCAAGTCAACATGCCCGGATACAAAATCTGCATGAAAGTGGGTCTCGAGAATATATTTAAGCTTCGCATTGTCCTCTTGTAATTTATCCAGATAGGGCTGCACCTCTCTTAAAGGATCTATAATTACGGCTTCTCCCTGGGATACAATGTAGTAAGCTCCCTGTGCAAGACATCCTGTATATATTTGTTCTACTTTCATTTTATTACATTTTAATTTAGTGGAGTAAAGTTATCATTATAAAATATGCTGTACAGCTACTTTTGTCACATAAGAATTTCTTTTGCAAGAATATAGGTTCCCATAACCAGTATAAACCAGCCAAAAGCTGGTTTCAGCTTCTTTCCATCTATTCTACGGGAGAAAAAACTCCCTATATATATTCCAATAACAGCCATGGCTGTTACGCCTAGTAAAAATGACCAGTGTATGGTGGTATGGTGTAAAGAGAATATAAATCCGCTCAGAGAATTAAGTGCAATAATAACAAGTGAGGTCCCTATAGCAGTTTTCATAGGCATTTTAAGCAATCCAACAAGCGCAGGGATAATCATAAATCCTCCGCCTGCGCCAATAAGCCCGGTCAATAGCCCCACAATAATCCCTTGAACAGCTACCAAAAGGTAGCCAGAATTACTTTCTGACAAATTTTCAGATTGAATTTTACGAATCATTTTATATGCTGCGCCAACCATTAGTACAGCAAACAACAACATGATAAAATTATCCTTGGTAATTATAACACTTCCTATCTGGATCAGCTTCTGCGGGATTGCGGGAAGCAAAAAATTTCTTGATAGAAACACCGAAATTACGGATGGAACTCCGAATATAATGACTGTTTTGAAGTCTACCCAAGCCTTTTGAAAGTAGGATACAGATCCGGCTATACTCGTTACGCCTACAATAAAAAGAGAATATACTGTAGCCTGAACAGTTCCTATGCTAAATAAATAAACCAAGACGGGTACTGTAAGAATACTACCTCCACCTCCTATCAGTCCTAAAGATACACCTATTAAAACAGATGCTAAATAACCTGCTATTTCCATTACATTTTACAATTGATACTGCAAAAATGAAATACTCGGAATCATTACACAGCTACTTTTGTCACATAAGGGTAATTTTATTTCTTCCCAGCTTTACGGTTCCGTTTTCTTCAAGCTGTTTTAGCAATCTGGAAACTACAGCTCTCGCCGTTCCCAATTCGTTTGCAAGCTGCTCATGGGTTGTCTGAATTGTTTTGGACACTGCAAGAGAAGATTTCTTTTGCAATAAATCCAGTAATCTTTCATCTACCTTTTTAAAGGCAATGGCATTTACAACCTCCAGAAGTTCTTCAAACCTTTTATGGTACAATCTGAAAATATAATCCAGCCATTGTGGATATTCTTTAATAAAAAGTGAAACCTTATCTACCGGAAGAAAAAGAATTTCCGCATCCTCTTCTACCTCAGCCCTGACCTTGCTCGTATCATTATGCAATCCGCCAAGAAAAGACATAATGCAGCTTTCTCCGGGTTTTATGTAGTACAACAGAATCTCACGCCCGTCTTCTTCGGTACGGATTACCTTCAGACTTCCTTTTACCACGATAGGAATAGCCCGGATATGGGAATTTTCATCCTGAATAATACTCCCTGCCTTATAGTCTTTTTGTACACTATTAGCATATAATCTTTCAATCAGTTCTGGTGAAGATTCAAATTCGGAAATTTTCTGCAGTTCTGTCATGTTCCGGAATTATTCTATTCTAAGTTTTTTCAGGTTCTGTCGGTAAGCATCCATAATGGTAGATTTGGTAATATAACCGATATACTTTCCGTCTTTCGTTAATAAGACATAGTCATGCCGGCTTTCTTCCATTATCCGTATTATTTTTGCTGTAGCATCATCAACAGATACAATATTAGCAGTAATGATAAATTCGGAGAAGTCAGTTTCTTGATCAAAAAAGAGATGTTTTCGGACATCGTTCAGCATAATAATTCCCTGAATAATTAATGACCGGTCGAGTACCGGAACAAAATACTGATTGGTATTGGTAAATATATCTTTAATCTCTTGCGAAGTAAAATCTGTAAATACTGTTTTCAGGTGACTGCTGTATAATAAACTTACATCGATTTTATCCAGGATATTGCGGTCTTTATCGGAAGTAAAAACAATACCTTTATCTGCAATACTATAGATATCCATGCTATAATTATCATACCTCTTTGCAATGGCATAGCTTATAGAAGAAACCAGCATAAGCGGAATAATCAGCCCATAACCACCTGTTATTTCGGCAATAAGGAAAATTGCAGTGAGTGGTGCATGGAATAATCCACTTAATAAAGCAGCCATACCCACAACCGTAAAATTATCTATAGGAAGGTTTTTAATACCGATAAGCGTCACAACCTTGGAAACAAAGTATCCCAGATAAGAACCTACAAAAAGTGAAGGCGCAAAATTACCACCATTCCCCCCGCTTCCCAGTGTTAGTCCTGTAGCGACAGATTTAATCATCATGGTAATCAGCACAAAAAGCATAATCCACCATTCATTTCCGTTAAGGTGCTCAAATAATGAATTATCCAGTAGCTCTCCGGCCTGATTATTGGCCAGTACTTTTATGTTTTCATAACCTTCACCAAATAATGGCGGAAACAGAAATATGAGCATTCCCAGAATACCTGCTCCTACAAATGCTCTTGTATATACATTCTTGGAATAACTTCCTATGCGATGTTCGACCCACCTAAAGAGCCGTGCATGATATACAGACAGAAAACCAGCGATAATCCCCAGAAGAACATAATAAATAGTATTATGATAATCGAAATTCAGCCCTCTTTTAAAAGATAATAATATTCCGCCATTCAGGGTCAGATTCGACATAATTGCTCCTGTAGCTGAGGAAATCATAATCGGAATAAATGCAGAGACACTCATATCCGCCAATATCACTTCTATTGCAAATAACACTCCGGCAACCGGGGCATTGAAGGCTGTAGCGATTCCCGCGGCTACTCCACATGCAAGCAGCAGCGTTCTGTCTTTGTAATTCAGCCGGAAATCCTGTGCATAATTAGATCCCAGAGCTGCTCCAGTAATCGTAATCGGAGATTCCAAACCTGCAGATCCACCCATACCAACCGTTAATGAGCTGGTAATAATCTGTGCATACATTTGTTTTTTAGGCATAAAACCCGATCTTTTGGCAACTGCTATCATAATCTGGGCAGTTCCTTTTTCGAGAGATCCATTAAGAAATTTACGAATAATCAGAACAGTAAGTACAATTCCCAGTATAGGCAAAATACTGTTCAGATAAGGTAACCTAAGGATTTTATTAACATAAGTTGTAAACTGAAAAACGTTATGGGCAAAAGTTTTCAGAACCGTTACGGCCAATGCAGAGGTTATCCCGACGATAACACAAGAGAAATACAAAAACTGCCTGTCCGACAATACGATCCTTAGCAGACCCAATATACTTTTTATGTTGTATATACTGCGGCGTATAAATTTTGGAGTTTTAGATTTCTTAATTTTTGGCATACCCCAAAATTAAGATTCATTTTTCTAAAAATTATGGATTCACTACTTTTTTTCTGTAATTATTAAGAGTCACTAAATTTAATTAGTTGAGAGAAGCCAGCCATATAAAGGCAAACAGGCATATCAGTAGTATTCCGGCACCACCGGAAATAAGATATGATATAAAATAGTACAAGAAACCTTTAATTTTTTTCTGAAAAGCATGAACAATAAGAACCGATAATGTATAAACAAAACCTGACATCAGAAAAGTAAGCAGTATAATATAGAAAAGTGCAGATTCTATGTTTAATGAAGCAGATGAAAGCATAATGTATTTTTTCGGAGATAGATAGTTTTCAACATTTATAAGATGAGTCAAATATACCTGTTTTTATATTTAAATGTATTATTCCACCCGAAAACACTTATCTATACAGGGGGTTCAAAAACAAATTCGTACTTTTATCAACAACAATCACAGAATGGATCGTGAAATATTAAAAGAAAAGCTCCTGTTTTATATTGCACAGGGAAATGGCTTAAGTAGTGAGGTAAGAGACTTGCTTATAGAGTTTCGTAATTTGGGCGGACATCAGGCCGATGCGGAAGAAATTGTAAAAGAGATAAAGCAAGAGTCTGTGGAAGAATTACAGGATCATGCTGATGATGTATTGGATATTATTACAGGATGGTGTGATTCCGAAATGCGAGTATGGAATGATGAGTAATGCTGGCCAATCTAATTAATTTCAAATAAGTATTCAATAAATGTCACAAAAATTTGTAGAATGCAGCCAACATGGAAAACAGGAAATGGCACTTATCTGTACCCATTTGGCACATAGTGTATCAGGAGATGCTCCATTGGGCTTTCATGAGCATGATGAAGGTGATATGGGCAGACCGGATGCATGGTGCAACCAATGCGATCTGGTATTAGACAAAGCGGAAACAGAAGATGAACTTGATGAATGGTTTACCAATTGTGATCATAAAATCGTTTGTGTCAATTGCTGGGATGAAGTAAAAGCACAAAATGTAAATACATCTGATGAGTAAAACCAATCCTGTTGTCTATTTTGAAATTCCTGTGAATGATCTTCAACGGGCTGTGAAATTTTATTCTGCAATATTCAATTTTACTTTTGAAAAAGAAATAATGGATGGTTACGAAATGGCTTTCTTTCCTTTTACGGAATCAAAAAGCGGAGTGACCGGAGCTTTGGTAAAAGGAGATGTTTATAAACCTACTAAAAACGGAGTAATCCTGTATTTCAAAACCGACAATATAGAAAACACTCTAAAAAAGGTTCTGGAAAATAGCGGAAGCATTTTATATCCAAAAACTTTAAATGAAAAGTTTGGCTTTGCAGTTGCCGAATTTTAAGATAGTGAGGGCAACAGAATAGCTTTGCATCAGAATTTGTAATTCTAATTTCTATAAGTCCCGAAAAGCCGGTCCCAGATAGAGGTATAAAAACCAAAGTTTTTGCGTTCGTCGAGATGATGAAGATTATGAAACCTGGTCGTCCCTATTCCCAGCTGATCAAACTTTGCCGGAAAAAACTCTCTGTTAAGATGTCCTATTGTTCCCCACATGAGATTAATTGTCAGATATATTATGATCGCAGTCAGCGAGAAATTATAGCACATTAACAGCACTATCATCATCAATCCAAAGCCTATCGTTTCAAAAGGATGGAGCACAAACAGACTCAGAAAATTTGTACTAATATGTTCATGATGTTTTCCGTGTAGCATTTTATAAATAGAGGGAGCGTGGGCCGCATAATGAAAGAGGTACATACAAAAATCCATCAGAAGAATTAAAGCCACAACTTCCAAAAAGACAATCCCTGCCGAAGTATTATTATCCAAAGTGATCCATTCACTTTTCCACAAAAGAACACCAAGCAGCATAATAAAGCTGTTGCAAATCACAGTAAGCAGACTAAGTAAAAAATCAGATTTAGTAACAGGATGATCTTCCTTCTGTAACTTGTCTTTACGACATGTTTTATCTACAAGCAGATATAATCCTATAGAAAACAGATACAAAAACAGATTAACTACAAGGCTGAATATAATCCATTCTCCCCATGAAAACTTCTGAAATACATTCAGATAATCAAAAAATTCAAACCCGTTAAAATTCATAATCTGGTTTCGCCAATTTTGGTGTTATAAAAATATGAAATTCGGTTTACAGTCTTACCCGGAAATCGATTTAACCACAAAAGCAACAAAAGTTTTTTTTAAAATATTTAAATTAAATGGAAAGCCTTGTGATATGCTTTGCCTTACACTGAAGAAACATTATTTACATACTTCTGTCGCTTTTATAAACCACAAGAATTAAACAAAAATGATCGGAATAAATATCCGATCATTTTTATTCATTTTAGTACAGGTATAAGTTACTGAGCAACTCTTATCCCGCTCGCCAGTAAACGGATTTCCGTTACAGGTGTTGTTATTTTGTCAATCTCGCTTTGAGGCTTTTTAGCATCTTCTGCATAGTGTCTTAATTCTTCCACAGAAGTTTGTTTTAACTGCGCTTTCCCGTCCAGTAAAATTGTTTTTCCTTTTATAGCAGTAGGCAGAAAGAAGGCATAATCTTTCATCTTAACAAATACCTTTGTTTTATCCGGATTATCTAAAGTAACCCAGCACCCTTTTTTAGGACAAACATCGGTAACAGTTGCTTTTACTGTAATATCCTGCACTTCTTTTCTTTCATTCAGAATTTTATTCAGTTCTGCCATATTTACGGCTCCAGCTTCCTTGGCTTTGGAAACTCCGGCACCATATTCCTCTCCTTTATTGGCGCTTCCTACAGGAGGTTGTGCAAATAATGTTATACTCACGAAAAGTAAGCTTAAAAAAAGTAGTTTTTTCATAATATTAATCTTGTTGTTTGTTTTATTTCGGGAGCTCTGGTGCTCTCATTTTATATTTATAACTGTTCAGAGTTTTCAGAAAAGCAACTACATCAAAGACTTCCTCATCTGTCATGTTAAGCTTTTCTACCATTCCCGACTTGTGTGGAAATTTTGGATCATTCACCTGATCACCTCTCGGCGTTTCTCTTCCCATTCCGGCATTGTACATCATCACAATATTCGCTAATTCCGGAAAAAGCCCATTGTGCATATAAGGCTTATTCTCCGATACTTCTCTTAGGGTAGGCGTTTTAAATTTGCCAACATCTTCATTTCTAAGAGTTACCAGATACCTTCCCAAATCTTCATATTTTCTGCCATAGTAGGTAAGCCCTAAATTATGAAATTTCTGGTCAGAAAAATAAGGTGTGTTATGACAGTTAATACAATTAGCTTTTGTACGGAATAAGTGCAGACCTTTAACCTCAGCATCTGTCAGTGCATTCCTTTTTCCGGAAACAAATTTATCAAAACGGGACGGTGGGCTGATCAATGATCTTTCAAAAGTAGCTATAGCTTTGGCAATTCGGTCTTCTGTAATTTCTGTTGTACCGAAGGCTTTCTCAAAATAAGGCTTATAACCTTTTATTTTACGGATATTTTTTGTTGCCAGGCTCATGTGCAAATTCATTTCTACCGGATTCTCAATAGGTGCCTTTACCTGTTCTTCTAATGTTGCTGAACGCCCATCCCAGAAGAAAGTCTTTGCAAAGCCTATATTCAGTAATGTAGGAGCATTTCGTGTTCCGTTTTGCCTGTCATGTCCGAAAGATACCCGATTACCATCTGCCCAGCCCAACTCAGGATTATGACAGGAAGCACAGGCAATCTGACCACTTTTAGACAATCGGGGATCTAAGAATAAAGTTTTCCCCAACTCCATTTTATCTTCAGAATAGGGATTATCTGCCGGATATTGCATATCAGCCAAAGGACCTATATCCTGAAAATGTTCTTCAGCCTCTGCAAATAAATGAGGTTTTGGCCATTTGGATTTATCCCCTCCCGAATAAAGATCACGCAACTCGTCCACCGTATAAGCCATAGGATCATTTGGGCGATATCCCAGCATTAAACCGACTGCTACAACTGCAATTATTGCTAAATATCTGTCTTTCATTCTTTAATAATAAACATTTAAACCTATCGTAGCTATAGTATTAGGTCTGCCATTATAAGTGGTAACAGTTTCTTTATATGTTTTATTGGTTAGCCACAACTGGTTAAAACCACCTGCAAATTCATATCTGATTTTATTGCTGTCCCATCGATAAGCAGCACTCAGATTAAGTCCAATTTTAGGTGTAGAATCATAGGCATAATCAGGCCGCGCTACTTTTTGTACAAAGGTATTTTCTTGCAAGCTTTGATATGGTACATAGTTGAATTCTTTCTGCACCGGAATATAAAGACTTTGCCCTACCCCAACAGCCAGTTTATGCCCTGGTATTATTGCAAATTCTTTTTCAATACCTGCATGATATTCAAAGAAAGATAACCTTCTGTCCATCACTACAGAAACATCCCTCACACGGTTTTTACCATAGCCTAAATCCAATAACAATTTATAAGCTTCATTCTTGTGATTGAACCATACAAGACTATTCTTCCAATTCAGGTTCTGTTGCTCCAACCGGTAAGAAGTATACTGTAAAACATAATTATAGTTTGCATCTAACTGATCTTTGTACGTTAATCTGGAGGCCATTTTGTAGCCTGAAAAACTACAGAGATAATTGATATAAAAACTATGCAGGTCAGTTTTTAATCCTGAATACTTCTCATATATTCTATATTTACTAAGGTCAGCGGCCTGATATTCGTAGATTCTATAGAATCGCTCAATGGCATTAACATAATCATAACCTATACTAATATGGATATTTGATGTATTAAATGCATATTCACCACCCCATACATAGCCATTTACTTTATATTCAGTAAGTCCATATCTCAAACCATTATACTGATTCCCATACCCTTCATTATACCGGATAAAAATACTATCATTAGATGGAACATTGGTATTGTTATTTACGAATACAATATTATTTCTGCGAAAATTATTGAAATATCTTCCCTTTCCAAAAAGGCTGTGCTTATTCCATGAAAATCCGACTTTTCCAAAAATTTTATATTGATAAGTACTTACCTCCGGGCGTGGATCTGCATCCTGGCGATAAGCTTTACTAAAATTACCTTCTGTTCCCAATTGTGTGATCAGGAATTTTACTGGTCTGTAAGCAACCTGCCCATTAATCAGATAATTTTGTTTCATCCATTTTGCTGCACGTGGTGCCCAGTAATAAGAAGGATTATGAATAAAGCTTGTATTCGTTGTTCTTTCATCTGTCAAAACAAATGGAACATTATCCTCATGTTCTCTGTTAATTTTTAAATTTCCGGATATAACAACTTTTGGATTCAGCTGATAGACGCCCTTGGATTCAAAGTTATAGTTTGACATTTTTTCCGGAGACTGAACTCTTTTAAAATTCTGTTTTCCAAATTCAGCGTTAAGAGATGTTGTTGAAAAGTCCAACGGTTGAAAAAAATTGATATAAGGATTCTCTATTCTTATATCCTTTTCAATGGCACTTATATTAATACTATCTAAACGGGTAGACTGAGAGTACAGGAACTGGCTGCACAATACAGCCATTCCCGTAATCCCTGATATAAAGAAATGTGAAAATATTTTATATTTATTGTGCATATCCTCTTGGGTTTGCTTCTATAGTTGTAAAGTCATTTGCAGAGTTGTTTGTATCCTGTAACACAACACGTCCGTTAATGATTTCTTTAGTCTTTCTGATAACAGAATACGATGAATAATCTGGTAATGCCAGTCCGTTTTTATTAGTAAAAGTCCTTGTAGCATCTACACTTGTTGGCAAGTCTTTCGGTGCTTTTTGATCTTTATCTGTAATATCAACCCCATCCAGAATAAAACTAGCAGGAACCTGTACAAACAAAGATCCTTTAGGGTTCTTAGGACTTGCTACTTTAGCCCATGAAGCTACCTGTTGTGGTGTAGCACTAATAATTGCCACTGCTGGTTTAGAAGTTAAATTCAGGATATAATCTGTAAGTGCATTTACCCAATGTACAAATTCCATATCCGGAACCATAATATTCTGGACATCCCATTGGTAAGGATTTTTACCCTGACTTTTTGCATAATCTCCTACATAAACTTCAAAATCAGCTTTGCTTAAATCAACCGTTAGAGAGGGGTTCTTAATCGTTACTTGTTTGCCATCATTTCCATCAAAAGGTGCTTTATGATTAATAGCAGTTTGTGCAATCACAATACTCTTCCCTGGTAAAATTGGATACTGTGTCCCATTTCCGGGAATTTTTATAATGGAACTGGCATATGCATAATCCGTATTCGCAGAGGATCCGCCACTAGCTGTCTGGCTCCAGTCATACTGCCCGTTGGCTAAAGTATAACTTGTTACATTATTATTTGTATTACCTTCCATTAGTGCTACGTACAGACCGTCTGCAAAAATTGTCTGGTCCGAATTATTATGTATCTCTATAAACTGATCTCTAAATGCAGCTCCTTCACTTGTAGATGATCCTGCATAATAAATTTGTTTAATAACCAAATCTCCAAGATTCCCGCTGGATACTGTGATAACTGTAGAAGAAACGTTAGCATTAATCGTAACTTTTTCCTGGAAGCCTCCAAAGTTTACAACCGGATAACTCGTTGTCTGTCCAAATGCTTTTTGATATTCGTCTTTGGTCATTTTCAATTCCGAAGTCACATTATAAGTTCCCGGGAGTATGCTGTTTAGCTTTAATTCTCCATTAGCATCAGTATTTCCTTTAATGCTATCTCTTGTCAAAGTATTCACTAAAACAACCTTTGCGTTGGCCGCACCCTTATTAGCAACATTCCCTGAAGCATTATCAAATTTTACCGTTACTGTAAAAGCCATTGGTCTGATTTCGTTGTTACCATTGAAATCATCACCTCTATTACACCCTATCAGGAATATAACAGGTATTAATAAAAGAAATATTAATTTTCTCATAGTATATATTATTATAAATAAGTTTAGAATTTATAAGACAGATTAGCCCCAAAAGATATTGGTGTAAAATTGGTATATTCATATCCCGATTCATTATAGGGTTTCAGGTTAAAAACATTGTTAACATAAACTGAAACTCTGAAGCCACTCAGGAAATCTTTTGTCACCCTAAGGTGGAAATTATGTAATGTCTTATGAGTTAATCCCGATACTCTTTCTTCAGAAGCCTTTCTGAATAAATTTGAATACTTTGGATTTTTCCTGTCATTTTCGGGGATCATTGTTGTACGAAAATTATAATCTATATAACCTACGGGATAGACTGAATCTGAATAGGTATTTCTACGATCTAAAAGAAAATTATCACTCCTAAGCCCTATAATCAATCCCGAATCTGGTAAATGATAGTCCAAACTAACACTAGCTCTGGCCATAGTTACTTTTCCACCTGTATTATCGTATAATCCATACTGAAAATTAGGGTCTACAACTTCCGGAGCTTTAAGGAAAAGAACCGAATTATCCCGCACACTTTCTGTTTCAACATAAGAAGCATTAAAACTAGGCACCAGATTCAGAGCCTTAATTTTTCTAAAGCCGACCATCATCTCTAGCCCTTTATCTGTAGATGTTGCACCATTTACCACTTGAGTCTGAACATAACGGAATTTTTCAGTACCCACAATTTCAAAAGTAGGTCGTTCAGTACCCACAATATTGACATTTACCTTCGCCTTATCTACTTCTTTAACAACAGATTTAGATGTAAATCCATCAAATAGTTTATTGTAATATGCTGTTAAGCTAATGGAGGCAAACGGAAGCTGATAATCCACCCCGACTTCCGTCTTCCAGCTTTTCGATGGCTTCAGATCTACATTATCTCCTGGAGTAACTACCGTTTGCATAATTCCTACTGTATAATATCCAGGCAGTCTGTAGTCTCCTAATAAAAGATCTATATATCTGGGACCTGTATATAGTTGGTTTAATGAAGGTGCTTTCGAAGTTAATCCTCCTCCTAATCTCAAACTTGTTCTTCCCATTTTGTAAGCAACATTTACCCTTGGAGATAGTGTTGATACAGAGTTTTGTAAATCATATCGAAGTCCAAGATTTGCACGTAGCGAATGTTTATTGGCAAAAACTTTATAAATATTATTCTGAATATAAAATGCAGTTTGAGTAGATGCTAAAACATTATCTCTGTAATTATAATCTCTTGCGCCATCAACAGAGCTTTTTGTTATTGTAGTCGTTGCATATTGTCCGGCAGTACCATAGCGCCCAACACCAAAATTATCACCATATCTAAAGTTAAAACCTATAGAATAATCGTGTATCCATTTTGATTGGGCCGAAATATAACGACCATTTAAACTTACATTAGAATAAAGATTAAAAGGTTTACCCTCTACAAAAATTAGGTTGTCATAGCTTGGAGGTGTATAAGGTGCATAATAAACACTGTTATCGGTAGCATTCCCATAGGGTCTGGCTCCCATGTTCAGAAAGTATTTCCTCATAGAATACTGATCTCCATAACTTACACCAACATCGGCGCTCAGATTTTTCAAACCATTTTCTCTTCCTGGTTTAGAAGTAAGTCTGTAAGTAAAATTATTGCTTAACGAAAAATTCTTGTTATTACTGTTGATTGTAAGCCCCGTTAAATCATCAGGATCCTTTTTACCTTCACTTATATTTTGTGAAAAACTAAATGAAAGCTTATTCCTCAATTTAGAACCTGTAACACTCCACATGGCATTTGTGCTGAAACGATTATAGCTCACAAGGCTCGATCTTGGCTCTACAATAGAATTCATATAATCTACAGAAACACTCAAAGCCTGATTACCTTTTATTTTAAATCCTTTATTCAGTCCGAATTGATATGTTCCTTCTTTAATCGAGGCTTCAACGCGAAGTGGCGACTGCCGTGCAATAGTATTTACTTTTATCAATCCGGTAGTCAGATCTCCATATTTAGCATCCGGAATACCTTGTATTACCTCAACACTCTCGATATTCACTACTGGAATCTCTCTAAGATCCATCCCGTAATTAGGCTGTCCCGGAGTAAGATTTCCGGCACTGGATGTCGTTCCAAAACTAGTTTTATAAGGTGGATCATAAGCAGAGCTGACACTCTGCATATTTTCATTGTTGGACACAACCACATCGTTTACCATTAGCTGTACTCCAAAAGCTTTATTCCCGTAATCATCTCCGCCTGGGATTTGACTGCTACCGGTAATAGAAGCGCCGCTTGCCGTACGGAATACAATATTTTTAAACTGAGTATTGTTAAAAGGCTGCACATACTGCCCGGGTAGTTGCTGTAATACATCTCCAATAGAAAATGCCTGTACATTGTGTAAAGCTTCCTGCCTGATGCCAATCTCTGAGAATACTTTTTTCTTGGCAAACAGTTCTACTTCTTCAATCCGGATCTCGGATTTCTCTCTTGGTTTTGAGACAACAAGAATATATTCTTCATTTTCTTTTAACATAATTGTCTCAGGCTCTTTTCCTGGTTCTCTAATGATGAAGCTACATTTTCCCAATAACTTTATATCACCACTTTTTGTTTTGGTAAAATTACAGTCCCGGACATTCAGAGAAGCTCCTTCAGCATATCGAAAATAAGATACCTTTCCATCATGTATTGTTTTCGATTGCCAATTTTGGGCATGCAAAGAACTGGCAGCCACCAAAAGCATGGTAGCGCTTAGTAAAGATTTATTCACATCATACAGATTAAGCGACAAAGTTATTTATATTTTTTCTAAATAAAAATAAAATTGTCTCATTTGCAGACTTTATCAACTATGATTTAAAAGAAAAATAATCTAATAACCCTAGGATAAAACGATGAATAGTCGGGCTTTAAAGCGATTTACAGAAATTTAGAAAAATATTTATTTAATGATAAATATCATCAGTATATTTAACTTCAAAATAACAACATGAGATACTTATATTGCTTTTTTATCCTGTTTTGCTTCAATTCAAAATCTTTTGCACAAAAACAAAATGCTGTGAAATCGGAGACAAAAGAAATTGAAAGTGGAAGAATTACGAAACAATTTACAAATGGTAAGCTTACTAGCTTTACAGTGGATATGGCGGCTGTAAATTATGGAAATACACTTTTCTTCACAAAAGAAGATAATATCATTAACATAAAAGACGGGCAGAAACCCGATGCATTGATCAGAATTTATCTAAAAAACAAAAGATATACAACTGATCTCCAGTATCAAAATAAAGAACTGATGTATATTGAGTCAATTGATTTAGACCTCAATAATCTACCGCCAAACAGCATTATCTCTTCTCAATACAAAGATGGAAAAGCAGAAAGCATTATCAGCAGAGCCAATCCCGAGGATACCCGTGGGTTGGACAAAGTGTTAAAGTTATTCTGGAGAATGGATAAAAAAACAAATCTTACAGATATTGATTCTATCTTCAATGCACTTGCAGATGACTTTTCACAAGAAGATGCATTACTGAAAATATATTATGGTCGCTATGCTGATAAATTTGAACCTTTACCCACTGCCTATCTAAATACAGATAATTCAGGGAAAATTAAAAAGGGAATTATATGGACAGAGACCAGTGGTCAGAATGGCAAGTATAACATATACAGTAATGGGAAAGTTACTAAATCTGCTAATCAGAATCTGACAGACTTCCAGAAAACTATTATGGATTATATGGAAAAGTAGAACTTAGAATTAACATTAAAATAACAAACAGTATGTCAGTCTGGACTGAATTATCCGAAGTGAGGCTGAGAATAGTTCTGTACAGGAATCTTTTAAATCATTAAGAAATTAAGGGTATTGAGAGATGTTAGCAAGAAAATAAGCTAAAATTTCTTAATAACTTAATGGTAAAAATTATGCTAAAATTAGCATTCCTTCAAATTAATTTATTGATTTTCTTCCTGAGATTCAGACTCCCTGTAATTACTGACAGCTTTCTGCAGCTTTTGCTCAATACGCTTCTTTAATCTCAGTGGCTGATATAGTACCAGACTTTCTCCAAAGCCTAACAACAAACGTTCTAGTTCATAATTTAGCTGAACTTTTATCCCAAAGATGGTCCCATCATCTTTCTCTTCCACAATCTGCTGACTGTGATGCAAAGGTTTTGTTTTTACATAAGGAGCATTGCTTTTATCCACAAAGAAAACAACATTTCGGGGATGCATACTCTCCGAAACAGTAACTCCTACAACATCTTTAAAATATTCATCTCCATTCAAGTTTTTATCAATATAGGCAGATTGTTCATCTGTCTCAATATTTTCCATTCTGTCCAGTGCCAGATTACACATACTTCCCTTATATAGACATATCAGGAACCAGCGATTGTTAAATTCTTTTAGCAGCTGCGGATGAACAGTATAGGTACTAAAATCTCTGGCGGTGAAGCTTTTATAGAGAATCTTCAGTACCTTTTTATTCAATACAGCCTGATATAATATATCAATATGTTCAAGACCTTTTAATAGTTCGTTTTTATCCAGATGAATAATTGACTTCTGCTGAACTGCATTTACCGAATCTTCCAGTTTTTGCAATACACCATTCATTTCTCGGAACATCGAAAAGTCCTTGAACTGCTTCAGAATCTGTATTGCATTGTTCATGGCCTTCAGATCACTTTCATTAACAGAAATATGATGAATGCTGTATTCCGGATCACTATAACGGTAATACTTACGTTCGTATACTTCTATCGGAGCTTCATAACCAAACTTCTCACTGCGCATGTTCTGCAAATCCAGTTGTATCGTTCGTTTACTTACATACGACTCCTTTCCCTCATATTCAAACAGGGCTTCTGAACATTCATCTATCAGATCTTCCAGTGTATACTTGCGGTATTTATTTTTCAGACACTTATCCAGCGTTTTATACCGGATCAATGCATTTTTATTAGAAGACATATTTCAAAATTAGAAGTTAGAAGTTAGAAGTTGGAATTTAGAGGTTAGGAGCCAATTATCATACAGATTATAACACAAAGACACGATTAGATATAGCATTTCAACCGCAATCAAGGCACAAAGAAAAATCAAAGATTTTTCTATTGATACTTCTATATTTATATTGAGATAAAATCCTTGTGCCCTGGAAGCAGTATATTATCACTTATCTTTTGTGCCTTTGTGATGTTTAACATTACTAAGTTATTTCTTCTTCAGCGCTTCCCCTTCAAAAGCAATACCGTCCCATCCAAACTCTATAAAGTTTCTGATGTTCTGGTGGTCTGTACCCTCCGGATTTTTCAATACATCTTCTCTGTAGAATGCACCGAAAAGATTTAATGTATCTTCTTTAGACAGATTATTCGCTTTCGCAAAGCTAAATACCTTACAAGAGCCATTATTCTGACCTGCTTCATTTACTGTATTACCATTTTTGAATTCAGTTGGGGTAAAATCATAATTGCCATCGATGTAAGCAATAACATCGTTAAACGCTATAGTTTCAGGAGACTTATCTAATTGTTCTAATATCATATTCATATTTTTTTTCAAAAATATAAAAATATTTTATCTACGCAAAAACATTGCGCACTTATACAATTACTTTGCATTATCAAATTAAGAAAACGATGAAAATTACAGGAAACGAATTAATCAGCTTAGGATTCAGACCAGGAAAATGGTTTGCAGAAGCATTAGAATATATCAACGAAAATAATCTGAATGAAGAACAGATGACAGCTTATCTGGAGCAGTTCAGACTACCGGAGCCAATTCCTTTATATGAAGAACCAAAAGACTTCATCATTAACATCAGAGCTGAACACGAAAGTGAACAGGATAATGTGGAAAAAGTAATCCAAACCATGAAGGTATTGATGAAAACGCCAACATTAGTTGGTGGCGCCATAATGCCCGATGCCTGTCCTACCGGACCGGAAGGTCTGATTCCTGTAGGCGGTGTGGTGGTAGCCAAAAATGCTATTCATCCGGGATTTCATAGTGCAGATATCTGCTGTTCTGTAATGTTGACTGACTTCGGAAAAGCTGATCCTAAAGAAGTACTGGATACAGCACATTCCGTAACGCATTTCGGGTTCGGCGGAAGAGCAAGAGGTGAGCAAATGCCAATGTCAGCAGAATTAATAGAAGCTTTCAGAGGAAATGCATTTCTGAATGATGAAAGATTAATAAGCTTAGCCCGCGACCATATGGGAACTCAGGGTGATGGTAATCACTTCCTTTTCGTAGGTATTTCCAAAAATACCGGAAATACAATGCTGGTAACACATCATGGATCACGAGCTCCGGGTGCAGTATTGTATGATAAAGGAATGTACGTAGCTAATCGTTTCAGACAGGATATTTCTCCCGAAACTCTGAAAGAAAATGCGTGGATCCCTTTCGATACAGAAGAAGGACAGGCCTACTGGGAAGCTTTACAACTGATAAGACAATGGACAAAAGAAAATCATACTTCTATTCACGATGCTGTATTGGCAAAAATGAATACAGAAAAGGAAAACAGATATTGGAACGAACATAATTTCGTATTCAGAGACGGAGATTTATTCTTCCACGCTAAAGGAGCAACTCCGCTGGACGACAAATTTATGCCGGATATTACAGGTCCCAGACTCATCCCTCTGAATATGGCGGAGCCTGTACTGATTGTTCAGGGAACAACCAACGACAGAAATTTAGGATTTGCTCCTCACGGCGCAGGAAGAAACTTCAGCAGAAGCCAGCATAAAAGAACGCTGGCACATAAAACCAATGAAGAAGTTTTCGCTGAGGAAACAAAAGGGCTGGATGTACGATTCTTTAGCAACGAAATCGATATCTCTGAGCTTCCGAGTGCTTATAAAAATGCACAGAATGTAAGAGCTCAGATTGAAGAATACGGCCTTTGCGAAGTACTGGATGAAGTAATGCCTTATGGTTGTATTATGGCCGGGGACATTATGAAAAATGCCCCATGGAAAAAAAAGAAGAAATTGAAGAACTCGTGAAAAATCTCTATAACAAAGGAAGATTCAGGTCTCGGGAATATACAAAACACCTGAGACCCTTCTTAAAAAGGATCGGGAATAAAAGATGGCGAAAAACCCAATTAAGAGATGAAAACTAAAATAATAGAAAAGTTAAGGGAAACCGAAGCAAAATATAATATAGAAATATTACTTGCTATAGAATCCGGAAGCAGAGCCTGGGACTTTGCATCTCCTGGCAGTGATTATGATATACGTTTTATCTACAGGCATTCCAAAGACTGGTATCTGACACCGTGGGATAAGGATGAAACAATAACGTTTATGACAGAAGATGATTTGGATGGTTCCGGTTGGGATTTGCGTAAAACCTTTCATCTGCTACTCAAATCTAATGCAGCATTGCTCAGTTGGTTTTATTCACCAATTGTGTATATAGAAAACAAAAGCTTTACAAAACTGTTCGAACCACTGGCTGATCAATGTTTCTCTCCAATAGCTGTTTCTTTTCATTATCTGAGTATGAGTAAAAAATACCTGGAGTCCTGCAGGAATGATGAAGTAAAACTGAAAAGTTATTTCTATTGTCTGAGAACTGCATTATCCGGAAAATGGATAACAGAGAAGAAAACTGTTCCGCCGGTATTGTTCAGTGATCTGTTAGTTTTAGCAGATTCCGCAATAAAAACCAAAATAGAAGACCTGATTGCATTAAAAGCAACGAAAGATGAGAGCTATTTTCATCCAAATGACTGGGAGCTTTTCGAATTTATGGAACGCCAGATTTCAAAAAACGAAGAGAAAGCTAAAAACTTGTCTGGTAGTAAGGCCGACAAAGCACAAATGGAGAAGGTTTTTAGAGAAATAATATCATAATTTTTTAATGATGATGCAAAAAAATAAACCTGCGCAAAAACATTACGCACTTCAGTTTTTACTTTGCATCATCAAATTGAGACTGTAGCTCAGAGGATAGAGCCACGTAAAAACACTTTACCAGATTTTAATCTGCATTGCAGGTATGATGATAAAGTTACTTCGCTTGGGGCCGTTGGTCGCCGGTTCGAATCCGGCCAGTCTCTCAATAACTGAAGTGGTGTGAGATATAAGGTTACTTCGTTCAGGAAAAAAACACCTTTATTAGTATTAACCACTTCTTTAACTAAAAAAACAAAATAGTGATGTCAAAGTTAAATTCAAAAAAAACAGGATTTGCTTCCGGTATTATAGCCGGAAAACAAACAAATACAGCAGGGAAATATTCCCATTATGAATTGTTGAGAAGAGTAACACTTGCCAACCTTCTTTTTGAATCTGACTATTACCAGCCGGCGGATGAAATTATGGCGCAGATAGAAAATTTGTGTTATAAAGTAACAGGGCAACAGGTTATTGACCTGGCACTGGAATGCCGTTTTGAACAGAAACTGAGACATACACCGCTATGGCTGTTAATTCTTGCAAATGACATTCATAATGTAAATGTAAAAGATGCTATTGCCAGAATAGCCAACAGACCTGATATGACTATAGATCTGCTTCAGATGCTGAAAGCCAGAAACGGATCTTATAAAATGTCTAAATCTGTAAAAAAAGGTCTCTCAAAAGCTTTTGACCAATACGATGAATACCAGATTGCTAAATACCGAAAAAGCAATATGGAAGTATCTTTGGTAGATGTGATGAACCTTGTACATCCAAAGCCAACTCCGGAAAACGAAAAGGCATTAAAAGCTTTGGTAGAAGATACATTGAAACCTGCCAATACATGGGAAGTAGCTTTGTCCCAAGGTGCCGATAAAAAAGAAACCTTCGAGAGAATGCTGACTGAAAAAAGTTTGGGTTCACTGGCTATATTAAGAAATCTTAGAAGTATGACTGAGGCAGGACTTTCCAGAAAAATAATCCGGAAGGCTATTGCTCAGGTAAAAAGTAACTGGCTGACACCTTTAAATTTTCTGGCTGCACAAAGAAATGCGCCGGAATATACAGCTTACATCAACGATGCTATGGAAAATTGTTTCTCTCAGGAGAAAATAGCGGGGACTACCATTTTAGCTATCGATGTATCCGGAAGTATGGGACAGGTAACCTCATCCAATTCCAAATTTTCCAGAATGGATTTAGCTTTTGCTATGGCAGCAGTCGGTTCTTATATCTTTGAAGATCTTATTTTAGTATTTACAGCTGGCAGCGATTCTTCCCGAAAAGGAAAACATATGATATGGGATAGTGCTAAAGGCCTGGGGATATTCAAATATTATAAAAAAATATATTCTGAATTAGGTGGTGGTGGTATTTTCACTTATCAGCTATGTGAATGGCTGAAGGAAAAAGGTTATGCCAAAGATGCAGACCGACTGGTTGTGATATCAGATAGCCAGGATATCGATGCACAATACGGATCTAAAAGAAAACCAGATACTGCACCATATAAGACTTCTTATATTATTGATATCTCTACCCATACCCACGGAATAAAAACCGAAAACTGGACAGCAGAAATCAACGGATGGAGCGATCGTGTTTTCCATTATATTAAGGCTTTGGAAAGTAACTAATCTGAATTAAAAATAATAAAATGACTATAGAAGAACTAAAAGCAAATAAACTTATCTTATTTGAAGTAGTCTCCGGAAGCCGTGCCTTCGGACTGGTTACAGAAAATTCGGATACCGATATACGGGGTGTTTACTATCTGCCAAAAGATTCCTTTCTAGGTCTCGATTATATTCCGCAGGTATCTAACGAAACCAATGACATTACCTATTATGAAATAGGCAGGTTTATGGAGCTTTTGCAAAAAAACAATCCAAATATTCTGGAAATTCTGGCCAGTCCGGATGATTGCATTTTGTATAAACATCCGTTGATGGATTTACTAGCCCCAAAAGATTTTCTATCCAAGCAATGTAAAGATACTTTTGCCGGCTATGCCATATCCCAGATTAAAAAGGCTAAAGGACTGAATAAGAAAATACTGAATCCTATAGAAAAAGAGAGAAAATCCGTTCTCGACTTTTGCTATATTCTTCGGGATCACCTTTCTGTTCCTTTAAAAAAATGGCTAACGGAACAGAAAAAAACACAGGAAAAATGCGGTCTGGTTAATATAGACAATACCCGTGGAATGTTTGCGCTTTTCTATGATGAAACCGGTACAATGGGATATAAAGGAATTATACAAAATGAAGGGGCCAATCAGGTTTCGGTATCATCTATACCTAAAGAAGCTAAATGTATCGCTTATATTTTCTATAATCTGGATGCTTATTCTGTTTATTGCAAAGATTACCGCGAATACTGGAAATGGGTTTCCGAACGCAATGAAGACCGTTATAATGTAAACCAGAAACACGGTCAAAATTATGACAGTAAAAATATGATGCATACAATCCGATTGCTGCAATCCTGCGAACAAGTCTTCAGAACAGGTTCTTTACGGGTACGTGTGGATAACCGCGGTGAATTATTGGATATTAAATCCGGTAACCAAGCATACGAAACAGTAATACAAAAAGCAGAAGATTTGATACGGACTATTGAACATTATTATACTATCTCTACCCTTCCGGATTATCCGGACATACAAAGAACACAATCTTTATTGGTAGAAATACGAAAGAACCTTTACAACTAATCTATTCTCTTTTAAATTTTCACACCTCATAAGTTTCTAAAGCTTATGAGGTGTTTTTATATTGAAAAATAATCCAACAGAACTATTTCTTTTTAGATGCTTTTGCAACACTGTTATAATCCAGACATATATTAATCCAATAATTAAAATCGTCTGCTTTGCGAAAGCCTTCAGGTTCAACATAGCAATAACCTTTAAGCTGCTTACCTCTCATTATCATAGGGAGAAAGCCAGTCTTTTCCGCAACCTCATCTTCAATATCCGGATGATAACGGCACATCAGGTTATCACCACTTATATTAATGCACATTTTACCATTAACCAAAAAAGACAATCCGCTAAACATTTTCTTTTCTTCAATTTCTATATCAGGAACTTTAGCTAACCGCTCCCTAACCTTATTTGCCAATTCGATGTTATAAGCCATTGACTGTTAATTTATTTTACACCTCATAGGTTTTAAAAATCTATGAGGTGTTTTTATATATGATATTTTTTAATCAGAATATTATACAAACGCACTAAAGCCCGTAATCGACCTGCCGACAATAAGTGAGTTAATTTCCTTTGTTCCTTCATAAGAATAAATCGCTTCGGCATCTGCAACAAAGCGGGCAACATCATATTCCAACAGAATACCATTTCCCCCCATTACTTCACGGGCACGCGAAACAACATCACGGGTTCTCATCGTACAGAATACTTTTGCCAGAGACGCATGTTCATCTTTTAATATTCCTTCATCCTGCATTTCAGACAGTCTGAATACCAGTGTCTGCATTGCAGTAAGGTTCGACAGCATTTCTACAAGATGTCCCTGAATCATCTGGAAAGAAGCTATAGGTTTTCCGAACTGCTTACGTTTCCTGGTATAATCCAGCGCACTTTCATAAGCTCCCCTTGCACAGCCTGTTGCCATCCAGGCTACCCCGGCCCTTGTCATTCGCAATACTTTTGCTGTATCTTTAAATGAATTGGCATTTTGTAAACGGTTTTCTTCTGTTACCAGACAGTCTTTTAATGTAATATGCCCATTTTGCACTATTCTGAGTGCCATTTTACCTTTAATCTTTTCCACAGAAAAGCCCGGGTTGTCTTTTTCCACAATAAAGCCTTTTACCTCACCATCGTCCAGATCCCTTGCCCAGATAATAATCAGGTCAGCAAATGTGGCATTACCAATCCATTTTTTCTCACCATTCAGCACCCAGCCTTCCGCTGTTTTTTTGCAGGTAGCCGTTAATCCGCCTGCAGCTCCGGAACCTACTTCCGGTTCCGTAAGCCCGAAAGCACCGATTTTATCAAACTTTTGCATTTGCGGAAGCCATTTCTGCTTTTGCTCCTCAGAGCCGCATATGTATATGGAACCCATTGCCAGACCCGATTGTACACCAAAGAAAGTTGCTATAGAAGCATCTATCCTTGCCATTTCCATAGCAATAACGCCTTCCATCAGGAATGGCATTCCCGGACAGCCATATCCTTCATAGGTGACACCGCATATATTCAGTTCTTTAAATTTTGGAATCAGTTCAAAAGGAAATTCGTCGTGCAGCCAGTAATTATTTACCAGAGGCTTTACTTCTTTTTCCATAAAAGCCCGTACTTTCAACTGGACTTCTCTTTGCTCTGGTGTCAATGTATGGTAGATATCATAAAAATCCCCGTCTATAGGTGGAAGCTCTTTTTTAGGTTTGTCCTGATCCATCATCTTCATCAGTCCCTTTAACTGCTTATCATCCAGCTTCGAGAAGTTATCCATAAGTTTCGGAATATCTACTCTTTGTGAGATCTTACTCAGCTTTTCAAAATCAACAGATTTAAACAATGTTATAGCCTGCCGGATATTGGCGAAAATATTTGACATAAGAATACGTTTAGTGATTTTACTGATAAAAGTTACAAAAAAATACCGGAACACTCTTTGAAACAATATATTAAGTAAAACAAATCAGTTCTTTCCACCTCAGAATGGCGCCTACAAACCTGTTACAATAATCAGATATCGTATAAAATAAAATTTTATTTAAATTAATTATTGTTTTACGATAATTAATTATACATTTGCATTATTAAACTAAATTAACGTGACATGAACCAGAACAAAATTATTTCGAAAATACTCTACTATATATGCTGCATCTTGTCTGCAGGCTATCTGGTAACAGCTGTATATTCAATACTCTGTCTTATAACCGGTTTCGCCATTACTCCTTATAAGCAGAATCTTTATCTGCATATAAATTATCCATTTACAGAAACTCCTTTTCTTAATATTGAGAACAATTACCCTTACATTATGTTTTCTTTTATGACTGTCCTTATCGGTTATGGTATATTCTTCTGGCTATCGGCAAAGGTTTTCAGAGTATTTATTCAACCAAAGCTTTTTACGAAAGAGAATATCTCGGAGCTTCGAAGATTTTACATTTATAATATCTTCTTTCCACTGCCTGTAGCTATATTAGCCAGCTTCTTTGTAGAGGTAGAAAGTATCGTTTGGGGATTAGTATTTATCCACTTTATGTTAGGAATATTCTGTCTGTTCCTAGCGAATATCTTTTCGCAAGGGTTACATTTGCAAAACGAACAAGACTTATTTATATAAAATGCCAATTGTAGTAAACTTAGATGTGATGCTTGCCAAGCGTAAAATGCAGAGTAAAGAATTGGCAGAGAAACTGGGAATTACCCCTGTAAATCTATCTATTCTGAAAACAGGCAAGGCCAAAGGCGTTCGTTTCGACACGCTGGAAGCTATCTGTAAGATTCTGGAGTGCCATCCTGGTGATATTCTGGAATACAGAGAAGACTAACACATTGTAACATACCACTTTAATAAAGCAACGGAAACGTTGCCAGCTGTTCTATTATCTAAACTCAACTATATGAACACACTATCTGTTAACCACCTCAGCCTGACTTATAAAAATGGTTTTCAGGCAATTAAAGACATTTCATTGGAAATAGGAAATGGTATGTTTGGGCTTTTGGGACCCAACGGTGCCGGAAAATCCTCGTTGATGAAAACCATTGTAGGCTTACAAAAACCAACTTCCGGGAGTATTGTTTTCAACGGAGTCAATGTATCTGAAGATCCGGATTACATCAAACAAAACCTCGGTTTCCTGCCTCAGGATTTTGGTGTTTATCCTAAAGTATCGGCTTATGATCTTTTGGAGCACATAGCCTTGTTGAAAGGCATCAGCAATCGTACGGAACGCAAAGAACAAATTCTGAATCTGTTGGAAAAAGTTAATCTTTCTGATTTCAGAAAAAAAGAAGTGCATACCTTCTCCGGCGGTATGCGGCAGAGATTTGGCGTAGCGCAAGCTTTGTTAGGAAATCCAAAAATTATTATTGTAGATGAACCCACAGCCGGGCTTGATCCTGAGGAACGTAATCGCTTCAACTCTTTACTGAATGACATTAGTAAAGATGTTATTGTAATTCTTTCTACACATTTGGTAGAAGATGTCCGCAATCTATGCTCCGAAATGGCAATTATGAATAAAGGACAGCTTCTGAGAAAAGGAAACCCTAACGAACTGATCGCTGAACTTGAAAATAAAATATGGTTCAGGTCCATTGATAAATCTGAGCTGGAAAATTACCGGAATATGTATCATATTATCAGCCAGCAACTGATTGAAAGGGAATTGTACATTACTACTTATTCCCCGGAGCAGCCTAAGGATTTTCTTTCAGTAAATCCTTTACTGGAACACGTTTACTTCCAAACACTTACTCAAAAACCTTAGTTATGAACACCATATTTTTATTTGAGACCCAACGCCGTAGGAAGCATTGGTTCAGTTATGCTATTGCCATTACCCTTATGGGGATCGGAGTATTTTGTGGTAATAATTTTAATATGTCGGTTGGTGATGGTATTTATCTCAACTCACCTTATACGATTGGATTTATAACCGGGATGCTAAGTCTGGCTGTTATATTTATTGCTATTATTTATGCTATTCAGCAACTATTCAAAGATCAGGATTCTAAATTTGATATTGTACTTTTCTCATTTCCATTATCCCGAAGAAAATACCTGAACGGACATTTTGCTGCTTATTTTTTGTTCACTTTTCTGAGTTTTGTCTTTATTGTTTTAGGTTTTATAATTGGGCAAAATCTGAGATCCGGTAGCGAAATACAGACTAACTTGAATGCATGGTACTATATTTACCCACTTCTAATCTTCGGTTTTCTTAACTGTTTTCTGGTATGCAGCTTTCTGTTCTTTATATCATTTACTACTCGCAAAAAGTTATTGGTAGTCGTCGGAGGGTTGTTATTGTATGTTTTTTATATGGTAGTTCTCGTGTTTTCCAATTCACCTTTTATGGCCGGCAGCCTGCCACAGCCTGCCGAAACCCAGCACTTATCAGCTATTGCAGATCCTTTTGGTCTGTCTTCCTATTTTTTAGAAGCAAAGGATCTGAATATTCAGCAAAAGAACACTCGGATTGTACCATTTTCAGGAATATTACTTCTAAACAGGAGCCTTTACTTTGCAATATCTCTGGCTTTACTTATTCTTACCCACAGCTTGTTTTCTTTCTCAGGTGCTGCAGCGAAAAAATTAAAAAAAGGAATTCTCATACTTTCCGAATCCTCAGCTGTTGGTTTTGTAGAATATAAAACCGCAAATCTGAATTTCGGGAATATAGCAGGAATAGTTTCTGCACTGTCTTTTGCCAGAATAGATCTTATATATTTGTTTAAAAGCATTGCAATTCCGGCGATTTCTATTTTATTACTCTTCTTTACCGGAATGGAGATGTATGCTGAGATTGAGAAAGGAATACGGCTTCCACAGAAATTTGCAAGTTCCGGGTTAATGGCCGTTACAATTTCAGAGAACTTTCATTTACTGGGTCTACTTATCATTACTTATTTCATCAATGATTTGTACTGGCGAAGTCAGATCTCCGGCTTTGCTATGATCGAAAAAAGCACTTTTTTTCATAAAAATAAACTTACAGGTCATTTTCTTTCATCCAGTGTTTTGCTATTCTTTTTCACTGGAATACTAATTGCCGAAGGCCTTGTGTTCCAATGGATATATCATTATTTCCATATTGATTGGTATGCCTATTGGGGTGCAATACTCTTCAATACTTTTCCGCTAATATTATTTTCAGGACTAATATTACTGATCAATGACAATATCAGGAACAGATTTCTGGCCTTAGGTCTTTCTGTATTGGCTGTTTTTCTGTTTACAGGTCCTCTGTCTAAAAAACTTATTTCATATCCTGTACTCAGAATATTTTCAGACTACGTTGGAGTCTACAGCGATTTCAATGGATACGGACCTTATGCTTTCTCTTTTGCAGAAAGATTAATACTCGGACTGGCACTTGTATTTTTTTTCTGGAAGTTAAATGAATTTGTTAAAGCCAAAAAATGGAATCTGAAAAGTTCTGTTCTGATGATAATCTTACTAATAGCAGGAATATTCAGTGCCAATCTTTTTATGAAAGGCTATACTCCCAAAGATGAAGAAAAAGCTTTGGCTGATGCTGCCGGTTATGAATTAAAGTTTCGGAAATATGAAAGCTTCTCTCAGCCTGCTATTAAAGATATTAAGACAGATATTCAACTCTATCCGGCTACCAATTCTTATCAGATTCAGGGACACTACTCTTTGGTAAATCAGACAGGTAAAACGATTGATCGGGTTCTAATTAATTTTAGTCCTGATTTAAAGATTGAATCTGCTATTTTCACTACAACTACAGAGCGCAAAAATATAGACAGTGATATAACAGAAATTGTACTAAAAAAACCGTTAGAACCTAATGAAAATGCAAGTCTGGATTTCAAATTATCCTACCATTGGTATACTGTAAATGGTCATCAATCCTTTAATGCCATTATAGAAAACGGCTCTTTCATGCGGATTAGCCGTTATTATCCACTTATCGGCTATCAGAAAGACAGAGAAACAGAAGATGAGCATATCCGAAAAGAATATAAACTTGGAAAATTGGATAAATTAAAGAAAGCTGAAGCTCCGGAAGTATTCAGAGACGATTTTATTAACCTGGATATGACCGTTTCTACAGATAAAAATCAGACGGCTGTAGGTACGGGAGATCTTATAAAACACTGGACCAAAGACAATAGAAATTATTTCCGCTATACAGTAAAGTCTATTCCTTTCCGGTTTGCTGTCTCATCAGCAAAATACGACCAGAAAAGCCTTATTTACAAAGGAATTAAAATGAATATACTATATCTGAGAAAGCATGCCGAAAATGTAGACCACCTCATCCGCAATGCAAAACTTACGCTGGATTACTGTATTCAAAATTTCGGGCAGTATCCTTTCGGGAGCATCACTTTTGCCGAAATCTCCTCATTTACCAAAGGTTTTGCTGCCACAGCATATCCTTCTGCAGTATTCATGCCTGAAGACATGGTATTTCATGCGAATATATATGCGGACAAAAAGCAGGATGTTATTAATGAACTTGCCGGACACGAGCTTTCACATCTCTGGTGGGGCAACAGCCTTATTAATCCTGATGAACGCGAAGGCGCAGTCATGCTTACAGAAACGCTTGCCATGTATACGGAAATGATGTTGTATAAAAAAATGCATGGAGAAGCAAAAATGAAGGAAAGGCTGAAAATGCATCAGCAAATCTATGATAATGAAAAGGGACTTTCTGAAAACCAACCTCTGTATAAGGTTACAACCGAAAATGCACATATTTCTTATTCAAAGGGGGCTGTAGTTATGGTAAAACTAAGTGAACTTATTGGTGAGAATAAAGTCAATATGGCTTTAAAAAATTTCCTTGAAAACAACCGATATCCAAAAAAGCCAAGAAGTATAGATTTATTGAACGAATTCTACAAGGCAAGCCCCGATAAAAGGAAAGAGATTGATAAGCTTTTTAAAGAGATTTGATTATGCATGCAAAAAACCGTGTCGGAGTCTTAATTCCGACACGGTTCATTAAATTGTAATGGTTTCCTACAAGAGATTTGTTTTATAAATAGGAATTTCTTTGTTCAATAACGGGAATGTTCCTTCATATCTAAATGGAGGGATTCCAAATCCATAAAACATATCTGCCTGAATTTTCCCTTTCAGCTCAAAAGGCATACTTCTGTTAGGAACTAACTCTAATTTTAAAGATGGTACAGCAGCCACTCTCCCTCTGATGCCTGAATTGGCAATTGAGGCCGTTAAAAACTGTAATCCTACAGCTCCTTTTACTTCTACTCCTACTTCTGCAGCCAGCTCACCATCAACTTTCGTAATTTTTGGTCCGGTAATAGTTTGTAAATTGACATTCAGATCTGGTTTCACACCCACTAAAAAGTTAGCCTTCCCGGTAAGAGAAAAGAGCTGTAATTGCACTCTTCCGGTAGCACTTGCTCCTACATAAGGTCCTGCAGCAATAGTAGGACTTATAATAAGTCCGGTAGGTCCTAATACTATCGGTACAATAGGAATATTGATATAATCTGTTACGCTTAGTGTATAACCTAGTTTCCCTTGGATATTTGCCAATGCCTGAAGACTGATATCATCCATAATAAAGTCAACATAGTAACTGGATAAGTGCCCCAAAGAAAAAGAAATATTATACTTTATCTTTGGCGTAAATCCTCCTTTTACATTAATATCTGCTGCGGCCGTAACTGGCCCCACCTGTTGTGCAGGTAAAGGAATAGTCTTATCAAAACTAAAATACTTGAAGTTAATCGTGTTACTAATTGCATTCTTCTCAATATTGGCACTCTTCTGAATATTAATTGCTTTAGCTTCCAGGTTACTGATTTTAGCATTTGCTGCCTGCGAGATCAGTCCTTCTACAGGTACATAATTGGCTTGTTGACCATTTACCTGCAATGAAGCCTGTTGCGAAGGATCATATACTCCGCTGATATTTCCGCTGTAAATAACTTCTTCAAGCTTTGCAGTTGTGGTCTTGAAAATAGTCTGACTACCCGTTCCGGACACAGAAACTACTTTAGCCAGAATATTTTTGATCTTATCGTTTTCTATCTTAGTCGCTACAATAACAGTTCCTTCTTTTATACTATCCGTCTGATTCGTAGTATAATTAAAGCTTATCTGTTGGTCATTATCTGTAATAGCCTGTACAGATTCATCATTCAGGACGATTACATTTTTTTGTAAAACAAGATCGCCATAAGTTTTATAGCCACTGTTATTTGCAGAACTTTCCGGAAGCTTATTTCCGGTTGTATCATCTCGTGAGCATGAGCTTAGAACGAATGATAAGAACAAAGAAAAAAATACAATTGTGTATAACTTTCTTACACTTGGGGGTTGAAATCTTTTTTTCATTGATAAAAATTTAATGTGTTTGGGATTCAGTGATACAGTCTTAGAAAAAAGACTGCCTTAATACTCTACAATTTATGAAAAAAAGAAAATTTTAATATTAACTCAGAATTAAATTCTACCTAAATGATAGACAATTATAAAATCGCTGGTAAGTAAATCTCCCTGATAAAAGCCAATTCCTGAAAAAGAAGACCTTCCATTTTTTAGTATGCTCCGCACAAAGGTTTTTAGTTTAAAATTTAAATTCTTGATACGATAACGAACCTCTCAAATATATTATCATTACATTTTCCTCAATTAACCAAATATCTTAATGGTTTATTTTACCATTTAGAATTTAAGAAAATTAAGGAGCCTATAATCCTCTAAATACATTATACTTATTCCAACAAAGCCTTGAATATATTATCATTACATTTTTCTTAATTAACTAAATATCTTAATAATTCATTTTACTATTAAGAGTTTAAGAAAATTAAGGAACTCCATAATATTCTCAATTCGTTACATTTATTCCAGCAAGGCTGAATATATTATCATACATTTTTCTTAATTAACTAAATATCTTAATGGTTTATTTTACCATTTAGAATTTAAGGAAATTAAGGAGCACTATAATGCTCCCAATACATTATATTTATTCTGACAAAGCCCTGAATAAAATATATTCAAGACTTCATCTTCAAAACAAATAAGACTTATTTCTGGATAATCTTACGGATTACAGGATCAAGATTACTTGGCAAGTCTGCATTTTTAATCTCAAATTTCTTTACCCCCATTGCAGTTAACCAATCTGTCCAGTACTGGTGGATAACATCTTCTTCGTATGGGCTGTTTTTTGCAGGATTAATACCTACCACCAACACTTCAAGATTCTGAAGTCCTTCAGTAGCAGGGATAAAACCTAACTTATTTTTAGCAATCAATTCTTTATAATTTGAAGTCGTTAGCTTTTTACTTCGTATAAATTCAGGGGTAAGAAAAGAGCTTTTATTACCCTCAGTAAACTTGCTGTCTTTATGATACATATAGCCATCCGTAATAATAACCAGAATATTGCGGTGCTTATCTTTTATACAGTAATCCTTTACTTTATTTTTAAAAAACCGCCAGATATCTGCGCCTGTATATTGTTTCCCACGAATAGCCGATTGATAAATCTGAGGTGGAATCTCTGTAAAAACCTTATCTACTCCCGTTATTTGATCTTTTGTAGAATTCTTGTCGAATTTCACTCTAAGTTGCTGACTAAGCTTGTTCATTTGTGGATTCTGAGGTTCAGGATCAAAGAAAACCTGCATCTGGTCATTCAACTGAAGTATCTTCTTATGTTTGATATGATCGACAAAGGCTTGCTCTACACTTTTTATATAATATAAATCCCGCTGATAATAAGGCATGGAAGCATTCGGATACTTCACAGGATCTATTCTGTCCGACAAATCCAGCAAAAAACTAATATTAAGATTTTTATCTGCCACATTAGTTATGTTTTCATTACTTGCCGCAGAATTATTTACTTTATAGGGAATGTTTTCTTTACCACAATTTTGTAATAGAGAGGTTATAAATATTAAAAATATAAATTTAACTTTCATAGCAGATATTTTTATAATATGGGTAGATACACCGAGTTTTGAGTTTCATGGTTGGCACCAACGCTTTCCATGTGATCATCATAAGTTTTAAGACATTCATCTACCAATTCCTGCTTTTCATGATTAGGAAGGAAAAGCTTCTCATAAATAAAAGTGGTCCAGCCTTGTGTATATTCAGATGCATAAAGCACATATTCCTTAGTCGGAATAATTACGGCATCTATTATGCGTTGCAGTTCTGCAATCCTCCCTTGTGCATTTACAATACGTTCACGAATGTCGTGTTGCTCTTTTACAAGCGTTTCTTTCTGCTGTTCAAGCTCTGTAATTCTTTCTCGATGAATTCGGATATCCTGTTCACGTTTTTCCTGTTCATGCTTAATCTTATCTTTTTCTTTGTGTTCTTTCATAATAAAATCGAACACCAAGCCCCAAATGATATAAACAACAAAACCGGCAAATATAATCCCCCAGAACTGGATTTTGGTAAATGCTATAGACAAGTCGAATGGTGGAGAATCAAAAGTTTTATTCAGGTTATAGATTTTCTCTTCTATCTGGTAGGCTAAGATTACATCAAATACAAAAGTCGTGAGAAACAAAACACCTACTTTAAAATAGTTGAGTTTTGTTTTATTCTCCCCATACATATGAATTAAATAACCTAATCCTAGAAACACAAACGGAATTAGCGTAACAAAAGCCCCTTCCAATGTACCATCTTTCCATGCCACTTCAAAAGCTTTAGGGTCGAGCATATTCATGATAAGATTACTCTCCGGATCGAATGTTTTGAAAAATGCTGAATAAGAAGTAGAAATATAAAATGTAAACAGGTACAAGCTAATTGGAATAAGGATCATAAAACCTATCCAAAATTTTGTAGAGGCACCTTTTGTAGCCTTTATGTGGTATTTTTCAGGATTGCGGGCCAGATCATTAATTTCAAACTTTATACCCTCCACTACATCTTTTATTTTCTTTATTTGCTCTTCAACTCTGGAAGTTTGTTCTTCTTTATTTTCCTGACTGACATGTAATGCTTTTATCTCAGTCTCTTTATTTTTTTGTTCATTGTAATAAGGCTCTTTTATTGCCCTTTGCTTGTCCACCTTTTCTTTTTCTTCATTCTGAAACTTGGCATAAATAGCATTGAGAGAAATAGACAGTGCTCTGGGACTGCCTATATTTCGTCCGCCTTCTCTGTGTCCGGATTCATGATAAGTTCTCTTTCTTACTTCTTCTTTATCTTCAGCAGATTCTTCCGGATTTATATCTTTATTATGATTTCCATTAATTAATCCGGATGGCTTTAACCGGAACAGGTTTTTGATTTGAGTTGTCATGATTCTTTAATTTTGAAGTTCATACAATATATCGCTCTTTGTTTTTCCGCTTTTTACGGCTTCTAAAAGATAATTGGCAATTGCAGATACGTTTTCTTCTACAAAGCCAAAAAGCTTTATATACTTTTCCAATGCCGATCTTTCGTTATTGTCTACATGATCATCTGCCCAAATCATGAGTACAAGATCATACAGATAATCTATTTTATCTTCCAATGTTTGGGGAAGCGCATTTTTGGTATCCACAGGATTTAGCAGAATCTCGTCCAGATTCTTAGCTGTAATGCCCCTCTCTTCTGCAAAACGATACAGCATTTTCAATTCAAGCTTACTAAAATTATCATCGCATATGGCCATCTGATAAAGTCTGAGAAAATGCGCTTTTAGATTTTCGGAGATCTGAATATTCATTTTTATTTATTTTGTTTTAAAGGTTGTGGATTCATTATTCTGTCACGCGTATGAGTAACAGGTTCTTTAGGCAATCGCAGAGTTTCTTTCTCTTCTTCCGGTTTCTTTTTGATAAAATTCAGACACAGAAAAAGAATTCCTGTAATAATATCCAGTGGTATCCATAATGACTTTTTATGCAGATATACCGGAAATACAGGATTAAAAAGAATCAGAATAAAGCCGAACACCGCTGTCCAATAATAGATTTTGTTTCTAAAGAGGTGGTATAACGCTACACCGGCTCCAATAAAAATTATAATGCGTAAAAAAGTATAATAATCAATAGGCAGCCGCAATACTGCTATAAAGCAGCATAGTGCACAGAAGAGAAAGAAATACTTCATTTACTTCACATTTTTGGAATGAACAAAACCTTCTGTACCACTTTTGTATACCCGTATTTTATACCATTTTTCTTCTTTATTCAGAAAAATAAGCTTTGAGTTTGGCTGCAAAGTTTCCAGAACTTTAAACTGATCTCCGGGAGCCTTCCGTACCTCAACTTTCTTGTTTATTATATACAGAAAGTTGTCTTCAGCAAGTGCCATTTTATTACTGTAATAATATACCGGGTTCTTAGTACCTTTCGAATTGCTTTTTGAATAGCCTGACTTTAGATTACGACTACTTCCCGAAGATTTCTTTTTTGAATAACCTCCGAAAGAATACGTTTTTCTCTTAGAGGAACTACCGCTGCATACACCACAAGTACCACCTGAAGTACAATGGGCACAACCTGAACAATTGGAGCATGCTGTACAGTTTGCAGATCCTGTACAACCTCTGTTATGATTATCAGCATGCAATGAATCCGGATTATAAGAGGCAATTAATAATCCTGCACCTGTAAATAGAGAGAGTAGTATTTTGATCATACTGTATAATTTTCAAGTGTCTGATGTAATGAATCGCGATGTTTGTATATATCTTCCAGTGATTCCAAGAGCATTCTTTCCCCGGCATCTTTACCATTGTGGAAAAGTTCTATTTGTTTCCTGGATATTCCAAAATGAAAACGACAAACAGGTTTCCGGTTGTTATCATCCAGTAAAACACCAAAATAAGACTGGGTATCTCTGTGGGCAATTCTTTCTGCCGGGATCTTTTCCCTCAGAATAGCCTTTACAATTTGGAAGGCTTCCAGCTCTTCTTCCGTCGTTACAATTTTAGAAACTTCACTATGCTCATCTACAGCTACCGGTTTCGGAGTATTGGTATCCAGTGTTTCGTTGATTACCAGTGCAGATTTTAACCGGGAGCTTATCGATTCAGTAATAGAAATACTCAACGCTCTTTTCGTATACTCCTTGAAAGACTGCATTCGGTTTGCAGTAAGAGGTCGTTCAAAGAATTTATTGACCAATAAACGAACCAGCTCGTCAGACGGATTTTCTATTTCTTTTTCGAATTCCTTCCGGATAGCTCTTATATACTTTAACGCTTCGGCGGAATCCAGAATAGATTCTAAATTATAACTCTGCTTATTAAAGCTTTCTAACACCTTTATAGCGCTGTCTTTCAAGTCTTCCAAATTGATCGTCAGAAATGGTTTATCATCCATAATATTTGGCTTTTCCAAATCTGTATAAAAGTTATACACAATACCGTTGGTCAAAACACCAAATCTTGCTTTGGAAACATGATAATATCTATGAAGCTGTGAATTATGAGCATCTGCATTTTCCTTCCAGTTTTTACATTCTATAATCAGAATAGGTTCCTGATTGTTTTTAATCAGGTAATCTACCTTCTCACCTTTCTTGGTTCCAATATCCGCAATATATTCCGGGATAACTTCTGTAGGGTTGAATATATCGTAACCCAGCATCTGGATAAAAGGCATAACAAAAGCATTTTTAGTTGCTTCTTCCGTTTGTACCTGCTCTTTCAGTCCCTGAATTCTCTGGCTTAGTTGTTCAAGTTTTAATTTGAGTTCCATCATTATTGGTATTAAATTGTTTCGTCTACAAGTTCAGCATCTGGTGCATTATGCTTTACCGATGCTATTCCGGTTTCCATTGAAGACTTTGAAGCATAATATTGGCTTTTCCCAATAATCTCACCATTGCCTGCTTTCAAGACAAAATAATCTTTATCATTTTTAGCCACTCTTCTGTCATATTTGGAGTCGTCCTGAGAATTAACCTTTACGGATGCTATTCCTTTATGACAGGATGCTTTTTGATTATAACCTTCGCTGGTTAAAATAATCTCGCCATTCCCTGCTTTCAGATTGAACTGATATTCACCGTTTACTCTTTTGGTAATTACAAATTTTCCCATAGTGTTATTTTTAATTGGTTTAACACTCCAAAAGTAGATCGCCTGCATAAGCATTCCTTACGGAAACCCGTAAAATAAAAAACCTCTCAAATCAGATTTGAAAGGTTTATAATAAAGAAGCCTTGGCAAGGTTTAGAACCTTGCCAAGGCTATTCTAATTTTGTTTTGATCAAAATGACGGGTTACAAATCTGTGACATCAGCTTTCTAACTTCCCACTTCTAATTTCTAACTTCTTACTTATATCAATCCCATATCCTTGAAAATAGCGACCACTTGTTCGGTTGTATTGACATTCAAGGATTCTTTCAGACCGTTTAGCCTTTTTTCCACACTGCTTAAGCTGGAAGGACGGACTCCGCTATCTTTAAGATGGTCTGATATCGCTTGTTGGCGCATTCCCTGACAAAGTAAGTCTACTAAAGTAATATCATAAGAAGTAAACTCGTAAGAATTTTTATCTTTTATAGACTTTTTCAGATTCAACGAAATGTGTTTCTCATTATTGTAAACCGCTTTTATGGCTTTTTTCAGTTCTTTTGTATCTTCCCTGCCTTTGGAGACATAACCATTGATTTCATATTTACGGAAAAGATCATCTATTATATTCGGCTTTTTCTCAATTGAGAAAACAATAATTTTTATATCCGGTTGTATCTTTTTTACAGCCTCAATAAGCTCGGAACCACTTTTAAGATTCTGTTCCCGGTGATCCTCATCAAAAGACAAATCAGTGATTAACAGCTCGAAAGTCTGTTTTTCATGTATGCCTATTTGCACTCTCTGCAGCGCATCATCACAGTAATAAACATATTTAGATTCTTCTATTTTCAAGTCTTCCAATGCTTTCTCTACAGAAATATTAGAACTTTCATAATCTTCAGCAACAAGGATTTTTTTAAACATCTTGAATTGGTATTTTTATTGAACAGAAAATTTTAACTCGGCTTTAAAGCCTTCTCCACTTACTGCGTCAAAATTAATAGTCCCGTCAATAGATTCCATACGGTTTCCCGTATTTTTAATTCCGTTTTTAGGGGAGAATTTTTCACATCCTACACCATTATCTCTATAACGGATCGTAATTTCTTCATTTATACGGTTCATTCTAATCACAACACGTGTCGCTTTACTATGCTTCTTCATATTGGTCATAAGCTCCTGTAATACATAAAATACTTCAGCCTGAATGTTTTTATTCAGTTTATCCCATTGTATTTCCTCATTTCCAATAATAACCAGCTGCAAGTCATCGGAAGAATAAGATTTCAGCATTTCTGTCAGCTTTTCTCCAAACGGAAGGTCATTATTTTTTTCATGATCATAAGAAATATCCCGCGATTTCTCATACACAATTTCCAAGTCGTCCAGCATGGTCTCTTTATCAATATGTTCCTGATTTTCGAGCTTTGTCATTACCCTGTGAATTCCGTTGGCAACAACATCATGAACTTTTTTGGAATACCTAAGCTCTGTTTTTTTTACTTCCAGCTCTTTTTCCTGTTGTAAAATTTTCTTTCTTCTTCTGTACCAAACTCCACCGCCTATTAATACAAGCCCCAAAATTCCTAAACCTGCATATTGCTTCAGTATCTGATTTTGTTTCTTCACATTATCCGCCTGAGCTTTCTGGAAATTGGCTTTATTCTTTTCGGTTTCATAACGGATTAAGGCAAACTGATTTTTTGCCTTACTTCTGGCAGTCTGTAGGCTGTCATTCAGTTTCTGATAAGTCAGAAAGTATTGTTTCGATTTCTCCGGGTTTTCAAGAATAACTAGTTTTTGAAGAGCTTCAATTTGATCGTCCGGACTTTTCAGTGTTTTAGCAACACCGTACATTTTTGTTGCATAGATTAGTGCTGAGTCAGGTTTCTTTTGGATATAATAATCTGCTAAATGTGCATAACTTGAGTTTTGCCCCCATAGATCTTGTTCTTGTAATCGAATATTAAGCGCTTCTTTTAATTCTGAAACAGGATTATAATTAGCATTTTGTAGCCATTTCGTTTTAGCTAAATTTGTTAATGCTCTTGAATATTCAGTGCTTTTCTTATTGTTGTTTTCTTTTAATATTTGATTGTATACTTTTAATGCTTCAGGATATTTCTTTTGTTCCCTATATGTATTCGCTTCATTATTCGAATACGTTATTATATCTTTTGAATCAGAAGAAAATTTTATTGCTAAATCATAAAATTTAAGAGCTTTCATATAATCTTTTAAATTGTAGGAAGCAATCCCTAGATTATTATAATTAGCATTTATATAATTATAATCTGCTTTTATATCTTCTTTTAAATATTTCATAGCCTCCAAAGAGGTTTCCTGTGCTCCGAAGTAATCACCCTGATCGGTTAAAATAATTCCCATATTCATCAGACATTTTCCAACACCCAAACTGTCATTATTCTTCAGGTAGATTTCTTTTGCTTTATTAAAATTCTGAAAAGCATTAATGGGGTCTTTCTTATCCAGGTATGACCAAGCTTTTTCATAGTAAGGATTATCTACTTTCTCAGATTTATTAACATTACTTTCTTTAGTTTTTGTACATGAAACCATCAAGACAAATAATAAAAAATAGAGTATTCTCAAGATTATTATATTTTCAGCCTAAGTTAAAAAAATAAAGCGTAAAATATTCGTTCTTCATTTTTTATAGCATCAATACATTCATAAGTATCTTCTTTTATACGAAACCTAACAATGCTTCCCCGTATACTTTGCATGGTAAAGAGAAAGGCAGCATTTCTGCTGCCTTTTGATTAAATTACTTTCTTGGTGTTTGTCCATTATCTCCTCCTGTATCTCCGCCGATATCTCCTACTGTATCTCCCGGATCTCCTGAGTCCATGCTGTATGTAGAAATACTAGTTGGGTTGTTTACCGGTGTTGGTGTATTATTATTTGGAAATGCTAAGCCTAGTAGCATTAAAATTAAATTAATCATTATTTCAAAAATTTAAAAATTTGCATAAGTGTTCTTCCCTGCGAAACAGATCACAGGCGGTGTTACACGTTGTTTAAAAAAGAAGCGCTTCTTAAATTTTTGGGAAGTAGGCTTTCAAAAACGAAGGGGCAAATTCTGCTTCCCAACCCAGAGATTTACACTCCGTTTTATCCGGCCATTTTAAAAATCAGTTTTGTACTTTTGTTTTTATAAGTGTTTGTTTATCACTGATTTTGTTATGACAAATATAGACCAGTGACAAGCCATAATCCCAGACAGGCGATGGACAGTAAATGGACAGAGAAATGGGTATTATTATGGAAAACCGTATTTTTTTGGACAGCTATCTGTCTAATTTGGACACGTGATTAATTCTTAATGATAATTCTATGGGAGAAAACTACCAACGTAAGAGAATTTTAGTGCAAAAAGTATTTGAAAAAGTAAAAAATGAAACTCAAAGAAATACCAAAAATTCTATTGCAGAATATCTAAGTACACATTTCGAGGAGAGATTTAGTTTGTCAAGAGATACTGCAACATATGCTCGATATCACAGAAGATTGATTGAGCAGAATGAGGATTATAATATTGATGACTTAATGCTGAAACATCTAAGTCAGTATCTGGGCTATAAAGATTTTGATGACTTCTCCCAAAACATTAGTATTGAAAAAGAAAAAGGTGATACTACTGTAAAAATAAGTATTAACGAAGATGAAGAATCTTTATCCGCCAGGCTTTCCAATATATTTGTCACCATTACCAATGCACCGGTTTTCAATCTGTCTGATTTTTTTCAGAACAACAAAGCCAATATGGGGATTATAGGAATTATTCTTGCCGGATCACTTATTGGTGGTACTATATATAATAAGGACAAACCTGGTTCAGGTATTACAACTACGACGGGATTGCTTCTGAAAGAAAAGAAGTGCATGTATTGGAACGACAGTACTTATACTGCTACTGTATGTGAAGATAAAAACCCTCACCGTATCATTATTCCTATAGATTCTACAGAGCTTGATTATTTCAAAAAAATTACAAGACCCGATACTTTAACTCCTGAAAATGCGCTGGGCAAAATCTGGTATTCCAAACGTTGGAACAAGGTTGACTTTTTTACCACTACTAATAGAAAAGGAACTAATCCTAAAAACGGGGCGACATTGCGGCCGGTTACTGAAATGATTATTGAAAAATATGCACATGCAGAATAACTATATATGATGGTTGATGGTTGGTAACTGATAACCGACAACTAACATCCGGCAATTGACACCTGACAACCAACAACTTGCTAAATTAACAGAACTTAAAATTCTATGTCTGTAAAAGGAAAAGAATTGTTGTATATTTGAAAGAGGTTAGATTTTTGCATAGCTTTTACTTCATTCAACATCACGATACCATAATGCAGCATAACGATTACAATGAGTCCGGTTACATTCATTTTGAAAACTTTTTTGCAGAACCCAAACTGCAAGAGACTGAGCGTATTCTGAAAAAATTCCATAAAAGCTGGCTGGCAGTCAATGCCGAAGGTTATAAGAACGGTTCTATCAACAGCCATAGTATAACATCCGGTGAGTTTATTAACGAACAGGAACGTCTTGCTCTTTTTCGTTTTATCACTCAGGAAAAAATTAAAAGCATTGTTGACTCTATTTTTCCTGAAAAAGCTGTATTTCTGAACACTCAACTATTTTTTGATCCGTTCAATCCGTTGCAGCAAAATTACTGGCACCGCGATATTCAGTATACCGGATTAAGTATTGATGATCAAAAAGAAGCTATCCAAAGTCAAAACGTTGTACACTTTAGAATTCCTTTCAAACCTGAACTAGGTATTGAATTAGTTCCGGGAACTCATAAGAACTGGGATCTTCCGGAAGAATTAGAGACCCGATTATCTCTAAACGGACATAAGTCCAGTGACAGCCTGGAAAGAGGAAAAGTAATAAGTCTGGATCGTGGAGATCTCCTGGTATTTTCTGCAAATATGATCCACAGGGGCTTGTATGGACGAAACCGTTTCTCTTTCGATATTATTTTCTGTGATGACACACCTGATTTCAAAGAATTTATCGATCCTAAAAATCAGCCTACTCCACAGGAATTAGACGTACTGGACCGTCAGTTATTTCTGAATAATCCCTGAATCGTTTTTAATAATATTGTAAAGCTTTAGCATGACGCTTTATAAATGTTAATCGCTTAAAAACGGTACTGCTTATTTCCGGTTAATTAATAATAAGCTCTAAAAAAGTAACATTAACGATAATATTTTAAATTATGAATCAACTAAAAAACGATTCACCAAATACTAATGATATTAAGGCAGTTTTCTTCGATATTGACGGAACACTGCTAAGCTTTAAAACACACAAAGTTCCGGCTTCCACAGAAGAAGCGATTCGGATTTTAAAGGAAAAAGGCATCCATGTATTTGTTTCTACCGGGCGTTCTTATAATGATATCGGGCATATCAGATACCTGGATTTCGATGGGTTCATTACGTATAACGGTGGTTATTGTATTACCAAAGAAGGTGAAGTATTGTTCAAAAAATGTATTAATCCCAATGATGTAAAAGCATTACTGGATTATGCAGATAACAATCCTTTAAGTTTTTCTCTGATGTCAGAACATGGAAATTTCATTCATGATGTAACACCGGAAATTGCTGGTATGTATGCACACCTCAACCTTCCGGTTCCTCCTTTGGTAGATATGTCGAATACAGATACGGAGAATGTACTTCAGGGTAATATTTTTATTTCTTCCGAAGAAGAAGCTGCATTTATGGCGCAGGTAATGCCGGATTCTGTGGCTTCAAGGTGGTCTCCCCTCTTTGCAGATGTTAATCCTAGTGGCCAAAGCAAGCAGGTAGGTATTGAAGTATTCTGTAAACATTACGGAATAGATGTTTCCCAAACTATGGCATTTGGTGATGGCGGCAACGATGTTACCATGCTGAAGTATGTAGCTTTGGGAGTTGCTATGGGAAATGCTAATCCTGAAGTAAAAGAGATTGCAGATTACGTAACAGATGATATAGATAATGATGGTATTCTGAAGGCACTGAAGCATTTCGGAGTTATAGATTAGGAAAAAAGCGTCTTTCAGACTCGTTTTTGGGAGAACAAATAAACAGAACTAACCGGGAGAGAAATGATTATCCGTTTCTTTTCCGGTTATTTTTTTGACCAATTGTACTTTTGGAAGGATAAAATGTACAGAAAACAGGATGAATTTTGTAAAAAAAATATCCTCCCGAAAAGCCCGCTAATTCTTTATTTCTTTGTATGTTAGCTCCATCTAAACAACAATAAAAATGACTCCGGAAGTAAAGATTACGAACACCGAAATTTTATCCGATAACTGGTATGTATTAAGAAAAGTTACTTTTGAATATACCAAAGAAGACGGCAGCACCCAAACCCAAAGCAGGGAAGCCTACGACAGAGGAAATGGTGCCACCATCCTTCTTTATAATAAAGATACCAGAACTGTTATTCTGACCAGACAGTTCCGACTGCCAACCTACCTCAACGGAAATAAAACAGGAATGCTGATCGAAGCATGCGCAGGACTTTTGGATCAGGACAATCCTGAAGACTGCATCCGCAGAGAAACAGAAGAAGAAACAGGCTACAAAGTAAAAGAAGTTCGCAAAGTTTTTGAAGCCTATATGTCGCCGGGATCCGTTACAGAAATTCTGTATTTCTTTATTGCGGAATATTCTAAAGATATGAAAGTTGCCGAAGGTGGCGGACTGGAAGAAGAGGAAGAAAATATTGAGGTACTGGAAACAGACATTGATAAAGCAATGGAAATGATAGCAACCGGAGAAATAAAAGATGCTAAAACCATTATGCTCCTTCAGTACATTAAGCTCCATCAGATTCTATAACTTAACTACTGCCACTGCTTATGCTCAGCCTTGTATCGTTTATTGGTAACACTACATATCCCACCGAAGTTTCTGTGGAAAATGTATTAGCCTATGAAAACAGATTGTACAAAGCCATGAAAGAAAGTGACACGACCATGCTTGACTTGCTGCTTCATGATGATTTATTGTTTATTATTCCTACCGGAGAAGTTATCACCAAAGAACAGGACTTAAAAAATTATAAAGAGGGTATAATAGAAATTGAAGAGCTTATTCCTCAAACAGAAAGCCTGAATATTATAGAAGATACAGCAGTCATTACGCTAACCATAATATTAAAAGGAAAATTCAGAGGAAACAGTTTTGAAACCCAATACCGCTATATCCGTTTTTGGAAAAGAATTGAAAATGAACTAAAAGTAATTGGTGGAAGCTGTATTCCTTCCATAGCATTAACGGAATAAAATAACATTCAATTAAAATACCGACTGGTATATTTTTCGTAACTTTAATACATTTCAAAAATAATAACATGAATGTTAAAAAAGTAGCAATAGTCGGCTATAACAGAACTCCTTTTGTAAGGTACAATACCGTCTTTGCCAATGCAACCAATCAGGATCTTCTTCTTTCCGCTCTTCAGGGACTTATTAACAAATATAACCTTCAGGGAAAATTATTAGGCGAAGTTGCCGGAGGTGCTGTTATTAAGCACATATCCGAAAGTAATCTGATCCGGGAAACTGTAATGAAAACCAATCTGGATCCGGCAACCCCAGGTTGTGACCTTCAACAGGCATGTGATACAGGAATTGAGGCCGCTATTTATATTGCGAACAAAATAGCTCTCGGGCAAATTGACTGTGGCATAGCCTGTGGTGTAGAAGTGATGAGCAATATTCCGTTTGAAAGCAGTCTTCGGTTAAGAAAAGCTTTACTGAATGCTAATAAAGAGAAAAGCACTTTTGGTAAAATAAAACAATTATTCAAGCCCTCACTAAAAGACTGGTTTCCTATCCCCTACAAAGGCCAGGAACCGGAGACCGGACTGGTAATGGGTGAACATACTGAGCTAACAGCTAAATATTACCAGATCTCCAGAGAGGAGCAGGATGCTTTATCTTTAAAGAGCCACCAAAAACTGGCCAAAGCCTACGATGAAGGATTTTATGAAGATATGATCACTCCTTATCTGAATGTAAAGGAAGATAACAACCTTCGAAGAGATACCAGTCTGGAAAAACTTGCATCCCTAAAACCAGCTTTTGATAAAAAGAACGGGACGCTCACTGCCGGTAATTCAACTCCGTTTACAGACGGAGCATCAACAATACTACTAGCCAGTGAAGAATGGGCTGAAGCAAACGGTCTTCCGATTCTGGCTTATATCACTTATGCAGAACTTGCCGGCATTGAATATGTGCAGAACAGACAAAATCTGCTTCTGGCTCCTGTTTTTGCAGCCGACAGAATGCTGAAAAAAGCAAATATGAAGCTAGAAGACTTTGATTATTATGAAATTCATGAAGCTTTTGCCGCACAAATTCTGGCAACGCTGAAAATATGGGAAACAAAAGAATTGGCTTTACAATTTGGTTTACAGGATGCCCTGGGAAAAGTCGATTCTGAAAAATTAAATGTAAAAGGTGGTAGTCTGGCAGCTGCTCATCCGTTTGCAGCTACCGGTGGTCGAATTATTGCTACACTGGCTAAGCTTCTGAATGGGAAAGGCAGTGGAAAAGGGTTTATTTCTATTTGTGCAGCCCGTGGACAGGGAGTTACCATGATTATAGAAAAATAAATTTCAGAATAAAAAGATAGAAAAAGGGAGACTGTTAACAGCCTCCCTTTTTACAATTTAAACTACTTTAACTTATTACTATTACTTTTTGTCTTTTTACACATTTTATCTTCCTTTTGCCTTGTCTCCACGCAAAGTCATCACCGTACTCAGAACCGTTGCCACCAGTTTACCCATTTCATTCTCAATGGTACACTGATAAACTGTAATTGTTCTGCCCCTTTGAACGGGTTTTGCATAAGCAACCAGCGTATCATTCCATACAGGTCTGAAAAAATTAATTTTCAGCTCGATACTGGTAAAGCTCTCCCCTTCTTCTATTACAGTGGAATGCGCTGTTCCTATAGCTGCATCTGCCAACTCACACAACATTCCGCCATGTACAGTTTCTTGTTGATTTGCATGAATTTTCACATCAGTTTTTAAAGAAACATGAGCTTCTCCATTATCAATTCCCGTAAGCTTAAATTTTAATGTTTCCGAAATAGCTGTCGGATATTGCAAGAAAGTATTGTATCCTTCAACAGATTCCTGGTTCACAATTTTTTTAAGATAGTCCAGTACAGGTATTTTTTCCATATATTTTGTAATAATCTGGTGTGAAACAAATCTACTATATAATAGCTATGAAAATTTTGAAAGGGTATTTTAAATATATATAGCTTCAATAGCTAAAATACATTACTCCAGAGCTTTTCAGATATTAATTGCCGGCTGACCATATGCTAGCATATAAGCTTCTTTTAGCACTTCTGTATAAGTCGGATGAGCATATGAAATACTGAACATGTCTTTAGCAGTTACTTCATATTCCAAAGCCACTACCGCCTGAGCAATACTGTCCGCAGCCCTTGGACCAATGATATGTACGCCAAGAATTTCACCGTATTTAGGATCTACCAATACCTTTGCAAAACCTTCCATATTCATAGAAGCCCGGGCTCTTGCGCTGGCTGAGAAAGGAAACTTTCCGGACTTATAATCTATATTATTCTTTTTAAGCTCTTCTTCTGTAGCACCTACAGAGGCTACCTCAGGCCATGTATAAACAACCGAAGGAATACGTCCGTAGTGAATATGAGGTTTCTGCCCATTAATCGTTTCTGCTACAAAAACACCTTCTTCTTCAGCTTTATGCGCCAGCATTGCACCGCCAATTACATCACCTATAGCATATATCCCGGGAACCGAAGTCTACAATTTTTCGTTTGTTATAATAAATCCCCGTTCATCCAGCTTCACTCCGGTATTTTCAAGACCCAGATTTTCAGTGTATGGTCTCCGTCCCACGGCTACTAATATATAGTCTGCTTCCAGAGAATTTTCAGTTCCGTTTTTGTCTCTAAAATATACTTTTGTATAATTACCAAGGTTCTCAGCTTTATAAACTGCCTGCTGCAGGCGAATATCCATCCCGTCTTTCTTCAGTATTTTTTGCAGTGTTTTCCCCAGCTCATGGTCCATTGCTGAAATCAGATAATCTGCATATTCCAGAATACTCACCTCAGTTCCTAATCTGTTAAAAACGGAAGCCATTTCTACACCAATCACTCCACCACCAATAATAACCATACTTTTGGGAAGCTCCTTCAGAGTCAATGCTTCCGTAGAAGTTATAATCCTTTCTTTGTCTATATTAATTCCGGGTAAAGCCGATGGCTTAGAACCTGTAGCAATAATAAAATTTTTAGAAGTTACTTTTTGCACAGTTCCTTCATACCGGATTTCGATTGTCGAGTTATCCACAAAAGAAGCTGTGCCTGTTACACAGGTAATATTATTTTTCTTCATCAGAAATTCCAGTCCTTCCGTATTCTTTTGAACAACATCAGCTTTTCTCCTGAACATTTGCCCGAAGTCCAACCCAATTGTGTCCACGTTAATTCCGTGCTGACTAAATTTCTTCAGTGCATCTGAATAATGATGGGTACTGTCCAGCAAAGCTTTTGTAGGAATACATCCCACATTGGTACAAGTACCACCCAAAGTATTATATTTCTCTACCAGCAATGTACGGTACCCCAACTGAGCGCTTCTTATAGCTGCCACATATCCTCCGGGACCTGAACCTATAACGGTAACATCATAATTTTCCATATTGAATTTATTTTAATTCTTTCTTACATTCTCTCTATTACTATAGCACTTGCTCCACCACCGCCATTGCAAATAGCCGCTACACCATACTTTCCATTTTCCTGTTGTAATACATGTGTAAGAGTTGTTAGTATCCTTGCTCCGGAAGCTCCTATCGGATGTCCAATAGCTACTGCCCCACCATAAACATTAATCTTATTGGGAGAAATCCCTAAAAGTTCCTGCATTGAAAGAATGACTGAAGCATAAGCTTCATTAATTTCATAGTAATCAATATCTTCTAATTGTAATCCTGCTTTCTTCAGTGCTTTAGGAATTGCTACTGCCGGTGTAGTGGTGAACCATTCCGGAGCCTGTGCGGCATCTGCATAACCAATAATTTTAGCTAAAGGTTTCAGCTTATATTTTGCAACAGCATCTTCCGAAGCCAGTAAAAGAACCGATGCGCCATCGTTTAGATTACTGGAATTTGCAGCTGTCAAAAGTCCGTCTTTTTCGAATACTGGCGGCAGGCTGGCCATCTTTTCAGGAATTACTTTATATATGTCTTCATCTTCTATAAAGAGGCTCTCCTCTTTCTTATGCTGGACAGGTACTGATACGATTTCATTGCTAAATTTTCCTTTTTGCGTAGCCTCCTGTGCACGTTTATATGAGTTTAGTGCATAATCATCTAACTCTTTCCGTGAAAAGCCAAAGTGTCTGATACCGATCTCTGCAGCATTTCCCATATGAAAATCGTGGTAGACATCCCACAGTCCGTCCTTAATCATACCATCTGTAAGTGTTGCATGTCCGAGTTTGTTTCCATTCCGAATATAAACATAATGCGGTGTGTTACTCATGCTCTCCATTCCGCCTGCCAGTACCAAATCATCAATACCCAATTGGATTTGTTGAGCTCCGAAAATAACAGCTTTCATTCCCGCAGCACAGACTTTATTAATGGTGGTTGCATCTTTATCATCCGGGACACCAGCAAATCGGGCAGCCTGGCGAGCTGGTGACTGTCCGACACCTGCGCTCAGAACATTTCCTAAATACACACTGTCTACAGCAGATTCAGGTATTTGTACTTCATTATAAATAGCTTTAATAACTAAAGCCCCAAGTTGAGTAGCAGTGTAAGAAGCCAGACTACCAAGCAGTCCGCCGACAGGTGTACGTTTAGCTGCTACAATAAAAACATTTTCCATATCAAATTGCATAATATACCAATCGGTATATTTTTAATTAAAAAAATTAGACTCTTATTTCTTCATCAATAATTTTCAAAATACGGTCCAGCGCAATATTTAGTTGTGTTGTACTTCCCAGAGTTCTGGACAATAGTACTCCTCCCTCTATCAGCATCATAATCGTATAAGCATACTGTTCCGCATTGGTATCTGCTCTAAAAGTAACCTCAGCTTTTCCTTCTTCAATAATGCGGACAATTCTTTTGTGCCAGATCATAAAATACTTCTTCACAACTTCCTGAAGGAATAACAAATGATCATCGGCTTCCGTAGCAGCATTCAGCATTGGACATCCGCCGATACTGTATATCTGATCCCAGTTATTTCTGTAAAAATTAACAAAAGCACGCAGACGCAGATAAGCATTTTCTGCAGTACTCATAGCCTCTTCAAATCCTTTGTATAAAAGAGCTGCATTGTATTTAAATGCTTCAGTTACCACCTCATCTTTACTGTCAAAATTCCCGTAAATACTACCTTTAGACAATCCGGTCACTTCCGTGATATCCGACAACGATGTGGCCGCATATCCTTTTGTATTAAATACCGGAGCTGTTTTCTCAATAATAAATAGTTTCGTTTTTTCAGCTTTATTCATTTCCCATTCAAAATTATAAGACAAATATACAAACAAAATATACCAGTTGGTATATTTTAAAAAAGAATTATCTCTTTGTTGATCCATAATAATTATTTACTTATTGTAAATCAGAGAATAAAATTAAATTCTTGCCATAGGACAATATAAGTTGAATCTGATATTGAATAATTTTATTATCTCAAAAAAAATATCTGTTATGCGTAAGTTAATTTTCATTGTACACACCTCTCTGGATGGCTATATTGCTAATACAGACGGAAGTTTTGATGGTTTAAATCCCGGCAGTAATAATCTGGATTATGTTTGCAGTATTGCTGAAGATGCTGATACAATTCTCGCAGGGCGAACAACTTTTCAGCTGCTGAACACTTATTGGCCAGATGCATTTAAAAAGCCTGAAGCCAGCCTTTCCGAAGTGCGTTATTCAACATGGTACAACTCCACCCGGAAAGTAATTGCATCCAGAACAATAGATGCTCCGGACAAAAGTACAGCAATCATACACAAGGATATACCAGAATACATAAGGAAACTAAAACAGAAAAAAGGCAAATCCATTGTCATATTCGGAAGTCCGGCACTGTTCCAATCCATATTACCATTTGATCTTATAGACGAATATCACATTATTCTGTATCCTGTAATTTTAGGAGATGGCATTCCGTTATTTAAAGGAAACTATGACAGACAGGAATTCTTTTTCTCAGGGATTACACCATTAGCTAATGGCGAAGTTGCTTTAAAATGTCTTACCGGTAAACACTAGATTCTTTATTAATAATATATCTTTGGCAAGAAAAAGCAGGATAAATTTATCTGCAAAAAATACCTGTCAATTTTTCGGTTGTCCGTCTGGTACTGTACCCGATAACTTTGTATAAAATTAAAATTATGGAACTGACCAAAGATATTATGTACAAGGCGATCGTCTCTAAAGACATCTCTTTTGAAGGTATATTTTTTACAGCCGTAAAAACAACCGGCATATTTTGCAGGCCTTCCTGTACCGCACGAAAGCCTAAAATAGAAAATGTAGATTTTTTCACAAACGTGAAAGACTGCATTACGAGTGGCTACAGACCATGTAAGGTATGCAAACCTATGGAACAGCTTCATCAGGTTCCTGAAGACATTCAGAAAATAATGGATGAGCTTCAGCAGGATCCTTCTCTAAAATTTAAGGATTTCGATCTCAAAAAGCGAGGAATGGAACCCAGCAGCATACGGAGGTGGTTTCTAAAAAATTATGGAATAACTTTTCATGCATATCAGAGGATGTTCAGAATAAATTCTGCTTTCAAAAAAATTCAAAGTGGTGAAAGCATCACTCATTCTGCATACGATGCAGGTTTTGAATCTTTAAGCGGATTTGGAGATTCTTTTAAAAACATTTTTGGTGTATCTCCCAAAAAAGGAAAAGAACAGAATATTATCGATCTCCAAAGAATTGAAACACCTCTGGGAACTATGATTGCCTGTGCGACTGAAAAAGGTATTTGTTTGTTGGAATTTAGTGACCGGAAAATGTTGGAAACCGAACTGAAAACGATTGCAAAAATTCATAATGCTGTAATTGTACAGGGATATAATAAATTCTTCAAGGAACTGGAAAACCAGCTACAGGAATACTTTTCCAGAAAAAGAACAATATTCTCGGTTCCGCTGCATCCACTGGGATCAGAGTTTCAGAATAAAGTATGGAAAATTCTTCAGGATATCCCTTATGGAATTACAAAATCTTATAAAGAACAGTCTATTGCCATCAGCAGTCCTGAAAGCGTCCGTGCTGTAGCCAATGCCAATGGGATGAACAGAATTTCTATCCTTATTCCGTGTCACAGAGTTATTGGTTCGGACGGAAACCTTACCGGTTATGGCGGCGGTATCTGGCGAAAGAAATATCTTCTGGAAATGGAAAGAGGAGAACAATCACTTTTTTAGTTTATACTTTTGCCGGATTCCGTACATTTGATTTATAAGATTACATGATATGGAAGATTCAACTAGAAAAAATCATTGGGAAACCGTTTATGAAACCAAAAATCCGGATCAGGTAAGTTGGACACAAGAAGTTCCAAAAACATCACTGGATTTTATACATTCATTCGGGCCAGACAAAACCGCATCCATAATTGATATTGGAGGTGGTGATAGTAATTTAGTCGATTTCCTCCTTCATGAAGGTTATGAAAATATCTCTGTACTGGATATTTCTGCAAAAGCATTGGAAAGAGCAAAAATGCGTCTCGGAAAAGATGCTGAAAAAGTAAAATGGATAGTAAGTGACATCACCAATTTCGCTCCTGAAATCCATTATGATATCTGGCACGACAGGGCTACTTTTCATTTTCTGACAACCCCGGAACAGATTGCAAAATATATAAGCATCGCTGAGCGTTATGTTACCGGCTATATGATTATCGGAACATTTTCTGTAAACGGACCCACCAAATGAAGCGGGTTAGAAATTAAACAATATGATGAAGAATCTTTGTCTCTAAAACTGGAAGATAAATTTGATAAACTAAACTGTATGACCGAAAACCATACAACTCCTTTCAACACATCGCAGAACTTTATATTCTGTAGTTTTAAAAAACGAACAAATTAATAATCAATTTTTTATCCGGCTGCTACATCATCCAGGTGTTTTATGTACAAAGAGGGTGAGACAGAAACTTCCTTTTTGAATACAGTTGCAAATTTATTCGGAGAGGAAAAACCCGCTTCTTCTGCTAATGTGGCCACTTTATACTTTCTGTAATGTGGTATTTTTTCAAGCTTAAACACTATATACTTTATCCGTAATTCATTGATATAGTTATTAAAGTCTTTTTTCTTGTAGGTATTGATGATATAAGAAATATACCGGGTATTCGCTCCACAATAAGTTGCCAGATAAGAAAGCGAGATATTTTTCTTTGTAAATAATGTAGAGTTTTCGAACTCCCGCAGACGCAATAGTAATTTCTGTTCTGTAGCATGCGTCATTATTATTCCTGTTTCGCTATCATCTGTTTCAGCAGTCTTCAACTCCGATATACTGACTGTTACAGCAGAGTCGTTATGAATTTCCTTTGGCTTATTCTTTTCGGAAATTTTCATTTTCAAAACGCGGTTAAATCTGGTAAATGTCGTTTTAAAATTTTCCCTGTACTGGGTAAAGTAGATTATATTGATCATTAAGACCAAACATATCACTATAATAATCCAGTTTTTAACATGATTTTTCTGCTGAAGGATATTATTTTTTTTATCCATTTTTTGGTAGAAATCATTGATAAACATACTGGATCTGTTTGTAAGAAGGTCTGTTACCGAATCTCTTTTCTCTTGTATTACTGCAAGTCCTTCTACATCCTGCACAATAGTATAATACCGGTGAAAAGTATCATATACTTCATTCTTTAGCTGAAGACAATTTGATTTATTGGCTATTGCCGAAGCCAATTCCACATATTTTTTAGCCTGCTTCAGGTTATCTTTATTCAGATACACCCTTGCCAGTCCATTGCATATAAAACCTTTAATGCAATAATCCGGCATACTCTTCGCCAAATTCCGAGCTTTCCGATAATGCCGGAGTGAAGTATCCAACTCATTCAGATGATAGTAATTCAGCCCTAAAATTTGTTCGTTACTAGCCTCCGAGAAATCATCATGATACCCTGATGTGTTGAAGAATTGCTGTGATTTCAGTACACTCTCTATCGATTTTCTGTAATCTTTTTTTTCAATTTGATAATAAGCAATTTCCTGCCACATCAAGCCATTTATGGAACCTGTAACATTTTTATTATGTATTATTTTACTGGTATTAAAAGCTTTATCCATATATTTTTGGGAATGGCTATAGAGCTTTAGAATGCGATACTGGGTTGCCAGAAAAATGTAAACCTGAGCTTTCCATTCAATCAGATTTGTCTGTTCTATAGTTTCTTCAGCCTTCAGAGCATATTCTATACATTTACCAATATCTCCGGACCGGTGGTAAAGGAGAGCAGAAAGCATAAGACTCTTCGTCTTTAACAATGGTGTTTCTGCTTTTACATACAAAGAATCTGCTGCCTTCAATGCTTTCAGGAAGTCATTCTGTGACGTCATCAGAATTGTTTTATCATATACAATCGTACTGCCATTTTTATTTTGGGCATATGATAAAACTATTAAGAAATAGAAAACTGCTAAAACAACCTTCCTCATATTTAGTCAATTAGCATTTAAATTTAATTTCAGACGAATAAGAATTTATTATTAATAAAATAACAATACTCATTACCTTATAGGACAGCACTCCATATAGATGAGAAAATTGAAAAATATATTATTACTAAATCGAAAATTGTGGAAATATTAATACACTACACATTTTTAATCTGTATATGAATATATATAGTATAACTGAGAATCCCTGCCTACTATAGATCCGCAACAATAAATCTAGGAATTATAATATTCAAAAAAATAATTCATTTATAATTAAAATTACAAAATATTAAAAATTTCAGTATAAAAACAGAATTATTTTCACCTGATTATTCTAAAAATAAAATTTGTAAAAGAATAGATGCCCACCTTCAGTAATCGAATAACAATAGTTTTCGGATACTGATTATTTTCCAGCGATATTCATACCAACAATTGCAAAAACGGGACAACCTGATAAAATTCTGGTTGCCCGCTAAAACTGTCACCCAGTTTATAAACAAATGATGATGAAATTATTAATTGATATATTAATTGTGTTTTTATGTATTAGGCACAGATAAACGTCTTACACAGCGTACAGAGCGCCCTTCGGTTTTTGCAGCATTTTTTATTTCCGAATTACTCCAGCCAACCAAAAATGCAAGCCTGAAATATCTGATATAATAGAAATTTGCATTGGAAGTACTCGCCGCTGTACTGGTTCCGTAATAAGCAGAACCTGCACCCAACAAACCTGCTACCAATCCTACGGGAGAGTCACTAATAGAAGAACCTAGAAATCCAGGTGTTGTGCGATAGCCATACAAAGGAATAAAAAGATTCTGAGATTTTTCCGGATAGGAAGTATTGACACTATTCCCGGCATCCAGATTCCAAACAGCACTATAAACAGCACCTACCAGCAGACCATAGTTTTCATTCTTCTGATCAGGATCTCCGAGCAAGCTATACTCATCACTTGTCGGCATACGCCATGTATTTTCAGGATAAATTTTGGAACACGGATCTACGTTATCAGAAGAAGAACCTGTAGGAGTTGCTGACATCCAGTTCCAATAATCTAAATCTTTATCAGGATCCGAATATTCATTGTTAACTTTCAATCTGTATTGATCGGACTGAGAGGTATTGTACGTAAGATTAGTACGTGCCCATAACAACCCCTTCACTTTTACTCCGGATTCTATCAACTGAGCGTTAATGTTATATCTGCTTGATAAAACTGGTGTAAATGCCACATTACTATAGGGTACAATACTATTGGTAAAACTTCTGGTAGTGTTATTATCCATTGTAATATCCAACTGTCCCAGCCTTAGTCTAAGATTATTAGCGGGCACAAATGTACCGCTTACCGTATAAAAAGTTGCCGTTTTAGTTGCACCAGCTGCACCTCCGGCTCCGGCTTTGTTTATCATATTAGCTGCAGTAACAGCCGGAACATCTTGTAAGTTGGAATACTGAGCAGTAAACAAATTAAGGTCTCCTATTTTTATAATCCCGGCAAAATTATTTCCTGTTCCTGTTCCTACTTCCAGAGTGGATGTATTGTTGATGCTACCAAACATTCCTCTGGTGTCTAAGTTTACATCTATACGGGAAGTATAATGCTTGAACACTATATTCAGATTATTTTGCCCGTATTGGGTACTTACAACTCCCTGATTGTATAAGATATCTTTATTAGCAAGTGTACTTCCGGATACCATTCCCGTCGATGTATTTACCGTAGGAGATATCGTAGAATTAGTAGAAATAATATACCATTTGTACAGCTTACCTCCATCTACCTGGATACTCGGAGCCGTTCCGGCTGTCCCGTCTACATCTTTTACAAGAGCATTGCTTACCGCATCATAAACTAACAAACGGTATTTAATGCCGTTTTGCATTGGTGTATTGGCTGCGAGTACACGTGCACCAGAAGAAAAGGATGATGCAGTGGCTGCTAATACAGAATTTCCAGAAGCTGTTTGTCCTTCAGCTCTTGTGATAACATCAAAGCCTCCAACAGATATTATTTCATTTTTAGCCAAAGCTGTCATCGGAGAAAAGCCTCCTGTTCTATTATTTACAGAAGCAGCGGCAATATTGGCAACACTAGCCTCTTCTGCAATCCCTTCAATATTAAAAGTTAAAACTGTGCCCTCTGCAGGCTTAGGTACAGGGTTCACAGGACTTTCGTCTCTGGACGAACATGAGATAAAAAGAGTTGTTATGATACTTAATACTGTTAGTCTGTTTATCTTGTTCAGGATATAAATATTTTTCATATTATTCGGTGTTTGTTTGTGGATTGTAATAATTGTTGACTTCATCACTACAAAAGCATGTTTCTGTAATATATTTTAAAGATCAAAATTCTTATCACCTACATTCCCGTTGTCGTTCCAGTCATCGATCTGAGGTGTACCAGGCGATGCTGCATCTCCCGGATTTAATGTTGCAGAGCTTGCTGCAATTCCGGCTTCCATTTCAATATAAATTACTTTCAATTCAGGGTAGACATAGCAAGCTTTCTCACCGATTGTAGTTGTTTCATTTTTTAAAGTGTTTTTTCTCATTCAGATTTGGTTTGATTCATTAAATTCTGTTGTCTGTTTGTAAAAGCAATAGGTGTTTAAAATATATTTTAAGCACTCCGCCTGCATTACAAAACTAGAATGACCAATTCCCTTAAAGAAGTGTTAGTATTACCATAATGCGCAAAACGGTAACAGCATAAAACAATACAAAACCTTGAAAAACAACACGTTAAAAACATAAAAAAAGAACTTCAAAAGCATTACACAGTAATCTTTATAAAATATCATAATTCGGAAAACGAAAAGTTTTAACATATAACACTAAAGATGTAAGGCAGAAATTATTCAGAAATAGGAATAAACTTTATTAACAATATACTTTTGAAAAACCGGAAATTGTTACATCTGTATATAAACTGAAACGCTGGTCTCTGAATCCTGCTAAAATCCTTCATAGTCACGATTAACAAAAGAGTTCTTTTTGTTCCTACACAAGAGTGGATAATTTGTGCTTTTTTAGAAGAAATCACACAAACAGGAATAATAAAAATGTATTTCGCTGATATTCTGAAAATAAATAAATATTTTTGTAGTACTAAGTTTTCCGGATGGAAAGGGATTTCATTTCATTTTTAACGCTACAGGATGCTCTCGAAATATTAAAGCTGCAGGTTATCAACAAAGATATCCTCACTTATGACCTGACCAAACAGGACTACCATCTTGAAGAAAACTCTTTATACAGATCCGATTCCTTTTGTGTGATATTGGTAAAGTCTGGTGTTGTCAGCTATATTTCAAATGGTGAATACCTTACACTTTATGCCGGAGATATACTATTCTCCCCAATACTGGAAACTTTTTCTATTGAGTATCTATCCGATGACTATGTCGCTTCGTATATTCTTTTTACAGAAAAACCCATTACCCAGGCAGGTTTCAATTATCACAATCTGTTAAAAGAACTCAGACAGGGAGATTCGTTAATTATCAACGGTCAACCCGGATTATTTGCACGGATGAAGTTTCATATCGGAGAGATAAGCCGGCTGAACAACAATACACTTCAGGAATACTTTATGGAAGATATGATTTCACATCATTTCTCAATAATCCTGTTCGAATTGTCGAATTACATAAAAAAAGACGGATATTCCAGAAATCTACTGTCCAGAGATGAAGAGATTACAACAAATTTTTTCACACTGGTAAAAGAAAAATACAGATTCGAGCATAGTGTACAGTTTTATGCAGAACAGTTATTTATCACACGGAAATATCTAAGTAAGGTTATAAAAAAAACAATGGACAAAACGCCTAAGGACATTATTAATCAAACAATTATTATAGAGTCTAAGCTTTTGTTAAAAAGAACAAATGCCAATATAAGTGAGGTAGCTGCTCTGGTTGGTTTTAGTGATCAGGCTATGTTTAGTAAGTTTTTCAAAAAACAGTCTGGAAAGTCTCCTTCAGAATACAAAATAGATGATAAAACATTTTAACTTATAATCAGATTATAACCAACACCAAAACAATACTAACACCACACAAACAAATCATTCCGGATAAATTTTAATAAGGCTAAAGCTATCAATAAGCCTTTCTTTTATATTAATTTTCCGTCATTTTCTACTTGTTGACATAAGGTTGTCACAGTCTGTACCTAATTTAGCAACTTAACAAAAACTTCCTATTTATGAAAACATCTTATTTTTCGTCGCTTTTCCATGTTTCTTATTTCACTTGTTCAAAAAGACCAATAATGGTGCTTTTTTGACAGATTTTAAAACAAATCTAAATAACAAATCTTGCCAAACCACTATAAAAACAATTAATTAGAATAATTGATAATATTAATGGGTCATAAAGTTAGGCGTCATTTTGACAAATTTAGTCGATTTTTGCACCTTTTTTTAAGCCTTTTTTAAGTCGAATTTTGCACACGTAAAAAAAACATTATGTATAAGAATTTTATTTTAAAGTCGTCCTTCATCGTTTCTGTGGCTCTTATCCTGAGCAGCTGCAGCAAAGGCGGCGATAACCAAGCATACAACCAACAACCTCCAGAACTTCCAATAGGTATTATTTCTCAACAGGATGTAACTATTCCCCGTGAATATGCTGCATCAATAGAAGGAGTTTCCACAGTGGAAATCCGCCCGCAAGTATCGGGTTACCTTAGCCGGATTTTTGTAGATGAGGGTGATTATGTAAGAGCTGGACAGGCACTATTCAAAATCGAAGACCGTATTTTTCAGGAACAATTGAGAAGTGCACAAGCCACTTTGATCTCTGCGAATGCAACTCTTGCGAATGCCAATATAGAACTAAACCGTAAAAGAGAGCTTGCCAAAAACAATATGGTCTCTCCTATTCAGGTAAAAGAAGCGGAAACCGCCTATAATTCAGCCAGAGGTAGCGTTAGCCAGGCGCAGGCAGCAATAGAGTCTGCGAAGATTAATCTTAACTTCTCTACAATTAAAGCACCTGTAAGCGGATATATCGGACGTTTCAAATACCGTATCGGAAGTTTGTTATCTCCTACCAATGCTGATCCTATTACAATTTTATCAGATATCCATCAGATCTACGCTTATTTCAGTTTAAGTGAAAATGATTTTGTAAACTTCCAGAATCAGTACACAGGAAACTCTATTGAAGAAAAACTAAAAAACACGCCTCCTGTGAATCTTATTATGAGTAACGGCGGACAGTATGAAACTTCAGGTAGAATCAATGCTGTAGAAGGCCAGTTCAACAAAATGACGGGGGCTATTACACTACGTGCTGTATTTGACAACTCAAAAGCAATCCTTAGAAGTGGAAATACAGGAAAAGTACTGTTGGAGCAGAAATATGACAATGCTACATTGCTTCCTGTAGGTTCTACAATGATGATTCAGGATAAAGTATATGTTTTCTCTCTGGATAAGCAGAATAAAGCTATTCAGATTCCGGTGGAAGTAGCGGGTAAAGTCGGAACCAATTACATTGTAACCAGTGGACTTAAAGCAGGAGACCGTTATATTGTAACCGGCTTCGAGAGACTACAACCGGGAACACCTGTTGTTCCGCAAAAAGAGCAAAAGAAAGAACAGAAAAAAGCTCAGTAAATCGTTTTTTAAAAGTCAATTATGCTTAAAAATATTATAAAAAGACCTGTACTAGCCACAGTTATATCCATACTGATGGTAATACTGGGGATAGTGGGAATGCTAAACCTTCCCATTACCAAATTTCCGGAGATCGCACCGCCAACCGTAATGGTTACAGCGGTATATCCGGGAGCTAATGCCGAAACCATCGCGCGTTCGGTAGCGCCACCAATCGAAAATGCCATTAACGGTGTGGAAAATATGGATTATATTACTTCCACAGCCAGTAATGATGGTACGCTTTCCATTACCGTAATCTTTAAACTGGGAACTAACCCCGATCAGGCAGCTGTGAATGTGCAAAACCGCGTAGCTCAGGTAACCAATCAGCTGCCTGTAGAAGTTGTACGTGCCGGAATTACTACGATCAAACGTCAGAACAGTATGATTTCCATGTTATCGTTAACCAGCAAAGATGGAAAAGTAGATGAATTATTCCTGGAAAACTATGCCAAGATTAACATTATCCCTGAACTAAAAAGGGTAAAAGGAGTTGGTGATGCAATGGTTTGGGGTAACAAAGACTACTCTATGCGTGTATGGCTAGATCCTGAAAAACTAAATTCATATGGACTTGCACCTATAGATATTTCCAATGCCATCCAGTCTCAGAATATTGAAGCTGCTCCGGGAAAATTCGGAGAAAACAGTAACGAGGCTATGGAGTATGTTATGCGCTATAAAGGTAAATATACCGAGCCTGAGCAATATGAGAATATTATTATTAAAGCTCAGAACGATGGTTCTATCCTTAGATTAAAAGACGTTGCTAAAGTAGAATTCGGGGCTTACAGCTATGGCAGTGCTTCTAAATTTGATAAAAAAGCAGGGCCTATGATGGCTGTATTCCAGATGGCTGGTTCCAACGCCAATGAGGTGCAGATCGCCATCAATGAGAAGATGAAACAATTGGAAAAATCTTTCCCTCCGGGAGTAGAATACCGTATTCCGTACGCTACAAAAGAATCGTTGGATCAATCCATCAGTCAGGTAATCTCTACACTTATCGAGGCTTTTATCCTTGTATTTATTGTAGTATATATCTTCCTTCAGGATTTCCGTTCAACATTGATTCCGGCAATTGCCGTTCCGGTATCCATTATTGGTACATTCTTCTTTATGAACCTCTTTGGATTCTCTATTAACATTCTTACTCTATTTGCCCTTGTATTGGCAATTGGTATTGTTGTGGATGATGCCATTGTTGTGGTAGAAGCTGTCCATGCAAAAATGGAACATAGAAAACTAAATGCACGTGCTGCGACAATGTCAGCAATGCATGAAATTTCCGGTGCGATTGTATCGATTACGTTGGTAATGTCTGCCGTTTTCGTTCCGGTAGCCTTTATGAAAGGATCTACAGGTTTGTTCTATCAGCAGTTTGCTTTAACGCTTGCCATTGCAATTATTATCTCTGCAATCAATGCATTAACGTTAAGCCCTGCGCTTACCGCTTTATTCCTAAAGCCACATGAAGAAGACCACCATGAGAAAAAGAACTTTAAAGACCGTTTCTTTGCAGGATTCAATGCTGCATTCAACGCTATAACAAACCGTTACGGAAAAGCCATTATTCTCCTGATTAAGAAAAGATGGATAGCCTTTGCTATTATGGCTATATTCGGTGGGATATTTGTATGGATGTCCATGACAACACCAAAAGGGTTTATTCCGGATGAAGACCAGAACTTCTTAGCAATTACCGTAAATCTTCCGCCGGGTGCTTCGAAAGCAAGAACAATTGAAGTCATAAAAACTGCCGAGCATTATTTAGCAGGACATCCAGCTGTAGAAAATGTAATGACAGTAGATGGATTCAACATGTTTAGTTCCACCTCATCGGCTTCAGCAGGAGCAATCTGGATTAAACTGAAACACCTTAAAGACCGTGGAGATGTAAGAAAAATAGATGATGTTATCGGACAATTCCAGGCAAAACTTTCAGAAGACAAACGTGCTAATTTCCTTGTACTGAATATGCCTACGGTAGATGGTTTCGGTAATACGAGTGGTATGGAGCTTGTACTTCAGGACCGTACAAATGGCGAACTTCAGAAACTGGGACAGGTTTCCTATGAAATGATGGGCGCCCTGATGCAGAGACCAGAAATTGCTGTGGCCTTCACCACTTTTGATGTATCGTTCCCTCAGTTCGAACTATTGGTAGACGAAGCTAAAGCAGCGCAGCTTGGTGTAAGCCTTGCCGATGTTATGGGTGTTATGCAGGGATATTACGGAAGTATCCAGTCATCTGATTTTAACAGATTCGGAAAATACTACAGAGTACAGATACAATCTGCATTCGATGCCAGAAAAGATCAAAGATCACTGGATGGTGTTTTTGTAAAAAATAATACAGGCGGGATGGTACCAATTAACACATTGGTAACCCTGAAACCTACAACCGGTGCTGAAATCGTAGACCGTTTCAATCTTTTCAATGCGTCCAACCTAACGGTAATGGCGAAACCGGGATACAGCACAGGCCAGGCGATGAAGGCGGTAGAAGAAGTAAGTGAAAAACTACTTCCACAAGGATATACCTACGATTACAAAGGAATGAGCCGTGAGGAATCTCAGTCAGGGTCTCAATCTACACTAATCTTTGGATTATGTATTGTCTTTGTTTACTTCCTGTTATCTGCACAGTACGACAGTTACATCCTTCCGTTCTCCGTATTATTGGCTATTCCGGTTGGTTTATCCGGGGTATTTATCGGGATTACATTTGCCGATATATCCAATAACATCTATGTACAGATTGCTATGGTCATGCTTATTGGTCTCCTCGCGAAAAATGGTATTCTTATCGTGGAATTTGCAATACAGAGAAGAAGAGTTGGAAAAAGTCTTGTTGCAGTAGCCGTAGAAGGTGCCAAAGCCAGATTAAGACCAATTTTAATGACCTCTATCGCCTTTATTGCAGGACTTACACCACTACTTTTTGTAGTAGGCCCATCAGCATTAGGAAACCACTCTATCGGATACGCCGCCATCTTCGGGATGTTATTCGGAACTGTATTAGGAGTATTTATTACACCTGTTCTGTTTGTTATTTTCCAATACCTGCATGAGCGTGTCAGCGGGAAGCAAATTTCAGAAGCAGACTGGGAGTATAATTAAAATTTAGAAAAAATGAATTCAAAAAGAATCATCCATATAACAGCAGGTATAGCTCTGGTATCCGGCTTAGTCACTTCTTGCAAGGTTCAGCAGAAGTATGAACAACCTAAACTTACGGTACCGGAAAGCTATGGTAGTCAGCAAGCCAATATCGAGGACTTTCAGAATATTGCAAAAATCAGCTACAGGGACTTTTATAAGGATCCTGTACTGGTTGCACTGATCGACAAAGCCTTGGCCGGAAATAATGATCTGCAGGTAGCGCTAAAACAAATAGAACTGGCATCCCTAGGATTCCAGCAGTCTAAATGGGGAAATATTCCTAAAATAAGCCTGAATATTGCAAATGCCAGCATTAACAGACCATCGGACAACAGTATCAATGGTATTAGTGCAAGTCAGTTTTTAGGTAAAAGATATACCGAAGATTATACAACTGCTGTATCTCTTTCCTGGGAAGCGGATATCTGGGGGAAAATTAAAAATACTAAAGAGGAAGCTCTGGCTAACTATTTACAAACTCAGGAAGCAGCAAAAGCTGTAAAAACAAGATTGGTTGCAGAAGTAGCACAGGGTTATTATAATCTTCTGATGCTGGACAAGCAACTGGAGATTACAAAATCTAATCTGGCATTAAGTGATAAAACCTTAGCACTGATAAAAAAGCAATTTGAAGTTGGTATTGGGACTGCACTTGCAGTTCAGCAACAAGAAACCAACCAGGATCAGATCAGAAAAAGCATTCCAGTAATCGAGAGTGCAATAAGCACTCAGGAACATGCATTGAATATTCTGACAGGCTCATTTCCTTCCAAGGTGGAACGCAATGTTAGTCTGGATTCAACAGAAGCTCCAGCTGGTTTATCCACGGGGGTTCCTTCAGAATTATTGAGTTACCGTCCGGATATTAAAACACAGGAACTTAATTTCAGACGAAGTGTAGCTTCTATCAATATTGCAAAAGCTAATATGTATCCTGTACTTAATATTACAGCACAAGGTGGTCTTAATGCTTTTAAGGCAAGTGACTGGTTTAGCATCCCCGGATCTTTGTTCGGGATGGCTGCCGGATCATTAATGCAGCCACTATTACAAGGGAAGCAACTAAAAACTCAGTATGAGCAGTCAAAAATTTCTTCCCAACAGGCAGAATTACAATTCAAGCAAAGCGTAATTCAGGCTGTGGGCGAAGTATCGGATGTTTTAGTTCAGGCTGATAAATTAAAAGAGCAACGTTCTATCGCGGAAGCATTGGTAAAAAGATCGAATGAAACGGTAAAAAATGCGGAAACCTTATTTAAATATAGTGAAGCATCTTACCTTGAAATGTTAGTAGCACAAACCAATAAGCTTCAGGCCGAGCTGGATCTGGCCAATATAAAAACCCAGCAACTTAATGCTACCACCTCCCTATATCGTGCTCTGGGAGGCGGATGGCAATAATAAATAATAGCTTATATTTTCTGTTTTTATTTCTAATGACCACTCCGGGACTTGTTCCGGAGTGGTTTTTGTTTTTATAAACTGCGTATTCCTCCCCCTTGTTAATTCCGTATATTTGGCTTTCAATTTTAAGAAATGAAAAAGCTGGCAATCATAGGCTACGGCTGGCTGGGCAAACGTCTGGCTGATTATTTTTCTGATAACTATACAATATATACTGTCAACAGAAGTGATCATTCTGAAAGCAATTATATTCATTTCACTATTGACTTTGATTCTGACGAAGAATATCAAACCAATTCGGATATTAATAACTCAGATGTCATTATTATATGCCTCCCTTTTTCACAACGAACCGAACTGGAAATATTAATCCGTCGTTTCAATAATATAGAGAAGTATATTGGCCTGTATAAAGGTTCTGTTTTTTTAACTAGCTCAACCGGAGTTTATCCACAGGAGAAAAAGCTTATTGATGAAACAACTTATCCAGATTCCGAACTTAGTTCTAACATGGTATATGTTGAGAACATGATTAAAAAAAGTTTTCCACAAGTTAACATTCTGCGACTGGGAGGGTTAATGGGAGATAACAGACAGCTTAAAAATTATAAAATATCAAATCCGGAACAGGCTGTTAATCACATTCATTATTATGATATCTGCAGGATTATTGAAACTATAATTAATAATAATATATCCTCCGAAATATTTAATATTGTAGCACCTCAGCATCCTACAAAAGCAGAAGTAATCGGTATTCAGAACAAGCAGGTAAACAAACATATATCCAAAACAACACAACAGCGGATTATCAGTTCTGACAAAAGTGAAAAACTGCTGAGCTTCATCTATGAGAAACCAGATCCAAGATTGTTTTAAGATGCATACAATGAATGAAGAACTCCGCAAACTGGAAAATACACTATTAAAAAACATTGATTTTGAAATATCAGCTATAACTCAGGATACCGAATGTGAAGAATATTTTGGTTATAACTTTCGGCTGCAGCAATTGAATATAAAATACAGAAAGGCAAAAGTAACTCCCAAAAAGAACGGGCTGTTTGTAACTTTATGGAAAAGAAATATTAAGGGACAGACAGAACCATTTAATCATAACGACCCTTTCAATTTCTATATTATCGCAGCAGAACACAGTGAGAAGTCCGGTTATTTTATTTTCCCAAAATTATTGCTGACTGAAAAACAAATTCTGACATCTGATTCCGGAGAAGGGAAACGAGGATTTAGAATATATCCTGCATGGGATATTTCACTAAACAAACAGGCTGAAAAAACTCAGCAATGGCAATCAGAATACTTTATTGATATGGCTTTACCTGAAGATCTGATCACAGAAAAGCTGACTGCGATCTTCAGATCTTCATAACCGGAATTTTCATCATTTCTGGCTTTGGCATAAATTTGGGTAACTTTATGAGGTAATTTTATTAAACAAACAATCATTTATAACCCTAAAATATCTACTATGAATCGTATTGCAAGTATTATCGGTATCGGAGCTTTGTTATTGGCAAGCAGCTGTAACTCTCCAAAACAGACTATGACAGACACAACGTCTTCGACGGAAAAAACATCTTCTGACCAGAAAAATGTTAAAATTGAATTCACAGGAACAGATACATTTAACATTAAAAATGCAAAGCTTAAAATAAGTTTATACGGAATTTCTGCTAATCTTGCAGATGCTCCGGCTACACTGATTACCGAAAAAGAAATTGAACAAAAGACAGTTCCATTCACAATAGACCTTCCGGTTCCTGCTAATGCATCAAGTCTTATTAAACCTGCTGTAAAAGAAGGAGAACCTGTAAAATATTATGTAACAATAAACTGGGACTCCGATGGTAACGGAAAAGAAGAAAAAGGTGATATCGTTATCGACTACGATAAGAAATTCCCTAACATCACCATTGATGAGACTACACAACAAGTATATCTGAAAGTTTCCAAGTAAGAAACTTATCCACATAAAAAACGCCTGAGAACTCAGGCGTTTTTTTTATTTATATGTTACAGTAAACCTAAAAATAGTATTGTCTATATCCGGGCTTAAGGGTAATTTTATATTTACAAATCAGAAAAATATATGGAACAACAGCCGGACAATACAGCTATAAGAGTTGCACTATGGAGAGCATTTCATACACAGGCAGATGCTGAACCTCATATTCTTGAAGATACTGTAGGACTTGAGCTTATTGCTCCTGAAGAGGGATGGCAGGAGCGACCTGATATAAAATATACACAGCGGCTCCGTGCTTCTGTTGTAGCACGTTCTCGTTACATTGAAGATATAATCACAACTGAAATCCCAAAAGGAACGGATCAATATGTTATTTTAGGTTCCGGTCTCGATACATTTGCTCAGCGAAATCCGGATACAGCCTCTAAAATTCAGATTTTCGAAATAGATCAGCCAGGCACTCTTACATGGAAACAAAAGAGACTCTCTGAAACAGGATTTCATATTCCGGAAAATTTACATTTTGTTCCGGTAAACTTTGAGAAATCATCATGGTGGGAACAACTACTGAAAGCCGGCTTCAATATTCACAAACCTGCTGTTATTGTCTGTACCGGAGTTACACTATACCTTACCAAATCAGCCATTAAAGAAACTTTGCAGCACATGGTGAGCCTTGCAGCAGGATCTGTCGTTGCCATCAGCTTCTATTTACCTGTTAAACTACTGGAAAAGGAAGATCAGCCTATGCAGGAAATGGCCAATAAAGGGGCTCAGCAATCAGGTACTCCTTTTATCAGCTTTTTTTCTCCGGAAGAAGTAATAGCAAAAGAATCTGGCCTTAACAATACCGATCTGGTCTCCACAGAGGACATAAAAGATCTGTATTTTAAGAACCGAACCGATGGATTATCTCCGGCAAGTGGTGAGTTTTTTTTATTAGCCAGAATATAAAATTAAATAAAATGAGTATCAGAGATATCAATAATACGGAGCATTATAACTGGGGAGGAGTCTGTGACGGATGGCATCTATTAAAAACCGACTCATTAAGTATTATTCAGGAAAAAATGCCGCCGAATACAGAGGAAACATTCCATTACCATACTAAAGCACAACAGTTCTTTTATATTTTAAAAGGAACTGCTACTTTTGAAACTGAAAAAGGAACTTTCACCGTCCATGAAAGACAAGGATTTCATATTGAACCGGAATTAAAACATCATATTATGAACAAATCATCTGAAGACTTAGAGTTCCTGGTAATTTCCGAGCCTAAGTCTCACGGAGATCGGGTTAATTTATAAGATCTTGCAATGAAACAGCTTTTACAAAAAGTGAATTAAAATTTGTCGTGGATAAATAAATATCTCTAAATTTGCATTATACAAAAAGAGGAAATGGTGTTCTTCCTTACCCAACCGCTTCTGAGGAGCTGATGACGCCTGATTAAATTAAATGTCAAACATTTTATCAGGTACATTATGTCAATAAAAAAACAAAAATCAGCCAGCAAAAAATTCAGCTTGTCTATACAGGTATTTTTCAGACGCTACCCTTCCACCCTTTATATTTTCAGATGGCTGCTTATTACCCTTTTTATAGGTACTTTAATAGGATCTGCTTCAGCATTCTTTTTACAGACACTGGACTGGGCTACTAATTTCAGAGAAAATCATTTGTGGTTAATCGCCTTGCTGCCAATAGGCGGTTTCCTTATAGGATTGCTTTATTACTATTTAGGAAAGGATATAGAAGCCGGAAACAATCTGTTAATAGACACTATTCATGATCCTAAACAGATCATACCATTTCGAATGGCTCCATTCGTATATATAGGAACCATGGCAACTCATTTTTTTGGAGGTTCTGCCGGCCGAGAAGGTACAGCATTGCAAATGGCTGGCGCTATCGCCGATCAGTTTAGCAAACCTTTCAGACTAAATGCCAGTGAACGTGCAATTTTAATCATTGCTGCTGTTGCAGCCGGATTTGGTTCAGTCTTCGGAACTCCTTTAGCAGGTGCATTATTCGGACTGGAAGTCTTCCTGATTGGCAGAATAAGATATAATGCAATTTTTCCGGCGTTTGCAGCTTCTATTATAGCCGACCTTGTAACTAAAATGTGGCAGACACATCATACCCATTATCATATTAGTTTTATTCCGGATATCTCCTTTCTGAATATTCTCTATGCTATCATTGCAGGAATATTCTTTGGATTATGTGCTTCCGCTTTTAGCAAGATTATACACTGGGCCGGAAGGATATTCAAATCCAAAATATCTTATCCTCCATTAAGACCTTTTGTTGGAGGTATTATTGTTGCCTCAGCAGTTTGGGCTATAGGCACTACCAAATATATAGGATTAGGAATCCCGACTATTGTCGCTTCTTTTGATCAGCAATTGCCGGCCTATGATTTTGCACTGAAAATGATCTTCACCATCGTCACTTTATCTGCAGGATTTAAAGGCGGCGAAGTAACACCCTTGTTTTTTATTGGTGCTACATTAGGAAATGCTTTAAGCTATTTTATTCCGCTTCCACCAGGGCTTCTGGCCGGAATGGGATTTGTAGCGGTATTTGCCGGAGCAACCAACACTCCTATTGCCTGTATGATTATGGCTATTGAACTCTTTGGAAGTGAATGTGGTGTTTATGTTGCTATCGCTTGTGTCGTTGCTTATTTATTATCTGGAAACAACAGTATCTATGGTAAGCAAATGATAGGTGATGCCAAACATCCCAGATTCATGAACCTTCAGGGAAAAAGGCTAAATGATCTTTAAAGTACGAAGTTAGAGGTTAGATATGAGATGTAAGATGTAAGGTATAAGATTTATATATTAAAGTCCTATATCCCCAAGTACTATTCACTATTCACTATTCACTATTCACTATTCATCACTTATAATTAATTCCGCAAGTTTCGGGTTTCATTGTAGTATATTAGTGCCAATCTTTGCATCAGAATTATAAATAAAATGTCATGCAAAGATTCAAAGATAAATTTGCTCTGATTACAGGAGGAACCAATGGAATGGGCTATGCTACCGCACAACAATTTATAGCAGAAGGCGGATTTGCTATTGTCACAGGCAGAACTAATGCTTCGGTACATAAAGCCGTAAGCCGGCTGGGCGGAAGAGCTTTCGGGATAGTATCCAATGCCGGAGATATGCAGGATATTTTCCAGCTACAGAAAAATGTAAAGCAATATACCAACAATATCGATTTGCTTTTTGTAAATGCAGGTTACGGGCAGTTTGCCTCTGTGGAAGATGCCAATGAAGCACATTTTGATGAGCTTTTCAATATGCTTGTAAAAGGGACTTTCTTTACCGCTCAACAGATTCTCCCTTTAATGAAACCTGGTAGTTCTGTAGTTCTTAACACTTCTTTTGTCACCGAAACCGGAACATCTTATTTCTCTGTCTATTCTGCTGCCAAAGCAGCTGTACAATCATTTATAAAAACCTTTGCCGCTGAATTTACAGAAAAAGGTATCCGCGTAAACGGTATTAGTCCCGGACATATTAAAACCAATATTTTCAACAATACAGGACTAAATCAGGAGCAAATTGATGAAGCTGTAGAGAATCTTATTCCTACAATTCCGTTCAGAAGACAGGGTGAGCCGTCCGAAATAGCTAATGCTGTACTTTTTTTGGCTTCACAGGAAGCCTCTTATATCCATGGAACAGAATTAGCGGTTGATGCTGGAATTTCGGTCATCAGGCACTAAGCGATAGCAAAATAATCCACTATATTTGGGGATCAATAAACCCAAATAATGAAATATTGCTTCTCCTTACTTTTATTTACCTTATCACTTTCCCTATATTCCGGGCAAGGTTTTCAGCTCCCGAAAAATTGCACAATCGTAAAAACAGTATATGGTGATCTTGATAAAGACGGAAAGGATGAAAAAGTAATTGTTTGTAACCTCAACCAGACAAAAGATCCTAAAAAGAATTATAAAAGGACTCTTTATATTCTGAAACAAGACAGTAACAACCAATATCAGTTGTTCAAAAAGAATACAAATATTTTATGGGGCAGCAAAGAATGTGGATTTTGTTTTGAAGAAAGCTCAGATCCTTTAATCGGTATCAGTATTAAGAACAACACACTTATTATTGAGCATGAAACTCATAACAATTCCAGGAGAACTGAAAGTTATAAACAAATATTCAGATACCAGAATAACGACTGGTATCTGATTGGTTCTAAATACAGATATTGGGATACCTGTGACTTCGATTATACCTATGACATTAATTTCTCCACTCAGAAAATTAATATTACAAAAGATACAGGCAATTGTGATGACATTGAGGATTCTAAAAAGGAATCAAGTTCATTTGAAACCTATACTTATAAGTTCCCTAAAGTAACAATGGATAATTATAAAGCTACTGAGATTAAATTTAAACCGAAGGTCTATTTTTATTACTAACCTAATACAGAATAATTGAATTCAGAAGATTCAATTATTAGCTTTCAGATTTCAGGCTTTCTTCATAAAGCTTCGCCTGACTCCATTTAGCATGTTTGGACGGAATAATTTTATAACCTTTTTTATAGGCATATACTTTGGTGAATTTTGCGCCAAAGAAAATAAGCATACAGGTATAATTTATCCACATCATAATCAGGATAACTGTTCCGGCAGTTCCGAATGCTGATGTAGGTTTTACTTTCCCGAAATAGAGGCTTAATAAAAACTTACCCAGTGTAAAGAGTATAGTTGTAAGTAGAGCACCTTTCCATACCGGTTTCCAGCTTACCTGTACATCCGGAAGAACCTTAAACATCAGAGCAAACAGAAGCATAACCAGTCCGAAACCAATAGCAAAATTCACCAGCTCTACCAGCATATAAGTTTCAAAACCAAAATATTGGGTAATCCAGTTGTTGAATAAGCTTATTAATGAAGATAAAATCATGGTAATCATAAGTAAGAACCCAAGAATAAGAATCATTCCCAGCGAGTTTGCCCTATCCAAAAGAAATTTCAGTAAAGCCTTTTTAGGTGCTGACTGTATATCCCAAAGTGTATTCAGTGAATGCTGCAACTGGAAAAACAAAGTTGTAGAACCAAACACCAAAGCGCCTACACCGACAAATTTCATAAAAACATTTTGCTTATCTATAAGTGCACCTGCTATAAGACTTTCTACACTTTTAGCCACATCTGTACCCATGAATCCGCTGATCTGTTCACTTATCTCTCCACGAATAGCTTCTTCACCAAAGAAGTTTCCGGCAATCCAGATAATAATGATCAGAAGACCAGGAATGGAAAATATTGCATAATAAGCCAGACTCGCAGAATCTTTCATCGCAGAAGAGTCATTCCACTCCGTAAAAGTGTCTCTCAAAACTTCCCAGAAAAATTTAATATGTTTAAACATCTTAGAACGGATATCCTATTGCTATATTAAATACAAGATTATCCTTCCGCCATTGGCTGTCTCCGAAATTAATCCTGTCTAAAGTCCATCTCTTTCCTTTTTCATAGTAAGGAACTCTCAGCGGCATCGCCAGATCCAATCTTAGTACCAGAATAGAAAAATCCAGTCTCAGACCAACACCTGCACCTACTGCTATTTCGCTTAAAAAATCTTTTGAAAATTGTCCACCCGGCAAATCTGCACTCTTATTTACCAACCATACATTTCCTGCATCCACAAATGCTGCAACGTTAATGAATTTATACAGGTTTGCACGGTATTCTGCATTTAACTCCAATTTAATATCCCCCGACTGGTTAAAGAAGGACTGGATATTTGCATCAGGCTTTCTGGGATCAAAACTACCCGGACCTAAAGATCTTGCTCGGAAAGCTCGGATACTGTTACTTCCGCCTACAAAGAACTGACGGGAGAAAGGAACCGTTGCTGAATTTCCGTACGGATATGCTATTCCTGCAATTATTCTCGATGCAAACATGCTTTTCTCTCCAAACTTATGATAAAACCTTAAATCGTTTTCTATCTTCACATACTGGCTAAAAGGTATTCCGAAAATTTTCTTTTCTTTACCCGCTTTCGCATCAGCTCCTGTCAACAGACCTGTAAGATTTCCTGCCAGATCTACCATACCACGGTAATAGATTGTATTGGTTTTTGGCAGCATGGTATTCGTATAGGTATAAGTATAAGTTGGTCCAAAAACCAGTTGCTTTTCAATAGCTCTTTTCAATTCAGGATTGGCTTCTGCCAGCGCTTCATATTCAGCCGTGACATTTGTCGGCGAAACATAAGTTGCATCAAAAACCTTTAACTCATGTTCTTTTCTGGCATTTTCTTTCCAGCTATACCCAAAAGATGCATTGAAATTGTTCAGTGTATAATACTGTGTTCGATTCTGGAATTCATACCCCAGACTGATATTTGTTCTCGGAACAAACTCACTGGAAGAATTGAAACGGAAAGGCGCTACGATACGCGGAATAGAAAGCTGTGTATTGACACCGGCACGGAACATATTTTTAGCGCCGTCGCCACCACCCATTTGAATATCAAAGGCTCCGTAAACAGCTGCTTTAAACTGTTCTGCACCACGGAAAATATTCCGGTGTGTCCAGTTCAGATTAAGTTCACTACCACCATAATTTGCGGAATTAGTACGTCCCAGAGCTTCTAAACGCAGAGACTGCATTTGCCTTGGCGTCAGCAGGTAATAAGCATCAAACTTATTTTTCAGCGAATCGGAAACAACAAACTCATTTTTTACAAATTTGAATATTCCCAAATTGATTAAACGGTTTAAGGACAGATTATGATTGGTACGGTTATACAGATCTCCTTTTTCAAAATACAAAGCTCTGTCGAAAACCTTAGGTTTGAATTTATGCTGAGGATCTATCACATACATATTTTTGTAAGCATAGGGCGCCAGAGAGTCTTCACTCATCGGAATTTTATACATCCCCTTTCTTACGTCCTGCAGATTGTAATTAGGAAAAACGACAACCTTATCTATCGTAAACTGCTCTTTCGACAATTTCGGAGTATCTTCTTTTAGTTTTACATTCAGCTCTACCTGATGGTTTTTGCTTACTGTAGTGTCGGCCTGAACAATAATATTATCCGGATGAAAATAATAGAAGCCTTTTTCTTTCAGCCGGTTATCTATACGTTCTCTTTCCGCCTTTATAACATCCAGATCAAACGGATTTCCGGATTTTAGTAATGTTCGTTTTGTATTGTTCTGAATTTCTTTGTTGACAAGGCTGGAATCTTTCTGAAATTTCACCTGACTAATCAAATATCTTTCTCCCGGCTTTACAGTATAAACAACCTGTGCTTTTTTGCTTTTAACAATAACACTGTCTGTGGCTTTTGCATTGAAATAGCCTTTATTCTCTGAATAGTTTTCAATAATATCTTTATTGAATTCTCTATCGACATCCCCCAGCAACACAGGTTTCTGTCCCAGTTTATATTTCATCCAGTAACGGAATCCTTTATCCGTTTTGGGCTCTTTTGTAATGTTATAGAAAAATAGTTTAGGACGCATCCCTAATATGGAAGGATTAGGCTTAGGCGTAAGATTACTTTCAAGTGCTGTCAACAGCTCTTTTTTATCGTTCTTTGAAATCGTCTTGCTTTCGATCTTAACACTACCTCCTGTATAAAGATTTTGTCCTTCTCTGAGATAACCTGTACCACTGCATGAAAACAGAGATATAGCTATTCCTGAGACAAGCCAGTATTTATAATAGATATGGAATTTATTTTTCTTCATTATTTAAATTCTACGACTTGGTTTTTCTTATCTCTTACTTTTCTGTTTTTCTCTTTCTTAGATTTCTGGAAAATTTCACGGAACTTATCATAATCCAATGTGATAATAAATCCAACTCCGGTTTCCACAATCTGCCCTTGTAAAGCTACCTGATAATCGTTTTTGCGGTAAGCTCGCAACATATATCTTCCGTCTCTGGACAGGCTGTAATCTACTGTTACATCCCCCGCAATATTTGTCATATTCTCATTTTGGCGGGCTTGCCCTTCCAGGCCGAAATTACTTCCTACAGTTACTTTCAAACGGTCATTCAGCAACTTCTTACTGATATCCACATTCAGGTCGGTTCTTGTATTTTTATTTCCGGTAGAATAATCATCTGTAGATTCCAGACCGAAATTTAAATCAACTCCTTTAATCAGATCAGAAGCCAGGTTATTAAGCTGCTGAGAGAGAATTTTACTCACACTCTGTCTGGCCATAGTTTCTGCCGAAAGTCCGGCACTACTTTGGAACGGATTCTCACCAATAAATCGATTCAGTAGTAATAATGCAAAAACCTGCTTATTCATTTCCGGCTCCTGTTGTCTTAGCTGTGCCAGTTTTGCATCTACCAATTGCTTAACCTCTGTAGAAACAGAATTATTATTTTCATCTGTCGTAATATCGAATGATAATATCGGTTTCAGAAGCTCACCCTTCATCTTTAATAACGCATTAAACGGCATTCTTTGTTTAAAAAGATTGGTTTGCCCCTGACCAACCTGTTGTTCCACAAGATCAATCGGTGCAGTTTCGGTTTTATAAACAGCCGTAAGATCCATAATGGCAGCTGTTGGCTCTCCGGTCCATGTAATGGTGCTTCCTTTCTGAATATCGAATTTACGTTTCAACATACTTACAGAAAGTTCATAAGCTCCTTTTTCTACTTCATATACACCCACTAGTGTTGTTTTTCCGGATGGATCTATACCACCCGTTAGCTGTGCCTCACCCTGAAGCTTCACGAAATCTCCGTTAGCCTTATCAATAACAATGGACATTTTCGCTTCCTTATTCACTTCGATATTCACGCTCACATCCATTCCCTTAATCCGGCTTTGGGCATTCAGAGAATCTGTTTTTATTGTTTTATTCAGTACTACCTGATCCTGATCTACGAATTCCACTATTCCGTCTCTTTCCTGTAACGCAGGTGACGACTGTGGCAATACAAATGTAAAATCTGTATTCTCGGCAACTGCCAGCCTTCCTTCCACTTTAGGTAAATCAAGATTTCCGCGGATACGCAATCCTGCATCAATTGCCAGAATTCCGTACATCATGGCATCATTGGTTTTTTCAGAATTTACAACTTTAAAGTCTTTGGCATTCACATTCAGGTTGAATGCAAAATCTCTGTAATTCTGAGTCAGTACCTGTCCGTTTACTGTCAGAGCATTTCCATCTTTATCTTTAACCTTGAAACGGTTGAATTCTATACCTCTGTTCGTAAAATCGATCTCATCGTCAATATTTCTGAAATCACTTCCTGTTTTCGCAATTTCGAGTCCTACTTTATTGAATTTTACTTTTCCTAAAATATTGGGTTTATCAGTACTTCCTGTCAGCTTAAGATTTCCGGACAGATAGCCTTCGGTATGATGAATAGCATTCATAGAGAATCCCTGAACAGTTTTCATCTGCAGCTGATTAATTGCCATATTCATATCGAAAGTACCTGCTGAAATATTATAATCACCCAATATTTTCACGTCGTTATCATTTCCGGAAAGTGCAACATCGGCATTCAGAATATTAGCTGAATTGTTTTTTACTTTCACGGCAAAATTTCCTACCGGGCTTCCATAAACCATAAGATCCGAAATATTCAGGTCTGAGGTAAAGGTCATTTTCTTTGTAAGATCACGCAGTTGTGCTGTACCGTTAATAGTTCCTTTAGCCAGAAGAGAATCTTTTTTTATAGCCTCAGTTATCGTTTCTATTTTAAAGTCTTTTAATGAAATATTTAATGGGCTGGTTGGCGAATTATTTTCTGATTGTAATAAAATCTCACTTCCTGCATTGGAAAGTCTGAAATTATCGGCTAGAATACCTTTATTGCTTATCTGGATTCTATTATTTTCAGCTACCGTCCAGTCATCATAGTTTAGTTTCAACCCGTTTGGATTAAGTGAAATTTCGGTAATATCGTTTAACGACTTTGCTGTTCCGGCAATCAGGAATTGCGTAGCATCTTTCGCATCCTTAGTCGTGATATTGTAATTGATTGTATTGTTGGCCACATCCCCGACAACACTTATTTTATTCAGTGCCAGGCTGGAACTTTTCAGTGAAGCAACACCCAGATTATATTGCAGTGCCTGATTTTCATTGGTGATTTTCAAAGCTCCCCCCTGAATGCTATTTTCTCCGTATTGGAGTTGTGGAATTCTTCCCTCCACCTCTATTTTCTGGGAATCGGCGTCATAATTACCATTCAGTGTTATGGTTTTGAAATCCTTCAGATCCGGAACAAACTTACGGATCAAATTATCATTTTTGATTTTTGCATTGAAGGCAAAGTGCTGTCCAGACTGAATCTTTTGAGCTTTACCAGGTTTCTGAAACTGATAATACTGATTAATTGTCTGCTGTAGGGCTCCAAAAATTTGTGTCAGTTTATATTTTCCGGTAAGCGTTATATCCGCAATTTGCGAATTCAGATTCAATTCGTTTGAATCCTTTGTGGATATAGCCTTAAAATTAATTTCCTGTATAGGAAAAACTTCTTTGGTATCTGAAATGGCAAAATTCTGGAGGTTGAGTGAGCCGTTTAATTCATCCGGATTAAGGTTGCTAAAATCGCCATCCAGTTTTCCGGCAACAATCATAGGCTTCTCATAGAATCCCAGCTTATTCAGGTCCAGTTTGGTAATCGCTCCGTTTACTTTTACTGTAGGATTCTTTTCATTATAAACTCCTGAAGCTGCCAGCTTCATATTAGCATTCGGATCCTTAGAATTTAAAGCTAAACTATATACACCGTGATTTATTTTTCCCGTAAGGTCCATATCACGATAGTTATAAGCTTTATATACTGCCGAATTTACATAGCCTTTTATATCTGCTTTTGCGCTTTTAGGATCGAAACCTTCCCCCTTAGCTGCAATTTTTGCAGTGATCGCTCCTACTTCTTTATTCTGAATAATCTTGCCAATTTGCAGATTATGGAGATTTGCATTCACATCGTATAACTCATGATTCTTACGACGCATATCCACATGTGCAACTACATCTGCATTACCAAAAGCAGAAGTAAGATTCAGATTTGTATTTACATTCTTCGTTGTTCCCTTCGCTATACCTTTTACACTGAAAAATGAAGGCAATGATATATTCGACGGAATTGTATTCTTTGGTACCAGATTATAAATTGTCTTATCAGAAGAGGAAAGCTCTCCAATCTTCAAATCATAATAGAGCTGATCCGGATTCATAGCATTCTTTATCCGGCCGGAAGCTGCAACTTTTAGCTGATCAATACCTGAAAGTTTAAAATTCTGAATCACCAGATCGTTAACACTTCCTTTTGCATTAGCATTTACTAACAGTACCGCATTAGGATATTTATTAAACGGAACAGTATTTCTAAGTGTAGGAACAAGATTCAGTATATCTGCAAAACCAACTTTGGAGTCACGGATACTCGCGGATACTTTTATGGCTCCCGGATTGGCAGTTAATTGTTCGACGGAGTCATAACCTATGACAACCTCATCCCGCAAAACAGTTTTGGGTGTCTGCAGGTAAAGATTCTTAAGATAGGCTTCTTTTGAGCCGTATGTAAAATTAGTTGTCAGCCTCTGAATATCCAATCCTTTGCTTTCCTTAATCTCAGCAGACTTCACCGTTCCTGCGAACTCATTATTTTCCATTTTGAAGTTACGGACATCGACATTCATTCTGGAAAAGTTCAGATGATTGTAGTCCATTCCCTGCTTACTTGGAGCCACAGCTGTATTGTTATAAACAACTTTTACATCATTAAAATTCAGATTACCCAGCAATACTTTCATTGCTTTCTCTTTCCCGGAACCAGCAGAACTTTCCTGTACTTTTTTAGGATCCTCTTTTTTGGCTGGCAGATAAAGATCTGCACGAATATCTGCACCTGTAAGCAGGACATTATCTATATTATAAGCATTATTTTCCAGGTCCAGCTGATTGACTTTTGTACTCAGTTCTTTGAATAATACTTTTGCAAATGTCTTGGTATTTTTATCACCATAATCGATGTTAAAATTGGTCAGTTTAATTCCCTGTAAGCCAATTTTCATAGGCTGTTGTTTATTCAGAGAATCCACTTTTTTCTCGACCTTTTTAGAAACTTCTGCTACAAGGTCCTGTTTTAGTTTTAGCCTTAAACCATCCAGGTTAATATCATTTACAGCATAATTATTTTTCTGTAAATCAAAAGTTTTTACCCGGGTATCAAAAGAATTAAAATACAGTTGAATATCATTCTTAGATTGCTGATCTTTGAATGTCACCCCTATATCTTTAAGTTTTATTTTGTTAAGAGAAATAATAAACGGCTTCGAGGAACTTTCCTCTTTGTCACTGGTTGCAAACGCATTGATAATGTAATCGAAATTGAATTTGCCCTCAGGGTTTCTTACCACATTTGCCTTAACTCCTTCCAGATCAACAGAGGTAATATCTGCTGTGGAATTCATCAGCTTCATCATATTCAGTCCTACATCCAACTTTTTTACCGCCAGAAGTGTGTCTACATCCTGCCCTTTCAGATAAAGATTCTCTAGCTGCAGATTGTTAGGAAAAGCTACGTATACTTTTTCTAGACTTACTTTTGTTTTGATTTTGTTCTCAAGATATACAACAAGTCTGTCTTTAATGAAATTTTGTACAACCGGAAGTCTTAAGCTGAGTATCAATAAACTGAAAAATACCACTATAGAAATAATGGTTATAATCATTCGTTTTAAAAGTTTCTTTTTATTTATTTTCAGCTTCAAACTTGTTTGTGTTTACACAAATATACTAAACCTAAGCTTTACAGACGAACTAAACACTTTACATTTTGTATCACTGATTACAAATCGACAATATTATCACTCTCTTCTTAAACCTCATAGTTTTTTCATAAAAAGCCTTATCAAGGTTCTCAAACTTGACAAGGCTTTTCTCTTCATCAATACAATTAACAAAACCCTCATTTCTGAGGGCTTTGATTACTATTTGATATTTGTTAGTTCTTTTTATAAAACAATGCTCTGCTGTATTCGTAGTTCATACGGGCAATATTCAGAACTGATATACCCTGCGGGCATTCTACTTCACAGGCTTCTGTATTGGAGCAGTGGCCAAAAAGTTCTTCGTCCATTTGTTTTACCATATTCACAACTCTTTCATTTCGTTCTTCTTTCCCTTGTGGTAAAAGCGCCATATGTGAGATCTTCGCTGAAGTAAATAAAGCTGCACTGGCATTCTTACAGGTCGCCACACATGCACCACAACCGATACATGCTGCTGCATCGAAAGCTTCCTCCGCCAGCTGATGGGTAATTGCAATTGTCTTGGCATCGGGTGCCTGTCCGGTATTCACAGACACAAATCCACCAGAAGCAATAATTCGGTCTAATGCAGAACGGTCTACTTTAAGGTCTTTCTTCACAGGAAAAGCTGCAGCGCGGAATGGCTCTATCACAATAGTATCACCATCTTCAAAAGATCTGAGGTGCAACTGACAGGTCGTTGTATTTTTCAGTGGCCCGTGGGCAATACCATTAATCATCATTCCACATTGACCACAAATCCCTTCCCGACAGTCATGATCAAATTCTACAGGCTCTTTCCCTTCCAGAATAAGCTTTTCATTCAGTATATCCAGCATTTCCAGAAACGACATATGAGAATTCAGCTGATCCAGTTTATATTCTTCCAGCTTTCCTTCAGCATTTCTGTCTTTCTGTCTCCATATTTTAAGGTATAATTGCATAGCTTTTTAGATTTAAATTATTTATAACTACGTACTACAGGCTGTATTTCTTGAAAAACAAGAGGTTCTTTAACCAATTCAGGTTCCTGCTTTTCCCCTTTCCAGCCCCATGCAGAAATAAACTGAAAATCAGCATCATTTCTAAGCGCCTCTCCGTCCGGGGTCTGATATTCCTCACGGAAGTGCGCTCCGCAGGATTCATTTCGGGTAAGAGCATCATAACACATCAGCTCTCCGATTTCAAAATAATCAGCAACCCTTCCTGCTTTCTCCAATTCCCCGTTCATCTTATCTCCAACTCCCGGAATAGTAACATTCTGATAAAATTCCTGTTTCAGCTTCTGAATCTCTTCTATCGCATATTTTAGTCCTTCTTCATTTCTTGCCAAGCCACAATAATCATACAAGAGCTTACCCAAAGTTTTGTGATAATAATCTACAGTCTTATTTCCTTTAACTTCCATAAACTTCTGAATCTGATCTTTCACCTCTTTTTCAGCTTTTTCAAACTCAGGATGATCAGGTGATATTTTTCCCGTATGGATTTCTCCTGAAAGATAATTCGCAATTGTATAAGGAGCTATAAAGTAACCATCTACAGAAGCCTGAAGCAGAGAATTGGCTCCCAAACGGTTGGCTCCATGATCCGCAAAATTAGCTTCACCCAAGGCAAATAGCCCGGGAATTGTAGTCATCAGTTCATAGTCTACCCACAATCCTCCCATAGAAAAGTGCGCAGATGGCGAAATCATCATAGGCTCTTTATAAGCATCGTAACCTGTAATTTTCAGATACATATCGAACAGGTTTCCGTATTTCTCTTTAATCTTTGCTTTTCCCTGCTCTTTTATAGCTTTAGAAAAATCCAGATAAACTGCATTTTTCAGTGGCCCGATTCCGAAACCTGCATCAATTCGCTCTTTTGCAGCCCGAGATGATATATCTCTTGGCGCCAGATTTCCGAATGCCGGATATCTTCTTTCCAAATAGTAATCTCTTTCCTCTTCCGGAATATCATTTGGCTTTCGGGTTTCACCATTTTTTAATGGCACCCAAATCCTTCCGTCATTTCTCAAAGACTCAGACATCAGCGTTAATTTTGACTGATAATCTCCCGATTGCGGTAATGAAGTCGGGTGAATCTGTATCCAGCTTGGAGAAGCCATTAATGCACCCTTTTTATGCGCCCGCCATATCGCTGAGCCATTACAGCCCATTGCCAAAGTGGAGAGATAATAAATCTTTCCGTAGCCTCCGGTTGCCAACACAACAGTATGTGCTGCATGCCGCTCTATTTCTCCGGTATCCAGATTACGTACAATAATCCCGCGTGCTTTTCCGTCAATCACTACCAAATCCAGCATTTCGTGACGGGAAAACAATTCTACACTCCCTTTACCTACTTGTCGCATCAATGCCTGATATGCACCCAGTAATAACTGCTGACCGGTTTGTCCTCTGGCATAGAATGTACGGCTTACCTGCACACCACCGAAAGAGCGGTTATTCAGATACCCTCCGTATTCCCGGCCGAACGGAACACCTTGAGCCACGGCCTGATCTATAAGATTAAGGGAACACTCTGCCATACGATAGACATTGGCTTCACGTGCCCTGAAGTCTCCACCCTTCAATGTATCTACAAACATCCGGTATACACTGTCACCGTCGTTTTTGTAATTTTTAGCGGCATTTACACCACCCTGAGCAGCAACAGAGTGTGCCCTACGCGGACTATCCTGAAAACAGAAAGCTTTTACATTATACCCCAGTTCGCCAAGGGATGCCGCAATTGAACTTCCTGCCAATCCTGTCCCCACAACAATAACATCCAATTTTTTACGATTGGCAGGGTTTACCAGTTTAGCTGTTTTTTTATAGTTTGCCCATTTTTCTTCTAACGGGCCTTTTGGTATTTTAGAATCTAACATCATTTGCTCTTTTATTATTTAATTAATATGAAACACATTTATCATCCCTTACCACATAGATACAATAGGATACTCTACGAAGGTTACATAGGGAAATAAATTTCCAGAACAGCAGCAAAAAGTTTTGCTTTTTAATCTATGCATTCCTAAAGAAGAATCTTTTCTGATTATAAAACTCCATGTGGTTTTGAATGTTCTCATATTTTTATTTAACGGTAAGAAATACATAGACAGGCATTAGCGCAAATCCGACACTAATAATTACCGAATAAGTAATTCCTGCTATTTTAATCCATTTCACATATTTAGGATGAAATAATCCCAAAGTTCTCACAGCACTGTAAATTCCGTGAATAAGGTGATAACAAAGCGCAATCATAGAAATCACATAGATAACTACATACCACCATTCTTTAAAGACTGTTATTACCAGAATATACAGGTCTTTGTTTCCTTTATCGTCCAGCGGAAGACTTCCGAATTTATAGACATACCAGAAATTCTGAAAATGGATCACCAGAAAGATAAGAATCAGCGTACCCAATATCCCCATATTACGGGAATACCATTTACTGGCTCTGCCTCTTCGGTCAGACTGATAAGTACCGCCAGATTTTTTATTTTTTATAGTAATCACCAACCCGTCTATTGCATGTAAAATGATACTGGTATACAGAACCAATGAAACAATTTTTATAACAATATTTCCGGATAAAAAGTGAGAATAAGCATTGAACTGTAAGTGCGCCTGCTCCTGTGGAAGGAAGAGTTGTAAATTTCCCAAAAAGTGAATCAGCAAAAAGAAACCCAGGAACAGCCCTGTAAGGCACATCAGCATTTTTCTTGAAAGTGTATTCAGCATAATTATAATTAATTGATTAATAATATCCCAGTACTTTCATCCATAGACCTCCTACGACCATATAGATGATGAGTAAAACGATTCCTATTTCCAGGCCTCTCAGCCACCATGCTTTTAGTTCAACATAGCCACTACCGAAATATACCGGAGCCGGACCATGTCCGTAATGCGTAAGTACACCGTATATAGATCCCATGAAACCTAACATCATTGCTAATAACATTGGCGGAATTCCTAAAGAAACACCCACACCTAATAAAGCCGCATACATCGCTGCTACGTGAGCTGTGGCACTGGCAAAAATGTAGTGACTGAAGAAATATACCAATATAATAACCGGAAAGGCTACCTGCCAGCTTAGTCCACCAATTTTCACTTTAATCAGATCACTAAACCACCCAATAAATCCTAATTCATTAAGAGAGCTGGCCATCATCACTAACACTGCAAACCATACAATGGTATCCCATGCACCTTTTTCAGATTTCACATCTTCCCATGTCAACACAGATGTTAGTAAAAGTAATGTAAGTCCGATAAACGCAGTAGTTGTAGCATCTATAGAAAGAGAGCCTCCAAAAATCCACAAGAATAATAAAATAAAGAAAGCCAGTAACATCAACCATTCATGTTTGGAAACAGCACCCATTTCTTTAAGCTTATCAGCTGCCATTTTCTGAGCACCATCAGTTTTCTTTAATTCAGGCGGGTATAATTTGTAAAGCACTAAAGGAACGACAAAGAAAGCCACCAATCCTGGTACAAAACCAGCTACCGCCCATGACATCCATGTTATATCTATTCCCAGATTGGCTGCAAATTTCTGACACATTGGATTACTCGCTGTACCGGTAAGGAACATTGAAGAAGCAATCAAATTCATGTAATAACTGTTCAGCGTAAGGAAAGATCCTAATTTTCTATGGGTTGCCGGCTGATCCGGCACTGAACCAAAACTAATTGCCATAGACTTCATAATCGGGTAAATAATCCCCCCGCCTCTGGCAGTGTTACTTGGAATGGCTGGTGCCAGACACATATCTGCCAAACCTAATCCATAAGCAAGTCCAAGAGAACTCTTTCCAAAAACCCGGATAAATAAAAAGGCTATACGATTTCCTAATCCCGTTTTGATAAATCCTCGGGCAATAAAGAAGGATATCCCGATTAACCAGATCACTTTGTCTCCAAATCCGGTAAGGGCTTTAGTAATCGACTTACCGGCATCTCCGGGAGCCAATACCTGTGTAAGCGCTGTAAAGCCTATAGCCATCATACACATTGTTCCCATAGGGGCCGCTTTTAGGATAATTCCTAAAATAGTTGCAGCAAAGATGGCAAACAAGTGCCATGCTTCCGGGGTCACACCATCCGGAACCGGAATAAACCAGATGATTAACGCTATTGCAAAAGTAAATGCAACGTTTTTGATATTAATCTCTTTCATGAGTATATTTTTGTTTATTATTTCTTATTGTGATTTTATTTTGACTAGAATCGGCTCTGTACCTGAACAATGAACAGATTATTATTGTATTGATTGGTATTTTCCACCTGCTTTTTATAGCGGTCAATCTGTACCCCCAACTGTATTCTTGCACCATAATTCTTCAGAAATTCTAATCCAAACATTGGAGTAATAGTCTGTCTTGGGTTTGAATCCTGACGGAAATTACTGTCCAGATATTCATATCGGCAAGAGAGCTCCAATGCACTCAGATTTTTGTGATTGATCTCGTATCTCAGATTAGGAAGGAAATAAACACCTCGTACCAAATAATCGTCCGGGTTAGAAGTTCTTACATTTTCCGCTAAAGAATTATACAATATATGATTGGTTGCTTGCTTTGCTTCCAATTGCATATCCAGACTCCATCGGGGATCAAACTGAATATCTCCGGTAACATCTACTCCTACAGCATATACTTTTTTGCTAAAAACCTCACCTACACCACCGTTTAGTCCCAGATTAAAATTATATTTCTCTGATAAACCCAATACCAAACGTGATAAATATTGTTTACCATTATCATTATCATTGATCTGGTTTTTACCGTTTCCGTTAACTACGGACACGGCATACTGCAACGGAAGTTTCCCCAGCTTTACCTGTCCGCCGACAGAGGCTCCAATCTGGAAACTAGTCCATCCCAATTTTCCGAACTCTGTATATTGATTGGACCAGTCCAATGATTTGATAATATCTACAGGATAAGTTTCTTCTATACCAAACCATGGACGGAACTGTCCGACGGTAATGGCTATTTTAGGATTGAAGGTGTACTTGATGTATGCATTTTCCAATACACGACCTTTAGGATCATTTTTGAAATCAGCAAGGTTAGCAAGCGCTACAACCTCAGTACGTTTACTTATTTGCGCTTTCATTTGCACCCGCATGTACTTGATCATAAAATTGTTGCTGGTACCGCTGTGGTCACTATGATGCAAACCGTTTACGTCTACATCCTTTGTCATTCCCACCAGATAGCGTGCCTGGAAAAGGCCTTTGAATTGAAATTGAGGATACTTTACTTCAGCAACCTCCTGTTTTTTAGCAGCTAATGAATCCTTTACAGGAACTTTTACTGAATCTTTGGTTTGTGCATTACTGAAGAATGCTCCCAATAATAAGGGAATAAAAATAAATTTTCGATACTTCCTATTACTCATATAGCAATTTTTGAGATTAGCCAGCTAATCATTTGTTATTTCTGTTGTTTAAAGTTCCGATTTTCCTTCTCTTTTTTCAAGTATATCGACCTGTTATATTTCAGGTCGACATATGATTTATTACATAGCTAAAAACTTTTATTATGTATATTATTTCAATAAATTAACTAAAATTAATAATTATTTGACAACAATATAATTAAATTGATTCTAAATTAGAAGTTAAAGGTATAAAATTACTCTTAGCCCTTGCGGTACAGTAATCTACCCCCAATCCTACTTTTCTATATTTCTACATTTTTCCACCATTATCCTGAATTTAGCCATTTAACTTTTCACAACAATCAAAAGCTTTTAATTATCATTAAATCAATATTTAACAGAATAAACTTTCGTTTCATTCAAAAAAATAATTATTTTAGTATCAGTAAACTAAATCACAAATAAATTATGAGATCTAAACTATTAACCGGTACTTTTTTGGGTATTGCACTATTTGCTTTCCAATCGTGCAGAGAAAACAACATGACAACAGAAGAATCTGTTTCACCACAGGCTAAAACTTCCGGAGCTGTTGCAGGTTCTACATTAAATGTGCCTGTTGCAGGAAATTCATTCTTAACAGTAAAACCTTCCGGAGCCAACGAGGTGATTACTTCTACAAAACTGGGCAACTGGACCAATTCCAATTCTGTCATCAGCACCTATTTCAGGGTAAGTAATGCCGGAACCTTAAGCATTGGATTAAAAGCATCTGTTCCGTCCGGAACCAGCGTTGTAAAAGTTACTGTAGGAAATGTTTCTAAAAACGTTACTTTAACCGGATCCGCCAACACCAGTTACACCGCAGGAGATTTCAACATTTCTACTCCGGGTTATGTAAAAGTCGATTTACAGGGTGTATCTAAAACAGGCGGCTATTTCGCTGATGTAACGGACATTACATTTAGTGGTACTGCAGCCTCAGGAAACAATATTTTCAGTAATGATACCTCTTATTATTACTGGGCACGCAGAGGACCTTCATGTCACTTAGGCTATACAGTTCCTACCAGCAGCAATGTAAGCTATTATTATAATGAAGTTACTGTTCCGGTTGGAGAAGATAAAATCGGTTCTTACTTTATGGCTAACGGCTTTGGTGAAGGTTATTTTGGAATTCAGGTCAATTCTGCTACGGAAAGAAGAGTTTTATTCTCAGTATGGAGTCCTTTCCCTACAGATGATCCGAATAATATTCCACCAGATCATAAAATAGTATTAAACAGAGCCGGAAGCGGCGTTACTATTGGCGAGTTTGGTAATGAAGGCTCCGGAGGACAGAGTTATTATAAATACAACTGGACCGCCGGACAAACCTACAAATTCTTACTGAAAGGTGAACCGGATGGTACTGGTAAAACAGATTATACAGCATGGTTTCTTTCACCAGACACTACGACATGGAAGCTTATCGCCAGCTGGAAAAGACCACAAACCAGTACTTACCTGAAAGGTTTCTATAGTTTTGTGGAAAACTTTAATCCTGAAAATGGCTATATGGGAAGAAAAGCTGAGTTTAAAAACCAATGGGTAAGAACATCAGCAGGAAACTGGCAGGCTGTTTCTGCAGCTAAGTTTACTGTAGATGCTACTTATAATGCACAACAAAGAATTGATGCTATGGGCGGAACAAACGGAAACAGCTTCTTCCTGCAAAATGGAGGATTCTTTAGTACTATCGTAGCACCAGGCACTCAGTTTTCAGTAACTGCTCCTACACAAGCGCCTGATATAGATTTCTCTACATTACCTTAAAACAATCCATAAATCTAATACCCTAAGCCTGTTATTGCTTCCTGAAGTAATAACAGGCTTTTTTCATGGACTTCATCATTTCTTTAAAAAGTATTGTTTATGCCGAATATCACTTATAAAATCTTCCGTCATAATCGTAAAAAAACGTAAATTAGTAGTTTTTGAAAACTAATTATTTAAACTGGTCATTTCTGACTGCCCACCGGATTTTCACAATATGGAAACAAGAATGTACGAGAACCTGCAGGAAACACTTTCATTCTATGGCATCAATTGTCATAAACCTTATTATATATCTTCGGGAAATCCTATTTTTCAGTTTCCAAAAACACCTTTTCGTATAGATTTCTATGCCTTTTGCATCTGTACAGGAGGCTATACTGATGTAGAAATAGACAATCAGAAATACAATATAACTCAAAATAGCTTCCTGGTTTCAGCACCTTCAACAGTTATCAAGTTTTTGAAAACCAGCAAAGACTTCAGGATGAAACTCTTGTTTTTTGACAAAAATTTTCTATTGAAAAATATTATAGATCCTTTTTTCATTGAGAAGCTGGGACTGTTCAGGAATTTATCTTTCAGTATTATCAGTCCTGACCAAGATCAGGCATTTAAGCTACTCCGACTCTTGGAATACCTGCAGGACAAAACCAGTATAACCGGGCGTTTCTCTGAAGACATTGTACGCACGATAATATTTAATTTATTATTAGAAACCGCAGAAATAATTAATTCTGAGAAAGAAAACATTCCGGAAGAGGCTTTTTCCGAAGGGAACAATTTATTTCTGAAATTTACACAGTTAGTACAAAGCAATGTAATCCGTCATAAAGATATTCAGTATTATGCTGATCATTTATTTATATCCGGAAAACACCTCATCAAATTAGTAAAAAAAGCTTCCGGAAAAACGCCCCATGAAATCATCAATGAAAGCTTGTTAAAAGAAGCTTTTATATTATTGAATGATTCAGAACTTACATTTACTGAAATAGCCTACCAGCTCAACTTTAGTTCCGTGTCAGCTTTCGGAAGATTTTTCAAACGTTATTCTTTATTATCACCTACCGAATACAGAAAACAGCAAAATTTGTAGAGAAGGAAATTGAGTACAACTTTGGCGAACTTTGGCTTGCAGTAAAAGCCCGATATGGCAGTAACTTCGTTACAAGAATTACAAACAACTGCAATATGAACTCAATAACTTCAAAATTCGACAAAGTACTTAACGCTTCTTCTGAATACGGACATGTAAACCATGAACCGGATTCCAGCAAAGAACAGCAACGAAACACCCCGCAAAAATCGATGCCATTTTCTGATCAGATTGGAAATTATCAGAGAAACAAAGGGATTCCTGTACAATCATATGATGATAGTAAGATTTACATTATAGGCAGTGGAATTGCAGGTATGTCGGCAGCTTATTATTTTATACGCGATGGACATGTTCCTGCAAAAAACATCACCTTTTTAGAACAATTGCATATCGATGGTGGCTCATTAGATGGTGCCGGAAATCCGACAGATGGCTATATTATCCGTGGTGGTCGTGAAATGGACATGACATACGAAAATCTTTGGGATATATTTCAGGATATCCCGGCATTAGAAATGCCGGCTCCTTACAGCGTACTGGACGAATACAGATTAATTAACGATAACGACTCCAATTATTCCAAAGCCAGGTTAATCAACAATAAAGGAGAGATAAAAGACTTTAGTAAGTTCGGCCTAAATAAATTGGACCAGTTAGCTATTATCAGATTACTTCTGAAAAATAAAGAAGAACTGGACGATTTAACCATTGAGGCTTACTTCAGCGAATCTTTTCTGAAAAGTAATTTCTGGACTTTCTGGAGAACGATGTTTGCCTTTGAAAACTGGCATAGCTTATTGGAACTGAAACTTTACATGCACCGTTTCCTTCATGCCATAGATGGCCTGAATGATTTATCTTCACTGGTATTCCCTAAATACAACCAGTATGATACTTTCGTAACTCCTTTGCGCAAATTCCTTCAGGAAAAAGGTGTTAATATCCACCTGAATACTTTGGTAAAAGATCTGGATATCCACATCAATACCGAAGGAAAGGTGGTAGAGGGAATTATCACCGAACAGGATGGCAAGGAAGTAAAAATCCCTGTTGGTAAGAATGACTATGTCATTGTAACCACAGGTTCTATGACGGAAGATACCTTCTACGGAAATAATAAAACTGCTCCTATTATTGGCATAGACAACAGCACAAGCGGACAAAGTGCCGGATGGAAACTATGGAAAAATCTGGCTGCAAAATCAGAAATTTTCGGTAAACCGGAGAAGTTCTGCAGCAATATCGAGAAGTCTGCATGGGAATCTGCAACGCTTACCTGTAAACCTTCAGCCCTTATCGACAAGCTGAAAGAGTACTCTGTTAACGATCCTTATTCCGGAAAAACTGTTACCGGCGGTATTATTACCATCACAGATTCCAACTGGCTGATGAGTTTTACCTGCAACAGACAGCCACACTTCCCGGAACAGCCGGATGATGTACTGGTACTTTGGGTATATGCCTTATTCATGGACAAAGAAGGGAACTATATCAAAAAAACGATGCCGGAATGTACCGGAGATGAAATTGTTGCGGAGTTATGCTACCATTTAGGTATTGAAGATCAGCTGGAAAATGTACAGGAAAATACAATTGTAAGAACTGCATTCATGCCCTATATAACCTCTATGTTTATGCCAAGAGCTAAAGGTGATCGTCCTAGAGTAGTGCCTGAAGGCTGTAAAAATCTGGGACTGGTAGGTCAGTTTGTAGAAACCAATAATGATGTGGTATTTACGATGGAAAGTTCTGTAAGAACAGCCAGAATTGCTGTCTACAAATTACTAAACCTCAACAAACAGGTTCCTGATATCAATCCGTTACAGTATGATATCAGACACCTGCTGAAAGCAGCAAAAACACTGAATGATGACAAACCATTTGTAGGTGAAGGCTTGTTGAGAAAAGTCCTTAAAGGAACTTACTTTGAACATGTATTACCTGCCGGTGCAGCTGAGGAGGAAGAACAGGAATCCTTTATCGCTGAACATGTAAATAAGTTCAGAGAATGGGTAAAAGGAATAAGAGGATAATCTATAATTTCGGGAGCGGCAATCTGTTGATTGCTGCTTCCGATTATCTACACTGAATAACAAATTATAAAAACACGTACAATGAACTTTAAAAACATAACAGTGGCAGGAAGCGGTGTATTAGGTTACCAGATCGCATTCCAAACAGCATTTCACGGATTCAATGTAACAGTATATGACATTAATGATGAAGTACTGGAAAAAGCAAAAGCTAAATTCAGTATTTTGAGTGAAGCTTATAAAACCGATCTGGGAGCAACACCAGATCAACTTGATGCTGCATTCAAAAACCTGCAGTATACAGCAGATCTGGCAGAGGCGGTAAAAGATGCTGATTTATTGATTGAAGCTGTACCGGAAAGTCCGAAAATAAAAATCGATTTCTATGAAAAGCTAAGAAGTGTAGCACCAGAAAAAACGATTTTTGCTACTAATTCTTCTACAATGTTACCGAGTCAGTTTGCAGAAAGCACCGGTCGACCGGAGAAATTTCTGGCGCTTCATTTTGCCAACGAAATCTGGAAGCACAATACTGCCGAGATTATGGGACATCCGGGTACAGATAAAAATGTTTTCAACGATGTTGTTGCTTTCTCAAAAGCCATAGGCATGGTTGCACTTCCGTTACAAAAAGAACAGCCCGGATATATTGTAAACTCCTTACTTGTTCCTTTACTAAGCGCTGCCACCAACCTGTTGGTAAATGAAGTAGCTGATGCGGAAACAATAGATAAAACATGGATGGTAGCTACAGGAGCTCCGACAGGTCCTTTTGGAATTCTGGATATTGTAGGGATTACCACAGCTTACAACATCAACAAAATGGCAGCAGATGCTACAAATGATCCGTTGAAAATAAAAACAGTGGAATATCTGAAAACAAACTTTATTGATAAGAACAAACTGGGTGTTTCTACTGGTGAAGGATTTTATACTTATCCCAATCCGGCCTATAAGAAAGATGATTTTTTAAAGTAAATTAGCCACAACTTATTTTTATAACACAGTTAATCCCTGATATGGTTATACAAACTTCAGATTATCTCCAGCATAACGGAATAGCACAAGATAAGCTTACAAAATCTTATTATACATTATTTCGACCGGAAAATGGAAATATAAAAGCGACCCTTCTGATTCTGCATGGTATGCAGGAACACAGCGGACGCTATACGGAGTTTGCACAATATCTGGCAGAGCAGGGATTAGCTGTTATTACTTATGACCATCTAGGGCACGGCAGAACAGCTAAAAACACTGAAGAATTAGGCTTCTTCCAGATCAGTAATCCTGCACAACAGGTGGTAAACGATGCTGAAAACATAGCTGATTATCTGGAAAAACGATATCCGGATGTTCCACATTTTCTGTTAGGACATTCTATGGGATCTTTTATTGCCCGTTGTTTATTACAGCAGGCTGATTCACGATTCAACGGAGCTATTATTGTAGGAACTGGTGGAAAAGTACCAGGTGCAAAATTAGGGAAAGCGGTTTCTGCATTTCTTAATAAAATAACGCCCCATTACCGCAGTAGATTTATCAACACTTTTTTCAATAAACAAAATAACCTGCGTTTTAAAAACGAACCTAATGAAAACGGAACCAATTGGTTGAGTGTTGACAAAAACAATCGACAGGCTTTTTTACAGGATAAATTATGCGGTGTTCTTTTCAGTATCAATGGTTTTTATACGCTTCTGTCGGTTAATGTAAAAGCAACAGACAGACGCTGGGCAAAAACTTTACCTCAGGCATTCCCAATGTTGTTCATTAGCGGCAGCGATGATCCTATTGGTAATTTCGGCAAAGGCATTAAGCAAACCGTTTCAGATTTGGAACAAGATGGCTTTAAAGACATTACCATGAAACTATACACAGGAATGCGCCACGAAATACTTAATGAAACCGATAAACATTCTGTTTACCACGATATTATCAACTGGATTGAAAAACATCTTTAAAAGTTATCCACGGAGTCCTTTTGAAAAAAAGTTTTGAATAAAATTGTCAAAAGCTTTTTTGTAACTCCTTCCTACCGGAACAGACTGTATACCTAATACAACCTCATCATAACCAAATGCAGTAATATATTCTGTATTAATCATAAAGGATCGGTGAACTCTCAGAAAGCCTTTAGCGGATAAATATATTTCCATTTCTGCCATCGTAGCCTTTGTTATAAATTCTGTTTTATCTTTCAAAAAGACTTTGACATCATTTCCCTGACTTTCCAGATAAAGTATATCTGCCAATATTACTTTTCTTTGTAAGCCTTCAGATTTCAGAATAATAAATTCCGCAACTTCTTCTTTCTGGTCATTTCTTAACACCCGTTCAACAGAGCGAAAAAAGCGTTCAAAAGTTACGGGCTTCAGAATATAATCAACAGCTTCCAATTCAAAGCCTTCTAATGCAAACTCACGGTATGCTGTTGTAAAAATTGTTTTGGGTCCCTGCGATAAGGATTTTAAAAACGCTATCCCATCCAGGTCCGGCATCTGAATATCCAGAAACATAAGATCAACCGTTTGCTCCTGCAATAAGCGGTATGCTTCCATTGCATTTCTTGCAGTTCCGACAATATATAAGTTTTCGATTTTGGAAATATGATTTTCCAAAAGTTTTATCGCCAAAGGCTCATCATCTACTATAATACAATTAATCATGAAAGGCCGGAGTAATCAGTTCTACAATAAATCTGTTCTGCCTGTGCAAAATACTAAATGTAAAATTATTGTTATAATACAATTTCAGCTGCTCTTTTATATTATCCAGACCTATCCCTCTGTTATTAACTTCCATACTTTCAGGACATGTATTTTCAATTCTCAAAACCGATTCTTCCGGAGTTGCTTTTATATCAATATTAATTTCTGCTCCATCCGTCATCTTACCTGCTCCATGCTTAAAAGCATTTTCCACAAGCGAAAGATAAATCAAAGGCGGAATAATATTCGGGCTATTCAGTTGCGTTTGTAAATTCAGTTTAAGTCTTTCATCATATCGCAGCTTCTCTAATTCAATATAATGATTAACTATAGTCAATTCATCGGAAACAGTAACCATCCTCCCCTGGCCTTTGTATAAGATATAATCCAGAATATCCGAAAGACGGCTAATCGATTCAGATGTTTTCTCCGAATCCAACAATGACAATGAATAAATGTTATTCAGAGTATTGAACAAAAAATGGGGATTCAAACGGGATTTTAATGCATGAAGCTCCAGTTCCGCTTTTTCCTTCATCAATTTTTCATGATTTTGTTTTTCATTTCTGTACCTCAGCATAAACGTTACAGAAATAAAAATAAAAGCTCCGGTGATTATGGGAAGTGTATAATGAAAAAGAAGATATTTTAAATCTGTGAAAATACTAACCAGGGTATCCTGTGGATAACTCACAAAAAAAGGTTCAGCAACATATACAATAAACAACCTGTTAATAACAGATATACAATATAACGACAATAACAGATATACTGAAAAAGCAACATACTTTTTGTTATCAAAATACTTCCGGACAAGTATATAATAGATAAAATTTGCTCCTATAATCTGAAAAATCCAATGGCAAAAATCATAGATAATCATTTCCTGTAAATCGGGATTATCGTGTTCACCATAGTTTCTGGCGGTAACAAGCAGAAATAAAGCAATCCAGAAGAATATCTGAAAATATACAGTCTGCCTTACAGAATTTCCGGATAACGGTTTTATCATGCTCAAAATTAAAAATTCTGTTTCTACAATCAGCACTCCGGTGATAAAATCTGATCAATCAGGGGCGAACAACATCAATAAAGTGTCAAACGATTTCTAGAGTTATCCACATTTAGATTAATGTCGTCTGTCTGTACCAACAAAATCCTGTCTGTTATTTTCAAAACTTTGCCGGAAAACAATGAAGACATCATCTGAAAGATTAAACGGATTAGACCATCTGAGAGCATTAGCTATTGTATTAGTACTTATGTATCATTACCGAGCTTTTAGCCATCCTGATTGGATAGATACTATTGGCAGATTTGGCTGGATAGGTGTGGATTTATTTTTTGTACTGAGCGGCTTTCTTATATCCGGCCAGTTATTCAATAACATCAAAGTTTTCCACAATATCCATTTGAAATCATTTTACATTAAACGTTTTTTCAGGATTATTCCGCCTTATGCTTTTACCTTGCTTCTATATTTCTGTATTCCTGTCTTCCGGGAAAGAGAAGCATTATCCCCATTATGGAAATTCATCACCTTTACCCAAAATTACGGACTGGACGTTATTAACAAAGGAACGTTTTCGCATGCGTGGTCTTTGTGCATCGAGGAACAATTTTACTTAGTACTGCCTTTTTCACTTTTGCTTTTAATAAAAACCAAAACACTTTCGTGGATAAAATGGCTTACTCCGTTTCTTATTATCATTTCTATATTCTTTCGTTTTACAGCATGGAATGAATACATTATTCCAAATATCAATTCCGATCGTTTTTGGCTGGAGTGGTATATGAAGATCTATTATCCTACCTATACCCGACTGGATAGCCTGGCTATTGGTGTGCTTATCGGTTATTTGTTTCAAAATTCATCTGTATTCAAAAATTTCATTCACCTCAACGGAAACAGACTTTTCTTTGGTGGGGTAATTCTTCTATGCCTTTCGCTTTGGCTGTGCAACGATCAGACATCTGTGCAGGCATCTATTTTCGGGTTTACTGCTGTCGCTATAAGTTTTGGTTTTATTGTACTATCAGCAGTTTCAGAGTCATCATTTCTGTCCCGCTCTTATTCGTGGATAACTTACCAGCTAGCCAGCTTATCTTATGCAATTTACCTTTCCCACAAAAGTGTTATCCACATTATCCAATTATCTCTTAAGGATAGCCAAATTTCTGCTTCAGGAGTGCTTATGCTTTTAATCTGTTTAGCTACCAGCATTCTGACCGGACTTTTTTACCGTTATGCTATTGAAAAGCCCGCATCACGGATTAAAAATAAAATTCTGAATAAATCATAGCAGGCTCCGTTCTAATTTTGCTAATTTAGACCCCTGTAATATCAATGCACGCAACAAAACAACTTGAAGAATGGATAGATTTGTATGGTCAAAAACTTTTTGACCGTGCCTTTTACCTACTGTCCAGCCGGGAAGATGCAGAAGATATCGTACAGGAAGTTTATGTGGCCGCTTATTCCGCAATGGATAACTTTCAGGAGAAAAGTTCTCCGATTACATGGCTGATGGGAATTCTGCAACATAAGGTGACTGACCTTTACAGGAAAAAGTACAAAGGAAATCCACATGTAAGTCTGGATCATTTTTTTGACAACCACGAATTCTGGAAAGATCCGGACGGAATTCTTAAAAACTGGGATACCAACGATACTTCATTGTTGGATAATGAAGCCTTCAATGCTTATTTGAAAAAATGTCTCGAGGAACTTCCGGACAGATGGCTTACCCTGGTGAAACTCACTTATCTTCAGGAAAAAAAATCAACAGAAATTTGTCAGGAAACCAATATTTCCACGACTAATTATTGGAAAATATTACAACGCAGCCGACTCCAGCTTCGGGAATGCCTACAATTTAACTGGTTCGGAAAAGGAAAATGAGCATTTTAAAGAAAATATTACATGTTCTGATACTGCCTTGCAGTAAAGCTACTTTTTTAATTGAAAAAAGGATGCATTCTCCATTGTCATTTTCTGAAAAGACTCAGCTGAATGCCCACCTGATTTTATGCAAGTGGTGTATGGCCTATGAGAAAAAAGCACAGTTCCTGCATCAGGCACTTCAGAATATGATCAGAAAAAAAGAGCCCGAAGTATCAATTTACAACATTGATAATAAACAACTTAAAGAAGAAGTTCTAAAAAAAATAAAAAAATAATTATTTTTTACTGTCAGGATTTTGTTTACCTGCCGACTATAGTTCCAAAAGGAATATAAACAGCAAAAACAAAACTGATATGTTTACTAAAGAACCATCTTTATCAAGCCGTAATTTTTTAATTGGTTATTACATTTCGCTCTATGGAGTCGCCATCGTCCTTTTATGGATAGGAATTTTCAAATTTACACCTACCGAAGCAGCAGCTATTAAGCCATTGGTAGAAAATCATCCGCTAATGGGATGGTTGTATAATATACTCAGTATCCGGGGTGTATCCAACCTCATCGGTATTGTTGAAATTTTTACCGCATTGGCTATTGTACTTGCGCCTTATATTCATTTTCTAAGAATTGGTGCTTCCATTGGAATACTCATCACTTTTATCACTACTATCAGTTTTCTTTTTACCACTCCGGGGACCTGGAGAATCGTGGACGGAATTCCGGTAACTGACTTTTTTATCCTGAAAGATCTTGTCTCTTTAGGATTCGGACTTATGATTTTACAATTCCCAAAAAACATAACAAAATGAAAAAAATAGCAATAGGTTGCCTGACCCTTATAACAGGACTTATATTTCTGATTAGCTGGAAACAGAACAAACCTTCCACCGAAAAAGCAATGATTGTTGATCCGCGGGCACCTTCCGCTGAAATCTATTTTGCCGGAGGTTGCTTTTGGGGAACCGAGCACTTCTTCAAACAGGTAAGAGGTGTAACCGCTACAGAAGTAGGTTATGCAAACGGAAACATTAAAAATCCTGATTACAAAACCGTTTCTTCTGATGCTACAGGTTTTGCCGAAACTGTTAAAGTTATTTACAATCCGGATATCATTAATCTGGATCTGTTGATAGAATTATACTTTAAAACAATAGATCCTACCAGCATGAACCAACAAGGAAATGATATGGGAACACGCTACAGAACCGGTATCTATTACAGTGGTAAAAACGACTTATCCACAATCCGGTCAGAGGTGGACAAACTGTCAAAAGCCTACAAAAAACCAGTTGTTGTCGAAGTAAAGCCTTTGAAAAATTTTTATAAAGCTGAAGATTATCATCAGGATTATCTTGGAAAAAATCCCGGTGGCTACTGCCATATAGAACCTGGATTGTTTGAAATGGCAAGAAAGGCCAATCCGCCTCACACTTACCAAAAACCGGATGACAAAACACTTCGTAAGAAACTAACTGCACAGCAGTATGAGGTAACCCAGCAAAATGCAACGGAAAGGCCTTTTGAAAACCAATATTATAATGAATTCCGGGAAGGAATATATGTTGACATTACTACCGGAGAACCTTTATTTGTTTCTACTGATAAATATGAATCCGGTTGTGGCTGGCCGAGCTTCTCCCGTCCGATAAGCGAGGCTCTTGTTCAGGAAAAAACAGATAATTCCCACGGAATGCAGCGTACCGAAGTAAGAAGCAAAACCGGAAATGCACACCTGGGCCATGTCTTCAATGACGGACCACAGGATAAAGGCGGACTGAGATACTGTATCAACAGTGCATCATTAAAATTCATCCCGAAAAATGAAATGGAAAAACAAGGGTATGGAAAATACCTTTCATTAATAAAACCCATAAAAAAATAAGCACAAACAAAAAACAACACGCTATGAAAAAAGTATTTCTTTCTGCTATTCTAATGGCAGGTACAGCGGGAGTATTATCATCCTGCAACGACAGCACCAACGACATGACACCTCAACCACAACAGGGTACATTCACAGTGGAAAATGTGGTACAGAACAAGGACTTTGTACAGAGTGGAGCCTTTCAGGGAACAGGAAGTGCAACAGTACAATTACCTGTTGTACTACCGGGACAAAGCATCAGCTTTAAATTCAATGCCGGAAAAGGCCAGCGGCTGATGTTTGCAACGATGTACGGTGCTTCTAAAGACTGGTTCTTTGCACCTGAAAACCCCGGAATAAAACTGTATAACGATAACGGAACTCCTATAACCGGGGATATTTCTGCACAGATCAAGCTTTGGGACAATGGCAGCAAAGATAACACGACCGGAAATCCTGAATCGAATCCTATTGCTATGGTTCCGAATGTTGATGCCTCCAAGCTGATGAAACTAAGTCTGACTTATGATGATGCAGCCTCTGAATTTACACTTAGTATTACCAATACTTCAGGAGGTACTATGAATGAAACGCCTTTTTCTCCCGGTGTATGGGCTGTGTCCAATATATTAGGCGGAAAATTATTAAATGAAATGCCATTCTATAAGGCCGGAGAAAAATCTAATCCTGAAATTACGGCTATTGCGGAAAGCGGAAACAATGCATCTCTTAGTACTAAAACAAAAAACAATACCGGAATTATTACAGGGCTTTCCCCTGTATTGGTTGTCGTTTACAAAGGAGATACAAACCCTATATACCAGGTTGGAGCAAAGGATATGGGAATGGGACTAAAAGATATTGCCCAGAAAGGTGATGCTGCAAAACTAAAAGATGCATTAACAAAACCAGGAGTCAGCGTTTATGTCTTGGGTAGTGCCCCTATAGCACCTGGTGCAAAAGTATCGGCTAATATTACCACTACTCTCGGCGACAAGATTGCATATGTTACCATGTTTGGCTATTCCAACGATTGGTTTTATGCCAATGAAAGCGAAGTTACAGCAAATACAAAAGGTGATCTAACGGCTAAAACAGCATTGTTTGATGACGGAACCGGAGTCGATCAATATCCGGGTGCGGGAAATAAACAAGCTTTATTTGGCGGAACACCTGCCCCCGAGGATAAAAATATCTCCAAAGTAGGGAACAATTATCCTGTACCACAGGTTTCTTCAGTGCTGAAAGTAACTTATCAATAATATATACTAAAAGATAAAAAAATCCGGCTGCTTAAAGCAGCCGGATTTTTGATATTATAATTATTATTCTTCCGAACCGGATGGTTGTTCTTAGAATTTATAAGTAATACTTCCCAATACATTTGCCAGCTTCTGTGGGTTGGCTGTAGTATAGCCAATCCAGTAATGCTCATTGGTAAAGTTATCCACTTTCACCCCTATTCTGAATTTCTTGGTATCATAGTATGCATTAGCATTCATCACAAAATACTTAGGCAATATAAAACTTCCTTGCGCGGTATTCACAATTTTGTTATCACTTGCATAATTTCCACCAATTCCAAATCCTAAGCCTTTAAACTGACCATCTACAAACTGATAGCTTGCATTGAAGTTTGCTAACCAAGGCGAAGATGCTGTCTCGGGTCTGAAACCAGCATTTTCTCCGCTTGTAAAGCTCATGTCATTGTAACTAACTCCAGCTATTAATGAAAAACCTTTAACCAGGTATGCATTAATTTCCGCTTCAAATCCACGGCTTGTTAATTTCCCGGCCTGATTCTGAACTGCCTGCCCCCCCACAGTCAATTCTCTGGTGGTCATTAGTGTATTTTTAACTTTAATATCGTAATAGCTTAATGTTGCTGTTATTTTCCCTTTTAACAGATTAGCTTTTAACCCTCCTTCAAACTGATTTGCTTTCTCAGGATCAGAAAGAGCAACATCTCCTGCCTTATTGTAAACATAATATCCATTACTTTTGAAACTATTCTGATAATTTCCGAATACAGAAAACTGATCTTTTATAACTTCATACACCAATCCGAACTTCGGTGACCATGCAGATTGTGAATAGGCTGCAACAGCGGCCTGCCCTCTTTTACCGCCATTGAATTGGTTGCTTTCATAGCGAACAGATGCTAAAACATTAAGCCCATCTACCGGTGTCAATACATTGGAGATATAACCGCTGTATGTATTGAGAACTCCAGAAGATGGCCATGTATTATTTGCATTAAAATCATAGCCTGGCCTATTTCTTAGTTCATCATATTTTGCCCCAAGCGTTTTATCATTCAGTGTAGAATAATCTCCTCCTCTGAAAGGAACCCAATCGACAACTCCTATAAATGCGAACATCTGGTTATCATTTGTTCTCATATAATCAAAACCTGCCACTGCACGGTTTCTCATACTGCCAAATTTATAATCGAAATTAAAATTCTGCTGAATCTGGAAGAATTTTTTTGTACTATTAATTGTAGACTGATCTGCTCTAACGACACCAAGTTCTGTATCTGTAGCAACTCCTGTTGCTGTAGCTTTAGGCGCAATATAGAAATACGGATTAAACCCGTCTGAATAAGAATAAGAATTACTAATATTGGTAGATGACCGGATATAATCGTTAATCTTCACATTCACCTGCCCAAATAAATTTCTTACTCTGGCGGTCGTATAAAGACCAGAACCCATATAAGAATTTTTATAATCCAATCCCAGTTTTTCCACATCTTTCATGTTTTTCCCCAAAGAAGGAGAAAGATAGAAGAACACCTGTTCCGGAGCGGCTCTGGTTTCAAAACCTTCATATTCCAAATTAATATCCAGAACATCATTTATTTTATAACGAAGTGAAGGTGTAAAAGCAAAATAGGTATTTCTGGCATTTTTGTTCTGAAATGTTCCTTCTGTTGTGTAGGCTGTATTTACACGGAACATCAGTCTTTTATCTTTTGTCAGCGGTGTATTTACATCTGCCTGTGCTCTGTAATAATTATAACTGCCCCCAATTAATGAAACCCTTCCTTCTAATGTTTCAAAAGGTCTCTTTGTAACCCTGTTTACTACCCCTCCATAAGAGGTTACATTACTTCCGTATAAAGTTGCAGAAGGACCTTTTAAAACTTCTGCTTTTTCTAAATTTATGGCGTCCATAGACGTAGTAACCGGTCCAACCAAACCATTTCTCATAGAATTAGAAGAAATAAATCCTCTGAGGTTAATGTATGCACCTCCATCTCCTGCTCTGTTATTGGCACTCCACATTCTTTGTACTCCGGTCACATTTCTAAGGGCATCATCAACTGTATAAATCAACTGATTATCCAGTACGACTTTATCTATTGAAGAATAAACCTGTGGATTTTCAATAGATTTCAGTGGCATTTTATTTACATAATCACTGTCTTTTTTGATATAGGAATTGATGATTACCTCATCAATTTTCTTTGCATTTATAGTATCTTTTTCTTGTGCATAAGCAAGAACACCAGATAACAGAACTGCATTCAACAACACTTTTTTCATAATAAGCTCAGATTTTTATAATAGTTATTTCTTAAGATTTTTTATAGTAATGTTTCATGATAATAAGGACAGGAATGATCAAGGCGGTACAAGCGAGTACATCCCAAATTCCTTTTCCAATAAGAGCTGATATAAGCCCGTAAAGAGAAAGCACAGCCAATAAAACAGGCATTCCCCAGAGTCTGAATATTTTCTTATTCATGATTTTAGTTTTTAGAAAGATTTTTCCAATGCTTTTTCTCAGATTTTCTGCGGGCAATCCACAAGTAAACACCTGTAATCAGTACAACAATGGTCAGAAAATCGAAAACACCCCAGATTATTTTCAATGTCATTCCCCCATAATTACCAAAATGTAATGGCTGAGAAAGAAATAATGTATTCACATACCAGGGCATTACACGCGAATCTGTGACATCACCTGATTTTGCATCAATCAGTACCGGCATCAGTAATCTGGAAGTTACTTCCGTGTTGCCTTTCATAAATACGGCATAGTGGTGTTTGCTGGTAAACAGAGTACCTGGATAAGCGACAATACTGACCTTCATATCCGGAACTGTTTTTTCTGCACTCTTTACAGCCGCCTGCAATGAGCTTAGCGTGCCTGTATAAGGTTTTTCATTTTTATAAGGAGCTGTCATTTCTGCTAACTGCCCTTGCTGCCAAAGTCCTACAATTACATCGGACATTGCATTAATTACTCCGGTTATTCCTACGACCAGCATCCAGGCCATTACAACAATTCCCAGCAGGTTATGAGTATCCAGCCATTTCAGTCTCTTGGATTTAGCCTTACGTACCATTCCAAAATCAAAATTCTTCATAATAGGTCCGTACAGGACAATACCCGATATAATGGAAATCACAAACAACATTCCCATAAGCCCCAGAAACAATTTGCCGGGAATTCCTGCAAAAAGATCCACATGAAGATGTCGAATCACACTCATAACACCCTCGTCTTTAGGCTGTCCCAGAACTTCTCCGGTGTATTCATTCAGGATCAAAAACTTACTTTGTTCAGGTGGTGAGTCCTGACTTTTTACTACGTCGAATAATACCTGATTTGGATGATCATTCTGATCCCAAAATGCATAACGTGCATGTTCTCCGGGATATTTAGCTTCAGCAATTTTTGCCAGTTTATCCAGATTTATCTTCTGAGTTCCGGGTGGAATAACAGCATCTTTGTGCTCTGTTATATATTCATCGATCTCTTCATGGAATATAAGAGGTAGACCCGTTATACAAAGTAACAGGAGGAATAATGTGCAAATTAAACTGGTCCATTTGTGCCATTTGAACCAGCGCTTTGCCGTTTTAAGCTTCATCAAGATTTTTTTGCAAATTTATTATTTTAAATTATTCTAAATTAATACACATGTTTAAAATCATGTTTTTTATTCAAATAAATAATACAATACTTTTCACTTAATTGTGATATTACCTGATTATTGTAACATTTCATCAATGGTTACGTCCTATTATAAAATTTCAAATCATAATATCATGACCGAAAAATCTTTAAAAAGAAAGCTTAATTTTCTAACCACTTATGTAATAATAAGTTCGTTGGCATTTATCATTTTTATCCTGTCAGGCTTCAGAGATAAAGAGAAAAAGGAAAGTTTCGACGAACTCACTGTAAAAAAGATAAATGTTGTGGGCGAAAAAGGAGATTTACGAATGGTGATTAGCAATGAACACAGACAGCATCCGGGAATTGTGAATGGTGAGAAACTACCGGACAGAGAGCGGTCTTCAGGTATAATTTTCTTTAATTCTTCCGGTGATGAATGTGGAGGTCTGGTCTATGACGGAAATGAAAAAGATGCCGGATTGGTTCTTTCTGTGGATAAATTCAGGGATGATCAGATTATGCAGCTGCAGTATATGGAAAACACCCAAAATTATGATCGGAAATATGGATTACAGATCTGGGATTATCCAAAAGAAAAGACTTTCAATGAAAGAATGAGAAGATTTAAAGAACTGGACAAACTAAAGAATAAAGAAGAGCAGCAGCAAGCTGTAAAGAAAATGAAAATGGATAGCCTCCTAATGGAAGACCGTCTTTTTATCGGCAAAAATTTCAATAAAGATGTTGGTCTGTTTATAAAAGATCAGAAAGGAAAACCAAGGATAAAAATATATGTTGATAAAAATAATGAGGCCAAAATAGAGCTTCTTGGAGAAGACGGAAAGCCTGTTAAGTAATACAATAATCAACTTTGTCAAGCTAAAATTCTGAAAAATATTTACCGAAGCAAATTTCAGATCAAAACCCATGAAACATTAGAATAAAACCTATTAAAATTAGAGTATATTCTAATTCAGATAAATACTATCTCAGAATGAGTATAATTATTAAATTATTATTCCTCTACACACTTATCAGAAACCATACCTAATCTTGTTCCAAATTAAAATCCCTCTGAATAATTATTCAGAGGGATTTTTTATAAAAAATTGAAGATAAAATATAATGCGTCAAGTTTTGACGCCACCCCCGATTACATTTGCTCCATAACTAATAAATAATAGTATGGACAAGATTACACAAACACACATTGGAAAGCTTCACCCTGTGATAAGGGAAGAAGTAATGCAGATCATCAAAGATTGTGATAAAGCACTAACAGGAAGGGCAAAAATAAGAATCACACAAGGGCTGAGAACTCATGCTGAACAGGCAAAATTATATGCACAAGGCAGAACTACACCGGGACTAAAAGTAACGAATGCAAGACCGGGACAAAGTATCCATAACTACGGTCTGGCTGTGGATATCTGTCTGATTATTGACGGAAAAACAGCAAGCTGGGACATTGCAAAAGACTGGGATGGCGACCGTATAGCCGATTGGCAGGAATGTGTAAAGATATTTAGCCGCTATGGCTGGGAATGGGGTGGCAACTGGAAAACTTTTAAAGATTATCCACATTTTGAAAAGAAAAGCCTCCGTACCAGATACGGTACAATCTCTACTGACTGGAAGGTACTTTCAAAAATGCCTAAAGATAAAACAGGCTATATTCTTATTTAAGTCATCTAATGACAAAGGCACAAATTCCACTCTCACCTGCTCCCAAGATTGAAACTTTATCCTAAGATAAAGACTTAATGCATCGTTGTTGACTTTTCCATTGTGCTTATTTTCTGTAGGCACTTTAACTGGCATTGCATTCAAACTCATGAAACTATATAAGGTTTCATTCACTGATTTTTAGAACAAACATCAAAACAAAACATTATGAAAAAGATTTGTATCCTCTCCCTTGACGGGGGAGGCATAAGGGGAATTATCTCCTGTATTATCCTCAGATATATTGAGGAACAGCTTCAAAAGCAAGACAACTCTCAGAATAAACTGGGTGACTATTTCGATTTGGTTGCCGGCAGCAGTACTGGCGGTCTAATCACTTCGATTATGCTTTATCCGGATGAAAAGCGGAACGCACGATATTCCATACAAAAAGGCTTGGAACTGTATTCGGAAAAAGGAGAAGACATCTTTCAGGTTTCTTTTTTTAAACGGCTTATAAACCCTTTCGGGCTTTTCAATGAAAAAATCTCACAGGAAGCCCTGGAAAAAAATCTCAACGACTTCTTCGGAAAACTGGAATTAAAAGAACTGATAAAACCTTGCCTGATTACAAGTTATGACATCGAAAACAGAAGGGCAAAGCTTTTTAACTCTGCCGATGCAGGCATCAGCACAGATAATTTTCTGGTGAAAGATATCTGCCGTGCTACATCTGCAGCACCTACTTATTTTAGCCCGGCAAGAATTCAGTCACAATATGGACAGAATTTCAGTCTTATCGATGGTGGTGTTTATGCCAACAATCCTGCTTTATGTGCATATGCCGAAGCCCGGAAAATGCCATTCGGACAGATATTTAAAACCGATCAGAAACCCGATTATCCTACAGTAAATGATATGATGATTATTTCCATCGGAACAGGATCTGAAGCTAAATCTTATCCTTACAAAAAAATGGAAAATGCGGGCAAGCTAGCCTGGATAGGTCCTTTGATCGATATTCTACTCTCTGCCAACGCGGAAACTGTAGATTATCAGCTTTCACAAATGTTCCAGACACTGGGAAGCCGCAATCAGAAAAATTACTACCGGATCAATCCATCGTTGAAAAATGCTTCTCCATCTATGGATAATGTGAGAGAAGAAAACATTGAAAATCTTATTCAGGCTGGGTTGGCTTATATCGATGAGAATAAAGAAATGTTGAATCAGATTGTACAGAAACTCATCCGGAATAAAGTGAGCTAATGGTGAATGGTTGTTGGTTATCGGTGAATGGATGTTAGTAAAAGTCTAAAACCTTACTTCCCGATAACTGGCTAACCTTAGCCCTATGTATTGATAAATCAGACAATTTCCAAAAAACAAAAAAAGCAATAAACTTTTTTTTAATGCGTCAAGTTCTGTCGCCACGAGCCGAGATCTTTGTCCTAATGGTTATCAATTGATGGTTGATGGTTGACAACTGGCAACCAATAACTCATTTCCCTTCTCATTTAAAACCTTATACCTATGAAAATCACAAAACCGCCTTAACAGGCAATTACAAAAATCAATTCATTACTAATCTTAAAAATAAAATATTATGAAAAAACTCAGTATACTACTATTCACAATTCCTGGTTTTTACTTTGCCCAACTAGCAACACCCCAGGGACAAATTCAGACAAGTACAAATCCAGAAACCGGTAATATTGGGATTGGAACTACCACACCCGAGGAAAAATTAGATATCACAAATGGTTTTCTTAAAATTGGTTATGTCAGTATAGGACATTCAGGAGCTAAATCACCAAAAAATGCGGTAAGTTTAGGAAGTGATAATCACGGAACCGTTTTATTAGGATCAAATTTACACTTAAATTATAATCCTTTTTCAAATAGTAATTTACAAACATCCCTAACGCACCCAACATTAGCGGGAGCAGGAATTGTTATACCCGGAAATAGCCAAGAGAATCAGGGAAGTATTATTTTCCATACTAAACCACCGGCTCCTACCACAACAGAAACCGTATTTAATAGCCCTAGTATGATTATTAAAGAAAATGGCAATGTTGGAATCGGCACTACTAACCCTCAAGCAAAATTAGATGTAATGGGTATGATAATGGGTAGTGGTGAACCTGCAAATATTGATCCAGCCATTTATCCCAACATATTAAATACTTTGAAAAACTCCGGAAAATTGGCAATTGCCTGGAATCTTTCCGGAGGAAATGGTGAAACCGACTTTATAGCTAATAGAGGAGGTGGAAGTACCGGAGGTTTTCATTTCTATGATTATACCAATGAAGGGCAAAGAAAAAAATTATTAGTATTAAATAGCAACGGAAATGCTCTAATAGATGGCAAGCTCGAAGCCAAGGAAATTAAGGTTACCACTACTCCAACCGCTGATTTTGTTTTTGAAGATTCCTATAAACTTCCCAATCTGGAAAGTGTAGAAAAACACATTAAAGAAAAGAAACATTTACCCGAAATAGCTTCCGCTGCCGAAATGCAAAAAGAAGGGGTTAATATTGGCGATTTCCAAATCAAACTTTTACAGAAAATCGAAGAACTGACGCTTTATTCTATTGAGCAGAATAAGCTAATCAAAGAGCAGCAAGAAAGGCTTAAAAAGCTTGAAGAAAAACAAAACATCAAACCATAAAAATTAATATTATGAAAAAAATACAAATACTAAGTTTATTATTACCCTCATTATTCTTTGCCCAGCAAGAATTTTCAGAAATAAAGATAAAAAGCTGGTCACCCACGATTTATTTACAAAGAAGTTTTGAAGAAGGAGGCTTTACCCAGGGAATACAAACCCAACTTTTGGATGGAACTAACAACTGGTACTTTGGAAATCTTGGTACCGGAGAATGGCGGGTTTCAAAAGGTAATTGGGAAAATTCTAAATTTTCGATTATTGAAAATGGAAATGTTGGGATTGGGACTACCAATCCTACAGAGAAACTATCCATTAAAGGAAATATATCCGTACAATCTAATCTTACAAACACAAGTCCCAGACCACAAATTGCAGCAGGAACTACTGAAGGTGAAATCAGAGGAATCAGCAATAGTGGAAACGACATGGACGATGGCTTTCTTCGTTTAAGTGCTGGAGGAGGAACTAATGCTATTACTAAATCCTTTATTGATCTATCAGGTTATACAGCAGATACATCTGATAGGCATAAGAATATCACAATGGGTACTAGTGGCATAGAAAGACTGCGAATCGATGCTAATGGAAACATTGGTATTGGCACCACTAACCCTCAATCTAAATTAGACATCAATGGCAATATGACAATAGCTTCCGGAGCCGCTATACAATTAGCAGGCAATCAGCCATATCATGGACTCCAATATTCTAATACAGGCTTTGCCAATACTTTTGTAGATGGCCCGGTGTTATATGGATGGTCAGGGGGCGGGTTAGGAATAAAAAGAGAAAATAAAGACTGGTTAGCCCTAAAATGGAATGCCGAGGGGAATGTTGCGGTCTCCAACAAACTCGAAGCCAAGGAAATTAAGGTAACCACTACTCCAACAGCAGATTTTGTTTTTGAAGATTCGTATCAGCTTCCCAATCTGGAAAGTGTAGAAAAACACATTAAAGAAAAGAAACATTTACCCGAAATAGCTTCCGCGACGGAAATGCAGAAAGACGGGGTTAACATCGGCTATTTTCAGATTAAGCTTTTACAGAAAATTGAAGAACTGACACTTTATCAGATTCAGCTCAATAAAGAGGTTACAAACCTTAAGCAGGAAAATATACAATTAAAAGAAACTGTACAAAAAATTCAAAATCATGAAAAATCTTATTAACCTTTTACTATTGGCTTCAATAGCATTTGTCAGCTTATTGAAAGCTCAAACCGTTCAAACATTTACCTCAGCAGGAACTCAGGATCAATATGTTCCGGTGCTATTCAGTTTCAACAATAAACCTTTTTCTATTTCCCGACCAGTAATACATGACAACCGAGATTGGCTTGCTTACGGAATTGCAACCATCAACGGAATCGGTTATGGTTGGGGATCCGGCAATACCATGGTTAAACTGGAAAACTACACTTATGGAATGAAAAATAGTGATAATACAGGTGGAGTATACAGTTATATTGGAAAAATCATGTGTGAATGGAAAAGTTTGGGAATTATTGTTTACTTAAGAGGAGGTACTACCTATAATACCGATGGAATTGTACAAAAAAATGATGGCACTTATACGGCAACTGCGGGGAGTCAAATAAACCTTTCAGCTGTTCCTATCACTGAACCTAACTTTAATATTCCGCGAGGCATTTATGTCGCCGATTGGGAAATTAATGCTAATACACCCAAAATAAACCTGGATGATGTATATAGTATTAATAATAATATTGGTATTGGAACCTCTACTCCACCTGCAAAACTATCAATCAAAGGTAATGTATCTCTACAATCTCAACTATCCAATACAAGTGCAAGACCAATGCTGTCTCCGGGAATTAATGAAGGAGAGATTAGAGGTATCAGCAAAGACGGGCAATTTTCCGATGATGGCTTTTTACGTTTAAGTGCCGGAGGAGGAACCAATACTTCTACTCAGTCTTTTATAGATTTATCAGGATACTCAGCAAACGTTCCTGACAGGTATATGAACATTACGATGGGAACTAATGGTATTGAGAAATTACGAATAGATGGCAATGGTAATGTCGGCATTGGCACAACCAATCCACAAAATAAACTGGATGTAAACGGAACGGTGCATGCCAAGGAAGTAAAAGTAGATATGGCCGGATGGGCTGACTTTGTATTCGAGAAAGAATATCAACTTCCAACACTGGATGAAGTAGAGCAACATATCCATGAAAAAGGGCATTTGCCTAACATTCCCAATACCAAAGAAGTCACCGAAAATGGTCTATCACTTGGAGAAAATCAGAAATTACTTTTACAGAAAATTGAAGAACTGACACTTTATTCTATTGAACAAAACAAACTGAATAAAGAGCAATCAGAATTACTACATCAACAAATCCAGATTAATAAAACACTGGAACAACGCCTCCAAAATCTTGAAAACAATAACCAAAAAAATTAATAATCATGAAAAATAGCATATACATTCTTTTTCTACTTTTTGCCGTTTCATTGGATGCACAAACATTCCAGCAAAAAGATTTCAGTGTGGGATTTCCACATGAACAACCCAATCAAGCCGTCGATATATTGTTCGGAAATAGCTTTATCAATGGCTGGATCGAAGTTGATATTACAGGAACATTTAGCCATCAGAACAGCGTGGGAATTATCAAAAAATTATTTCAAATTGGTGCCAATCCCTCTAATTCTATTTGGTCTCCTCCAACATCCAGAATTGTAGAAGCTGCCGGCCCAATATTAGACAATATTTATATTGGAGACATTGTATGGGATCCTGCAATCAATCAATACAAATTAACTATTTATCATACCTCACCTAATGCCAATCCTTACAATATCAGGTTAACTCAACACAGTTATGATCAAACTGTTTTGGGGTCTACTACTCTAGGTACAATCTATACCAATCCTTTGAATGGTAATAACAGGCATAGTGTTTATTACAACGATAATGTGGGAATTGGGACAACTACTCCTGAAAATGCAGAGAATTGGGAAAAGGTTTTAGAGGTCAAAGGCAATGAACATTCAAAAATAATCACTTCTTCATCTAAAATTACAACAGGAGTTTGGTCTCACAATTATGGCTTTTATGGCTCCCCAGCAGGTGGAATGGCAGGAACATCTACTAACCATCCTTATAGTTTAGTCACAAATAAAACGCCTAAAATGACGATTGCCACAGATGGTAATGTCGGCATTGGCACAACCAATCCACAAAACAAGTTAGATGTAAACGGGACGGTGCATGCCAAGGAAGTAAAAGTAGATATGGCCGGATGGGCTGACTTTGTATTCGCCAAAGAATATCAGCTTCCAACACTGGATGAGGTAGAGCAGCATATCTATGAAAAAGGGCATTTGCCTAATATTCCCAATACCAAAGAGGTAACGGAAAATGGTATATCACTTGGAGAAAATCAGAAATTACTTTTACAGAAAATTGAAGAACTGACACTTTATTCTATTGAACAAAACAAACTGAATAAAGAGCAATCAGAATTACTGCGTCAGCAGCAACATGAAATTCAGGATTTGCGAAATGAGATCAAAATGATTAAGAAATAAAGTTTTTTGAAAATCTTAGCAGCTACATAGACACCCGAAACGAATCCGATAAAAAACACTTCAAGTTCACTCTCTATAAGATCCTTCAATTTTCAGCAATCTTTTAGCACACCGAAAATCCGGTATGTCTGGGGTTCTCATCCCTAATATTTCTAATCCTTTAAAAATTTTTAAAACAAAAATATAATGCGTCAAGTTCTGTCGCCACGGGCCATGATCTTTGTCCCAGAAAGAAAAACACTAAAAAATAAAATATTATGAAACCACTAAAAAATCTCAAAAGCAGATCGCCTTAGAAAGCTTCTTACTAACTCAATCAATTATTAACCTTAAAATAAATATTATGAAAAAAATATATTATACAATATTATGTTTCATTTCACTCCAAATAACAGCACAAGAAAGTACTAATATTGCAGCTAATAAAATAAATGTAAAATCTCCTCAAACCTATGCTTTTGAGAAATATGGAAATGTACCTGTAAATTTATATACTGGAGCTATAGACTTAAATATTCCTATTTTTAAATCCGAATATATTAATCTCTCTCTCTCTTACGATTCTTCAGGCTTTATACCTTCAAAACGTTCAGCCCCTGTAGGCTTGAATTGGAATTTTTTAGCGGGAGGTAAAATCACTCGGACAGTAAATGGAATTCCAGATGAGTTTAAAGGAACTGGTAGTGACGCCATTGGGCAAGGAGACAATGGTGTTAACAGTATATTCGGCAGACTTACTGATGTTAGCGGGTTTATGACTGGCACAAAATATAAAACATATAATAATTCTTCCGTTTATAATCTTAATGCTGGAAAAACAGGAGTTAACCTTGACTGGGTATTAGGAGAAGGACCAACAAAATATGAAGGAGAGCCAGATCTATTTACATTTAATGTTATGGGGATATCTGGCAAATTCATGGTAGGAAATGATGGAAAGGTCAAAGTTGAGAGTGATGATCCAAATATTGAAGTCGACATTACACAGTTTACTCCCAGATCTCAATCTTGTAATATCACACAAAATGTTTATGATTCCCAAATTTATGAGACTGTTGAATTCCCTACTATTGTTATCAGAGATGGACAAGGAAATAAATATTACTTTGGAGGAAATTATCACGATTATGAAATTTACTTTGGTCTGAATGAGGCACAACTAAATGGTAATGGAATGAATTATAAAGCATATCCAATTGTCAATGCATATAACTTAAATAAAGTAATACTTGCAAATGGATCCATTATACAATACAAATATAAAGCTCCTGAGTTTGAAGAAAAAACTAAGGATATAGGCTGGCGGGACGAAGTATGCCAAATGCACAGATTAACAGGAACCGATCCTATGTTCAGCCGTGTATCTCACTTTCAAAATTTTGATCTACTCAATGATCATAAATGCGCCACTAATTCTTCTTTTTGTAAAACCAACAATAACTATACTGAAGGTGGTAATTATTCCAGTTGGAGTACTGGAATAATAAAGTATTCTTTACTAGAATCTATAAAATATGATGGATTAGAAGTAAATATAAAATACAAAAGATCAGGAAATGTAATCAAATATAATCCCATGGTATCAACACTTGAAACAGATGAATTATTGATTGATAATATAACAACAACCTATAAAGGCAATAAAATAACAGATGCTTATTTCAATTATGAAAACACGGGTGGAGTTGACAGATCATTTTTAAAAGAAATTCAGGAAAAAGTATCTAAACAAAATTATTCTTTTGATTATTACAATACTGCTGCACTACCTACATATTATACAAGGGGTGTTGACCATTGGGGCTATTGGAATGGAAGAGATAATAACTCTACATTGATTCCAGGTAGTAATTATAATTTTGAAACTGGTGACTATACAATCACAGGACAAGAAAGAGATCCTAATCCTAATAATTATAATAATGCCCAACTAAGGAGAGTTATATATCCAACAAAAGGCTATACTATATTTGAATATGAGCCTCATTATTACAGTAAAAGAATAGAAAGAAGTTCACAGAGTAACTTCCTTCCAGGAATAACTAATAATTCAGGAATGGCTGGTGGAGCAAGAATAAAAAGGCAAACTGATTTCTCTAATGATGGAAGTATTATAAAAGAAAAAAATTATAAATACACAACAACTATAGATGGTGACAGCAGCTCTGGAACACTTACTAACTGGCCTAGATATTTTATGTATTTTAAAATTAAAAACAGTAATAATCAAACCTTATCTACTATTTTCAAAAATGTTTCATCTAATTTAAATATTAACAGTTTGGATAGTTATAATGTAGGATATAGCAAAATTTATGAAATTGAAAATGGTAAAGGTTATACGGAATATCAATTTACTTCCTTTTCTGATCAGAGTGACATTAGTGGAGAATCAAATTTATTTCAAACAGCAACGCCTTATTTAGATAAAGAGATGACTACTGTTGGATATTTCCATCCATTAGAATTATATAAAAATTACAATAATTTATTTTTAACAGATCAAAGTGTACTAAGAGGAAAATACAAAAGTATTTCGGTGTATAATCAAGACAATAGTATAATAAAAAAAACTGATTATATATATAATGATAATCGTTATTTCAATTTAAATACAACAAAAGACGAAAATAATTATGTTGCAATAAATCACATGTCTGGATTATTTGTCCAAGGATACAAAAGGTATTTCAACAGAGCAACTCTTAATAAAAAAATTGTTACAGATTACTTGACAAATACCCCTATTGTTACAACATCTAGATTTTATTATAATAGTATTAATAATCTTAATTTAAGCCAAGAAGAACTTGCAACACCAGATGGAGTAAGTAATGTTACTACATACGAATATGCCAGTGATCAAAACAATATTGAAATGAAGGAAGCCAATATGTTGGGGATTCCTATAAAAACGGAAAATAAAAAGAATGGAATAACAATTTCTAAAACTGAAATTAATTATAAAAGAAATAATACGACTTCAAATCTAGTATTGCCTACTTCAGTACAAATTACTGATTTACAGAACCCCAATGATCCTACAAAAGTGAAGACTGATTTAACATATGATTTATATGATAACAAAGGAAAGCTTCTACAATATTCAGAGAAAGGAAAGCCTGTAACTATTATTTGGGGTTATGATCAGACACAACCTATTGCAAAGATCGAAGGAGCTACCTATAATCAGATTTTTGCTTATATATCTGCTATTATTACTGCTTCAGATGCAGATAACACACAGGGAACGGATCAGTCTGAACAGGCTTTAGTCGGAGCATTGGATCTTTTCAGAAACAATTCTGCCTTATCAGATTATCAGATTACAACCTATACTTATAATCCATTTATTGGTGTAACCAGTATTACACCGCCTTCAGGAATACGTGAAGTTTATAAATATGATTCAGCCAACAGATTGGAATCTATAAAAGATATTAATGGCAATATATTAAAAGAATACAAGTATTATTATAATAATGAAAATCCTTCTGTAAATCTATATTACAATATTGAAAAAAATAAAGAATTTATTCGTTCAAACTGTCCTGATGGGGGATCTCCTGGTCACTATAATTATATAGTTCCTGCAGGAAAGTATTCATCAAATATAAGCCAAGCAGATGCAGATCAAAAAGCTGATATTGATATTAACCAAAATGGACAATTAAAGGCTAATATTAATGCATCATGTCTCTTTTACAATACTCAAAAAAGTAAAACTTTTACTAAAAACAATTGTTTAAGCAATGAAACACCTGGTAACTATACTTATATTGTACTAGCAGGTACATATCTATCATTTATAAGTCAAGCAGATGCAGATCAAAAAGCTGATATTGATATTAATCAATATGGACAATTAAAAGCTAATGAAAACTCTTCTTGTTCATCAGTTTATTATAATACTGAGAAAAGTAAAGAATTTCTTCGATCGAATTGTCAAAACAATGAACTACCAAGCTATTACACTTATATTGTTCCTGCTAGAAAATATTCATCAAGTATAAGCCAAGCAGATGCAGATCAGCAAGCAGATATAGATATCAATCAGAATGGACAGTTAAATGCTAACAATAATGCGTTATGCCAAACAGGAGTATGTACTATAAGTCCAAAAGTAAATATGGCTAATAAGGAAGTTTCATATTACAATGGTAATATAAATGTCATTATAGAATTCTATCCTCAACATATCACATCAATTAATTTTAATGATGGGAAATTTAAACTAATTGGAACTATTTCTTCTCTTTGTGCACCAAAATATGACATATATAAAGAGTTTTCAGAAATAGATAATAATAGTAGAAGAAATTGGGAATTAAGAGTAACTCCTTCAGGTGACATCTCAATAAGATTAATAGGTCCTAACATTCCGCCAGGTAGCGGTTCTCGCCTAGAGTTTTCTTTCCCAAAAAATTAATTTTTCAATCCTTAATATATTTTTTTAATACGTCAAGTTTTGGCGTCACCAATCAGGACATTTGCTTCAACAAAAGAAGTTAGAGGTTATCGGAATAGGTTGATGGTTGATGGTTGATGGTTGATGGTTGATAACTGATAACTGATAACCGATAACTGACAACTGATGACCACCAAACCATATAACTTAAATCCTTACAACCTGTTAATCTTACAACTAAATCGCTGAAAAACAAAAACACAAAAAGTAATTATTAATCTTTAAAATCCAAATCGTTATGTTTAAGTTCAAACATTTTTATACCATGGGAATTCTCATGGCAGGGACACTCTCATCCCATGCCCAGATTATTCTCACCAATCCGGTAACAGAACAAAACAAGTCTGTTACCGATCCTTACAGCATCAGGCTCCTGCCAGGATTCAATGCCGCCTCACCTGCCGTCAACAGCTTCAGGGCTTCTCTGGGAGCTTCGTCTAATCCTAACCCTACGCCTAATAATTATGCTCCTAATCCGACAGCTTCAATATCGGTGAATGAGAATTACATCTACTCGCGTACTTACCTGGCACCACGCTCTTCCTCAGATCCTGCTGCCCCTCAGCAGCAGAGTATCTCCTATTTCGACGGACTCGGCAGACCCAAACAGGAGCTTTCTATTAAGTCTACACCCAATGGTCAGGATTTAGTATCCGATATTCCGTATGACAGCTTCGGCCGTCAGGTACAGTCATGGCTTCCGGTTCCAATGAACTCTCTAAACGGAAATATCCAGTCCGGAGTTCAGACCGCTGCTTCTGGTTATTACAAGAAAGCTGACGGATCTGCAGATCCATTGGCTTATGGAGAAAAAACACTTGAAAACTCGCCTCTGGACAGAGTTCTCGCTCAGGCTGCTCCGGGTTCTGACTGGGATGGTAAAAAAGTTCAATATCAATATCAAGCCAATGCTGATGGTGAGGTCTATCGTTATACCACCAGTACTTCCTGGAGTAATAATGCAACAGTTTCTGTTCTGGGTTTAAGTGGTACCTATGGAGCCAATAGTTTGTACAAAAATGTCATTACCGATGAAGATGGAAATTCAACAATAGAATTTAAAAACGGACAGGGACAAACGGTTCTGGTACGTAAAAAAAATGGTTCAGAAAATCTGGATACTTACTATGTGTATAATGAGTACAATCAGCTTGCTTTTGTTATTCCACCTCTCGCTATTGACAAAGGCGTTGATGCTACACTCCTTAATGAACTGGCTTATCAGTACCGTTATGACGGCCAAAACAGACTGGTGGAAAAGAAGCTTCCGGGAAAAGACTGGGAGTATATGGTTTATGATAAGCAGGACAGACTGGTATTAACTCAGGATGGAAAACTCCGCCAGCAGAATAAATGGCTCTTCACCAAGTATGATAAATTCGGAAGAGTGGCTTATACAGGATTACTGGACAGTGAGCCGGGAAGAGATGCTCAACAAAGCAATATGGTTAATTTTGGTATTAATAACGAAGAAAGAAGTGCTTCCGGTTTTGTACAAAACGGGACTACCATTTATTATAGCAGTTCCGCCTACCCTGTTGGTAACTTTACTTTGTTAACCGTTAATTATTATGATGAGTATCCACCGGGAAGTCCGGCAGTGTTTAATGGTGCTTCGGTTCTGGGTTCTAATCCTGTGAACGGAAGAAGTACCAAAGGATTACCTGTAGCTTCTATGGTCAAGAATATTGAGGATAATGGATGGACAAAATCTTATATCTGGTATGATGATAAAGCAAGGCCTGTAGCCACAGAATCTCAGAATCATCTTGGCGGTTATACCAGAACAAGTTCGGTATTAGCTTTCTCCGGAGTACCCACCAGTACTACAACCTATCATAAAAGGGATGCTTCATCCGGGGAAATGGTCATGAAAGAAGATTTTTCTTACGACCATCAGAACCGTCTGGTAAAGCATACCCATCAGGTAAATGGTGGCCCGGTGGAAGTTTTAACAGAGAATATCTACAATGAACTTGGACAATTAGAATCCCAAAATATTGGAAATGGTATTCAGTCGATAAAAAACGAATACAATATTCGTGGTGCTTTAACCAAAATGAATGATCCAAAGAATTTGCTAAATAAGCTTTTCGGATTTGAACTGAAGTATATTAATCCAGCAGGAACTTCTAAAAAATACAATGGCAATATTGCCGAAACTGACTGGGCTACACAAAGTGACGGAACATTAAGACGTTATAGCTATCAATATGATGGAGTAAACCGATTAAAAGAAGGCAGTTATTGGGATAATGCCGGAGCTGTCAGTGGTTCTTATGCGGAGAAGTTGAGTTATGACTTGAACGGAAATATCACCGGATTGCAAAGAACAGGTCAGGGTGCCGGATTAATAGATCAGCTGAATTATACCTACGATCAATCTGGAAACAGTAATAAACTGATTAGAGTGAATGATGCTTCTGGAAATGCAGCAGGTTATCCGGTAGGTGGAAATACAATTGCTTATGACATTAACGGCAATATGGTGAATCATCTGGATAAAGGGATCTCGAATATTGCTTACAATTATCTGAACCTACCAAGCAGTATTACAGCTTCCATAGGGAATACAGATTATATATACCGCGCAGATGGTTCTAAAGTCAGAAAGGTATTTGGAGGTAAAACAACGGATTACTTAGATGGATTCCAGTATGAAAATGGTGTATTACAATTTATACCGACTTCAGAAGGTTATTATGATCTTACCAAAAATAAGTATATTTACAATTATACAGATCACCTTGGAAATGTAAGGTTAAGCTACACCAAAGGTGCTTCTGGAGGAGCAGAGATCATTGAAGAAAACAATTATTACCCGTTTGGATTAAAACATCAGGGATACAACTCGAATTCTTTAGCCAATAATGCTTATCAATACAAATACAATGGCAAGGAATTACAGGAAACTGGAATGTATGACTATGGGGCCAGAATGTATATGCCGGAATTAGGGCGTTGGGGTGTGGTGGATCCTCTGGCGGAGAAAATGACTCGTTATAGTCCATATAATTATGCGTTCAATAATCCTATTAGATTTATTGATCCGGATGGAAATGCTCCTGAACATGTTGATCCAAGTGCAATTTTTGAAAAAAATAAAAATGGTACATATAAAAATCCTAATCTCGTTCAAGCATGGAATCAATTTGCCACCTCAAAAGAGGGCGTTTCATTTTTATCAGACTATGTAAGTGCAGGGCAAACTATTGCTGGCGTGAAGTATGATAAGGCGGGCAAATATGACAAAGCAGGTATTGATTTAAGTTTTGACTCAGGGCAAGCTCTTGATCAGTATAATAAATCTCATTTAATTCCGGCTAGTGGAGTCACAACCTCAATAACAAAAGGTGGAAGAATGAATTTCCAAGTAAGTATTAGTGATGGTGGAGGCAAAATTGATGGACTGATAGAAACTGTAGGACATGAATTATTTATCCATGCAAGATTAGGAACGATGGATTATTTTGATAATAAAAAGTTTGACTTTTCGAAAGGTTATGAATCCTTAATGGTTTCACCAGATTCAAAAAAATATTATCAAAAATATTATATGAATGATAAAAAAATCCCTGACCATGGAGTTGAAAAAGCAACAGGATATTCAAGACAACAAACTACACCGATACTTAAATCTTACTATAAATCAAATAATATAATAAAAACAGATGCACAAATTAAAAGTATATTCAACAACTAGCCTTTTTTTATTAATGTTTTCGTGTATAAAAAAAGAAAATACAGAAAAAAACAAATCAATTTATAAATATGACAGTAAAAACATATCAGAGTATATTATTTTAAAAAATGACTCAATAGGTTATCCTAATTTTGGCATCAATGAATTTAAAATAATTGGAGATTCATTAAAAGTAATTTCGAATAATGAAGTGAAAGTATATTCAAAAATATTATCAAACACTGAAGCTCATAAAAAGTCTACATTTGACAGTTTAGTTATCTCATATAATAATAATTCACAAGAGGGCAACGGAGTACATGACTTCGATATAAAGATTAATAAAAACGGAAATTCAATTTATTATGATGCTAATAAGAAAAAAACATACAAAATTAATTTAGATAATACATTAATTAATTGGATAAATCAAAGTGTTAAAAATGAAGATAAGTCTCCTAACAAAATAAGTTTTTCAAAAAATGAAGCTCCCTTAGTCAGTTATGCAATTATAGTTTATAAAAACAAGAAAAAACACTTTATTTATGGAGAAGATATAAATAGGGATTCAAACATTAAACTATTATTGACAATTGTTTATTATTCCTTATCTCAAAAAGAAAAGACACTAATTAATAAAAAAGAAATTTTTGAATCACTTGAGTTACTAAATAATTATGCAAAAAAATCTAAAAATGGAGTTACCAGAATACCCCCACCTCCAATTAAAAAATGAAACTTTACTATATAGCCAACAATGAAGCGGATTTGTATTCTGCTGTGACAAATGAGTAGAAAAGGTTGCCTCGCTAGCGCGAGCCTCCGGCTCGTGACCAATAAAATACCCGATTCAAAAGCTGATCAACAAGCAATAACTAATGGATATAATTATAATCGAGTAAAATGGAAAAAATAAATACTAGAATATTAGCAATAATATCATTTTCAATTTTTTTAATCAATATTTTAAAATATTATTTTATAAATATTTTACATCTACTATATCCTTATAGTTCAGAAAATCGATTATTTAGTTATTTAATGTTACCCATTATTGTATTAGGATTAATCTTTTCTATAATTGCCATATTTATAGGAATAAAATCTATAAGAAAAAATTTATTAAACATAATTCTATCAATTCCTCTAATTTTATTTTTTATTTATTTTTTCTTCTAAAATCAAATATTACACCTCAAAAATGTGAATTCCCCCTCTATCGCGAGCTTCTAGCTCGTGTCCTAAATGACAAATAACAATAAACAAAGCTAACTTTCATGAAAGTTAGCTTTGCTGTTTAATCTAATTCTTTAATTTTATAATAGGAGCAGAAAATATAAATTTCATGAAAAAGAGGGCGCTTATTTTATAAGTTTTGCAACGGTATTCTGGATTGATGTTTTTACCAGAATAGAATATTTGATATTGTAATGCATAGATTATTGTAGAAAGAATATGGACCCTTGGAGGTGGAAGTATAGTAGTGCTAGAAATTATTGTGATTACTATCAGGAGATATTTGAAATAGATGTAAATTTATAATTAGCACGAGCAAGATGCTCGCACCAGCGAGGGATAAAAGTGACTGTTCAAGGAAAATAAGGAAGGTAATGAAAAATTTCAAATATTATTTTATACCAAGTGCTGTAAGCATAATACTCTTTGTAATTATTATAAAACCAGGCTTTTTTAATATTATTCCGTACTTTATACATCAAAGCATTGGATTACAAGATCTTATTAGTGAGCAAGTCTTTATATATTTATTTGATATCATAATTTGTATACTCGTTTGGATAATAGTTTTTAAGCAATATAAAAACTATTCTAAATAGACATACTAGTTAGCGCATTCTATTGCAGAACCGGCAGCACGGATTACAAATCCGCCACATCGGGGAATATAAAAATTCTACTCAATTAAAATATAATGAAAAAAGTAATCATCGTAATTGCCACAATATCTTTGGGTATATTGTTCTTTTACTTTCTGTGCATCTATGGGTGGTCTGGATTCGGATTCTATAAAACAACACCCAAGGAGTATATTAATAAAACAAATGTAAATAAAGCCCCGATAGCGCGGATTTGTAATCCGTGCTTTTTTCATTATAATTACATGAAATTAAAAACACAAAATGTCAACAAAGTATAAAGCAACGGAAATAACACAAACATACTTTATAACAATGACAACTGTTGGCTGGATAGATATCTTTACAAGGCTTAATCAAAAGTATATTATTATTAATGCTTTAAAATATTGTCAGGAAAACAAAGGCCTTACTATTTTTGCGTATTGTCTAATGCATAGCCATCTACATTTATTATGCAGAGCTGATGCTAATATTTCATTAGCAGAGATAATGAGAGATTTCAAAAAGTACACTTCAAAAAAAATCATTCATACAATTATAGAAGAACCAGAGAGTAGAAGAGAGTGGTTATTGAATTATTTCAAAAAAAACTGTGAACATCTGTCTAGAAAGCAAGGATACAAAGTATGGCAAGATGGTTATCATGCAGAAGAGGTTTTTTCAAATAAATGGATAAAAGAAAAGATTAATTATATACATCAAAATCCTGTAAAAGAAAGAATAGTAACTGAATCTGAGAATTATTATTTTAGTTCAGCCAGAAATTATTCAGATTTAGATAGCGCATTGGATATTGAAATTATCTTTATAGGATAGAATAAAGTCACGGATTACAAATCCGCGACATCGGGTGAATTAATTTTTCAGGTTGATTTCAAAACGCATGGTAAAAATTGGCTATCTGGACATGGACATAATATGTCAATACCTGGAGATGCTAATAGTGGTCACGTGATATTAGAAAACCACATACCCCACACACTTGTTCCGACTGATTACAAAGTAATCCCACCTAATACTAGATATTCACAACCCTTAGCAAAATAGAAATATTATGATAGAGCAAATAAAAAAAAACTATGAATTATTTTCAGATGCTGTTATTCAAGAATTTAATTATTCCAATAAAATTGGTGCAAATTCTTGTGAAATACATATAAATCTATATAATTGGACAACAGATAGTAGAGAAAATATTATTTTAGTATTTAAGAAAATATCTTTGATTAGATTTTATAATAATTCTCAAATAAACAGTACAGTAATTTCTAGTGCTTTAATAAAAAAAGAAAATGGAGTAATTACTTTTGATTTCTTTCCAAAATATTATAATGATTTACATATTGAAGAAAATGAAAATTCAAAATTTATAATAAAATGTAAAGAAGTGGAACTTATAAAAAGTTAAAGTTACAAAAATACTTATCAAGCTGCCTTTTCAGGCAGCTTGTTTTATTAAACATAGTATATTTATACGAACGAGATACTCCTATAGCTTTCCTGAAAGAAAAATAATCAAAATACGATCAATTTCCCGAATTAAAATCAGCGTCTTTTTTCCAAAAAAGTTATCCACAAAATATAGAACGACATATCTTGTCGCTCTACTATTTTATCTTTGGTTCATAAAATTAATGACTCCGAAACCTGCTTGATTTCAGTGATCATGGAGGTTGAGAGTGACCATAAAACAAACATAACCCCATGAAAAAAGATTTCTATCTTACCCGCTATGCTCTTATTATTAAGAGATTAGAAAGCTCTCCTGCAACTTATGCACAACTGGAAGAGTATCTGTTGGGCTCCTTCGAATTTCAGGATGCCAAGATCACCGGTTACTCTATCCGGACCCTGCAAAGGGATATTAAAGAAATCGCCAGCCTTTTCAACCTTAATATCCACAACAAAAAGAAAGGCGACAACCGTTATTACATCGAGAGTCGACCGGTAATGGAAATCGACGAGTACAACCAAAAGCTTCTGGAATCTTTTCAGATCAGCAATGCCCTGAACCTGCATCCGGATTTCTCTTCTTTTGTATTCTTCGAAACCCGCAAACCTACCGGACTTGAGCATTTCTACGATCTGTTTTTTGCCATTCGTAATAAAAGAGTGGTCACATTCGAGCATTTCAGCTATCAGACCCGACTGATGACTTCCCGCAAAGTACAGCCTTTAGCCTTGAAAGAATCTAAAAACAGATGGTACCTGATTGCCGTAGATACAAAAGATAAAGCCTTGAAATCTTTTGGACTGGACAGAATCAATTATCTGGAAGTAAGCAATGGAAAGTTTCGTGAAAAGTACAATCTGAATTTTAAAGAACATTTTCAGAATGCTTTTGGTGTGATGAATCTTGCAGAACAAAAACCGGAACGCATTGTACTGAAATGTTCCCGCCACCAGGGTGAATACATCCGCAGTTTTCCGCTGCATACTTCACAAAAGAGTTTCAGAGAAACACCACAACATATCTGGTTCGAGTTTTTCCTGCATCCTACTTACGATTTTATGCAGGAGGTTTTATCTTTTGGCCAGGAAGCCGTAATTCTGGAGCCAGCATGCCTCTCAGAGCAGGTTACAGCACATCTGAAAAATGCTTTAAAAAATTATGAATAAAATACCCGTTTGATGATAATAATTCAATATTTTTGTAAAACACCACTCACACAATTAGTATGAAATTATTTAAACTCTTTGCTCCGGCACTGATCGCCATACTCTTCAGCATGTCTGTAAAAGGACAGCAAAAAGCGACAGACTTCCTGAGCATTCCCGGGCCTGTACAGTTCGACAATGCCTCATGGCGCCTCAACTGGTCTTCACATCCGAATGCCAATTACTACAAACAGGAATACCTGACTCCCGGAGAACAGACAGACAAATACAAAAGAATGCTGATGATAGATTATATCGCCGGCAGTTACGCTGTAAAAGACATCGCTGGTATAAAACTGAATGAACTGAAAAAGCTAAAGGAAACCAATCCTATCGTTCAGTTCCAGATGTATGAAAACAATGGCGAGATTATTTTAGACTTTTTACTAAGCGCTAATGATAACAAAGGCAGTGTTGCCATTATCGAGCGCAATATCTACCGTTACCGCAGTATTACAGATAGCTCTGGTAATCCAGGTGTTGTATTGTTCGGGCTTAGTGAAAGAGGATATGCTCCGGATATTGAAAAATTTCTGACAGATCTTAAATCCAACATTCAGACAAGCCTGAATGCCGTTGCAGCATTCAATATTCCTCAGGTAAACCTGAAAAGCAAATAATTTACAGTTTATATCAATCATTACAAATTTAACTTGCGAATGAAAGCTGTTGTATTAAATGCTTTTGGAGATATCGATCAACTGGAAATCAAAGATATTCCCGTCCCTTCTATCGGAGAGGATGAAGTACTAATCAAGACTAAAGCCATCAGCATCAATCCTGTGGATTATAAAATCCGAAAAGGCATAGGCTGGGCTCCTGAGTTACTGGCTTATGATCCCATTATTTTAGGCTGGGATGTATCCGGAGTCGTAGAAGCTGTTGGTGCAAAGGTTGAACAATTTCAAATTGGAGATGAGGTTTTTGGAATGGTTAATTTTACCGGACATGGTAAGGCCTATGCAGAATATGTTGCCGCTCCGGCATCACACCTTGCTAAAAAGCCACAAAATATATCCCATGAAGAGGCAGCAGCCAGTACCCTTGCTGCACTAACTGCATGGCAAGCTTTTAACAGTTATGGTAAGCTTCGCCCAAATGACAAAACATTGATTCATGCTGCTTCCGGAGGTGTTGGCCACTTTGCCGTACAAATAGCCAAGCATCTGGGCGCTTATGTTATCGGAACCTCATCGGCTAAAAATAAAGATTTTGTACTAGGATTAGGAGCAGATGAGCATATAGACTACAAATCGGTGAAATTTGAGAAGGTTTTACATAATCTGGATTTTGTACTGGACGCTATTAGCGGTGAAAATTTTGCGAAATCTATACAGGTATTGAAACCGTTTGGAACTATTATTGGACTTCCTTCAGGATACAAAGCGGAGGATGAAAAGGCAGCACATGCCAAACATCTTCATGCCAGCTTTTATATGAAAGTATATTCCAGCGGAGAAGATATGCAGCAGATTGCCAGCTTACTGGAAAAGGGAATTATAAAGCCACATATTTATAAAACTTATGCGTTGGACGAAATAAAGAAAGCCCATCAGCAGATAGAAAGCGGAACAACAGTCGGGAAGATTGTGATTCGTATTTAAGAATTAGTCTAATTTACTTTACTGAAATACTTTTTGTTCTCTATGTCCGTTTAACAGTGAAAAAGATAACAAACTGATTTCAAGCTTTATGAACAGTATAAAATTAGAGATTGAAAAGAAAAAAAGTAAAAAAATAGATTATTTAGCATTATAATGATTTTTTTCACACATAAAATATTAGTTAAGATCATTATTTTTTTATAAATGGCAGATTCAAGTTTGAAGTGCAATTTTTCAGTGGTCAAATATAGATAAAAAAACTTCACTTGGCGTTTTATATCCTAGCTTTTTTCGAGGTCGATTATTTAGGGCTGTTTGGTAGCTTATTAGGTCTTTGTACTCTATAGTTTTTATGCAAGTTTTCTTGGGTATATATTGACGGTAAAGTTTATTTGTATACTCATTTAATCCCCTTTGCCAACTACTATACGGATCACAGAAAAAATAATCTGCTTCAAGCTTACTGCTTATAGTTTGATGTTCCGCAAACTCCAGTCCATTATCACTGGTAATGGTATACACATTTGTCCTATATGGACTAAGCATATTGATAACCGCTTTCTTAACCGTAGTAGCTTTTTTATTGTCGATCTTATGAATAAGAGAAAAACCACTTTTACGCTCAACAGCAGTAACGGCAAAACTCTTATGTCCTTTTCCTGAAATCAAATCTATTTCCCAGTCTCCGTATCTTTCTCTTAAGTCGACAATTTGAGGTCTTTCAGAAAGCATGCGTTTATTAGCAATAAATCTATTCTGTCTTTTGCGGGTTCTACTTTTTCTCTGTCTTATCTGCGTTCTTAGATTCGTCCACAAGTCTCCACCGTTTAACTTATCATTATAAACGTATTGATAGATTCTTTCATGGCTTACCATAGGAATAGAATTCGCACGGCAGAAACCTGTTATTTGTTCAGGAGACCAACGCTTTTTTATCTTTCTCTCTACAAAGGCTTTTACCTCCTCAGTAAATTTTGTGTATCGCTTTTTAGAGTTCTTACGGTCTTCTGTAAAGGATTGAGCCAAGTTATAATTATAACGTCCTTTAGAGGTTTTATTACGCTTTAATTCCCTACATACAGTAGAAGGATGTACGCCCAATTCTTTGGCAATGTAACTTTGAGATTTGTTTTTCTTAATAAGGAAGGATATAAGAATCCTTTGTTGCATAGTCAGTTGATTATACTTTTTCATGAGGTGTTTTATTAACACTTTTTAACAATTCAAAAAGGACGCCGAATATAGATAAAAAATCAGCCCATAATTAAATAAATTGGTAGGATATAATCCAGTATTAACAAAACTTAAGATCAAAATACGATCAGGACAGGATTTTAACAAAAAAAATACCTATTCAAAAAAAATAAGTATTAAAGAAAAACCCCGAGCTTAGTCGGGGTATTGTATTTAATTATTTTAAAATTATTGCTTAGTAAGTTTTAAAGTCTTTTCTGTCAAAATAAGAGGGCTATAGTCTTTGCATTTTTCTTTTACAGTTATATCTCCACTACCTAAAAATAATAAACTCATTTCCTTTAGATTATTAGGATCTTTAAAATAGATATACACTGTTCCATACTCTCCACAATTGCTATCTTTTCCTGCATAATTAATCTTATAAATTTTTAAGTCTTTTTGAAAATTAAGACCCGATAATCCCGTATCATTATCAGGTTTATCTAAAGTACTATAAAGTATGTTTCCTGCCAAATCCTTAACTATGAACCTCCCAATTAACACATCTCTTTTTGGGGTGTAATTTTCCTGAGTTTTCTTTACAAATTTGAATTCATATTTCTTATCATTATATTCTCCTTTCCACGTTCCCTCAAACTTATTTAGTGAACGATCAGAATCTTTTAAATAACTTACATTTTTTAAAGATTTATCTTCCGAAGCTGCAACCTCTTTTAATCCTACTGTTTGGGAATAGCATGAAATTGAAGAAAATAAAAGTGTTGTTATAATAAAATTTTTCATTGTATTTTTCATTAAAGTTATAAATTAATTAGGACAATTAGATGTGGTTACGGATGATTTATCGGAATTCAAAGATATTTTAGTATTACTACCATCATCGTTTAATTTAAATAGCTCTATACCTTTCACATTCATTTTAGTGTCTATAAACTGAAGAAATTTTTGTTCTAAACTTAAGTCAGGACTTTTCGTCATAAAATCTATATATGATGAAGTATATCCCTGATATTGCTCTGCGGTAAAAGATTTTAGCTGGTACTCATTCCCAGAAAACCTCAGTGTGTATGTTCCAGTACTGGTAACCATAGTTCCAGATACGTCTGAAAAATCAATACCTCTTGTCTTTGCATTACGAAGCATATCCATCATATATATAACATCAGCAGGTGAGAACATTTTGACACCCTCTCTAGTTATTTCTGTTCCATCATCACTTGTGTAAGTATAGTTATCTACATGAGTATGTAGGTAGCTTTTTACATTATAACGTTCCGCATCAGGTAATCTTAAACTATTTGCAGTTTCAGTAGCATTAGCATTCTCTTGGTATGTATATTCACCTGTTGTTCCATGCTGTGTATACCCAGTTTCTTTCTTTAATCCTGTCTTTCCTTTTAAATCAGTAACACCATCTTTAAAGCCTTTATCCTCTCTTTGAGTTTTCATACCGCTACAAGGATCTTTTTGCTGGTTACTATTATCAGTTCCATTAGTTCCGCCTCCATGTGTACCGGGACCACCTTCCATAGTAGTACCTGGCCCAGGCCCAGGGTTTTTAGTTGGGTCAGTCCAACCTGCATCATGCCACCATGAAGGTAAATCATAATAAGTAAGAGGTTTGTATACTGTAATTACAACTTCTTCAATATCTGTAGCCTTTTTGGCAATTGGATTCAAAGATGCGCTTTTTGATGCAGTAGCAAGAGTAGCTAACTTTCCTGTATTTCTATCGTAATAAGATTGAAATGCATTTTTAATAGAAGCAACTTCCTGCGAAGAATTATTTAAATAATAGAATTTGACGAAGTCTCTTTCTTCATTTACAATTCCTCCCCAAGCTCCAATTACTTTACCATTTTTATCTGTAACAGGAAACAATACACCTTTTGCTCCTTCTCCAAAAGTGGTTGAACTTACATCCAATCTTATTTTTCCTATTTCCTTTTCAAGTCTTTCACGGTAATCAGAATGCTTTTCCAAGAAATTAGAGATTACTTCAGAAAAAGGAGCGGCATAGCTTACATACTTTTCAGAAGATGCATCGTTTTTACTACTAGCTTTAGGTTGAATATTATTAGCTTTCTCAAACCTTTCAAAAGCTACAATTTTTTCATTTACCTGTTGAGTTTGTTCAGTTGCAACACTATCGGTACGACAGGAATAGAAAATAGATAGTGTTAGAATTCCCCATAATGCGGGATAAAATAAATGTTTTTTCATTTAATAATATTTTAATGATTCAATGTTTAAACTTAGACATTTTATTTTAAATAACAATTTAACATAATAAATTAATAAAAAATACCCACATCTGTTATAGAGTGGGTAAGATACAACCAAGTATTAATCGAAAAAGTAGGGTAAGATCTTAAAACAATTCTGTCTGTTTAAAATCTGGGAAAAGGAGGTATAAACGAACCACGGGAAAACGTTCCTACAAATTGTCCTGATCTTCGGTTATAAGCTTCGAAATGTGTCCAATTTCTGTATTTATAGGATTCAGAAAGCCAAATACTAGTTTTATAACAATTTCCAACAAAAGGCATTTCTACAATGATAAAACCACCATTAAACACCCGTAGGGAGTAATCATTTTTATTTTTCCAAATCTGGTTCATTAATAACCTGCTTTTCTCTCTTTTGTTTCCTTATAAACTTTTGCCGTAGTAAATCTACAACGAATAGACCTAATTGTAAAAACACAGGAGTTAATACTCCCCAGTTTACAGACAAAGCAACACTTCCGGCAGTGGATAAAGGAAACTTTGTTAAAATAGCATCTGCACTCTCAAATAGCTTCATATTAATACCTTACTAAACTAGAGATTAATAATTTTCTGAATTCGTCTTCTGATAATGGATTAGCCAAAGGATCAGTAGTGAATGGACTTTGAGATGTGTAAGCCTGTGCAATTGGAGCAACAGGAGTTGTAGGAAGTTTAATCCCAGTTCCTGCATTAGGTTGCAAACCTGTATTAATAGAAACCTTTGTATTAAAGAGTTTGTAAGCCAACAGGGCAACACCCCCGTAAATAGCTATTTGTTTGAAATCAATATTTTTCATGTTTATTTTTTTATTTAAAATTACCAGTCTGAAATTATAGGACCTGTAACAATTACAGAATTACCCGTCTTTGGATCAGTCTGAATATAAGGAGGAGGAACGACAACAGGCGGAGGCGTTACCGGAGCTGTCGTTGGTGGAACTTGTGGTTTTGGTGCTACCGGAGGGGTAACCGTTATTCCGTCTGTGACTTTTGGACCAGTGTCCACTCCGGGTTTTACTGTTAGATCACTGGGTAAACTTATACCACCTTTTGAAGCATCGGGTTTTGGTTTTCCATCCGGAATAATATCCTTAACGCTTTTTCCGCTTAACAGGTTTATAGCTACTATGGCTATACCTGTATAAATTAAAACTTTCTTCATTATCCCAGATTTTTATATTTACCACTGAAATGAATGTAAAGCTGTCCATTTGTAACACCTATAGTACCTTTTACAATCTCATTATCCTGCATCATTCTGGAAACTACATTTATTAAATCACTGGCTTTTCCGACAGTAGGCACAATATTTACCGCTAAGCATAAATTAAAGCCATTGTAGAAAGCTTCATTTATGTTACTGGCTGGCTTTTGATAGCCTTTTGTAATTTTAACAGGAGAACCCCAAGCCTCGCGTATACGATCCAGTTGAAGAAGCAAAACACTAAAATTGGAACGATAAGGAGCAGGAATAACACCAACACCGAAATATTCACGATCAGTAAAATATTTCGCATTATACGTAAACCTATTATCAACATCCTGATTAATTATTTCAGGATTCCCCGCAACCACAGTCGTTTTTTTTTTAGTTCCGACAGGCGTACCGCTTGCGTCAGGTTCAGTAAGAGTACCATCAGAACTTCCCCCGACAGTAGGATTTGTAGTTACATTTCCTTTTAATAATCCTTTCCACCATTCCAGAGAAAAGACATTTTTAAAGAAATTATCTAAATTCCATTTTGATTTTGCGAATATGTAGACAATAAAGCCCACAATAACAATTATTAACATTGTTTCCCAATTTAAACTATTGGTATTATTTTTGTTTTTCATTTTTTAACGATTATTAACATTTATTTTTTATATGAAAACATTTTTACTTTTATCTGTTTTGGCTTCTACTCTTGCTTTTGGACAATCAAAGAAAATATATACAAAACAGCAACTTATCAATCTTAACAAAATATCATATTTCCCGAGTGTTGAAGGGGCAGGTACAGATTTTGATTTCTATGTTTGTATGCAGAAAAACTATAAATTAAACCCTAAAAAGTATCCTGAATTTATGAGCAAACAAGAATTTGATAAGACATTCCCTAATACAGACGATTTTAAGAAAACTGAAACTTACGAAAGAAACTCACTAAGTTTCCGAGCATACGGACTACTCAATTATGAACGCAGATCAGCAATACAACAAACATATCCAAAATGTATTAAAAAATCAGATATAGATTGGTAAGAATCATAAAGACACTTTAGAATAAGGTGTCTTTATTTCTTTATAGGTATTTGAAAATTCCCAATTTCCTAAACCTGAAATATAGTAAGAAACACCTAATGACCTTCTTGACCAGTTTAGACCATAAGTACTGAAATTTGCAAAATTTTGGATGTAGTATAAATAATTATTTTGCAATAATCTAGACAAGTATACTAAATCATCATTTCTATCGGCTCTTCTTAGCATCGTAATATATTGATTCCTAAAACCTGCTGCCCTATGCATAGAACGAGATCCATAAGCTATTTGTAAAAGCATATCATAAAAACGTTGATTCAATTTAACACCAATAGAACGAATAATTGCGTCTATCTCCAATTTAGGAGAATCTTTAGAAGTATTAAAATATGCTCGCATTTGCTTTAATGCCATATCAAAAGTAATAGTATCTCCTTTCTGGACACGTCTAACAACTTTACCTGTATTTAAATCAAACCAAGAAGTCTGCCCAAAGCCTATAGTATAAGTTGCTTCGCCAGAAAGATAATAAGCTGTAGAACGAAAACCTTCATATGATTTAATAAATGAGAACATTTCATCATTATACTCATAATTGAAATTTTCAAATGAAAAACTGCTACTATCAATAAATAGATTCCCTTTTTTCGTTATCATGGTAGCCCCGAGGGCGGTTAAGCCCAAAGCCAAAATTTTATCTATCATTTTCAAAACTTTTCATATTAAGATTATCAGAATCAGGTAGCCAGTTCCATTCAAACAATAAGAAATAAACCGCATAACCTGCGTAGGGCAGAAGAATAAGAATAAGCCACCCGAAACTCAATAACCAATTAAACATCCCTATTTTTTTATAGGCTGATTCGGTGCATTTTCTTCAAGCCATTTCGTAGCACCATTAACCACCGTAATAACGAGGTTAGCGAAGAAGCTTAATTTTTCTCCATGTTTGACAAACTTTGCCAATAGATCAACAACTTTTTGCATAATTTCTATTTTTATCTGCGTGAGAATTTTCCGAAATACCCTCTTACATTTCTTCCTGATCCGGTACGACCTGAACCGTTTGGAGAAATCACTAAACCAAGTTCACTAATAGTGATCGTTTGTTTCTTCACGTTCATTAAACTCCAATAGGTTTGAGTAGTTCCGAATCCCTGATGAACGATAGTAACAACATAACGTAGATACTCGTTACCCTTTTTATCAGAATGCAGTACACCATCTACAGGCATAGCACTAGCCGTCATTAAACCATTACGGGTTTTTCTCCATGCATTAACCGCCTGATGCCCTTCATTTTTCCCTTTCTTGATTCTGGAATACACAGCACCGCTTTTTTTGATTCCTGAACCATTACCGGTACTACGTCCGTACCCTGAATTGTACGGTGCAAAAGTTCTTTTTTGTGGGTATTGCTTCCAATTACCCGCCACTTTATAATTATTGTAACTCATGATAATTAGAATTTAATTTGACGTTGAACCCTCTTTGGTAACAAAAAATAAGTGGCTACCAATACTACAGCACCAGCGAATAAATGCCCGTACTTAATTTTAAAATCCTTTCCGGTATAAATGCTTTTATCCAGAAACGCTACGAAATCTTTCATGTATTTTTCTTTTTAATTTTTTAAACTGTTTTATTATTTCTTCTTAGTAACCATCCACACAAGACCCAAGGCAGTTAATGCCAGTCCGGCAACCTGAATCATATTTTGTGTATTGTCATTGGTAACGGAGCAATCCAAGTAAGGTTTTCCGTTGACAATCCCACCTTTACAATTTGGTTTTGCATTCAACATTGTTTGCAGTTGTTGCAAAGTCTGAACATCATTACTCGCAAGATTGTTTTTCAACTGACTGTTCAGAATAGTATCTATTTCATCTTTTGTGTAGTATGTTCCGTTATCAGGCGTAGGAACAACATTTGGTGTTGTAACAACCGGAGGTTGATACTCTCCCTGACCAACTCCACCATTTACCGGAAGGTCTGGGAACACAGGTATTGTACTACTTTTCATTCCTAAAACCCGTACTTTTTGAATCAATCCCGATTTTTCCCCATGAGGATAGTTGCCGACAGGATTCCAATAGGAAATCCCGATTTCCTGAACATCGAATTGCCTTAGCATATTCTCACGAACACTTTTCACATAATTTGTGTAGATATCCATGTTTTCTTTGGTACAGGCATTTTTCATAGAATCACGGTGTGCAGGCATGGAAACAATAATAGCTGCAAAGTCATTCAGTGCGTTTTCTGCGTCTCTCTCACTTTTGATATTACGTACAACACTATCAACAGCGTTTCTCGCTTCATCAAGAACTCCCGTAGTCCATGCCTGTTTTCCAAGGCATCCTATAAACTTTGTAACACCCCCGAGAATATTCCCAAGTATACCGCCAACATCAAAAGCGTTTGCACCTGTAGGGGTTGTTGCAGTTGTTGAATTTGGGGTATCTCCGCCGGTACCACTAAACATACTAGCTACTTGCATAGCGCTAAACGGGTCCATCTTAATACTGGATTAAATAACACTGATCAGAACCTTCCACTGTAATTTTCTGGTTAGGATCTACTTTCACAAGAACATCGTTTGAATCGGTAACGGTAGCCCATAGCAAATCTCTAGACTGATAGATTTTATTACCGTCTACAATTGTTTCGATACCGTGAATCTCATCATTAAGCCTTAAAGCTGTGAAGTATTCAGTATCTAATGTTCTGTTTTGTGTTAAGTCAACAGCTTTTACCACAAGCGGAGTATAAGTATTGGACTTTAGTGTATTGACTGTATAGGTCATTGAAGTTACATTGGCAGTCTTCCAAGACAGGGTAATCAGAATCTTATTATCCGCAGATAAAATAAGATTGTCAGAGAGTGCCAAAGGGATAAGGCTCATAATCTTAATGCCTTTAAACATGGGTCTGATTACTTCTTTAAACTCTACAAATTTTAAATCCACTAAAACCTGATTAGGTCGGTTTTTAGAGACCAATTCAATTTTTACCTGTAATTCAGGGTCTAAAGCAGGAGAACCAGCAGCAAGGGAAGCGCCGAAGACAATGGAGTGCGCAGGGTCTTTAATCTCAATCTGGGCATTCTTACCCGCCTGATTTACATAAACATTACTTTGAATCATTTTTAATTATTTTATTGTTAAACACAGGACAAAATTAAAGCCCCGTAGAAGGGGCTTAGAGGAATTTAAATGAATTTGAAGTAATTTGCATTAACTTGCATTAAATCGTCTGATTTTCGCAGTAATATGCCTTAAATTGAAAGTAAAATATATACTTGGTCTTTATGCCTAATTCTTTTTTGATCTCGTTTTTTATTTTCTGGGCAGTACCCAAAGAGCAGACACATAAATCCGCTATATCTTGTAATTTTAATATCTGATATTCACCGTAAGTCATAACTAAATATATTCAGGAGTTTCATCTAATCCAGTAACATAAATCTCTTGATTACCAAGGTTAGAAATAAGAAGAACTACATTACTGCTTTTACCAGTTACCCAGACAGACATAAAAACAAAAACACCATCGATAATTTTAAAAGCAACATTGTACTTTTCACAAAGCTCTCTGAAACGAGGCTGATCTTTTACTTTAATTCTTAGAAACAATTCCATAAAGAAGTTATTTTGAATAAATATCGATTTGTCCGCACTTTCTAAACTTAACCGTGTGTTTATCCCTTTTCATAGCGTTAGCGCATTTTTGCACGGTTTCTGCGTTTTTCTCTCCCAGATATTCCGAAAGCTGACCCGCTCCGACAAAGTGCCTTTGTCTTTTTCCGTTATGATCGTAGTAGGTTAATACAAACCTGAAATGGTGATTTAAGTAAATTGTATTCATAAGATTTAGTAGTTTTTGTATCATAGTTCTAAAGAAGTTTGAAACCATCGAACCTTTGCAGGTTCTGGAGTTGGTATTGGTTTGGGTTCGTCTGTATCTCTGTAGAGATAATCAAACATGCGTTGGTAATGAACCTTTACAAACCATTGAAGATTCACAGAGCATTCTTTTAAAAGTCGGGTTGTGTTTCCTTTCCAACATTTTACCCAGTCTTTTATACTGTCTTCCAGTTCTATTTTTTCCATACGGTTAATAAGTTCATTTAAATGAACAGTATCAGATTCATAGAATTTAGGGTAATCAATATTCAAAAGGTCTTTTGAGCATCCCCACATCTTACCAATGATCGGGCGTTTAGGTTTTCCGGTCTTTTTATCGTGGGTATCTGCTTTGGTTAAATACTTGCACACGTATGCTACTACGTCTTTTACATTACGCAGGGATTCTATACGGGTTGAGTTGTAAGCCGGAGGATAGCCCATCTTTTGCAAATAGCCATTCCAAACCCTTTTCAAAGTATCTTTATTGATAAAGGCATCAAACAGGATATGATAATGGATATTTCCGTTACCCTGAACCTCTGCACGCCAGAAGAACTGGCGAACACGAGGCGCTTTTATATTCGTTTTCATCTTTGTAGTAGGGTTTATTAAATAACTGTCTACTTTCTTGATGTGGTCTAAGAATTTTCTAAGGGTTTGATTAAACTCCTTATCAGTGTGTCTTTGTGCCTCTGTAATTGTGAGCGTACAAAGAGTGAGGGTGCGGTTTCGGATACTATTTTGAACGCTGTACCTTGATAATACACCCTTGCTAAATACGGATGCGATTTTAAGAAGCTTTTTTGCCACTGTACCCGAGAGAGCGCCGGAATATTCTTTTTGCGTCTCATTTTTATACGTTTCTTTAAAAACATTCGCATAGGCGTTAATATCCTGTACTGTTTTGGCGTTTCGTAACCGTGTAATAAGTTTACTCTGGTTATTTTGTTTGAGATTGGATAGTGATTTTTCATTATACTTTCTTGGGAAGGTTGATTTTTTATATTGGACTACGGTGTGAGGTTTTACAACCGCTACATCTATTACCTCATACTGCATAGAGAAACCAATAAAAAAGACCCCAAAGAATGAATTTCGACACAACCGAATGTTAGGATAAACACATACTTATTCGGTGGTAAAACTAAACGCAGAAAGCCCTTCGGGAATACTCCGAAAGGCTCATTAATAAAGGCTTTTTTATTTTTCATTTCTAGGCTAATAATTCGTTAGCGAATCATTGCACTAGCTACTTGAACTTACGAATTTACAATGATATATTTTTATATATCGATTATTCATAATAATGAATAATCATTTCATCAAGTGTGTTTTTGGGAATCGTATTATTTATTTAATACGATTCTTTTTCATATTAGCATTTTTCATAATTTAGTAAATAAAGATAAATCATAATGATTTATAATATTTTTAATCAACACTAATGCTTTATATTGTATGAAAAACGCTCTTTTTTTAGCAATTCTATTTATTGTAACATTTGCTAAATCACAAACACATCGATACATTTACGAGCTACAATTCAAATATGACTCTACAGAAACGGACCGCGCCAAACTCAATATGGTTCTGGATATTAATCCTAAAGAAGTAAAATTCTATGGAAGAGATTTGCTGATTACAGACTCGATTAATAAAAAAACGGGAGGTGACAATAAATTTGTCGATATGTCCGGGCAAATTGTAAAACGTAAACTCAATTCTTTTGAAAACGAGAATTTCACTACCATTAAATTTGGCTACTACACTTACAAAACAAATGACAAAGTAGACTGGAAAATTTCTAATGAAACCAAAAAAGTTCAGAATTATACGCTTCAAAAAGCGACTACCGGATTTGGGGGCAGAAACTGGACCGCATGGTTTTGCAAAGATATTCCTTTTAATGAAGGCCCCTATAAATTTCGGGGATTACCCGGATTAATTTTTGAAATCCAGGATGACAAACAAAATTTTATATACACTCTTGTAAAAAGTCAGAATCTGAAAGAAACCTATCCTACCCAGGATTTTGTCGAATCATTTTTCGGAAGTAAGGCGGTACCCATTACCGAACAACAAAAGCAAAAATTATTTATGGAATACTATAATGATCCTTTCGCCTATGAGAGAAATAATTTTGCAAAAACAAATGGTGACTGGAAGATTAACATCAACGGAAAAGAAATACAAAATCTGGATGAGCTGAATACACAGACGAAGAATATGCAGGAGCTTATTAAAAAATACAACAATCCTGCTGAACTAAACAAAGCAATACATTACCCTTATTAATCAGATTTTGTTGTTATGAAGATGTACTTATTCTAAAACCTGTTTAAATTTTAATTCAAAAAAGTATTAGACTTCGACAAGCTCAGCCTGACACGTCTAAAAATAAAATACTTGAGACAAACAATGTTACTCTAAGCAAATTCAAACAGGCTCTAAGTCTTTAAACACTTTAGTTAAAAAAAGTCAAGCCTGAATATAGTATTCAGGCTTGTATATTTTTATTAAAATGTATGCTACTTAATCAGCCACATAACACCATTAATATTATCACCACCAGGATATTGCCTGTTAACAGCATTGGTAAGGTTTGTATTATTGTTAGTAATTTCTGTAGAAGGATACATCCATCTTTTAGGAATTTTTCCGTCATTCAGAATACCTTTTCTGTCCGTATTAAATTTAGGGAAGCCTGTTCTCCTCTGGTCATAGAAAATTCTCCATCCGGTATTAAAGAATAAAGCGGTATGCTTTTCATCCATAATCTGCTGTATTTCGCTGTTAGGTTGCAGTGCTATAGTAGATTGCGCTAAATAAGCAGCAGCATCTGCACTTCCAATTTTATAGAAATCCATAGAAGCACTGATTCCCTTTATATAATAAGCGTTTGCATTTCCACCAATCCAGCCTCTTACAGCAGCCTCTGCCAAAATAAACTGCAATTCTGCATATCCCATCAACAATGTCGGTTCATTAATCGGGTCATCAAAATATCTTGGATTAATTCTCGATGCTAAACCATTGGATGCATCCGTTGAATTTTTTCCTAAATCTTCACTTCCATAAAGACCATCATAATAACTAAAAGGATCAGTTGGTATCACCCCCACTGTACTTGTTTTCTTTTCAGCCATTTTAAACAATCTGGGGTCTTTGGACTTTTTAAGCTTATCCACAAAACTTTGCTCCATATAGTAGGCTGTTTTCAGATCATTGCTGTTAAAATAAGGGTAACGGTTATTCACCAGATTATAAAACGGCAAAGCTCCACTATCCGCACTTCCTTCCATAATAGGGTTCTGAGACGGGTTATTCACAATATCAGCGAAAGACTGTTTTACATTCAGATCCGAATCATCAGCTCTTTTAGATAAATCCATTAGAATTCTTAATCTGTAAGAATTAATCAGTTTTCTCCATTTAAGCAAATCACCATTATAGATAATATCACCGCTAATATTTGTATTGAACTTAGAAAGCTCTGTATTGGCTAAAGCCAATTCATTAAGCACTCCTTTGTAAACACTTTTCTGATCATCATATTTAGGAGCAAAAACGCCATCTTTTACCGCTTCACTATACGGGATATCACCAAAGGTTTCGGTAAGCGAGATAAAAAAGTAAGATCTAAAAAAGCGAGCCAGGGACTTATAAACCGGATTACCCGTCCTGTCAGCTTCCTGCACCATTTTTTCTACCTGCTTGACATTGTCATAATTACCAAAGGATCCACGCTGCCAGTTATAATACTGCTGAGCATTAACACCATTTATATAAGCCAGTTGTCTGGATGCTAATGCTGCACCTGCATCAATATTTTTAAATGCATTCACCTCGATATCAGGCAACAGGAAATCCGGACTTACACGTACGACACGATTAGGATCATCCTGATAATCTTCGACTTTACTACAGCCTGACAAACCTAATACTGTGATTAATGTTAAAGAGTATATTTTAGTTAATTTCATTTCTGTTGTGTTTTTAATTAGAATTTCACGTTGATGTTTACCCCAAAGCTTCTCGTTGCTGGCGTCTGAAGATTATCCACACCTGAATCCGGATCAATATTCTTAATTTTTGACGCTAACCAAAGATTCCTTCCTATTAAGGAAATACTTGCTGCAGACAAGTTCAGTTTTTCCACAAAAGATTTCCCGAAGTTATAAGTCAACGTTACCTCTCTCAGCTTAATAAACGTTTGTTTATAATAGTGATAATTGCTTTCAAATGCATTACTTGTAGTTTGCATATAAGCATTGTAATTTACCGCTACATCATTTGGTGCAAATTTTCGGGTATCCGATACTACATTACCATTTTCGTCATAGGTAATAGAACCACTTACAACTTTCACCCCCGGTGCGATATAGGTATTTTTCCCGGCATTGGCATCATCCCGGAACTGATTAACTGTTCCCGGCGCAATACCACCCCACCACATTTTCTGGTTGGTTGTAGAATACATCATCCCACCAATTCTACCGTCAAATAATAAAGAAAGTGAAAAGTTCTTGTAGCTGAAATTATGAGAGAAGCCATATGTCCAGTCCGGATTGGAATATCCCATAAAAATTGGAATAGGAGAAGTATTATTCACAGGATAACCATTTTGCAATACCAATTTTCCGTCTGGTGATGTTTCATAACCACTAGTCATCAACTTGTCTGTACGTTCACCTCCACGAACATATTCGTTAGTCCTGTCTTTTCCCATATAAATTTCTGCTAAATATCGTCTGTACTGACTAAAATTAATTTGGGTACTCCATCTGAAATCTGCCTTTTTAAATATATCTGCACTTAGCGTGAATTCTATACCTTTTCTTTTATAAACATTCCCGTTCGTTTGGAAATATTTATACCCTGATCCTTCAGATAATGGAACTTGTTCTAATTGATTGTAATCTCTGGCATTGAAATAAGCAACATCTAAATTGATTCTGTTTTTCAGGAATATTAGATTTGTACCTATTTCCCAGGAATCTGTTGTTTGTGGTTTTATATTCTGATCAATTAGTATATTTCCAAAAGCAAATGCTGGTTGCCCATTCCATCCCACCTTTTTTTCAAAAGCAGAAATATAACCATAAGGATCATTCCCAATTTTTCCGGATGTTACACTAGCATAAGATCCCCGCAATTTTGCCAGATTAATCCAGGAAGGAAGGTTAAATAATTGATTCAGCAATAATGATCCGGAAACCGATGGATAGAAATACTCATTATTCCCTTTTGGCAGGGTCGATATTTTATCATAACGCGCTGTCATATTCAGGAAGAATGTCTTGTAGAACTCCATATCTACATAACCATATACACTGTTGATTTGCTCATATTCTTTCCTGTTTCTATCTCCATCTGTAGGAATAAATAACGGACCAATACTATTAAAAAGATTATACCAACCCGGAGTCACCAAACCATCAGTCCGTATTTCACTATTTTTCATTTCTCTGTAATAGTTCGCTACATAACCTTCCGCACTTAGTGTAAAATTATCCGAATAGTTGTTCTGATATTTCAGACCTAATTCTGAAGTGATGTCAAAGTAATTATTACTCACCTGACTATAGTTTCCTAATGACTTATTTCCATAGCCGATATAACTCTTAGGCTCACGGTATTCACGGTTCAGGCTATATACATTAATTCCGACACGAGCCTTAGCCGTTAATTTCGGAACAATCTGATATTCCAGATTTACATTCCCCATAACATTATCCTTATAGTAAGGCCTTTGATATTCATAAGCCTGGAAATACGGGTTATTGTAATAAGATACATTGTAATGTCTTTGCTGGTAACCTTCTTTACCAGGAACCCAATAATTCCTCAGATCCCTTACATCTACATCCGCTCCTGTCCACAAAACAAGATTATACAGATAGTTGGTAGGCCCATATCCTACTTCTGGAAAATTGGAAGTATATGTTTTATTATAAGTTAAAGCTGTGTTGATCGTCAGGTTTTTAACCGGATTTACAGATCCTGCTAAACTGATAGATGTTGTTTTCAGATTCGTATTCGGAACAATACCCTTTTGGTAAATATTGGAAAGTGAAAGCCTGAAAGTTGCTTTCTCATTACCCCAGTCTACACTTACATTATTGGACTGGATAAGCCCCGTTTCAAAGAAATTTTTAATATTGTTTTTACCGCGGGAAATCCAGGGCAATGGAATCAATTTCCCGGTAACCGGATCTACAGTACTGTTATACTGAGGTGTTTCGAAATATCCACTGGGAGTATTCGGATCTCTCTGATCCAGCTTAGGCCCCCAGATCCATCCGCCGCCTTCACTACCAGATCCCTGACCATTGATATACGCATATTTTCCATTATTCCCGCCACCATAAGTTGTCTGAACTTCCGGAATACGGATAAAGGAGGTCTGAAACATCGTAGAGTTATTAAAAGAAACCGTTAGTTTTCCTTTCTTACCCTTTTTAGTGGTAATCATAATCGCTCCGTCTTTACCCACAGAACCGTAAAGCGCAGAAGCAGTTGGCCCTTTTAATACACTGATATTGTCAATATCATCCGCATTTACTCTCCATAAATCGGCAGTTCTGTCCGGTATCCCATCTATAACAATTAATGGTGTTGTTCCCCTCAGATTAATCCCCGGATTTTGGAAAAGATCGGTACTGTTCCGGATATTCAATCCGGCAACACGTCCGGAAAGTGAGTTGATAAAGTTTGGTTCTTTTGCCTTCTCAAAGACATCACCTTTTACTTCCTGAACAGCATAACCTAATGCCTTCTTTTCTTTTTTGATCCCCAAAGCTGTAATAACAACCTCATCAATCTTTTTCTCCCCTGTTTTCAGAGTGTCCGTACCACTTGTTTTGGGTACATTTTGAGCATACGCTTCCAGACCGGAGACCAGCCCCAGTGCAATTAAAAGTTGTAATTTCATGAATAGATTCTTATTTAGTGTGTTTTATTTTCTGATCCATGTATTCAGAAAACCAGCTTTGGTCTTCAGAACTATTTTGTAAATATTGGAATTAGCAGTCTTGAGTTTAGAAGTAAACTTACCACTGCTGAGGTTTACTTTCCCTAGTAACCGATAGGAGTCTTTACCTCCGTTTTTGAAGTTGTTGGTATCTGTGATATAGATTTCAGCCGTTTCTTTGGAAGAATTTGTAGTTTCCCAGGCAACATTCAATGTATTATCAGATGATAATGTAGCTTTCAGGTGATAAGCTGTTATTTTTTTTAGCAGATCTACTCCATCAATTTCCTGCTGAACATCTGCAGATACTTTCAGACTCAGAAAATCTGTCATGGTTGGCAATATATCCGTAACTGCTACACGATTATTTTTCGCATAAGTATTAACGTCAGGTTTATTAATGGCAATCCATGTGCTGCGCTCTCTGTCGCTTTGGCCTCCATGGCCTTTTCCATTATTTGCAGTTCTCCCGTGATCCGTTGTTACAACAAACAACCAATCCTCTCCGTGCTTTGCCTCACGTTCTTTTACAGCATCATAAATATGTCCGATTAATCTGTCTTCAAAAGAAATAGCTTCATACAAAATATTACCATCACCATGGCGATGTCCCATATCATCGGAAAACTCTAAATACACCCATGAAAGATCCGGAGCATTCTCCCTGATATAACCGGCAGCTTTTCCGGCAACAAGACTATCAATTTTACGAATATACTTAGCTTGATTATCGTGTGGAAAACGCTTGGTATCTTTTTCCAAACCATCGAACGCAAAATCCATTTTTATTTTGCCGGTAGCATCCAGATTCTCACCTATAAGCTTTGTCCTGTTATCTTCCCACGTAGAAAATACCACCGTTTTTTTATTTGGAAACTGATTTTTGAAAAGTCTGAAGATGGTTGGATAATTATAGTTAGGAGCTTTAATATCATTATCGTAAACATTGTGTTTATTCACCCATGTACCCGTTAACAGGCTATTATAACCTACTGCAGAAATAGTAGGCGTTTCACTATAACCACCTTTTTCTCCGCCCACATATGCTTTTAGTAAAGCTCCATCTTTCTTAATTCTGTTGAGGTTAGGGATTTCCGCTTTATCCAGCATATCATCCGCAATACCGTCTACAATAATAAAAACAACTTTTTTCTGAGGCGTTTTTTTCTGGGCAGAAATACCACAGCTAAAAAAAGAAATAAGAACAAGTAAACAGCTTTTCGGAAGATTCATGGATAAGTTTTTTTTATTCTTTCAAAATTCAGCAAAAAAACAATACCCGGTTTTAATAAAATTTTAACAAATTGAACAATGTATATTAATTCTAATTAAAACAATGTCAATACACCAAACTTTATAACTTTATATTGAGTTATGCATAATAATTCAGACTATATTAACAAAAAAATAAAGTTATGTCCTAAAACAATCAATTTTCAGACAGATAATATATTATGTATTTTTATCTTTCTACGCTTGTGGAATACAGAGCAAAATAACATCAGTAAATTATATTTTTTGCCATAAAAGAAAAATTCGAATTTATATTTATAATAATCCACAATTTATCCATGATTATTCATAAAACCTGAATTAAAGATTAATGAAAGATTAACATAATTATTTCCCGAAGACTAGATTAAATATATATATTTAACAAAAGAAATATTAAAATAACATCACAAACAAATCACATGAATTTTACACCAACTCAGGAATGGCTATACAACTACGACGAAAAAAAAATATTACTATCCCCCGTTAGTGACTTCAATGAGTATTTCACTCAGGATGAGATCAGTAATAAAAAACTATATCATTTGGATATGGGAGAAATAGTTATTCCTACCGGCAATATTATGGTAAGAGATCCTTTGGTATACTTACATCAGGAAGAACTTCCATACTTTATTAAAGTACCAACGGGAAAATTTCCTTTAACCACTTTGGTGGTTGAGGTAGACGAAGGACACCACAGATATGTTGCCACACGGGTAAAATTCACAGATAACAAAGCTGTTTCCTACACAGAAGCTTTAATTGGTAATGAAGATATGAACAGCCTTAATTCGGGAGAATATTTTGGATTCAATGTCGATGCCGGTCTTGCCACAATTGTGGATACGGAGACCAGGGATCTTTATTGCAGCTTTGTGGATCAGTGGGAAAAAGAAAATCCTGAAGGTAATATCTACGACAATTTCTTCGCACAGGAATTTAAAAACAGCTATGAAAAGAACCCTGAATTCCAGAGAACAGATGGCGACTGGATCAATTTCAAAATCCCGGGTACTGATCTTAGTATTCCTATGATACAAACAGGCTTCGGAGATGGCGTTTATCCTGCATACTTTGGCTATGACGAAAGCGGAAATATCTGCGAACTGGTTGTTCAGTATATTGCTATCGAAATGGCTTTTGGTGATGAAGATGAATGAAGGTCATTTATAATTTTCAGATTAGCCCATACCGAATTTTAAAATCAATCTATAGCAGCTCTGTCCTTCAGAAACAATGTTCTGTACTCTTTAGGTGTGATTCCTGTGATTTTTTTAAAAAGCTGGGTAAAATGTGAGGCTGTTTGAAAATTAAGCTCATAGGCTATTTCCGCAATATCTCTTGTAGAATATAGCAATGCTTTTCCGTAGTTAATATCAATTTCATTAATCCATTGTTTCGGCGACTTTCGGGTAACGCTTTTAATGCATTTATTCAGATAATTTTCGGTAACAGAAAGCTTATTGGCATAAAATACAACACGCTTTTCGGTAATATGATGCTTGAACAGTAAGTCCCGGAACTGGAGTGATAGTTCCATGGGTCTTGTCGCCATTTTGTGATGGCTGCCGGAATCTGAGCTTAGCATTTTTACCAGAATAAGGTGAAGCATGGTTACGGTAACATCATTTACATCCAGATTATTAAGCAAAAGCTCCTGCTCCAGAATAACCAGAAGCTGGGTAATAGTAGTATAGGTAAGATTATCCAGATGCAGAAACGGTGTCATAAAGAATATACTGGTCTTATGTTTGGGCAGTTCCTGCTCGGAAAGGATACTGTTTTCATAAGCCAGAAAAAAACCTTCAATATCATCGGAAAGCTCTATAGTTGCGGTAATAGTTCCCTGTTTTATAAAGATAACCTCTCCCTTTTCTGCTACATATTCGGTTGTATCCAGATATTGCTTGATGCGGCCATTGGTAACGAATATCATAAAATTGAATGTCGTACGGTAAGGTATAACCGGCATGAGAATTCCTTTCAGATAGTCTTCAATTCTGTAAAGCTGGATATCAGCATTGTTTTCCAGAATTTTTTCCGTAATATTCGGAAGAAACTGCTTTTTATACTGAAAACTAGATAATACTTCCATTTATTTTATGAATATTCATTTATGGATTATACAAAAATAATGCAGAGAACATATTCCCTGCATTATTTTTTTTAAAATTTATAATAAACTCCTACTTTCACGCCAAAGGGTGTCCCCGGAGTATAGGTAAGATCCGTAATTGGATTAGGTTCGTTTCTCAGTTGGGTTTCTGTAGCAAACTGCGCTTCATTCCATTTTACATTAAACAGGTTACTAACCTGAAAATTCGCACCCCATTTCGCACGGTTATAGGACAGCACAAGATCATTTACAAAATAAGATTTTGCTTTAATGCTGTTATCTTCTACTGCTGGTCTGCCTCCTAAATATCTGTACTGAAGTCCTAGTGAAAAGCCATTAAGAAAATCCCAGTTTACAGATCCCGTACTTGTTACTATAGGAGCCAGCGGTATATAATCTTCTCCTTTTGCTTCATCTACAAATCTCGCATGAGAATAATTAATATCAGCATTCAGGTAAAGATTAGCCATCGGCTGGTAACGGATACCCAAATCGAATCCGTAACGTCTGGACTTTCCGGAAGGTTCTACTACAGCATCATCACCTACATACACAAATTCCTGTTGCAACTGAAGATACCAAAGCGTAGGCGTAATAATCAATGATTTGAAAGGATGCAATCTTACCCCTAAATCTCCGCCTATAGAATAGGGTAAAGTTTTCTGACCTTTTTGTACGACAGCTACCCTCATATCATTGGAGTGAAAGCCCATACCTGTCTTTAGGAACCACATTACTTTATCACTTGCTGCGTATGAGAAATTAAGTTTCGGGCTTACTCTTGTTGCCTCCGTAGACTGTCCGGAAGGCAGCGTCTCATAATCCAGTAAGTTGTGCATATTGAAAATAAAATGATCGACTCTCAATCCAGGATTAATTGTCCATTTTCCGGTTTTCCATACCAGCCCGGAATATGCGTGCAGATTCGTTTCTGTACCGGTAACATCAGATAACTGACCTAATAGCAAATCTCTGTGATATACATGATTTAGCTGTAATGTTCCTATATCATCGTTACGGAAACCTACTCCCGAAATCCAATCCATTGTTCCGTTTGACAGGCTGAATGTTTTGGTATACTTAATTTCAGTACCATAAACATTTCTGCCGTCTTTCTGCTGGATTTCATCACCATGATCTTTATCTTTCAGGTAGAATGTAAAGTCTGAGTATAAATTGAAATTGTAACGGGAATACCAGGCCATAGCATCAATCTGTTCTGAAGAAGAAATAATATGCTTATAATTCATCTGAAGATTGGTTCTGGATGTTTTACCACCTTCAGTAGGATCTATACTCCCCCAGCGTCCTATAATTCCTTCATCTACTGCACGCTCAGGAATTTGCCCGGATGCATTCCATGAAGAATTAAATGTTGAAAACTGAATATTGAAATAATCGTTATCTGTTAACCACTGATTGTATTTTGCAAAAATATTAACTCTGTTAAAGTTCTGCTTTACATCAAAAGGTCCGTCTGTATAGTTATATTCTGCTGCTACATATGCATTTTTGCGGTTGGTAGGATCATTAATAATGTTGAACATTCCCATAATCCTTTTGGTATTAAAAGAGCCACCTTCCAGTTTTATCATGCTGTTATTAAGATGGTCAAAGGTTTTAAAATCAACATACCCGGCTGTATTAAAATCACCTCTGTCGATATAATAAGCTCCCTTACCAAAGTCTATATTATTCACCGTTTCCGGAATCACAAAATGCAAATCCGAATACCCCTGTCCATGGGCGTGAGAAACGATGTTTACCGGCATTCCGTCTACATTCACACTCACATCCGTGCCATGATCCGCATCAAAACCTCTTAAAAACAACTGTTCTGCCTTTCCGCCACCAGCATGCTGGGCAATAAATAATCCCGGAACTTTACGCAGCAAATCCTGAGCGGAGTTAACCGGAAATTTATTCAGGTCTACTTTTGTCATGGCCGAAAGGAAAGAACTATGATTAATGGCTACTTCCGAAATCTGCAATGGCTTGTGCTGAAGCAAGACAATATTGTTTTTATCTTCCTTTCCGCTGATTACAAACTTCACTTCATCATATCCGTTATGACTTATACTTAGTGTGTCAGGATAAGACTTTATTCCTACCACAAAAGAGCCGTCTGCGCTGGAGTGGGTATGACTTTCTCCTCTGTTAAACTTAATCAATGCATCTCTGATAGGATATTTATCGTCTACATCTTTTACAAGCATCTTTTTTTCAGTTGCCGTTTCCTGTGCATGGGTTAGTCCGCTGACTACCATTGCCAGTATGGCAGCCATCATTTTCGATTTCTTCATTTTTTTAATATATTCTCTGGCTCTGTGTTTTCACAGAGCATTTATTACAATTAGCCGGCTCAGAAAAATTACTGAACCTTCTTTATAAATAGCTTTTGGATAAGTAAAGTTATCCACGTACCAATTACAAAAGGGAATGTAAATACCCCGCCTACAGCACTAAGCAAATTATTATCTACAAGGATATCGTCGATAACTACGGTTAGTACCACAGCAATCAGCACCCATAATCCGTCTGTTTTTTTAACACCGGAAAAAACAATTGCAGAAAGAACTGCGTTAAAACCAAATAAACCCATGTGCACTTCCTGAATAGGCTCTCCGTTCAGCTGTGACAATCCGGCACCCAAAATAGAAGCTGTAAGTCCGTATAAGGCAGCAACAGGTGAACTGATAAATACAGCTACAAAGAAAATAATACCGGAAAGTACCCCCCCTTGAAAAATCACTTCCCCGAAACCATTGGTACAGGTTAAAAAGTCATCGTAATCTGTATGTACAGCTTCTGCAGTAATCAGATCCGATGGCTGAATATGGGTAAACTGATGTAATAGGAATACCAGTGCCCACGTAATGATAATAAATGGAAATGTGAATACCGGGATTTTTTTCTGAATAAAGAAATGCTGGATAATGGCAGCTAACGTACCTCCCAATATAATCAGAACCCATATAAGGATCGTTGTCTGAAATATAAAGGCCAATGCAACACCTACTAAAGCAGCACTAAAACCATATAATCCGGCATTAATCTGTGATTTATCATAGTTTAATTTCATGGCAGTGAATGTACCGGCTGTCGTTGCCAGAATAGCAGCAACGCCACATTGCCAGCTCCCAAGAAAAAGTCCAACAAGAAACAGAAGTCCTGTCCAGCGGTTCTCCTGAAGCATAATCTGCCCTACTCCTTTTAATACATTGTCTACAAAAGGAATTTTTGCAAAAAGTTTATCCATAAATAACAGTTTAATTATTTTACCATCCTAAAAATACCATTCCGATACCGCATACTGTTACAACAGCGCCACTGACTACGCCCATATAGCGCTCCAGTTTTTCGGTATTGAATAAAGTCGAATATCCATAACGTCCCAATAGTACCATTCCCAGCATTGTTGCTACTGTTGTAAGTGTAAACGGCACTATAAGAGCCAGAATTTCAGCAACAGACCTGTTCAGTCCGGAATAGAAAAGCAATGGCGTTAGAGGTTCACTAGGTCCCATTACAAAAATCATAAACAATACAAAAGGCGTTACTTTTATACGGGTCTGTGGCATCACCACTTCGGTGTGATTGTGTTCATAAACATACACATCATCACCCATCACATCAAAATGCTTGTGCGGTTTATTTCTTACAGCCTGTATCAGTCCATAAATAAGATACGCACATCCAAAAATAAGTAATGCCCATCCGGAAATATTGCCCCTTAACTCCTGAAACCAGGAAAATCTGTTAAGCTGCCATCCTAAAAAAACACCTGCAGCACCAATAGCCAGAGAACTCAGAACATGTCCAAATCCACAGGCAATTGTCAGCATAATGGTCTTACTTCGGCTCCATCGCTTGGATTTTGACAATACAATAAAGGGAAGATAATGATCTGGTCCCGAAGCTGTATGGATGAAACTTATAGATACAGCACTTAGCATAAGTGCCCAAATAGTGGTATTCATTTTATTAATTTTTTATTCTAATTCCCAGAGTAAGTCCTGAACGCTGAGAAAGAAATTATACATCGACTCTCCGCCATGGCCTAGTGCTCTTAGGATAAACCCGTTGTCTTCCATTGCCGACACTCCAATCTCCAAATCTTCTTTTTTGTCTTCAGCAAGTTCTACAACAGTTTCTATCAGTCTGTCTCTGTCCGTATTTTCTTTTGTACTGTAAAAGATCAGTGTTCCCTGATGGGTATACTGCTCCAGATTTCCAATACTGTTAATCGGAATAAGATCCGGCTGAATCAGTACATTATCCTTTACAACCAGTTTATCTTCATGATAGATTTCGGTAAGGTTCTGGAAGCGCTTTAGTTTGAAAACTTCTCCGTAATGCTTCCTCCCGCAGGTAATAATTTCACTGATAATAACCTGACTGTTTTTACCTATTCGGATATTAGCCTTGCTCTGGAAATTGGAATCCTCATGAGGTACGACAGGATGAGGTACATAAGCGAAAGAGGTATTATTCTGCATCGTGATATTCAGCTGCTGGGTCGCTTTATCTTCCATATTGAAAAGTCTCTGATAGGACTGCGACTGAAGCTGCAAGGCTGCACCCTCTTCCAGGGAGATTTCCAAATGGTAACGGTCTCCATCCAGAATTCCGGGTGAAGAGGACATTACCATTTGGTAAAGCTTGTTATCATTCTTACGCTGCCCCACCGACACTACCCGAAAAGGAAGTGACACATAGAGATCTTTCACATAAGAAGCGCCCTGCTTGTATCCTGCAATAATGCTTAAACTACTATCCATTTATCTTACCAGGTTCGGTTCTTCGCACTCTTCCAGTAACGCATATTTTTTTATCCAGCCGATTACTTTATCCAAACCTTCATCTGTTTTCAGATTTGTAAATACGAAAGGATTTCCATTTCTCATTCTTCTGGCATCTCTTTCCATTACTTCAAGGCTTGCACCTACATGCGGAGCAAGGTCTATTTTGTTGATGATTAACAAATCGGATCTTGTAATACCAGGGCCTCCTTTTCTCGGAATTTTTTCTCCTTCTGCTACGTCAATAATAAAGATTGTAACATCCGCAAGATCCGGACTAAAGGTAGCTGAAAGGTTATCACCTCCACTTTCAATCAGTACCAGTTCGATATCCGGAAAACGTGCTGCCAATTCATCTACAGCTTCCAGATTCATACTTGCATCCTCACGGATCGCGGTATGCGGACAGCCTCCGGTTTCCACACCAATAATCCTGTCATTAGGAAGAAGGCTGTTTTTAGCCATAAATTCCGCATCTTCTTTGGTATAGATATCATTGGTAATTACACCAAGATCATAAGTACCATATAATTTTCTACTTAAACGTTCTAATAAAGCAGTTTTACCAGAACCCACAGGTCCTGCAACTCCTACTTTGATATATTTTCTGTTTTCCATTTTTGTATAATTTTAAATATTGAGAATTGAGTTAAGACATATAAAGTCTGGAATAAAGCCTTTCGTGCTGCATACATCTGATATCGAATGAAGTATTGCAAAGCCCGACATAGTCTCTTTCCAGTTCTATAGTTTCCTGAACCGTTTTGTCTATTACGGGATAAAGGTCGAATAGTATATCCTGACCGTCTAACTGACCCAACGGAACCAGCTTCACGGCATTGGTAATCATCCCCGCAACAGAAGTATAATAAAACCCGAAAAGAGCTTCATATAGAGGAATATCCAAAAGACAGGTATAAATTCCGAATACTAAACTATAGTGTGAAGTTGCCTTACGATTTCGGATTGCTTCTTCATAAGCTTCCATAAAAGAAGACTGCTTTTTTCTCTTGAAAATTTTAATAAGGCGTAATCCCAGTTTTTGGCTTGCCTGACGAATTTCTTTAGGACACTTCAATGCATTACACTCCTGATCCAACTGCAGTAAAGCATCCAGATCTTCTTTCTGTGTTGCTTCATAAGCCAGTTTTACAAATGCTCCGTCATTGTACTTCAGATTATATTTCAGCATGTTTTCCACAAACTCCCGTGCTGTTGTCACGTTATGCACAATTCTGTTTTGCACATAAGTTTCCAGCCCGTTGGAATGGGTATAACCACCGATGGGCAATGTAGGATCCGCAATATGCAGTAAGCTGGCTAAGTAGCTAAGATTCTTATTATTCATCTTTTGGAGCTGCCATTTTTAAAATTTTAGTAAATAAGGAAGATCCTATACTGCCATGTCCGTGTGGCTCTACATTAGATTTCAGAAGGTTCAGTAATTTTACGGTCTGTCTCTCCGGACGGAAATTACTTGCTTCAAGCCATCTGTACATAGGCATTTCGAAAGGTAGTAGCACTTTATCTTCCTGGATAAATAACGGGATATGCTTGTTACCAATTTCATAGCATACTGTACCCATTTCCAGCATAGATGTAGGCGTAATAACGATTGCCTCTGTTTCCAGTACATTCACTACGATTGCCTTCTCTCCATCTTCATGCAAGATATCTCCTTCACGAAGCCTTTGTCCTTCCCGAAGGAATTTGATGGCAACATCAACTCCTTGTCTGGTTTTTTTGCGCTGAATCCTTTTAGTGGTTTCAAACCATTCCAGATCCAGATAGTCAATTGTTTTACCGGCAACAGAAATATCTTTAATATTTCCTATACATTCATTAATTATCATCTTTAGGTGCTTTTTTTCTGAAGTCGATGTTCTTAGATATACCTACGCCAAAAGTAGAACCGCTGATTCCCGTAACATAACTTTTTGTCCAGCCTTCGCCTTTAGCTTTTGTCTGCAGCATAGATAATTCAGCAAACTTGAATTTCAGTGCCCAGCCTCCGCCTAAGAATATCGCAAGCATAGGATAAGCTCTCAGACGAAATCCGTTAAAGGCCTCCATTCCAGGATTTGCCATTCCGTTTTCTGCCATCTTCTGCCCCCATACATAGTGGGCATCTACCTGCGCTATAAGGGCAAAATATTTCCCCAAGGTTACAGAAGGACTGTACCATAAACCAGTTTCGTTTTGTTTGTATACGGTATTTCCGTTCACACGGTCGCTTGCATAAGCATAGTTAACCCCGATTACATCGTTATTGTTAATAAAATACCCCACTCCTATTGGTACTCCTGCATTAGAGCTTGTTCCGAAAGAACTGGAGCTGCCTGTGGGACTGTTTGTCTTGGAATAATCCAGTGAACCATAAATCATCCATTGTCCTTTTGGACCGTCTTCATCACTTTTTAATCTTCTTCCTCCCAGAAACTGCGCATCTGCCATTGTAGAAAACAGGGAAGCACCAGCTACAGCTAAAGGGAAAATTATTTTATTCAGAAATTTCATTTTAAACTTTACTTTTTTTAAAAGAGCCCGGCCTTCACCAGGCTCTTCATTAACACTATATAAGAATTGATGAAAAATTGATTCTCACGGATTAGAACAGGTAATACAACTGTGTTAAAGGAAGTTTTTCTGCCGGTTCGCAGGTTACATGCACACCGTCTACTGTTACTTTATAGTTTTCAGGGTTTACTTCAATAACCGGAGTCTTATCATTATGGATAAGATCTGCCTTGGAAATATTACGGCAGTTCTTCACCGGAAGAATCATTTTCTCTAATTTATATTCAGCGATAGATCCGTTTTCAATAGAAGCCTGAGATACAAAAGTTGCACAAGTACCAAATTTTGCACGACCGTGGGACCCAAACATATTTTTATAAATAATTGGTTGAGGTGTCGGGATAGAAGCATTAGCATCTCCCATCTTGCTTGCAACCACCATTCCGCCTTTGAAAATCATTTCCGGTTTAACACCGAATAATGCAGGCTTCCAGATTACTAAATCGGCTAATTTACCTTCTTCAATAGATCCTACATATTCTGAAATACCATGTGCAATTGCCGGGTTAATCGTGTATTTTGCCACATAACGCTTCGCACGGTAGTTGTCGCTTTCCGTATTTTTATCTTCCTCCAACTGGCCTCTCTGATCCTTCATTTTGCTAGCCGTCTGCCATGTTCTGGTGATTACTTCACCTACTCTTCCCATTGCCTGAGAGTCGGAACTCATGATGCTGAATACACCCATATCGTGCAGAATATCTTCCGCAGCAATAGTTTCCGGACGTATACGTGAATCTGCGAATGCTACATCTTCAGGAATGTTTTTACTCAGGTGGTGGCAAACCATCAGCATATCCAAATGCTCATCAATTGTATTAATGGTATATGGACGTGTTGGGTTAGTAGATGCCGGCAATACATTAGGATACATTGCTGCTTTTATAATATCCGGAGCGTGTCCGCCGCCTGCACCTTCTGTGTGGAAAGTGTGGATAACTCTTCCGTCAATAGCTCTCATAGTATCCTCAAGGAAACCAGCTTCATTCAACGTATCAGTGTGGATTGCTACCTGTACATCATATTTATCAGCTACTTTAAGTGCAGCATCTATAGTTGCCGGTGTTGCACCCCAATCTTCATGAATTTTCACTCCTAACGCACCCGCTTCTACCTGTTCTGCAATCGGATCCTCTGCAGAGCAGTTTCCTTTACCAAAGAATCCTAAATTCATCGGATATTCCTCAGCTGCTTCAAGCATTTTCTGAATATTAAATTTCCCCGGAGTAACTGTTGTTGCATTGGTTCCGTCATTAGGACCTGTTCCGCCACCAATCATTGTTGTAACACCACTATACAAAGCTGTTTCTATTTGCTGTGGGCAGATATAGTGAATGTGTGTATCAATACCTCCCGCGGTTACAATATATCCTTTTCCACCGTGGACTTCGGTAGAAGCTCCGATAATTAAGTTCGGTGTAACACCGTCCATTGTATCCGGATTTCCGGCTTTACCAATACCTACGATTTTACCATCTTTAATACCGATATCGGCTTTTACAATCCCCCAGTGGTCGATAATAGTTGCTCCGGTAATACAGAGATCCAGTACACCTTCATCTCTTTTATTGGTAACATTTTGTCCCATACCATCACGCACAGTTTTACCTCCGCCAAATACGGCTTCATCTCCATAATGGGTAAAATCTTTTTCGATCTCGATGATCATTTCTGTGTCCCCCAAACGAATTCTGTCTCCGGTTGTAGGTCCTAATATATTAGCATATTGCTTTCTGTCTACGTTTAAGCTCATTGTTACAGGTTTTTAAAATTTAATTGATTCGCTTTAGCCAAGCTTTCTTCTTTCTGAGCAGCTGAATCTACAGAACCGTCTACAAGGTTATTGAAACCTATAGCTTTTTTGTTTCCACCAATTTCTACAAGCTCTACTTCTTTTTCTTCTCCTGGTTCAAAACGAACTGCAGTGCTGGCCACAATGTTCAGCCTTTTACCAAAAGCTTTCTCACGATCGAAGCTCATCGCTTTATTCACTTCAAAAAAATGATAGTGAGAACCTACCTGTATAGGACGGTCACCTGTATTTATTACTTTTATCTTTACGGTCTCTCTGCCTTCGTTGCAGATGATAGCCCCTTCTTTTACAAAAATTTCTCCTGGTATCATACTACTGGTTTTTAACGGATTGGATTATGTACGGTTACCAACTTTGTCCCGTCCGGGAATGTTGCCTCTATTTGCACATCGTGGATCATTTCAGCCACTCCCGGCATTACATCATCTTTGGTAAGAATCTGTGCTCCTTCCTGCATCAGTTCAGCAACTTTTTTTCCATCTCTTGCCCCTTCTAGTAGGAAATGGCTGATAAGTGCTATTGATTCTGGATAATTTAGTTTCAGGCCTCTGGCCTTTCTTTTTAGCGCAAGCTCTCCTGCCATGAACAGCATAAGCTTCTCGGTTTCTCTCGGTGTTAAATGCATTGTTTTCTTGTTAAAAATTAGACATAGATCTATAACCTGCCCTTTCCCGAAGGGCAAATATTGTCTTATACGAAATTTAAATTCCGGAAATTATCCCGCCGGAACCCCATCGATTATAGATACAAATCAGGGTTCTTCAGGAAGTCTGTAAAATGAAAATAATTAGCAGTATGCAATCTGCAAAGAATGATATAGTATATACTTTGGTACATCTATATATGGATGGTGATGAGCTACTACCGGTTTATCAGAAATATAAAAAGTATTGTAAAAGATACTGATCCAGTTTTCGACTACATGGTCAAGATCTAATTTTACTTTCTCTACTTCACCAAGTAATGATTCATCATGATCATCATCTGATAAATTATAAAAATCAAATGAGCTTTGAGAGATTTTGTCTGTTTTCTGATAGTTTTTACCAGAAGCTTTGAAATGAACAAGAGCATTCCCTTTATGTGCCTGACCAGCACATAGCATCGTGAAAAAAAACACGATAAAAAGGGATAAATGTAATTTTTTAAGGCTCTTCATTAGCGATGTAAAAGTAGAAAGAAATCTAATGTTTTATATATCAAAAAATAGATTTAAAATGTTCAAAATCGTGACAAAAAACATGTCTTTTTTTATACCATACAAACAAATAAAAGTTATAAATAATTGATTATTAAATATATAAATGCAAATAACACCGCTATTTAGAATATTTAAAATTCCGTTTTCAATAATTCATTCATTTTAACCCTTAAACTCTCTGGTTCTAGTATTTTTACTAATCCTGTCAGTGTAAGAAGCTCCTGAATGAAATCATAGCTGGGAACAAGTCTAAGACTTATTTTCACTTCTTCGCTATTATCTGAAATGATTTTTTGAGAATGATGTATAGGCAATGATTTCAGGAAATTTCCCTGAACAGCATCCATAGATAAAATAATATTTTCCGGCTCTTTGCCCAGACTTGAAATAATACCAAATGAGTTCTCAAAGGCCGCCTCAAGATCACAATCTTCTTTACCGAACCCTATTGAGGTAAGCAGCAAATCTGTCATCCTGTCCAGACCATATGTTTTTATAAAAAAGTTTTTCCCGCTGGTTTCATTTCCCAAAAGATACCACCGGTTTTTAAATTCTTTCAGCGCATAGGGCTGTACCAGCTTTTTAGTTCCTTTATCATCATTAAACTTCCGATAGACAAAGCTTACACATTTCTGGAGCTTTATCGCCTGTACTAAGTCCTGAAGATTATGCAGCCCACGGGATTTTCTTTTCTCGAACAACATGATATCCGCTTTCCCTTCTGTTTCCCGATAGGCTTCCATTAGCAATATAGTATCGAATATATCTTCTTCGGACGAATCTTCCAGAAAATAAATATTACGGCCCTTATTATAGCGTATTTCTTTTCCCGATATCTCACCGATAAGTTTTTTATCCCGCTGAAAAGTACGTTCGGTAAAACTTAGCTCCAGATCCTTTTCCTGAAACTTTTCACTCAAAAATTCATAAATATCCTGGAAAGAAGCTCCCTTCTTTCTTCGTATAAATTCTTCTATCAGCTTCAACCGAAGCATTTGTTCCCGTTTTGCCATTTTTTAATAAAAACCAAAAATAAAAAAATGAACGACATGTTTTGTCGTTCATCGCTAATATTTTTGTCCGTATAAATCAACACCCAAATCTAAATCAGTTATGGCAAACTATTTTTGTAAATGCTGCGGAACCAAAGCCAATAGTATATCATCTCTGCTTTCCAGACGTTGCGACAGCAATCCTTCGGAAAGAAGACATTTACTATATGAAGGCGGACAGAAAACCCAATACCATTGTGAATACTGCAGTGCAAAATCTTCAAGCCTGACGGTTTTATGCGTGGGAAAATGCAGTCATAATCCTAATGGCGGAACACATATCCCGTTATAATAAATATGGCTGATTAAAACTCAACAGTTGTAGTATCTTTATACTTTTTGATCAGTGCTTTTAATTCCAGCTTTAGCTTATCCGAAGTCTTTTTATAACGTGGATCATGATACAGGTTTTTAACCTCATTAGGGTCTTTACTGAGATCATAAAGCTCCCAGTCTTTAATATCATAGAAATAGATCAGCTTATATTGCTTTGTACGGATTCCAAGGTGCTTTTCTACATGATGAACTGTATTCTCATAATAATGATAATACAATTTATCTTTCCACTTCTTTACTTTTTCCCCTGAAAAAAATGGTGTCAGGGAATTCCCCTGCATATCATTCGGGACAGGTAAACCTGCAGCCTTCAGTATCGTTGGCGCCAAATCTACATTCTGTACCAAAGCGTTTTCGGTTATATTTTCTTTAATATGTCCCGGATAGCTCATTACCAAAGGAATCTGCAGCGAAGGTTCATACATAAAACGTTTATCATACCAACCGTGCTCTCCAAGGAAAAAGCCCTGATCGGATGTATAAATAATCAATGTATTTTTATCCAGTCCGTTCTTTTTCAGATACTCCATAAGTTCCCCTACATTATCATCAACAGATTTTACGGTTTTCAGATAATCATTCATATACCTGTTGTATTTCCATTTCAGTAAATCTGTTCCAATTGGTTTATTAGTGTAATAAGCATCTGAAATAGGCTTGTAATATTTGTCCCATGCCTGTCGTTGTTCTTTAGTCATTCTGGATAAATCTCCGCCCAACCATGTAAAAGAATTATTACGTGAATCTCCTCCCGTTCCGGTTTCATCTTTTGCTTGTTTCAGGTAGACTTTCAGATCATACCCCAAAAACATATTTTCAATTCTCATATCCTGTTTAAAGGCAGCCTGCGAACGAGTGCTGTAATCATCAAAAAAAGTTTCAGGCAAAGGAAATTCTTTATCTTTTACATTATTCAGGTCTTTTGTATTAGGCAGCCAGTTGCGGTGTGGTGCTTTTTCATGGAGCATTAGAAATATAGGCTTACCTGAGTTTTTTTGTTCTTCAAAAAGCTGAATAGCCTTTTCAGTAATCAGCTCTGTTGTATACCCCGGAACGACCACTGTATCTTTTCCGTTAAAGAAACGTGGCGAATAATATTCTCCCTGATCAATCAGTATATCAAACTTATCAAATCCCTGAGGTACTGATCCCAAATGCCATTTTCCGATAATTGAAGTATAATAACCAGCTTCTTTCAGATATTTCGGCAATGTTGGCTGGCTTCCGTCAAAGACATCTTCATCATTGGATTTAAAACCATTAATATGACTGAATTTTCCAGTTAAAAAAACAGCTCTTGAAGGTCCGCATATAGAATTAGTAACAAATGCATTGTTAAATTTGATTCCTTTCTCTGCTATTTTATCCAGATGAGGTGTTTCTATAAGATCATGTGAGTAGGCACTCATAGCACTTTTAGAATGATCGTCTGTCATGATAAAAATAATATTCGGCTTCTGTTCCTTACTGCTTACATTATTTTTATTCTGCCCGTGTACACTTGTGGTAAAGAGTACCAGCCCAAGGATAATCTGATTAATATTTATATTCATGGTTATAATTTTTAACAAAATAAGTAAATCAAAAGCAATAAAAAAACCTTCCGAATGGAAGGTTTTATTTTATAAGAACAGCATAATTATGATTATACTTTCATAATTTCAGCTTCTTTCACTTTTAACAGCTCTTCAGCTTTTTTAATGTAAGCATCAGTAAGTTCCTGAATTTCAGCTTCAGTACTCTTAATAACATCTTCAGAAACGCCTTCAAGTCTTTTTAGTTCTTTGTTTCCGTCCTGACGTGCATTACGAATCGTAACTTTTGTAGACTCCATTTCAGATTTAGCCTGCTTTGCAAGTTCCTTTCTTCTTTCTTCTGTTAAAGGCGGAACATTCAGGATAATCATTTCACCATTATTAGAAGGTGCAAAACCTAAATTGGAAACAATAATTCCTTTTTCAATAGCATTAATTGCAGTTCTGTCCCAAGGCTGGATTGCAATAGTCATAGCATCCGGAACAGAAACGTTAGCAACCTGATTAAGAGGAGTCGGAGCACCATAGTACTCTACCATAACATCCTGTACCATAGCAGTAGAAGCTCTACCCGCTCTGATTTTCTGAAAAGCATAGTCCAAGTGCTTGATTGCAGCATCCATTTCCTGCTTTACCGATGCTACGATGAGTTCTAATTCTTCCATAATATTATTTAGTTTAATAGTTTACGGTAATCACTAACCGCTAATAATTTTAATATCCGATTTGTTTAGTTTACTAGTGTTCCTACATTTTCACCTTCTACCAAACGTGTAAGGTTGCCTTCTTTATTCATATCGAATACAATAATAGGCAATTTATTTTCATGACTTAAAGTAAATGCTGTCATATCCATTACTTTAAGATTTTTTGCGAAAACTTCTTCGAAGCTAAGGTTTTCAAACTTAACAGCGTTTTCATTTTTCTCAGGGTCTTTATCGTAAATACCATCTACACGTGTACCTTTAAGAATAACATCTGCGTTGATTTCGATAGCACGTAATGTTGCAGCTGTATCAGTTGTGAAGTAAGGATTACCGGTTCCAGCACCGAAGATTACAACTCTTCCTTTTTCAAGGTGTCTTACTGCTCTCCTTTTAATGAATGGTTCTGCAACCTTATCCATTTCAATAGCAGACTGAAGACGTGTTTTAATCCCCTGATCTTCCAAAGCTCCCTGTAATGCCATTCCGTTGATAACAGTTGCCAGCATTCCCATATAGTCACCCTGTACTCTGTCCATTCCTGCCGCAGCACCAGATACACCTCTGAAAATATTTCCTCCTCCTATTACAATTGCAACCTCGCAACCTAAATCTACCACTTTCTTAATTTCCGTTGCGTAATCTTTCAGTCTCTGGCTATCGATACCATATTCCTGATTTCCCATAAGGGCTTCGCCGCTTAGTTTTAGGAGAATTCTTTTATATTTCATTCGTTAAGATTTTATTTTACTGCTCTTTAGCAGCCTGTATTTCATTAAAATGTAACCTCTGTGCGGATCATTACTATAAATAAAAACACAGAAATTTCATTTTTATTTTTTCGGTAGCAAATTTAATGAAATCTCACGAAATGCAACAGGTAAAATTATTTATTTGAAGAAGCTTCAAAATAATTTATTTTTGTACCAGAGAAAAGGATTGTCTGAGAACTTTTAGAGTTCTTTTACTAATATTTACACAAACTTATGACGAAGAAACCTGTAATTGCCATAGACGGATTTTCATCCACCGGAAAAAGTTCAATTTCCAAAATTATCGCCAGAGAATTAGGAATTATCCACATGGATACCGGCGCGCTTTATCGTGGTATTACAGTATTCGCTATTCAGCACTATCTGGAAAACAACAACATTAATATTCCTTTACTTATCAGTCATCTTAATGACATCAGCTTAGAGTTCAGAAATATTGATGGAAATCTTCAGCTGTTCTTAAATAACAAGAATATCGATGCTGAAATAAGAGATCCGAAAGTATCCGACTATGTAAGTGAGGTAGCAAAGCAACCTGAAGTAAGAGCTTTTCTGTTGTCTATGCAAAGACAAATGGCAGAAAACGGCGGAATTGTAATGGACGGAAGAGATATTGGCACCGTAGTATTGCCTGATGCTGATTACAAATTTTTTATGACAGCAAGTCCGGATGAGCGTGCTATGCGCAGATATAAGGAATTATTGGCAGGTGGTACAGAAGCAGATCTGGAGGAGGTGAAAGCTAATTTACTAATGCGTGACAAAATTGACAGTGAACGCGAAACTTCACCATTAAAGCAGGCCGATGATGCTATTCTTATAGATAACACCTGTTTGAACAAAGAAGAAACTATTGCTTTAATATTGTCATATATCCGATAAATTTCTTACCTTTAAACAGAAAGATTAATTATTTGACTTATTAATAATATTTAACAAAATTTAAGATCCCAATACTTTCTTTGGTATATTAATTGTTTAAATATCCTTATCAAATTAATTTTTCAACCATACAACAAAATACTAACTCTAAAAATTATTTAAAATGGCAAAAGGAAAGAACACAGCAGGAATATTAGCAGGATTATTAGCAGGTGCAGCAGCAGGAGTTGTTTTAGGAATGCTTTACGCACCAGAAGAAGGAAAAGCAACACGTAAAAAAATAAGATCAAAAGCAAACGATCTGAAAGATCAGGCTAAAGATAAATACGGAGATGTATCTGAGAAAGTAAAAGATCAGTACAATACTTTTGCTTCTCAGGCTAAAGATACTTATAACAAAGTAACAGAAAGCGTAAAAGAGGGTTTAGATAAATACAAAACTCAGGCTGCAGATAAAGCTAAAGAAGTAGCAAAAGACATTGAAACTGAATTAGATGGTCTTAAATAACCTGAATTTTAAAATATAAAGGGACTTTTTCAAGTCCCTTTTTTATTATCTTTTTGTATATTTACACAAAACACTTCCTTATGTTTGACATTATTTTCGACTATATAGAGAAAAAAATTGACCTCTTAAAGTTAGAAGTAAGTGAAAAAACAGTCATTTCGGCAGGGTTTCTTACCTTTCTGACATGTGCTCTGATTGCTCTTATCTTCTTCGTTGTTCTGTTTAACATTGGGCTGGCCTTCTGGCTGGGTAAAATGATGGGTAATTATTCTTATGGTTTCTTCGCTGTTTCTGGTTTTTATCTGCTATGCCTTATATTAATCATTATCTTCAGAAACAATATAAAAAGAACCGTAGCGAATTTTATTTTAAAATCTTTTAACGATTAAAAAATGGGAGCTAAGTATAACAGTCTTGATGAACTAGCAAAGAAAAAAGCGATTATGAAGGGAGAGGTAAAAGACATGGAAAACCTTCTCCGTTTTAATAATGTAAAAGAATCGCTTAGTGTAATTACTGGTGGTATGACCGATAAGTTTCTTGTTGAAAAACCTATCACCAATTCCAAAGGAGAGGTTAGCCATAAAACAGGGATTTCATTAAATGCCGAATCGATTAAGGATTCGATGATTGACAATGCTATACGCCTGGGAACTGTTGCCTTAGTTACTAATTTTGCCAAGAAAAATCTTTACCACAGCAGCTGGAAAAAGAAGGTTCTTGGACTTGCTATTATCTACGGAGCACCAATTTTATTGAGGAAAGTAACTTCTTTAATTGAGGACTGGCAGGAAAAAGAAGCTCAGCAGCAAGAAGATAGTAAAGATTCTTTAATCTAAATAAATTCTATTTAGCCGGATAAGGTATCGCCTGATCCAGCTCTATTGGATTATAATTATTTACAATACTATTTTGTATAAAAATTCTTTTCTGATCGAGTTGTTCCTGGCTGGTGATTTTTTCTCCTCCGATCATTACAGTACCACCACCTTTTAGCAGCCTTCTCATATCAGCCACCGGATCATTATAATAATCCAGCTTTACTTTATTAAATTGTTTTAACGTAACAGGAACAGGCTTTTTACCAAAATGCGTTTCCAGAAAATCACTGGTATCAAAAGTATTTGGAAGATTAGTGCTTTTAACTAGCGAATAGGAATAATCACCTTTACTATCTCTGATTTCAAAAATCAACCCTGGTAGCCCTCGAAATTTATACGGACCTTCCTGAAAAGGAATCCCCGGATTAAACCAAGCTTCCCAAGACCTTCCACCAAAATTGGTCTCTGCTTTTTGTAATGTATATTCTCCGGACTTTTTAGTTTCATTTTTTATTTTCCAGGTCATCTCGTCTTTAGAATCTACAACAAAATAATCGAACATATTGTCGTGGAAAGACTTATTCTCAAAGCTATTGCGTTTTCTCAGAACCAATTGCCCCGATCTTGTATTGGTCTGCCAGTTTCCACCATCCTTTTTACGGAGGGAATCATTCTTCAGGAAATCATAGTCATAAAAATGTACATAATCCTTATCAATGTCCAAAGTCATATTAATTTTCTGGACTTTATCATTTTTATTCGTCTGCAATTCATAGACAAACCTATGTGTTTGTGAAAATGCAATGCTAAAAAGCAATATGAATAAAAATGTTGATAAGTTCTTCATTACTGACATATTTTCTGATTTTGTGTTGAACCAAATTACACAAAAAACCTGTACAGTAAAGCTTTTATTTTGAGCCAAAAATCTGACCTAGTATAATTCCGGTAGCCATCGCTACATTCAAACTTTCAGTATTTTGTTTGCTACCAAAACGCGGGATTGTAATCTTTTTATCAGCAAGTGCTTCTGTTACAGGACGGATTCCGTTTCCTTCATTACCTAAAATAAGATTAAATGCTTCCGGAAAATCTGACTGGAAAACATTTTCTCCATCCATATCAGTGATATAATTGGGTGTATTCTTATCCTGTAAAAACTCTGAAAGATCTGTATATACAATATTCACACGGGTAAATGATCCCATGGAAGCTTGTATTACTTTCGGATTATAAAAATCTACCGTATCCTCGCTGCATACAATTTCTTCAATCCCGAACCAGTCTGCAAGACGAATAATAGTTCCCATATTTCCGGGATCCTGAATACCATCTAAAACCAAGCGTATTTTCTTTTCATTATTTAGTTTCTGTTCCACAGGAATACATACTGCTACAGAATCTTTCGGATGCTGAAGGAAACTTATTTTTTTTAACTCAGGTTCAGTAATTTGGTGAACCTCTATATCTTTAAAAGCTAATTCATTGGGATTTACAGAGTAAACGGTCTGAATTTTGAATGCTGAATTTGGTAATTCTCTAATGATTTTATTACCTTCAACTAAAAACAAATTGTATTTTTGTCTGAATTTCTTTTTATCTAGAGATTGTAAAGTTTTAATGGTATTATGGGTAAGCATTCTTCAAAATATTTTCAAAAATATTACTTATTTTCGGCACCTGCAATTGCATTTTTTTTGCTCAATGCATGTTCCACCCGAAAAGTACCTGAAGACTCCTATTTACTAACCTCTAATAAATTTCAGTACAAAGACGGCAAATTGTTTGAGGATAAGGTTCCGGACTTTGTTAATCAGAAACCCAACAAAAAATTTCTGTTTGTTGCCCCTATTGGTTTATGGGCTTATAACATTGCTAATCCCAAACTGGATACTATACTGAACGAGTATATGACGTATCCCAGTCAGATGAGAACCCAAAAGCTGAGGGATTCCATTGCCTTAAAATACAATCGCCCTAATCTTGTTGGTAAAAATCTTTTCTGGGACAGGTTCCTGCATAATGTAGGACAGCAGCCTGTTATATTAAATGAGGCTGCTACAGAAAAAAGTGCTGACAAAATCAGAAAATTCTTTGTCTACAAAGGCTATTGGGATGCTAAAGTAACCGGAACTAATAAAATAGATTCTACAGGAAAAAAAGCATCTGCACTTTACCAGATAGAACATAAAGATCCTACTCTGGTTAAGGATTATTATTATAATATTCCGGAAGAGCCTATCCGTTTGCTTTATGAGCAAAACTTTCCTAAAAGTTTTATAAAAACCGGTAAAGTACTGGATCAGGAAGATCTGGAAAAAGAAGTTTCCCGTATTAATGATATCATGCGGAGTAATGGCTATTATAATTTTAATGGTTCTAATGAAGAAATATTCTTTACTGCGGATTCTCTGAAAAGCAGAAAGGATGTTCCCTTAACTCTGGAGTTCAAAAGAGACAGTGCACAGGACGGAAAGCAAAAAAATCCTTATGTAATCAGCAAATTCTCGGATGTTAATGTGTATATTTCCGACGATCAGGTAAATAAAGGCGATCTAAAGCCTGAGAATTACGAAACACTGAGAAAAATAAATTTCTACAACCCTGATAAAAAATATAAAAACAGAGCATTGTGGACTGCAGTTGTTCTAAGGGAAGGAGATAAATATAACCAACGGGAAATAGACCTTACAAAAAGGAATCTTGTGGGAATGAATAACTTCAACATCAACAAGTTTGAAATTGTACAGGAACAGGATAGTCTATTAAAGACCGATATCTATCTAACTCCGCTACCAAAATATGAGTTTAAAATCGCAACGGATGTCCACTACTCCCAGATTCTTAACTTAGGTTTCTCTCCGAGTGTAGAACTTACAACACGTAATATATTCGGTGGAGCAGAAAACCTTAGTACCAGTTTTTCAGGAATTATCGGAACAACCAACAATGCTACAAATCCAAAAACTTATTTTAATGCCTACGAACTTTCTGCACAGGTTGCTCTGAATGTTCCAAGGTTATTGGTTCCGTTTAAATACTACAAATTTATTCCCAAAAGATATACTCCAACTTCATCTATTGTTGTAGGATCATCTATACAAAACAACATTGGTCTGGGCAGGATAAGCTTTAATATGGGGCTTAACTACAATGCTGCAGTTAATGATATTATTACACATCGTTTAACACTTTTCAACACCCAGTTTAACTTTACCCGTAATAAAGACAAATATTACGAACTATTCCCTAGGGACGATGTCTATAGATCTTTAATGTTTGGAAAATACTTTGTACAAAATCTGGCACTTGCAGAGCAATATTCTACCGGAAGAATAACTACGGATGAGGTCAGTAGAATTATTATGAGCGATGTAAATTATCAGAACTCTATTGATGCTAAAAATGACCCCGTATTTATCAACTTCCAGCAATCATTGCTTAACAAAGAGCGACAGACTCAGGATGTAGTGATCAATTCCATGATCTATAATTTCACCTATAATGAGATTGGTAACAAGGCTTATCCAAACCCGTCTTATCTTAGTTTCAAATTTGAAACAGCTGGTAATTTCTTAAGTCTTATAGATAAAAGCTTCAAAAGCTTTACTACTGGTATAGCAGGTGAAAATTCAGAAAAAGGATTATTTGGAGTACCTTATGCACAGTTCATGAAGTTTGATGTAGATGCCCGAAAATATTTCAGTTTCTCTAACAGCAGAAGAACATTAGTTTTCAGACAATTCATCGGAGTTGGTATTCCTTATGGAAACTCTCATGTTATGCCTTATATGAGGTCTTATTTCAACGGAGGATCCAGTGATATCAGAGCCTGGCTTGCATTTGGAGGTTTAGGTCCTGCAGATATTCAGGTTGACCAGAGTGTACGTTCTTATATGCTGGATAATGTAAAACTAACCACCAATATCGAATACCGTTTTCCTATTTCCAAAATTGTAGAAGGAGCACTATTTACTGATGCAGGAAATATTTGGAGCTTAAAAAACACAGGAATCGGTGATGAGTTCAAGTTCAACAGGTTTTATAAGCAATTAGGTATTGGCTCCGGATTCGGATTCAGATTTAACATTGCTTATGTTACTCTAAGATTGGATCTTGCTTATAAAATATACGATCCTAATATGCCAGAAGGAGATCGTTGGAATTTTAAAAGAATAAAACCACTGCAGCCAACCTTTAACTTTGCATTTGGTTATCCGTTCTAGAAAAACTACCATAACTATATAACCATGATCAAATGTTTAAAACTCATCTTATTTTTATGCTTCATTACAACCTATAACAGCCAGACAACAAATAACAATTCTCCACAGGAACTATTCATTCAAAGTATCCGGAATACCGGTGAACATAAAACTATACCTCTAGGTAAGACCATTTACCAAGGGGTATTTACCGGAAACGGCTTGTTGGGAACAATGACTTATCTGAAAGATGCTTCCTCATGCAAAGTTACCATTGGAAGAACGGATGTATATGACCACCGTAATGGTGAAGAAAATCTGTTTGAAAGACCCCGACTTCCATTAGGATACTTCGAAGTAAAACTTTCGGACAATATTATTGAAGCTACAGGCAAAATAAATCTCTATAATGCTGAGAGCTCTGCGGAACTAAAAACCAATTCGGGGAATATCCACATCAATGCTATTACTTTTTCCGAAGAAGATTATATCTTACTTCAGATTGATGACCAGAATTATAAAAACAAGTATGAAATTATCTGGGTTCCTGAAAAATCTGAAAGCCCGAGAAGAAATTTCTCTTACGTTAAGCAACCTGAAAACTATTTACCTAATCCAACAGCAAGGATAACAAATCACAATAGCATAATTACCAGTTACCAGCCTATGTTAGCTGGCGGCGGTTACAGTATAGCTTACATGGAAAAGAAATTTGACAATCTAAGGCATATATTAATTGCTACCGATTATCAGATCAATAATAACGGGGCTGAAAATAACGCTGAAAAGAGATTAACTTCCTTTGAATGGAACAAACTTTTTTCTAAAATAAAAAACCATCAAAACTGGTGGCATCAATATTACAACAAATCATCTTTCAACATTCCGGATCAGGAGCTGCAGGACTTCTACAACTATCAGCTTTATAAGCTGGCTTCTGCAACCAGAGCAGATAAGCCAGCAATAGATTTACAAGGTCCATGGACCGATAAAACACCATGGCCGGGATATTGGTACAATCTCAATATGCAGCTTACATACTCCCCTCTTTATACGGCTAATCATCTGGAGCTTGCAGAATCCTTGATTAAAGCAATCGATAAGAATTACAATAGTCTGATAAAAAATGTTCCTAAAGAATACCAATATAATTCTATAGCATTAGGCAGAAGCGGAGGTCCTGATATGTACGCTCCCGTTAAGGTCTTAAAAGGCAGTAATGAATCCATTACCAATTCCGAAGCCGAGACAGGGAATCTTACGTGGCTTTTATATTATTATTATCAGCATTACGATTTTACTCAGGATGAAGTCTTGGGTAATAAAGTTTTCAACTTGCTAAAGAAAAGTATTAATTATTATATTCATCTTCTTGGAAAAAACAAGGAAGGGAAATACAAACTGGAAGCCAAAACTTATTCTCCTGAATATTCTAAAGGATATGCCTTCAATACAAACTATGATCTTTCTATACTTCGATGGGGATTAAAAACTCTTATTGAAATGGATTCTAAAAAAGGAAGAAAAGATATGCTCCACTCACAGTGGCAGGACATATTACAAAACCGTATTCCTTTTCCAACGAATGAAGGAGGTTATATGATCGCCCAGGATGTACCTTATTCCGAATCTCATCGTCATTATTCGCATCTGTTGATGATATATCCTTTTTACGAAATCAATTGGGATCAGACAGAAAATCATAATATCATTGAAAAATCCATTAATACATGGCAAAGCAAGCCGGAAGCATTGCAGGGATATTCGTTGACAGGACATGCCTCTATGAAAGCCATGATGGGACACGGAAATGAATCCCGGGATATTGTGAAAACATTTATTCAAAAGTTTGTAAAACCTAATACATTATATGCAGAAAGTGGCCCCGTAATAGAAACACCTCTTGCAGGAATGCAGAGTATTCAGGAGCTTTATCTGCAACACTGGAACGGAGTCACCCGTATATTTCCTGCAGTACCGGAAGACTGGAAAGATATATCTTTTAAAAACCTTAGAACCAGCGGTGCATTTCTAATTTCAGCTATAAGAAAAAATGGCAAAAATACCGAAGTAAGTATTTACAGTGAAAAAGGCGGTCAAATAAAAATAAAACCAAATTTTGAAGGATCGTTTACAGCATCAGGATCTGGTAATCTCATCCAACAAAATAATTCTGTCTATGTTTATAAAATTCCGAAAGGAAAAATATTGACTTTAAAAGCGAACTAAAAAGAAAGGCTTTCCTTTGGGAAAGCCTTTCTTTTTTATTTTATACAATCTCAGAAGTCAAGCCTCTGGATAATAGTTTCTGATGCATAGGCTTTAGCAAATCCATTGCACCTGTCTTTACGGTACATTTACCTTTATAATGTACTAATAAGGTACATTGTTCCGCCTGTTCCGGTGTATGTTTACAAATCTCAATCAGGCATTCGATAACAAAGTCAAAAGTATTGACATCATCATTATGCAGAACAAGTTTATATACATCATCCGTCTGATCCAAAACCAGCACTTCTTCTTCGTATTCTCGTTTTGGACTGTCATAATTCTGCGAATTAAGCTTCTCCCATTTCATCTGCAAGTCTTTCTTCAATTACGGGTTCCAAATATATCATCTCCACCATCTCTACACCACGATTCTGCATTTTAAGAATTTTAAAATGGTAACCGTTGAGGTCAAACTCCTGATTTTCTTCAGGAATATCACTAAGTTCATGTAAAATAAAACCAGCAAGTGTATTATATTGTTCCGGATTTTCAGGTAGATCCACAGGAAGGTGTTCGTTTATTTCTTCCAATGGCTGAGATGCCTGTACCCAATAAACATTCTCTCCTACTTTCTCCACAACTTTTTCTTCTTCATCTTCCTCATCCTGGATTTCTCCTACAAGTTCTTCAAGGATATCTTCAAGGGAAATAATACCTTCAGTACCACCAAACTCATCGATAACGATAGCCAAATGCTGTTTTTTAGTCTGGAAAACCTTCATAAGGTCGGATATCTTTTTACTTCCTACAACAAACGTAGGTTCATGTAAAAGCGTTCTGATATCGAAATCATTCCATTCATCAAAGTTCTTAATATATTCCCGGATAAATTCTTTGGTATAAAAAATACCGATAACATTATCTATAGATCCGTCATATACAGGTATTCTGGAGTAGCCACTTTCCAGCATTTTTTCCACAATATCCTTTTTATCATCATTGATGTTGATAGAAAATATATTCTGGCGTGGTACCATAATTTGTTTTGCACTATGATCTGTAAAGTCAAATGCGTTCTTAATGATCTCGTAGTTCTCTTCTTCAATTTCTCCACTATCAGCACTCTGTTTTACCAAAAGCTGTAATTCTTCTGTAGAGTGGATTTCATTTTCAGAAGCCGGATGAATTTTAATCAACCTTAAAAATGCGTTGGAAATAGAATTCATTAACCAAATAAATGGTCTGAAAACATTGTAGAATAAAATCATCGGGTAAGCCACAAAGAAAGTTGTGGATTCCGATTTGCGTATTGCAATAGATTTAGGAACTAATTCACCAAATACAATGTGCATAATTGTAATGATCAGGAAACTACATACTACAGAAACAGTAGTAATGGTAGAGTCTGCAACAGCAAAGCCAAAGCGGTGAAACAGATCTTCGAAAACATGGTGTAATGCGCTTTCACCGACCCAACCTAAAGCAAGGCTGGCAAGGGTAATCCCTAACTGTGTAGCGGAAAGGTATGCATCTAGATGCTTAATAATGTATTCTGCTTTCTTAGCAAGTGCATTGCCTTCTGCAGCTTTTATTTGGATTTGTGAATATCTTACTTTTACGATTGAAAATTCGGCGGCTACGAAGAAGCCATTAAGTAATACTAGGAAAAGGGCAATAATAAGTTTGACAAAACTATCGGGGTCCATTTAATTTGTTAATAATATAATCAAATGCAAAGATATGTATTATTTTTTAATACGCATTTTTAATTCCTGCACTTCCTGTGTTAACTTTTTATTATTATTGGAGTTCAAAGTAAATATATTCGCCTTCAGCAGATGTTCCGCGATATTTTTCATGAAAACCATTTTTTTTATAGAAACGGACTGCATCAGCATTCTCCAACAAACATTTTAGCCCCAATGGTTTCCCATATATTTCTGAAAGATAGGTAATCAATTGTAAGCCTATTCCTTTACTTTGATATAAAGGGTTAACAAATAAATAATGAATAAAATTATCCGGCTCCCAAAAGGATATAAAAGCTATCGTTTCTTCATCTGCAATGGCTTCGTAAACTACTTCACCAGTCAACGCATTTTTAAAGTCCGATATTTCAGAAAGAAAAGGCATTTCATTCCGTACTGTATTATAAATTCCTTGTATTGCGGAATAGTCTTTATCTTTCTTTTCAACAATTTGAATAAGCATATATAAAAATACAAAAAAGCGCTTACCCAAAGGATAAGCGCTTTTAATTATTTTGTTGAACTTTTCTAGCTGTTTTTCAAAGCTTCAGCTCCGGATACAATTTCCAAGATTTCGTTGGTAATTGCAGCCTGACGTGCTTTGTTGTAGAAGATAACCAGGTCATTCTTCAATGCCTGTGCATTATCTGTTGCTTTGTGCATTGCAGTCATCCTTGCACCATGCTCAGAAGCTACTGAATCTAAGATTGCTTTATAAACCTGAGTCTTGATAGATTTAGGAATTAAAGTTTCCAGAATTTCGGTACGGTTTGGTTCGAAGATATAATCAGTTTCGATTGCACTCTTCTCAGCTTCTTTCTTTTCAGGCATAGTAATAGGAAGAAGTTTTTCTGTTTGTACTTCCTGCGTTGCCGCATTAAGGAATTTGTTGTACACCAGATATACTTCATCAAAAACTCCCTGACGGAAATCTCTCATGATATCCTCAGCCATATGTGCTACGCCTTCAAAAGTTAAAGAATCGTAAAGATCGCTGTGGTTATCATAGATTTTCTTAGAAGCTCTGAAAGCATCAAATGCTTTTTTACCAATAGTCAACACTTCAACTTCAAAAGCTGAATTTTGTTGATACTGAGCATTAACTTCTTTGATAACAGAAGAGTTGAAAGCTCCTGCAAGACCTCTGTTGGAAGTAACTGCAATGAACAGGATTCTTTTAACCTCTTTTGGTTGTGCATAAACCGAAAGCGTTTCCTGATCTAGTGTAGAACTAACGTTTTCTATTATTTCCTGAAGTTTTTCGGAGTAAGGGCGAAGCATCACAATAGCATCCTGTGCTTTCTTTAGTTTCGCTGCCGAAACCATTTTCATAGCACTGGTAATTTGCATTGTAGATGAAATGGATGAAATCCTTCCTCGTATTTCTTTTAAGTTTGCCATTCTCTTTTATATAGTTGTTGGTTATTGGTTTCTGGTTGCTAGTGTATAACTGTCAACCAGAAACCATCAACTAAATTTTAGTTGTATTTTGCAGCGATATCGTCAGCAACCTGCTTCAGAACAGAAGTTAGGTTATTATCGTATTTACCTGCTTTTAAAGCTGCTAAAGTATCAGCATGTTTAGCTTTTAAGAAATCTACGTAATCTCTTAAGAACTCTTTTACTTTGTTGATAGGTACTTTTCTCATTAAGTTTTCAGTACCAGCGTAGATCATAGCGATCTGCTCTTCAACAGGAAGCGGAGAGTTAACACCTTGCTTCAATACTTCTACGTTTCTTTCCCCTTTAGAGATTACTGCTAAAGTAGCAGCATCAAGGTCAGAACCGAATTTAGCAAACGCTTCTAATTCTTTATATTGTGCCTGGTCTAATTTTAGTGTACCAGATACTTTTTTCATAGACTTGATCTGAGCGTTACCCCCTACACGAGATACAGAAATACCTACGTTGATAGCCGGACGTACACCAGAGTTGAATAAATCAGTTTCCAAGAAGATCTGTCCGTCTGTAATAGAAATTACGTTAGTCGGGATATACGCAGAAACGTCACCAGCCTGAGTCTCGATAATTGGAAGAGCAGTTAATGAACCACCACCTTTTACTAGAGGCTTTAAAGACTCTGGTAAGTCGTTCATTTGCTTAGCGATTTCATCGTCACCAATGATTTTCGCAGCTCTTTCTAATAATCTTGAGTGAAGGTAGAATACGTCACCTGGGTAAGCTTCACGGCCCGGTGGTCTTCTTAAAAGTAGAGAAAGCTCACGGTAAGCTACTGCTTGCTTAGAAAGGTCATCATAGATGATTAATGCAGGACGACCAGTGTCTCTGAAGTACTCACCAATTGAAGCTCCTGCCAATGGTGCATATACCTGCATTGGAACTGGATCCGAAGCGTTAGCTGTAACGATTACCGTATAAGCCATAGCTCCTTTATCTTCAAGGGTTTTTACAATTTGCGCTACAGTAGAAGCTTTTTGTCCTACAGCAACATATATACAATATACAGGCTGACCTGCATCATAAAATTCTTTTTGGTTAAGAATAGTATCGATAGCCACAGTAGTTTTACCTGTCTGACGGTCACCAATAATAAGCTCTCTTTGTCCTCTACCTACAGGGATCATAGAGTCAATTGCAACGATACCTGTTTGTAAAGGCTCGGTTACAGGCTGACGGAAGATTACTCCCGGAGCTTTTCTTTCCAAAGGCATTTCGTATAGTTCCCCGTTAACGGCACCTTTACCATCGATTGGGTTACCTAATGTATCTACTACACGACCTAATAAACCTTCACCAACTTTAATAGAAGCAATAGTATTGGTTCTTTTTACAGTATCTCCTTCTTTTACTGCTTTAGATTGTCCAAGAAGAGCTACACCTACGTTATCTTCTTCAAGGTTAAGTACCATTCCTTCAACACCGCTTTCAAATCTTACAAGCTCACCATATTGTACGTTTTCTAACCCGTAAACACGTGCGATACCGTCACCGATCTGAAGTACGGTTCCTACTTCCTGGACATCACTTTGAGTATCAAAGTTTGCCAATTGTTGTTTTAAGATTGCAGATACTTCTGCCGGATTTATTTCTGCCATTTTGGTCTGATTATCTTAGTTAAGTTCAAATTCTTTTCTAATGTTAGATAGCTTCGTTCTTACAGAAGCGTCTACTTGCTGGTCACCTACTCTTAGGACATAACCTCCCAGAATTTCTGGTTTGATACTTGTTTCAATATCAAAAGTTTTGGAGTGGTCTACCAATGAAGATCCTTTCAGGATGTCTTCAATATTTTGTTGTGTAAGTTGAGTAGCTGTAACTAAAGAAATTCTTTGTACACCATTCAAGTCTTCCACATTATTGATATATTCTTGTGCAATACCTTTAAGCTGACTTTCTCTTCCTTGCTTAATAGTTAATGCAATAATATTTCTGCTTGTTTGAGAAAACTGTGCAAAAATCTGTTCAGTAACACTAATTTTCTTTTTTGCCTCAATAAAAGGGCTGTTAAAAAATTTATTAAGCTCCGCAGAGGCATTTAAAACTTTTACAACATCCTTCATCTCAGCAAAAACAGAAGCTGTATTTCCTGTTTCCTGAGTAAAGTCTAACAGACCTTTTGCGTATCTCTTTGCTACCTTGGATATACGCATATTAGTTTAAGTTAGATTTATTAAGAATATTTTCTACTAATTGGTTCTGAGCGTCGTTGTTATCAAGCTTTTGCTTAAGGATAGACTCAGCGATATTTACAGAAAGCGTTCCAATTTGAGACTTGATATCTGCCATAGCAGCATTTTTCTCAGCATTAATGGTTTGTCTTGCCTGCTCAATCATTTTATCACCTTCAGTTTTTGCAGCATCCTTAGCTTCACCAACGATTTTGTCTTTAATCTCTCTTGCTTCTTTAAGGATAGCATCTCTTTCGATTTTAGCTTCACGAATAATTCTTTCGTTGTCTGCTTTTAGGTTTTCCATTTCAGCTTTCGCTAATTTAACCTGGTTAAGAGCATCTACGATATTCGTTTCTCTTGTATTGATTGCAGAAAGAATTGGTTTCCATGCAAACTTACCTAGTAAGATTACTAAAATTAAGAAAACTACTGTAGTCCAGAATATGTTACCGATTGAAGGAGTTAATAAATCCATTTATAATATTTTTATACTATTCAGTTTAATTTTTCAAAAGTAAAAGAAATTCTGCAAACCAACCGTTTACAGAATTTCTAGATTTTTCTTATCCGTTACCTAGCATTGCTACTACGATACCGAATAGACCAGCACCCTCGATAAGAGCTGCTGCGATAATCATTGCAGTTTGGATTTTTCCTGATTGCTCTGGTTGTCTTGCAATAGCGTCCATTGCGTGACCACCGATTTTACCAATACCTAATCCAACTCCTAGAACTGCTAATCCAGCTCCGATTGCTGCGATACTACCTGTCATAACTTTATAATTAAAATGGTTGTTTTATAATTTATTTTCTTATTTCTAAAATCTTAGTGTGCATGGTGAGGCTCTTCAACTGCCATACCGATAAACAATGCTGTTAACAATGTAAAGATGTAAGCCTGTAATGCAGCTACTAATACTTCCAGTACGTTGATGAACAATGTTAGTGCTACTGATACCGGAGCTACAGCGTAAGACTGCATAATGAAGATTAATGATACTAAACTCAGGATTACGATGTGTCCTGCTGTCATGTTAGCAAAAAGACGAATCATTAATGCAATCGGCTTAGTAAACATACCCAAGATCTCTACAGGAACAAGGATTATATATACTAATAGCTTACCTGCCCATGGCATATTGTTTCCTAACGGGTCAAAAATATGAGACCAGTAAGTTTTTCTACCGTTAACATTCACTATAATGAAAGTAAGAACTGCCATTACCATAGTGAAAGCGATATTCCCTGTTACGTTAGCCGATCCCGGAAGTAATCCTAAGATATTCATCAACCAGATGAAAAGGAAAAGCGTTACTAAATAAGGAACAAATCTCTTATATTTAACAGAACCAATGTTTTGTAAAGCGATTTCATCACGTACAAAAATAATAAGTGGCTCAATAAATCTTGCAATTCCTGAAGGAACCTGAGATTTTTTATAGCTTCCTCTTGTTGCAAATGCAATCAATATAAGGATAACTGCCGCTAATAACATCTGCGCAACAACTTTTGTGATTGAAAAATCAAGAGGTTGTACATTTGTAGGGTGCTCTTCGTGCATGTTAAGCGTACCCGCAGCATCAGTTTTATAAATTTTATTGTGGTAAAGCTTATAATAGTTACCATCTACTTCAGCTACTTCATCTTCATGATGACCGAACTTTGCAGAAGAAAAGACTTTCAGTCCGTTATCTAACAAAATTATCGGAAGCGAAATGCTTACTGATTTTTCACCTTCTCCCCAGAAATGCCAAGAGTGGGAATCCGAGATATGGTGCATAATGTCTGGCACAGGGTTATACTTCTCAGGCTTTTGCTGACCCTCTGTGGAAGAGGCAAATACAAGTCCTGCGACTAAAAACGTAAGCAAATAAAGGATCTTCTTTACATTCATACCAGAATTCTAAATTTTTTGCAAAAATAAGGATTTAAATGACATATCAAAGCGTGTCAGTTTTATTTATTTTATGATTTTTATCCTGTATTCTGATTAAAGCAACAACCAAAGCTGTTTCCACAAGCAGGTAATACCAGTAAAAACCAAAATACAACATCAGATTTTGCTTCATCTCCGGAAACTTGTATGCTAAAAATATAACTCCGCCCATTTTTACAATAAGGAAAGCTACATACACATAGGCAATAAGTTCTTTTTTGATAAGGCTAACACCTATAATACTAGCCAAACTAAGAAAATGAAGAAAGAAAAACAGGAAATGTAGTTTATAAGATACACTTATCCCTTGTTGCGCCAATAAAAAATTAACGCCAAAAGCAGCCGCACTAAAAACTAAAAACAAAACAAATAACAATAAGCTTTGCGAAACCTTATTTTTCATAGCCGCAAAGATGCTATTTTATTTTTTAACTTCCTATTCTGATAAAAAAGACAGGAGAAAATCATATTTCCTCTTTTCAATTACAAAAATTCAAAAAGAGATACCAGAGTCTTTTCAGGATCCGTTTAGGCTTAGAACAAAAAAAAAGACCGCTTCTTTTGAAACAGTCTTTTCTTTATTTTATTGATAACATGATTTAAACTAATCTCTTCGCCCACCCGAAAGCATAGAAGCAAAGTACAGCAACTGAGCCAGAGACCCCAAAGCCGCAACAACATAGGTTCTTGCTGCCCATTTTAAAGAATCCTGAGCGGCATCCTGTTCATCTACAGTTACCGTTCCGCTCTTTTCGAGCCACTTCAAAGCTCTGTTACTCGCGTCATACTCTACCGGCAATGTAACAAATGCAAATACCGTTGTTACAGCAAATAATATAACACCCAGTGCTAACAATGTTTTATTTCCACTGGAAGCCATTACAATAATACCTGCAAACAAAACAAACTGTAATAATCTGGAACTAATATTCACTACAGGGACAAGCTTGGAGCGCAGTCTTAACATAGAATATCCCTCTGCATGTTGTATTGCATGTCCACATTCATGAGCTGCCACAGCTGCCGCTGCTGCATTTCTCTGCATGTATACCGCTTCTGATAAATTTACTGTTTTATTAGCGGGATCATAGTGATCCGTCAACTGTCCGGGAACTGAAGTTACAACAACATCCCGAATCCCATTCTCCGCCAGCATTTTTTCAGCAATTTCTTTGCCCGACATATGATTGCGCAATCTCAGTTTTGAATAATAATCAAACTTCGATCTGAGCCTGTTTTGCACAATTACGCTGGCTATAAATATGATTAATAATATAAAATAATAACTAAACATTTGTGTAATTTCTGTCTAAATCTTACTTCCTATGAAGGAAAAAACCATGCCAAAAACAAGGTGAAAAAATGCAATTCTTTATATTTGCAGAAAATTAAAATAAACATGTCGGAAATCTCCCTTAGAAAAGTCATTAATGATAAAATGCTTACAGATTTTATTCAGTTTCCGATGACACTATACAAAAACAACCCTAATTATGTTCCTGCATTAATAAATGATGAGAAACAAATATGGGACCCAAAAGAAAACCCGGCACTCGCTTATAGTGAAGCCGAGCTATATCTTGCCTATAAAAACAATCAGGTTGTTGGCAGAATAGCTGTAATGATTAACCACAAAGAAGGTCAGGAACTGGACATTCATAAAGTACGTTTTGGGTGGATAGATTTCATTGACGACATTAATGTATCAAAGGCTCTTATAGAAAAAGCTGCAGAATATGCTAAACAGCATAATATAAACAAAATTGAAGGCCCTATGGGCTTTACCAATCTGGATAAAGCAGGAATGCTGACAATGGGCTTTGACAAACTAGCCACCATGATCGGCATCTATAACTTCGATTATTACCCACAACACCTGGAGCAATTGGGACTGGTAAAAGAGAAAGAATGGGTAGAATTTGAACTTGCATTCCCTGAGGTATTGAGTGAAAAGGTGATTAAGTTCAACGATCTCATCAAAGAAAAATACCAGCTAAAAGTTCTGAAATTCAATAACAAAAAAGAGATACTTCCTTTAGTAGAACCCATGTTCCAACTTCTGGACGAAACTTACAAAGGACTTTCTACCTATACCCCTATCACCCAGCAACAGATCCAAACATATAAGGAAAAATATTTTGGCTTTATAGATAAAGATTTCATTGTCTGCATTACAGATGCCAATAACAAACTGATTTCTTTCGCTATCACTATGCCTTCGTATTCCAAAGCCTTACAAAAAGCCAACGGAAAACTTTTCCCATTTGGATGGTGGCATTTCTTACAGGCAGGCAAGAAAAATGATCGTGCAAATTTCTACCTGATAGGTATACACCCGGAATATCAACGCCGCGGAGTAACCGCTATTATCTTCAAAGAAATTTATGAAATTTTCAAGAAGAAAGGTGTAAAATTCCTGGAAACAAATCCCGAACTTGAGGAGAATAAAAACATTCAGCTTCTATGGCAGGATTACAGTCCTGTAAATCACAAAAGAAGAAGAACCTACAGCAAAGAATTTTAATCTATTAATTTCACAAGACAAAAGACATGAAAAAGCAACTTATTATATACGCTATACTTATTGTTATCTTCTTTGCTTACAACCAGTTTTTCCGTGTAAAAGACGATCAGCTTAACGATTTAATTAACATTATTTTCTCCAGTTTTTTATTCCTATACATCGCATACATTGCCTTTGTGATTTTGAAGCGATTAAAAGGTAAAAAGTAATTTATTTTTAATCATTCTAAATTACCTTTTCCACTGGCTTTCAGCGAGAAACATTGCCTTTGTAATTTCAATTTTCCCTATAATTTTAGTATTATTGCAAGTTAGTAATTAAGATATTATGAACTTGCCAGAAAATTATATCCCAATATTAATACAAGCTGCTGTAGCACTTGGGTTTGTGATAGTTACCATTATCGCATCCAGCTTATTGGGACCTAAAGTAAAAGGAGAAGTAAAAGATCAAGCTTTTGAAAGTGGTTATACGTCTGTAGGTGATGCAAGAACGCCTTTTTCTGTAAAATATTTTCTTACTGCAATCCTTTTCGTACTATTCGATATCGAAATAGTATTCTTCTATCCTTATGCCGTTAATTTCAGAGAGTTTGGCGTGGAAGGCTTCATGGCCATTGTAACGTTTGTGGCGATCTTCTTCATTGCATTTTTCTATGTACTGAAAAGAGGCGCATTGGACTGGGATAAATAATTAAATTTTTAATCAGAAGATTAAAACAAAAAAGAGATGTCAAAAGAAGTTAAAATATTAGAAACTCCTCCTCCAGGTCATGCCGGAGAAGGTTTTTTTGCAACGAAACTAGACAGCCTTATTGGTATGGCCAGAGCAAATTCTCTTTGGCCGCTTCCGTTTGCTACATCTTGTTGCGGAATCGAGTTTATGGCGATGATGAACCCTACTTATGACCTTGCCCGTTTTGGTGGTGAGCGTATGGTATTCTCCCCTCGTCAGGCTGACATATTATTAGTATGCGGAACCATTTCAAAAAAATTGGCTCCAATTTTAAAAACAGTTTACAGCCAGATGGCAGAGCCTCGCTGGGTAGTAGCTGTAGGTGCTTGTGCTTCCAGTGGTGGAATATTCGATACCTATTCTGTTCTTCAGGGAATCGACAAAGTAATACCTGTAGACGTTTATGTTCCTGGATGTCCTCCAAGACCTGAACAAATCTTGGAAGGTTTTATGCAGGTTCAGGCAATTGCTAAAAGCGAAAGCCTTAGAAGACGTGATCTTCCGGAGTACAAAGAACTATTAGAATCTTATAACATTAAATAAGCCCATGGAACTAACAAATGAATTAGTACTTGAAGCCATTTCAAGAGAGTTTCCTGAAGCTGTTCTAAACTCATCAGAACCTTATGGGCTTCTGACAATTGAGTTAAAGAAAGAAGAGACTAAAAAGGTTATCCACTATCTTAAAGAATCTTCATACGAATTTATATTCCTTACCGATATCTGTGGAGTTCATTACCCGGATAATCAGGAGAAAGAATTAGGAGTCGTTTACCACTTACACAGTTTGGTAAATAACTTCAGATTGAGACTGAAAACTTTCATGCCAAGAGAAAGTGCTGCTATAGAAACCATCAGTGATCTTTATTCCGGAGCCAACTGGATGGAAAGAGAAACTTTTGATTTTTATGGAATAGACTTTAAAGGACATCCGGATATGCGTCCTATTCTAAACATGGAAGATCTGGGTTATCACCCTATGCTGAAAGAATATCGCCTTGAAGACGGAACACGTACAGACAAGAACGATTCAATGTTCGGAAGATAATTTATAAATGATTAATGATGATTGATTGCTGATCCAAAAATCAATTATCGATTATCACCCATCAATTATAGCGAAATGAAAGATAACAATTTATCAAATATACTTAGCCAATACGAGTCGAAAGAGCAAATCGACCAACAGCTTTATACGCTAAACCTGGGACCAACCCACCCGGCGACACACGGTATTTTCCAAAATGTACTGACTATGGATGGAGAAAGAATTCTTCATTCTGAGCAGACTGTTGGATATATCCACAGAGCTTTTGAAAAAATTGCTGAAAGAAGACCTTATGGCCAGATAACAACTTTAACTGACAGATTAAATTACTGTTCTGCTCCGATCAACAATTTCGGATGGCATATGACAGTAGAGAAATTAATCGGTTGCGAAGTTCCTAAGCGCGTAGACTATATGCGTATTATAATGATGGAACTTTCCAGAATTGCAGACCACATGGTATGTAACGGAGTTATTGGTGTAGATACCGGTGCTTTAACAGGATTTACTTATTTGTTCCAGGTACGTGAACAAATTTATGATATATATGAGCAGATCTGCGGTGCCAGAATGACAACTAACATGGGAAGAATTGGAGGTTTCGAAAGAGACTTCAGTCCAAAATTCCATGAACTGCTAAGAGATTTCCTTAAAACTTTCCCTAAGAAGTTTGCTGAATACCAAAGCCTGATGGAAAGAAACAGAATTTTCATGGACCGTACTATTGGTACAGGAGCAATTAGTGCAGAAAGAGCACTAAGCTACAGCTTTACAGGACCAAACTTACGTGCTGCAGGTGTCGACTATGATGTAAGAGTAGCACAACCATATTCTTCATATGACGACTTCGACTTCATCGTACCAATTGGTACTGCCGGAGATACATATGACAGATTCATGGTTCGCCAGACTGAGATTCTGGAAAGTTATAAGCTTATTAAAAACGCTTATGAAAATCTTCCTCAGGGATCTTATCACGCAGATGTGCCAGATTTCTATTTGCCAGAAAAGGCAGATGTGTATACCAAGATGGAAGCTCTTATCTATCACTTCAAGATTGTTATGGGAGAACAGGATATTCCTGTAGGAGAAGTATACCACAGTGTAGAAGGTGGAAACGGAGAGCTTGGTTTCTATATGATTAGCGACGGAGGCCGTACACCATACAGATTACACTTTAGAAGACCATGTTTCATTTATTATCAGGCATACCCTGAAATGATACGTGGCTCTTTAATTTCTGACGCAGTTGTAACATTAAGTAGCCTTAATGTAATTGCAGGAGAATTGGATGCATAGAAAAATTATAAATTTTGAATTATAAATTATAAATTGATTTTTAGACTACTGGATTCATTTCAGAATTTAAAATCTAAAATCTAAAATTTCAAAAATGAGCGAAACAATTGCTTTTAAACCTGAAGTTATAGAACAGGTAAATAAAATTATCGCAAGATATCCGGAGGGCAGACAAAAATCAGCTCTTATTCCTTTGCTGCATGTTGCACAAAAAGAGTTTGGCGGCTGGCTGGATGTACCGGTAATGGATTACGTTGCAGAGCTGCTTAACATAAGACCAATCGAGGTTTATGAAGTAGCTACTTTCTATACGATGTTCAACATGAAACCTGTTGGTAAATTTGTACTGGAAGTGTGCAGAACAGGTCCTTGTATGTTGAAAGGAAGTGATGATATATTAGATCATATCCGTACAACACTGAACATAAAGGACGGAGAAACAACCGAAGACGGTCTGTTTACCTTAAAGCCGGCAGAATGTCTGGGGGCTTGTGGTTATGCGCCAATGATGCAGTTAGGGAAATTTTATCATGAAAATTTAACAAAAGAAAAGGTAGACGAAATTCTTGAACTTTGCCGTCAGGGAGCTGTTGCCTTAGATTAAAAATAATAAAATGAGTAAAAAACTTTTACTTAAAGACGCTCATATAGAAGGTATCCGCTACTTCGACACCTACAGAAAGCAAGGTGGTTACGATGCAGTAGAAAAAGCCTTAAAAATGACACCAGACGAAATTCTGGAGGAAGTAAAAGCTTCCGGACTTAGAGGTCGTGGTGGAGCAGGTTTCCCTACAGGGATGAAGTGGAGCTTCCTGGCTAAGCCAGATGGTGTTCCCAGACACTTAGTTGTAAATGCTGATGAATCTGAACCGGGAACTTTCAAAGACCGTTATTTAATGGAATTTCTCCCTCACCTACTTATTGAGGGTATGATTATTTCATCTTTCTGTTTAGGTTCCAATGCTTCTTATATCTATATCCGTGGAGAATATTCATGGATTCCTGATATTCTTGAAGAAGCAATCGAAGAAGCTAAAAAAGAAGGATTCTTAGGTAAAAATATTTTAGGAACAGGTTACGATTTAGAAATCTACGTACAAAGAGGTGCAGGTGCTTATATCTGTGGAGAGGAGACTGCTCTTCTTGAATCTCTTGAGGGTAAGCGTGGAAATCCTCGTTTGAAACCACCATTCCCGGCTGTAAAAGGTCTGTGGGAAAGACCAACTGTAGTGAACAATGTGGAATCTATCGCAGCAATCGTTCCGATTATCAATATCAGCGGAGCAGAATATTCTAAAATTGGTGTTGGCCGTTCTACAGGTACAAAACTAATTTCTGCGTGTGGTAATATCAACAAACCTGGTGTTTACGAAATTGATATGACTATTACAGTAGAAGAATTTATTTACTCTGATGAATACTGTGGTGGTATTCCAAATGGAAAAAGACTTAAGGCTTGTATTCCTGGAGGATCATCGGTTCCAATTGTTCCGGCAAATCTTTTATTAAAAACCATCAACGGTGAACCTCGTTATATGAATTACGAGAGTTTAGCTGACGGAGGTTTTGCAACAGGAACAATGATGGGGTCTGGTGGTTTTATCGTACTGGATGAAGATCAGTGTGTTGTAAAACATACCCTTACATTAGCAAGATTCTATAACCACGAAAGTTGTGGACAATGTACACCTTGCCGTGAAGGAACTGGCTGGATGTACAGAATATTGAAAAAAATTGACAGCGGAAAAGGAACAATGGAAGACATTGATCTGCTTTGGGATATCCAACGTAAGATTGAAGGAAACACTATCTGTCCGTTAGGAGATGCAGCAGCTTGGCCTGTTGCAGCAGCTATTCGCCACTTCAGAGATGAATTCGAATGGCATGTGAAAAACCCAGAACTTTGTTTAACTCAGAATTATGGACTGGCACATTATGCTGATCCATTACCAGCTCCGGCTGTAACAAATTAATAAATTGCTAGAAAGATAATGAAGAAGTTTTTTGCGCTTGCGGTACTATTTTTAGGAACGAGTTTGGGGTTTTCCCAAAGTCTTGACAGCAATACTGGTATTGTAGAGAAACCTACACCCCTAACGAAGAAAGGACAAATGTTTGTTTTCTTTGGATGGAATAGAGCGGCATTTAGTAACTCCGATATTCATTTTTCAGGAAATGGTTATAACTTCCAACTGAACAATGTATCGGCACAAGATAGACCAACTAAATTCGGAATAGTTTATTTTAACCCGGGATGGTTTACTGTAGTACAGTATAATTTCAGAGCAGGTTATTTTATTAAAGACAATTTAGCGATTGTTTTAGGAATTGATCACATGAAGTATGTGATGGACCAAAACCAGACTGTAAATTTCTCCGGACACATTTCCGATCCGAAATATGCAGGAATGGTACAAAATGGACAAGTAAATTTACAGGACGAACAATTCCTGACTTTCGAACATACAGATGGTCTTAATTATGAAAACTTAGGTATTGAGAAATACCAGAAGATCAGTACCAGCAAAAACTGGGATATTGTATGGTCTTACGGAGTTGGAGCAGGTTTTATGTTCCCGAAAAGTAATGTAAAACTATTCGGAAATGAGAGAAGTGACCGTTTCCATGTAGCAGGGATAGGTACAGATGCCAGAGCGAGTATCAACCTTGTTTTTGCTAAACACTGGATGCTTCGTTTAGAAGGAAAAGCCGGTTATATCAACATGTGGGATATTAAGACAACATTAAATAATAAGCCAGACAAGGCTCAACAGGATTTTGTTTTCGGACAGGTTCTTGCCGGAATTGGTTATACATTTAATACAAAGAAGAATAAATAACAAAGCCTATTGCTTCATGCATATAGCTTAAAGCATATAATATGAGCGAAGAAATAAAAAAATTCAAAATAACCATCGACGGACAAACGACTGAGGTTGCTCCGGGCACTACTATTTTGGAAGCAGCCAGACAAATCGGAGGTAAGTCTGTCCCGCCAGCAATGTGCTATTACAGCAAACTGGAAAAAAGTGGTGGACGTTGCAGAACTTGTCTTGTAGAGGTATCTAAAGGTTCTGAAGCAGATCCAAGACCGATGCCTAAGCTGGTAGCAAGCTGCCGTACAACTGTAATGGATGGTATGGAAGTGAAGAATCTTGAATCTCCTAAAACACAGGAAGCAAGGCATGCTGTAACCGAATTTTTATTGGTAAATCACCCATTAGACTGCCCTATCTGTGATCAGGCAGGAGAATGTCATTTACAGGATTTAAGTTACGAAAATGGTCTTCAGGAAACTCGTACTGAGTTCGAAAGAAGAACTTTTGATGCCGATGATATCGGACCATATATAAAGCTGAATATGAACCGTTGCATCCTTTGTGCACGTTGCGTTCTTTTAGCAGATCAGTTAACTCCGGAAAGAGAACACGGAATCCTGTTCAGAGGAGACCATGCTGAGATTTCTACTTACCTGAACAAAGCTTTGGACAATGATTTTATCGGAAACGTTATCGATGTATGTCCTGTAGGAGCATTAACAGACAGAACATTCCGTTTTGCAAGCCGTGTATGGTATACCAAGCCGGTAAATGCAACTTGTAAGTGTGAGAAATGTAGCGGAAAAGCTGTTCTTTGGATGAAGGGAGACGAAATTCTTCGTGTTACAGCAAGAAAAGACATCTACGGAGAAGTAGAAGAATTTATCTGTAACGACTGTCGTTTCGAAAGAAAAGATACGAAGGACTGGACAATAGAAGGACCAAGACATATAGACCGTCATTCTGTAATTTCAACAAACAAGTACGGAACACTGCAAAATTCATATAAGCGCATTGATTCTGAAACCGTAATAGAAATAGATAGCAAACACGAAAAATAGACCATGACAAATATTCTTTTTACAACAATACTTATCGTTATTCTGTTTGTGTTATGCATCGCAGTTGCTGCTTACTCAACATGGGCAGAGCGTAAAGTTGCTGCTATCATGCAGGACAGAATCGGGCCTAACCGTGCAGGGCCATTTGGTCTTTTGCAGCCATTGGCGGATGGTGGTAAGCTTTTCTTTAAGGAAGAGTTTATGCCTAAAAATGCCGAGAAATTTTTATTCATACTGGCACCAGGTCTTCTGATGTTTATATCCCTGATTACGGGAGCTGTTATTCCTTGGGGAAAATCATTAAACATTGGTGGTGAATCTTTACCTGTACAGGTAGCAAATATCGATGTTGGGGTTCTTTTCCTTATCGGTATGGCTTCTACCAGTGTTTATGCAATTATGATCGGTGGATGGGCTTCCAATAACAAATTTTCATTGATATCTGCAGTAAGAGCATCTTCACAGATGATTTCTTATGAATTGGCAATGGGTCTTTCACTTCTTTCTATCGTATTAATGAACGGATCTCTGGATCTGCGTGTTATTACAGAAAACCAAGCCGGATGGGGAGGTATGAAGTGGAACATCGTTCTTCAGCCTGTAGCATTCATTATCTTCTTTGTTTGCTCTCTTGCAGAATGTAACCGTGCACCTTTTGACTTAGCAGAATGTGAATCTGAACTTGTAAACGGATTCCACACTGAATACTCTTCTATGAAATTTGGATTATTCCTTTTTGCGGAATATGTTAATATGTTTATTTCTTCAGCGCTTATCACTACCCTTTTCTTTGGTGGTTACAACTATCCGGGAATTCAGTGGGTTGGTGAAAACTGGGGAGAAAATGCTGCCGGAATTATCAGTATCGTAGCCTTCTTAGCAAAAGCTTTCTTATTTGTATTCATTTTTATGTGGATAAGATGGACTTTACCAAGATTCCGTTACGACCAGTTAATGCACTTAGGATGGAAATCTTTCATCCCGTTAGCGCTAATTAACTTATTGGTAACTGGTGCAATATTATTGTTTGTATAAAACAATTTTGGATTTTGAATTATTAAATTTTGAATTAGTGGTGAAGGAGACAAATTGGAAGACAAAGGATTAACCTCTGAACTCTGAAAAATTAACCTCCGACATCTGATAATTACAATAAGATGAAACTAACGAACAGATCAAAAGTAGTCTCCAATAAAGAGATGACTTTAGCCGAAAGAAGTTATCTGCCTGCCATTTTCAAAGGTATGGGGATTACGCTGAAGCACGCTTTCCAAAAAAATAATACTTTCAGCTATCCTGAAGAAAGAAGGATTTTTGCAAAAGTATGGCGTGGTCAGCATGTCCTGAAAAGAGACGATGAAGGTAGAGAGCGCTGTACGGCCTGCGGTCTTTGTGCTGTAGCTTGCCCTGCAGAAGCCATTACAATGACTGCTGCAGAAAGAACAAAAGAGGAAAAGCATCTATACCGCGAGGAGAAATATGCTTCAGTATACGAAATTAATATGCTGAGATGTATTTTCTGTGGATTGTGTGAAGATGCATGTCCAAAATCAGCAATTTATTTAACAGACAGATTGGTAGATGTAGAAACTAACAGAGGTTCTTTTGTATATGGAAAAGACAAACTGGTAGAAGATATGAACAACCGTATCGATATTTCTGATCGTCAAAAGAAATCTTATAACCAACCGGAATAATGGAGCAGTATATTTTTTATTTTGTAGCACTGTTAGCGTTAGCCAGCGCTGTTTATATGGTTTTTGCAAGAAACCCGTTATATAGCATCTTATCTCTTGTTATTACATTCTTCTCTATTGCAGGAATGTATATTTTGCTGAATGCTCAATTTTTAGGAATCGTACAGATCATTGTATATGCAGGTGCCATCATGGTACTTTTCTTATACATTCTGATGATGCTGAATCTGAATGCAAAAGACGAGTCCAGCAAGAAGAACTATATGAAATTCATCGGAATTATTTCCGCAGGAATATTATTAACAGGATTATTAGGAGCCTACAGAGGCATCCAGGGAACTGCTAAAGTAGCTGTTTCCGACAATGGTGTAGGTCTTACCAAAAATCTAGGAAAATTATTGTTTAACGAGTATGTATTGCCATTTGAGCTTGCGAGTGTATTAATTCTTACCGCAATCATCAGTGCAGTATTAATCGGTAAAAAAGATATATAAAATGGGAGAAGTAACTAATTCGATGTTACAGGCTGTTCCGATAGAACATTATATTATTCTATGCAGTCTGTTGTTCAGTTTAGGTGTTTTAGGAGTATTAATCCGTAAAAATGCGATTATTATTCTTGGATGTGTTGAGCTAATGCTGAACTCTGTAAACCTACTGTTAGCTGCTTTTTCAGCATACAAAGGAGATGGACATGCTCAGGTACTGGTATTCTTTATCATGGTGGTTGCTGCAGCCGAAGTTGCTGTAGGATTGGCAATCTTAACAATGATGTACAGAAACACCCGTTCTGTGGATGTAAGTGTATTTAACAAATTAAAAGGATAATTGCTGATGGATAATTTGATTATAGCTATACTTATTTTACCGTTAATAGGATTTCTGATTAACGGCTTATTCGGAAAGCATTTGCCTAAAGTGGTAGTGGGCGGACTAGCAACACTTGTTGTTTTTGTTTCGTTTGTTCTTGCTGCTTCAATTTTCTCCGATTACACTGCGGACTCTTCTGTTACTATTGTACGTTTGTTCAAGTGGTTCCAGATTGACGGAGTTCCAATTAACTTTTCATTACAAATAGACCAGTTATCACTGATGATGGTATTAATCATCACCGGAATTGGTTCTTTAATACACCTGTACTCTATTGGTTATATGAGCCATGATGCAGGTTTCTACAAATTCTTCACTTACCTTAACCTGTTTATCTTCTCCATGCTTTTATTAGTGATGGGAAGTAACTACCTAATCCTTTTCATAGGATGGGAAGGTGTAGGAGTTTGTTCTTACTTACTAATCGGTTTCTGGTATGATAACGTAGAATATGGAAAAGCTGCAAGAAAGGCTTTCATTATGAACCGTATCGGTGACCTTGGTTTACTAATCGGTATCTTCGCTATCGCTTACCAGCTTAACGCAATCGATTATCTGACAGTTGCTCAGAATGCTTCTAAGTTCGAATATAATGGTGGTATTATTCTTTTCATCACTGTATCCCTGTTTATCGGAGCAATGGGTAAATCTGCACAGATTCCTTTATTCACATGGTTACCGGATGCAATGGCAGGACCTACACCGGTATCTGCACTAATCCACGCTGCAACGATGGTTACAGCTGGTATCTACTTGGTTGTACGTTCTAACTTCTTATATACGCTAGCACCTAGTACAATGGAGTTCATTATGTACATCGGTTTAGCAACATCTTTAGTTGCATCGTTCATTGCACTAAGACAGAACGACATCAAAAAAGTATTGGCATACTCTACTGTATCTCAGTTAGGTTTTATGTTCATCGCTTTAGGTGCCGGATCTTATACAACAGCAATGTTCCACCTGATGACACACGCTTTCTTCAAAGCTTTATTATTCTTAGGATCAGGTTCTGTAATCCATGCCATGAGCGGAGAACAGGATATGAGACATATGGGTGGATTGAGAAAGAAAATTCCTGTAACTTACTGGACATTCCTTATCGGTACCCTTGCTATTACAGGTTTCCCTTTCTTATCGGGTATGATTTCTAAAGATGAAATCCTTGTAACTGCATTTGCTAAAAACCCTGTAGTATGGTTCTTCACTTTTGTAAGTGCTGCCATGACTGCTATCTATATGTTCCGTCTTTTATACCTTACTTTCTTTGGAGAGTTCAGAGGATCAAAAGAACAAGAACATCATTTACATGAAAGTCCGCTGAATATGACTTTACCACTAATTGTACTGGCTATTCTTTCAGTTGTTGGTGGTTTCTTCAACCTTCCGCACTTTGTTTCTCACGACCATTCCCAAAAACTGGCACACTGGCTAAACAAAGTAATCATCTCTCCGATCGAACTACCGGAAGTAAGCGTAGCTACAGAATGGATTTTATTAGCCATTACTGTTGCCATGTTCTTTATTGTATGGTTTATTGTAAGAAATACTTATGTAAACAAAAAGAAAATGGCATTACCAGACAGCAAATATGTTGGATGGGAAAGACTTTCTGCTCAGAAGTTAAAAATTGATGAGATTTATAATGCAATGATTGTAAAGCCTATCGAAGGAATGGGTAAAGCAGCATCAATGTTTGATAAAGCTGTACTCGATCGTATTGTAAACTTTGTTGCAAACGGAGCTGAAGATTCCGGAAAATCTTTCAAGCGCCTTCAGAATGGAAATGTAGAAACTTATGTGCTGATTATGTCATTGGCAGTAGGGATTATATTAATTGTTAACTTTTTATTGAATTCATAAGATGTTATTAGCACTATTACTAATACCAGTTATTGGATCTGCTCTGGTTTTTGCATGGAAAAGTCCAAGCGCTAAGTACATAGCTTTAGTACTAGCATTTTTAGAAATGGCTTTGTCATTCTATATGCTTTCAGGACTAGACTTTGCGGCAACCATAGACAGCCCGAACTTACAGTATCAAATCAATACCCCGGAATCTTCATTCCTGAAGACTTCTTTACATCTGGGCGTTGATGGTTTGTCCATGCTGTTTATTTTACTAACCACTATATTAACCTCATTAATTATACTGTCTTCTTTTAGTCAGACTGTAAAATATAAGAATACTTTCTACGGACTGATCTTATTAATGCAGTTCGGTCTTATCGGAGTATTTACTTCATTAGATGGTTTAATGTTCTATGCTTTCTGGGAAGTAACTCTTATCCCGATTTGGTTCATTTGCGGACTATGGGGTCAGGAAGATCAGAAGCTTCGTTTCACGACTAAGTTCTTCGTGTATACATTTATCGGTTCGTTATTCATGTTAGGTGGTCTTATCTACGTATACAACCACTCTGCATCTTTTGCACTACTGGATATGTATAACTCGGATCTTAACGTTACTCAACAGACTATAGTTTTCTGGTTTATTTTTGTAGCATTCGCTGTAAAATTACCAGTATTCCCGTTCCATACATGGCAGCCGGATACTTATACTTACTCTCCTACCGAAGGAACAATGCTTCTTTCCGGTATCATGCTGAAAATGGCAATCTTCGGAGTTTTAAGATATCTTCTTCCGATTGCACCTGGGGCTATTCTGGGAATTTCAGGTCAGATTGTATTAACATTGGCTATTATAGGTATCGTTTACGGTGCATTAATCGCTATCGTTAAAAACGATATCAAAAGAATTATCACTTATTCTTCTCTTTCTCACATTGGACTAATCGTAGCGGGTATTTTTGCTTCTGCAATTCTTACTCTAAACGGACGCTTCACTACTGAGGGTGCTGAAGGTGCTGTTATACAAGCTTTTGCTCACGGTATCAATATCGTTGGTTTATTCTACTGTGCAGATATTTTATACAGAAGATTTAAAACAAGAGACATCAGACAAATGGGTGGACTTGCTAAGGTAGCACCTAAGTTTGCTGTTCTTTTCCTGATCATTGTATTCGGCTCTATGGCAGTTCCGTTAACTAATGGTTTCATCGGTGAATTCATCTTATTAAAATCTATTTCAGATTATAATACAACAGCGGTTATTATATCAGGTCTTACTGTTATACTTTGTGCTGTATACATGCTTAGAATGTACGGAAAAGCAATGTTTGGTAAAGGAGACGAAGTTCTTCTTGCTAACATGAAAGATGTTTCAGGAGTAGAATTCTCTGTACTGGCTTCGCTGGTTGTATTTGTAATACTTTTCGGGATCTTCCCAAATAGTATTCTGGAGATGGTACATAGTTCGTTGGAGTTTATCTTCAAATCAATGAATAATTAATTGAAAGGAAAATGACGGTATTTATTATAATTTTTATAACAGCAGTATTATCGCTTTTTGCCGGGGTATTCAACCAAAGCAAATTCTCAAGATATATTGGTATTTTAGGGCTTTTAATAGCTTTCTATGTAAGCTATATGCCAGACTGTAGCTTTTTCCTGAAGTACGACAACATGTACTTGTACGACGGACCAGCAAGACTATTAACACAGATTTCTATTGTTGTTACACTGCTTATCTTCTTCCTTGGAGGATTTGCATTCAACAATCACAGAAGCCACCAGTCTGAATTATATGCATTAATGCTTTTATCATTATGTGGAGGTATTACATTATTTGGATTCAAAAACCTTGTTACATTATTCTTAGGAATTGAAATTCTTTCTATTCCTTTATATGTAATGGCAGGAGCTAATAAAACAGATCTTCGCTCTATTGAAGCTTCTATGAAGTATTTCTTAACAGGAGCATTTGCTACCGGATTCTTACTTTTCGGTATTGCTATGATCTACGGAAGTACTGGATCATTTGATCTTACAGAGATCCACAAATTCAGTCTTCAGTCAGGAAAAAACCCAATGTTTATTTTAGGTTTTATCCTTATGCTTTGTGCAATGGCGTTTAAGACTTCTTTAGCACCATTCCATATGTGGAGCCCGGATGTATATCAGGGAGCACCTTCTATCATTACTTCTTTTATGGCAACTGTAGTTAAAATTTCAGCTTTCGGTGCACTATTCAAGTTAATGGTTATTGGTTTCGCAGGAACCTATGGTAACTGGTTAAACATTATGGGAAGCTTTGTAATCATTACATTACTATTGGCTAACTGTATGGGACTTGCTCAGACAAACATGAAGAGAATGCTTGCTTACTCCAGTGTTTCTCATGCCGGATATATCGGTTTGATATTCTTCGGAATGAATGAAAACTCTTTAGAGAAAATGGCTTTCTATCTTTTAGCATATTCTCTTTCTACTATTGGTGCTTTCTTAACACTAATTTGGGTAGAAAAAGTAAAAAGAGAAGTATCTTACAATGCATTCAAAGGTCTTGCTAAAACTGAACCTTTACTGGCTATTGTAGCTACAGTTTCATTATTATCTATGGCTGGTATTCCATTAACGGCAGGTTTCGTTGGGAAATTCAGTTTATTCAGCCAGGCAATGAATGGTGCTGCATTCTTAGTATTAGTAGCAATCTTGGGTTCTGCATTAAGTATCGCTTACTACCTGAGACCTATTATCGCAATGTTCTTCTTTAAAGAAACAACTTTCAAAACCAGTGAAAAAGTAAGTCTTACTTACAACATACTGGCAGTAGTTATTACAATTGCAATTATTGTATTAGGAGTTTATCCTGATCTTTTTAATATACAGTTTGGAGGATAATCAATTCATTCTGATCTAATGAAAAAAGCTGTCTTTATAATAAGACAGCTTTTTTATTTTCCTCTTCTTATAATCATAAACAAGTAAGGCTTCAGAAATTCTGAAGCCCTACTCTATTAACAAACTCACGAATTATTGTGTCGGTTATATTAGGTTAGCCTATTTGGCTAACCATTGATTTTATTTATGAATATTAGTTCTTCACTGCATCTCTTACAGCATTGGCATAACTAACATTAGAATTGTATGTATAAATCATCATTCCACCCTTAGCTCCCTGTGTAGGTGTCCATTTGGCAACCTCTACATCATTGGCTTGGTTAGTTCCGCCTTCAGCATAGGCGCCGAAGACCATTTTACTGGCCGGAATTTTATTGGTCCCGGTAGCATAATTCATCATAAGCTGTGTTCTGCTTACATTAGCTCCATAAGATTGTAATTGAATGTAATTAAAATTATTCCGGAAATTTTCCATAATCTTATTCCATGCATATACATCGATACCTGAAGCGATTTGTAATTGTTTATTATTTGGTGCAGTAGTACCGAAATACTTAGTCAGTTCGCTTATTACATTCAGAAATGCTGGTGTTGCTGCCATACTTCCGGAATACCAACCATTATATCCTGTTGCTGCATAGCCGGGGAATGTAGGTATAGGATTAGGCTTTGCTCCGGAATGTTCTATATCCAGGCTTATCCCGTCCAGTTTCCACTTGTCGATAACAATAGATTTTATGGCATCTCCATATGCAGCAGCGGAAGCAAAACCTCCCGGTTTGGAAGATTGCCAGCTTACATCATCATCTATATTTTGTAGTACCTTGATACCTCTGCTTTGAAGAGAACGTATCTGAGTATCCAGATCTTTATAAGATTTAAAGCTTCCCATCATACCAGTACCTCCCGGTAATTTGGTGGTATCCTGCAGGCTCCAGTACTTCAGTCCAAAAAGTATTACCATATCTACTTTATCCGGTATATCTTTCAGTTTGAATGTCGGATTTCTTCCGTCAGTAATATAATAAGCAATACATACACCATTAGAGCCCGCCAAAGCAGTAGCACTTTTAACAGAAGCTTCTTTATTAACTGACTCAGGTGTCATATCCTCTGTCATTTTGGAACATGATCCCAGCATCAATAAAAGTATTGAACACTGGGCAAAAAAGATTTTTTTCATAGTCTGTTTTTATTTAATAATTAGTGTTACAATAGAAACCAACCCGTACTGCAATGAAAATAATTCAATGCAAAAATTTTTGAAAAAAGTATTGTTCCGGGGTTGGTATAAAATTTATTAAGGATTCATAATTTTGATGAGATCCTTTGTTACTCTGAAGTTAGGTGCACGAAGCGTGTTGTCATTAGAAGACGTTAGTGGTGCATCTCTTTCTATAGCATAAGAGAATACTCCGCCTTTCTTACCTGTTGCAGGCTGCCAACGGGCATAATCGTATGCACGGCCTGTTCCGTTCTGAGGATATCTTACATCATTCCAGTAATTTCCAGGATATCCATTTTCTTCATAGAAAGAAAAACCGGGTAAAAACTGTTTCATGCTGATATATGGTGCATAAAGTCCGGAGACTGTTGTAAGATTAGTCGTACTTCTTCCGTATGCCTGAAGGAATACATAGTTGTATCGGGGAGCTGTCTGAATAAAGAAATTAGTAGGATTCTGATTGGTATCGTATACAAATGTTTTTCCAGTACCCGATTTAGGGCCAAAATATTTAGACAATGCTTTGGTTGCCGCAACAAATTTAGTCAGCGTTGCTCCGCTTGGGCTACTTTCTATATCAATATCGATTCCATCCAGGTTATACTCTCCTACCCATTTATCATAAATGCCTTTGGCCCATGAAGAATAACCTATAGAGTCTTGTCCTCCCGTAGTTGTCGCACTGTTCAGATCTCCTAATGTTATAATAACTTTAGTTCCTCGTTTATGTAGATAAGGAACATAATTAGTTTTCAAGGTATTCCAATATGCATTTTCCGGAGGTGTATAATCCGGAAATACCATTACCATATCCAGGCTGTCCGGCAGCCATCTCATACTCGGAAGATTTCCACTTGCTGTAGCACTGTCTCGCCATGTTCTGTAATAACCAGCCGAAATCTGGTGATCACTGTTTTTGTAAGCAATAAGATTGCTTAGATTAACTGCTGATACTGTAACGCCGGATTTCTGTGCAATGGCATCCTTAGTTACTGACAGATCTTGTTCGCTTCTTGTACATTTGATAAATAACATTATAACCACAGAAAGGCATAATGCAAAAGAAAAATTTGCGGTTTTCATCTAATTAATTTTTGTGATTTAGTTTTTTATAAAATTAAATAAAAATTATTAAAAACAAATATTTTTTATTTTTTTCATTATTAATCAATGAAAATATTTGTAAAACCGCACAACAAAAGACTTTTAACCTAGTATTAATACAATAAATATTTTTCTAAAAGGATTCCGGACAGAAAAAAACAATGCAAAATATTATCAAACAAGAAGATATTACCCGATTTAAAATATTTTTATAACATTAAAACTAAAAAATATATAAAACAAGTCCGGAGGCTGGTTATTTTCTCTCCAGTCGATTTATAATTCCAGATTATTTTCCTGAATTATGTATGCTTGCCAAGGTTTCAAATAAAGCAAATTAGCTTATAAATCACTGATACCTACAGGGCTTGTAATTGAATTGCAAATGCTTTTATCTATAACATAATTCCCGAATTTAAACAAGCGTTTAGTTCCTAAATTACCTATTATTGTTTAAATTTGCATGCTATGCTTCAGGAAAGAGAATCACCTTTTATACTGCGTATTGCATTTCATAAATATATTGAGGTGCTGGAAAAAATACGGGATCAGGATTCGGAATCTTACAGATCCGAATACGCCCGTGCGCTTTTAGAAAAGGTAGATAAAGTTCCTGAACTCAGAGAAGGTTTCGATGACATAGATGTTATTCGTAATAATGAAGAACTCATACACCAGCTCCTTGCCGATCTATTCCCGACAGCTTTAACCAATAATGAAATAAAAGCAGCCAGTATTCCTTTCTTCAATCTTACATTTAATTACACAGAAAGGTTTAAGAAACTACTGTCAGATGCCGGACAAAGTTTTGAAATCAAAATAAGAGATTTAGATGATGACTATTTCTATATTATGAATTGTGTTGTGATTATTCATACTTATTTTAAAAGAGAAATTAAAACATCAACTCCTTTATATTTTGATATCCCTGATAAACAAGGAATTGTAAGACACTATCGTCTAACCATAAATGCTGATTTCACCGAAACTATTCCTACAGAAAAAGCACATTTTCTAAATGATGATGAAATAGAGCTTCTTCTGGACAACTATGAAAATATAGATCTCTGGAAAACCAAATTCCCTCCCGGCAGCTGGATACTGAAAGGCTTCTTTATTATTAGCCTGACAGATGTAACGCCAGATTTCTCTCTTTCCGAGTTAAAGTCGAATCTGCTGAGTATAGATCCAGAAACAGGAGCCTTGGACAATAGTTTCGAACCTATTCTGCGTTCTTATTTTGAGATTCCGGATCTTCGTACCGGGTTCATGTTCTTTAATCATGAACAAAACAGACTCGAAAAATTGCAAAACAATCGTGCACTTTTCTCCAGCTCTATTTTAGAATTTCTTTATGATAAACTGGGCTTCGATGCAATTGGTAAAGAAGCTTATGAGGCGTTGGCACAAAGTAATAAACCTATTGTTGTTTCTGATGTTTACAAATATGCCGATTCAGAAAAATTTCAGTTTATCTCCAGTTATTTCATAGAGCATAATGTACATAGTTTCATTATGATTCCTGTGGTAAAGGACAATCAGCTACTCGCTATTCTGGAGATGTCATCTGGTATTAAAGGTGCATTTAACAGTCTGAAAGTAAAAAAACTGGACTTTATTACTCCTTTCTTATTATTTTCTATCAGTAGATTTCATTATGAATGGCAAACAAAACTGGATGCTATCATTCAGCAGGAATATACTTCCCTTCACCCGAGTGTTGCCTGGAAATTCCGTAATGAAGCACAAAATGCGTTCTTTGGAAACTTCCGAAATGAGGAATATAGTCTGAAAGAAATATCTTTTGATCATGTTTATCCTTTATACGGACAAACAGACATCAAATCTTCTTCCAGTATACGGAGCAAGGCTCAGCAGGAAGATCTTCTGGAGCAACTGAACAGACTTATCTCTATTTATGAAAATCTGAAAGATGAAAAAGCTGTCAATGAGAAAATTTTATTTGGGCTAAAAATTCTTGCAGAGGAGGTTGAAATAGGATTAAAAACAGATACAGAGCAGAGAGTTATACGTTTTCTGGCCAACAAAGTACATCTTGAACTGGAAGGAAATGATGCTCCTGAGATAAAAAATTATTTCAGCCTGTTGGATTCCAACGGACAACTTCTTTATAAAAGAAGAAAGGCCTTTGACGAAACAGTTAGTGCTGTTAATAAAAATTTTGCCAGTCTTCTGGAAAAAAGAGAACAGGAAGCTCAGCTTATTTTCCCACACTATTTTGAACTTTTCAAAACCGATGGTGTAGAACATAATATATATGTAGGACAATCCATAAGCCCTACACAACATTATTCCAAAGAAATTTTGCATCAGTTAAGATATTGGCAATTGGAAACATTATGTGAAATGGAATTGTCCCATGAATCTATAAAATCCTGTCTGCCTTATAATCTGGATGTACATTCTCTTATACTGGTATTCAACGTTTCATTATCTATACGCTTCCGTATGGACGAAAAACATTTTGATGTAGACGGTGCATACAATTCGCGTTACGAAGTCATCAAGAAACGTATTGACAAAGCTTATATTAAAAATACAACCGAAAGAATTACACAGCCCGGAAAAATCTGTATTGTATATTCTTCTAGCGAGGATGAAAAGGAATACTATTCCTATATACAAAGACTACAGGAAAAAGGATACCTTACTTCCCAGATTGAAAAACTGGAAGTAGAAGAGCTACCGGGAGCAAGTGGACTAAAAGCACTACGGGTAGGTCTTAACAGAAATAAGGTTGTAGAAATGACTTGTCAGCTTCCGGATTAACTCGTCCAGAAGGCAAAAACAAAAGCGATAACAGAAACAATAATTCCAACCATAAAAATCTGGTAGGTAATACTAAGCAATCTGTATTTTCTGTTTAAAACAACTCCCAGGTAATACAAATCTCTGATCATAGAATCATACAGATAGTCGCGATCTTCCATCATTTCCCGTACAGCTGGTGTGTAATCATCCAGATTCATTTTGTAAAAGTTACCAAAGAACAGAAGATTCACCTTTCTGTTTTTCAGATCTTCCTTCGTAAACTCGCCACTGGTAACCTTAGGCTTTGTAGAAAGTATTGCGAATATAATTGTGATAACGCTAAACAGCAGCATAATAAAGGTTGGCATCACTAAATACTCATTCTTCTCAGATCCCAGCTTGGGCAAGAGTGTAGACAACGCTATAGAAATAATAATAGCATTTACGGAGAGTAATATATTAGCTTTACTGTCCGCAATATCACTAAGCCTTGTATGATTGCTCAGTGTAATTCTGAACATTGTATCTATACTTCTGTCTGCTTTAGCTTCCTTTTTAGGTTCTTTTTTATTTTTATCTTTCTTTATATTTTCCTGCTCCTGTAACATATTTTCAATCTTCTGAAGGTTTTTTTCTTTTATAGGGTTCCAATTCTGCTTTGCATAATCTGTATTGAACTGATGAAACCTGAAAAAACGTAAATTATCTAAATTCCATTTCTTTTTACTGAAGTTTTTCCCCAACGTTTGCTCCCATTCTTTTCTTAGATTATCCGAATAAGTGAAATAATCTTCACTTGCCAGATGACTGCTATCTGCATCACGGATAATATTTTCAATTCTATTATCTGGTTTACAACAGATTTTTGTGGACATAATCAGTTCCTTCACCCTCCGGATAAAGTCTTCGTTTACGCCCTCTGCTTTTAAAAATTCTTCTGCAATCTCACAACTTTTTTCCTCATGCAGCATAATATCTTCTGTATAGCCGCTGTCGTGAAACCAGCATGCAACCAACAATATTTCTTTCTCTTCTTCATTCAGATTATCCGCATTGGCAAGAATATCAGCATTTGCAACAACTTCCTGCGTATGCTTATAATTATGATAAAGAAATGCCGGAGATAACTTATCTTTGAATAAGTTTTCGATAAAGAAACCTGCTTTTTGAACTAGAGTCATTTTGTCGAATTTGATTAGATAAAATTATGCATTTCAAAGTTTATATGCTAAAAAATACGCTTTCCAATTTTTTAAAAGTTTCAATCTTTGGAATTACACTACAGTCATGTGCCACATATACTGTACAAAAAGGGAAAAATATCGCCGAGATACCTGTACAGGATTCTTCTAAAGTTGCCCATCGGTTTTTCCTGATTGGTGACGCCGGAAATGCAGACGAACCTCAGGCACAGAATACGCTAAACCTACTTCAGAAAAGGCTTAAAGAGGCCTCTCCTAACTCTACACTCTTATTTCTCGGAGACAATATTTATCCTTTGGGAATGCCAGATGAAAAGGATCCGGGTTATGATCTGGCAAAGCTTAAACTGGAAAATCAGTTGAAAATAGCCAAAGACTACAAAGGAAATACAATTGTAATCCCCGGAAATCATGACTGGTATCATGGTCTGGATGGCCTAAAAGCTCAGGAAAAAGCAGTAGCGAAATACCTGGATGATAAAAAAGCTTTTCTGCCTAAGAAAGGTTGTCCTATAGATAAGGTAAAACTAAACAATGATCTTACCCTTATCACCATTGATAGTGAATGGTATCTTCAAAACTGGGATGAAAATCCGGGGATGAATGCAGATTGCAGCATAAAAACACGGGATGATTTTTTTGATGAATTCGAAAGCTTACTGAATAAAAATCAGAATAAACCTATTGTGGTAGCCCTACACCATCCTCTAATCAGTAGTGGCAGCCATGCCGGATATTTTTCATTAAAAAAGCAGCTTTATCCTATTGGAGATAAAGTTCCGCTTCCTGTTATAGGCTCATTTATCAATGTAGTTCGTGCGACATCCGGTATCAGTCCTCAGGATCTTAATAATGCAAGATATACAGCATTGGTAAAGCGACTGAAAAGTCTTGCACAGGATAATCAGAATGTAATTTTTGTATCCGGTCACGACCATAATCTGCAATACCTTGAAGAAAGAAATATTCGTCAGATTATTAGCGGATCAGGTTCTAAAAACGAAGCAGCAAAAGCGACAACTCCGAAAGACTTTACTTTTGGTGGCAATGGTTATGCTGTTTTAGATATCAACCAGGATGGTAGTGCCAACGTATCTTATTATAGCACAGAAAATAATACAGAAAACTTCTTAACCCGGATTAAGGTTCTGGAAAACCTGCAGAGACCGGCTCCCGGAAAATATCCGGATACGTTTTCTGATTCAATAAAAACTTCAGTATATCCGGCAAAACTTACTCAAAAATCAAAAGTTTATACCTGGCTTTGGGGAGACCATTACAGGAAATATTACAGCATGCCTATAGAAGCCAAGGTTGCAACTCTGGATACGCTAAAAGGAGGGCTTAGCCCTGTCCGGGCTGGTGGCGGACACCAGTCTAACTCGTTACGTCTTGTTGCGCCAAACAAACAGGAATATGCGATGAGAGGTGTAAAGAAAAGTGCTATCCGCTTTCTGAATGCTGTAGCATTTAAAAATGAAAGTTTTGGTCATGAACTGGAAGGAACTTTCGCCGAAAAATTCTTACTCGACTTTTATACAACAACACATCCGTATACTCCGTTTGCTGTAGGCAATCTTGCAGAAAGTATCAATGTCTTCCATTCGGACCCGTCACTTTATTATATCCCGAGACAGAAGGCATTGGGAGATTTCAATTACGACTATGGTGATGAACTCTATATGATAGAAGAACGATTCTCGGATAGCCCGGATGATCTTAAAATGCTGAATGGAGCTACCACAACGATGAATACTCTGGACATGATGAAGAATCTTCAAAAGTCCGAAAAGTATTCTGTGGATCAGCAGAGCTATATCCGTGCCCGTATTTTCGATATGCTTCTTGGCGATTGGGACAGACATTATGATCAATGGCGCTGGGCAGAATACAAAGAAGGAAACTCTTATGTGTATAAAGCCATTCCAAAAGACAGAGATCAGGCATTCAGTAAATACGACGGACTTTTATTTAAGTTCATTATGCAGATGCCGCCATTACGCCACATGCAGAGTTTCAAAGAAGATATCCGAAATATAAAATGGTTAAACAGGGAACCTTATCCATTAGATCTGGCTTTCCTGAAAAATGCTACTGAAGAAGACTGGAAAAAAGAAGCAGAATACATACAGCAGAATATGACCGATGAGGTTATAGACAAAGCTTTCCATAATCTGCCAAAAGAAGTACAAGACGGCACCATAGAGCACATAAAGCAGAATCTGAAAATAAGAAGAGATAAAATGGCTCACTATGCTGCTGAATATTATAAAACCTTACAAAAGACGGTAATGATTACCGGTACCAACAAAGTTGACCGTTTTGTTATAAAGAAGGAAAAACATAAAGTTAGTGTTTTGCAATACCGTGTAAAAAAAGAAGAAAACGAACTAGTTTTCAAGCGGGAATATTCTAAGCACAATACGGATGAAATTTGGATTTATGGTCTGGATGATGATGATATATTTGACGTTTCCGGATCAGAAAGAACAGGAATAAAAATAAGGCTTATAGGCGGGCTTAATCATGATGTATACAACATTAAGGACGGAAGAAATGTTAAGTTGTATGATTTTAAATCTCAGAAAAACACGTATAACATTACCGGATATGTGGCAAAGCAAGTTAAGGATGATTACGATATTAACACCTATAACTTTGAAAAGCCTCAGTACAACTTCTGGGCCGGGTATCCTAGTATAGGGTACAACCCCGATGAAGGAGTTAAGGTCGGCGCTGTTGTAAACTACACGCATAATGGTTTCGATAGAGATCCTTACACATCCAGACACACTTTCAAAACTAATTATTCCTTTGCTACAAGCGGAATAGAGTTTATTTATAATGGTGTCTTTCCTAATGCTATCGGAAAATGGACACTGCATTTGGATGGGCGTTTTACTACTCCGGACTTCGCACAAAACTATTTTGGCTTTGGTAATAATACCGCTAATTATGATGATGACCTGGGCAGAAACTACAACAGGGTAAACATACAGCAGCTACAGATAGCTCCTTCTATATCCAAAAAAAGCTTTATGGGATTCGTTCAGACATTTCAGTTAGGCTATGAAGATTACAAAGTGCATCATAATCAGAATCGTTTTATTACACAGTCTGGGCAGATTAATCCCGAAGTATTCGATAATCAGCAATTCTTAGGTGCAAAATATGGTTTCAGTTACGATCATAGTGACAATGCTGCTTTCCCAACTATGGCATTTGGCTTTGCTGTTTCAGCTGCATGGAGAATGAATATTGATAGTCCAAATCGTAACTTCATGACTTATGATGCACGTCTGAATGTTACACACCGTATAGATGATGACGGGAAATTCGTTTTTGCAACCAAAATACAAGGCGTATATATTAATAACCGTTATTTCGAATTTTTCCAGGGTGCAGACTTAGGCGGAAATAATGATTTAAGATCTTTCAGAAACAACAGATTTTTGGGTAATTCTTCATTATTTCAGAGTAATGATATCCGTTGGAACTTCGGAAGAGTACGAAATCGGGTAATCCCGGTAAATTTTGGTATCTTAGCCGGCTATGACTACGGGCGTGTATGGATGGATGGTGAATATTCCAGAAAATGGCATCAGTCTGTAGGTGGCGGGATATGGATAAGTATTCTCGAAGCTTTCTCTGCACGAGCTACTTATTTTACAGGAAGCGATGGTGGAAGGTTTTCTGCAGGCATAGGAATGAGATTCTAAAAATGTAAAGCTGTAATATTAAAATGAGGATTGATTCTGGTCCGGTTAATTATTTTCTGAGGGCATATTTTCAGTATGCATTGATTCCTATAGTGATCATAAGCATTATCAGCTATATTGTACGGGAAAAAGAACAATACCCACCATTTTTTTATGCTATCATTTTTACTCTTATACCAACCATATTCCTGATTATTTCTTTTCATGAATATCTTTCTATAAAAAGAAAGTCAAAAATATCAGCACTATTTATAAGAGAAGGAGAGCTCTATATAAATAATGAAAAAAAGCTGCCATTGGCAGAAATAACGTCAATTACTCCATTATATTACAACCCATTAATCGGTAAAGTAATGATCCATTTTTTCGAGATAAAAACCAGTAATGAAGTTTTTTATTTCTTTGATCAACCACGTTTTATGTGGAATATTATGACTTCTCTTTCTGTGAAAAAACTTAAAAAAATATTTCCCGAACTTCAGTCTGTAATTCAGGAAGAAATAACTATTAGAAAACTCCCGAATATTTAATCCGGGAGTTCAATATATGATCATATTATATATTCAGAAGATCTACTTCAGTTCCATCGAATAAAGTATGCCTTCATCTTTATAGTTTCTTTCCTCCCCAATATACAGTATTGTATCGGTTGCAAAACAAATTCCTTCTTTTTGGGAGTTACTCTGCAAATCTATTTGGGTCATTTTAGCATTTGTAAAGTTATCTCCTTCAAAATTTTCCAGAATAAAGACATTTTTATGTGTTATTAATGCTATTTTTTTCCCGTTCGGGCTTATATCCGCTCCTGTAACAGCCCCGTCATGATATTTCTCCGGCAACTTTAGTTTTCCGACTAGCTGGGCTTTGAATTCACCCGGTTTATTTGGAATCTTATACACCAGCGATGTACCATCAGATTTTTTACTTCTGTTTTTAGTAAAAAGATAAAAGTAGCCTTCATGTTCTATAAAAGCTTCACAGTCGAATAATAAATTTTTCTTTTTAGGCGGAAATTCTGTCTGCTCAGGATACGAAAATTTTGTCGTTTGCAAAACTGGCGTGCTGTTTTCTTTACCGATTTTTACTTTATAGATTGCTAAATTTTTGCGGTCATTATCATTGTTTCCAAAATCACCAATATAGGTGAAACCATTTTTATCCTGTGTAATATCTTCCCAGTCATTGTTCTCTACCCCTTCAATGGTAATAGTCCGGGTATTGTTTCCAGTCATATCTATAGCAAAAATCACATTGCTGTTCCCCTGGTCTTCATGAACGTAAAATTCCTTACCATCCGGAGATATTTGTATTCCGGAAACTTCTTTTATTTTCTTAGGAAATCTAAATACTGTATGTAAAGGTCCAAAGCTTTCTGATGTGCTTTGAGTTTCTTGCGCCTTTGGGGTACAAAAAATAAGACTAAAAAGTAGAGGTGTATATAGTAATTTACGTAGCATAACTCGTTATTTATAAACAAATGTAAGTATTTTCTGCAGCAATGATCACGCCAACAGAGAATAAAAAAAGCTGAATAAGATTCAGCTTTTTAAAAGTTTTTATTTTTCTTTCAGAACATTTACTTCTACAGAAGTCGGGTTATTCACATCATGGAAAATCCGATGCGTTGCCTTCTGAAAATCAGATGAAGTAGCTTCATAAATATTCATAAATTTCTGTGGGTTACGGTCTGCCAATGGGAACCATGAATTTTGTACCTGAATCATAATGCGGTGTCCTTTTTTGAAGGTATGTGCAATATCCGGCATTTCATAATTTACCTTCGTAACAAATCCCGGCTGGAAGGCTTCAGGTTTATCAAATCCATTTCTGTACTTTCCTCTCATAATTTCACCTCTTACCAACATCTGATATCCGGCCATTGTTTTTCCGTTGAAATCAGCTTCCGTTTCCGGATAAACATCAATAACCTTTACGACATAATCGGCATCTGTTCCGGTAGTCGACACAAATAAATGGTTGATAACCGGCCCTGTTAATGTAATATCTTCCTGCAATGCATCTGTCTGATATACCATAACATCGGGTCTCTTGGAAGCAAAACGTTGATCATCTATCATATATTCACGGGTTCTGCTGGTTTGCACTCCGTCCTGATGAGGTACCGGTTTATTCGGGTCACTAACATATTCGTCCCACGAATCTGTTCTTTGTACCTTATCGAAACTCAGTTTACCATTCGGCTGGAAGTAAAGCTGTTTTGTCTCTGTATTCTTCGGCGGCCATGTATCAAAAGTTTTCCATTGGTTGCTTCCTGTAATAAAAATATTGGCCTCTCCGCCTTTGAATTGCCCCTTTCCTTTCAAATAATAATTGAAGAACGGAAGTTCAAGATTTTGCTGATAATCTATACTTGTCGGATGATCAAATTTAATATCTCCGAATTGTTTACCATCTCCTCTCACCCATCCGCCATGAAACCACGGACCAGCAACTAGAATGTTATTGGCTTTAGGGTTTTGCTTTTCAATAGCTTTATAGGTTTCGAAAGTTCCGTAAGCATCCTCAGCATCAAAGAATCCACCAACAACCATTACAGCAGGTTTCACCTGTGTAAGGTGAGGTAATATATTGCGATCTTTCCAGAACTGATCATAGTCCGGGTGTGCATACATATCATTAAAGAACTTAATATTAGTTCCCATATATTTATCTTTCAGTTCCTTATTAGATCCTGCTTCTAAAAAGAACTTATACATTTCTTTAGCTGGCGGTATAAAACGCTTAGGTCCTTTATCTGGTGTGATTGGTTCTGGTCTTGGTACTCCAAAAGAAGTCATAAACATGAATGCATCGTTCAGGAACATAGCGCCCTTATGATGAAAATCGTCACCCAAATACCAGTTGGTAACTGGAGCCTGTGGCGAAACAGCTTTTAATGTTGGGTGAGAATTAACCAACGTTGTTGTAGAATAAAATCCTGGGTAAGAAATACCATATACTCCGGCTTTCTGATTATAGTTCTTCAGATTTTTAGAAAGCCATTCCAATGTATCGTAAGTATCTGTGCTTTCATCTATACCTTTCTGTCCTGGTTTTAATGCTGGACGCACATCTTCAAATTCTCCTTCACTCATCCACTTACCACGAACATCCTGATAAACAAAAATAAATCCTTCACGCATTTCTGCCGGAAAATTCCCTAAGGACATTTTATATTTATCCTCTCCGTATGGTGCTACAGTATAAGGTGTACGATTAAGTAATACCGGATATTTCTGTTTCTGATCTTTAGGCATATAGATTGCTGTAAACAGCTTTTTCCCATCCCTCATCGGAATTAATTTTTCAACTTTCGTATAGTTTTCCCGAACGTAAATAGAGTCTTCTTTCCGGGATTGTGAGAACACCATAGCAGTGCTGACCATAGCAATGGCCAAAAGGAATTGTTTCTTCATGTTAATTTAGTTTTCTTACCTAGTATAGTAATAATGCTGTAAAAGCCTACCAAATTTACATAATTTAAAAAGAAATAAGCCGGTGTTATACCGGCTTATTTTATTATATTTTTTTGATTCCCTCTTCATTCATATTATGTGCAGGCTGTGACATATTGCATTTTATACTGCCATCATCCATAATTTTAAATTCATAAAAAACATCGGGGCTAAAATCTCTGACTTTAAATTTGTTAGTACTGATAGCCTCTAATTCTAACCTCACCTGGGGATTCAAGGGTACATACAATTTATTATTCTCAAAAAATACCTCAAATGTTTTGCTGTTCTTCTTAATATATTTTCCGGCATATTTTTGTAGTGTGGCAATATCTACTTTAACAGATCTTATATCATACAGAATATTTCTTAACTGTCTCACTGGTGAAGATGTAGCTTCCGAATTATTATTTTGCAGCATGATAATCGTTTTATCATGATCCAAATCTCTTTCAATATAAGTGATATAGCCAGCCCAGCCACCGGAATGATTTGCTATTTTCCCAACCGGATCTTTCGTATCAACACCCCAGCCATAGCCATACCGAGTATCTTTATTATCTTTAGTAACTATGGAACTAAAAATAAGATCTTTATCTTTCTGATTAACCAGTTTATCTCCATACAAAGCCCTGTCCCATTTCAGCAAGTCACCCGTTGTAGAATTCACCATGCCATCCCCTACAATACCATCCAGATAATAAGTATAATATTCCTTTCCCAGATCATCCAATAATTTTTTATTTCCAAGGCTGTCTACAACATAACCTAAAGCGTAATTGGAGATGCTTTCTGGTTTATACCGGCTTCTATAAACCCTGGTATTAGCCATCCCAAGAGGTTTGAATATTTTTTTGCTCAAGTAATCACCATAAGACTGCTTTGAAACCTTCTCGATAATTAATCCTAATAAAGCATATCCTGTATTACTGTACTCATATTTATCTCCTGGCGCAAATAAAAGCTCAGGTTTATATTTTGCCAGCATCTCTACGATATCTTTATTTGTTGCAAACTTCTTCTTATCCCAGTTTTTATCAAATAATTCCATATAATCTGGCAGTCCGGACGTATGATGAAGCAAATTATCTATGGTAATAAGTTTGTAAAAGCCTAATTCCGGAAAATATTTAGTGAGGGGATCATTGTAGCTAAGTTTACCATCTTTCTCCAATTGGACAATTCCCATTGCCGTAAATTGTTTTGAAACCGATGCCAATTCGAAAACTGTATTTTTATCCAGTTTCTGCTTTGTCTTTTCATTAGCCAGCCCAAAGCTCTTTTCATATATCACTTTCCCTTTTTCAGCAATAAGGACATTTCCATTAAATTCTTTGGCTGCATATAATGAAGTAAAGAGGCTGTCCAGCTTCTTTTCCTTTTGTCCATAGACAATGCTAGAGACAGCTATAAAAAGGATTATAACTTTTTTCATAATCAGTATTTCTATATTTGGTGAATCAATATTCTACAAATATAGAAATATAATTAATACTCCAGTTTTTTCTTTACTTCATTCCAAAGCTGATCCATTTCCTCCAGACTCATTTCTGAAAGGACAAGATTCCTTTCGTGAGCCAGCTCTTCCATAGCCTTGAAACGGGAAATAAACTTTTGATTGGTACGTTCTAGTGCTGTATCTGCGTTTACACCGGCAATACGGGAATAATTGATAATAGAAAAAATAAGATCTCCCAGTTCTGCTTCCTTCTTATCTGCATCTGTTTCCGCATGAAATTCATAAAGTTCTTCTTCAACTTTCTTCCAGGCCTCTTCTGCCGTAGGGAAATCAAAACCTATTCCTTTTACTTTATCCTGAATGCGGTAAGCTTTGATCATTGGAGGCAAACCGTTGGGAACACCCGACAAAATAGATTTATTCCCTTCTTTCAGTTTCAATTTCTCCCAATTCTGCTTTACTTCTTCTTCATCTTTAACTTCGGTATCTCCGTAAATATGCGGATGGCGGAAAATAAGTTTTTCATTCAGACTATTGATTACATCCGCAATATCAAAACTCTGTTTTTCCGATCCTATTTTTGCGTAAAAAACTAAATGCAGCAATACATCTCCCAGTTCTTTCTTTATTTCCAGCAGATCTTCTTCCAGCAAAGCATCCGAAAGTTCATAAACCTCTTCCAATGTCAGATGGCGCAAAGACTGAAGGGTCTGTTTTTGGTCCCATGGGCATTTCTCGCGTAGATCATCCATAATATCCAGAAGTCGGCCAAATGCTTCCAGTTTTTCAGCTCTTGTATTCATATTTATCAATTTTCGGGAGAGACAAAGTTAATTTAATCTTACTGCAATAAAAAACTCTGCCCGATAAGAGCAGAGTTTTTTTATGGTGTGACTGAAGATATTATTCCTCTTCAGTTTTCTTTTTAGCTGTTTTTTTAGCAGGCTTTTCTTCCTCGGCAGCTTCTTCTTTTTTAACCGCTTTTTTAGCAGGAGCTTTCTTTTCTTTTACCTCTTCAGTAGCTTCAGCAGAAACCTCAGCAGTTTCTTCAGCAGCAGGAGCTACAAAACTTTCTGGTGTAATATATCCTCCTTTCTGAAGTGTATTATACCATTGTACAAGTTTTTTGATATCAGATTCATAAACTCTTTCTACATCATAGTTAGGAAGTACTTCAGCCATAAATGTTTTAAGCTCATCAGCTGAAGATTTGTGGTTGATGGTTGGTTTGAAATCTTCTTTTTTTGCAATATTATGGAACACTTCAAATAAAGGAACTTCACTATCAAAAGTAAACATAGAGATGTTATCCAAAAGGCTTACCTGGCTTGTATTGGAAATGTTAGCTTTTTTTCCTGTTGTGATATCTTCCACAATAAAACCTGTTCTCAGCTGAGAAACAAGTCTAAAAAGTCCCGGTTTACCCGAAATCGAGATGATTCTTTCTAACTGCATTTTTATTTTTTTATCTTAGTTAATATTCTTTTTTATTTAGGAAACCTCATCTTATAATCTACAGATACATCACCTGCAGTAATCTTGGTTAGCTTCCCTTTTATTATTTTCTTTTTTAGTGCGCTTAGTTTATCCGTAAATAAAACTCCGTCAATATGATCATATTCATGTTGAATTACGCGGGCACGAATATCCGAAAAAGTTTCGGTATGTTTCACAAAATTTTCATCATAATATTCCATTGTGATGGTTTCTGGTCTGCTTACATCTTCCCGAACATCCGGAATACTAAGACAACCTTCGTTAAATTTCCAAGGCTCTCCGTCGTATTCTAATATTTTTGCATTGATAAATACTTTTCTAAAATCTTTTAATTCTTCACGAATATCCAGAAAATCTTCATCTTCTGCTAAAGGACGAACATCGATTACAAATAAACGAACATCTAATCCGATCTGTGGAGCTGCAAGTCCTATGCCATGCGCTTGGTACATCGTTTCGAACATATTATCGATTAACTGGTTTAGTTCCGGGTAATCCTTTGTAATATCGTGTGCTTTTTTCCTTAAAACAGGATCGCCATAGGCGCGAATTGGTAATATCATCTTGTCTCTAAAAAATTCTGTAAAATAAGTGTTGCACTTATTTTATCGATTAAACCTTTCTGTTGTCTTTCTTTTTTGCTTTTACCACTCTGACTAATAAAGAAAGAAGCCATTTTACTGGTAAATCTCTCATCGAAGCGGTTAATTTTTATCTGCGGAAACGTTATCTGAAACTGTTCCAGAAATTTCTGAATTTCGGTTTCTATCTCCGACATGTTGCCTTTTAAATCTGTAGGAAGTCCTACTACAATCTCATCCACTTTATTTTGCTGAAAATAAGTTTCCAGAAAATCCATGAGCTTCGGTGTTTCAACCGTTTGTAGTGCTGAAGCTATAATCTGCATATCATCCGTTACAGCTAATCCTGTACGGGCTTTTCCATAATCAACAGCCATTATTTGTCCCATTTTGCAAATTTAGTATTTTTTTTAAGTTTTAGATGATGTAATTATTTTACATTCATTTCTGTTTTCTGATTCTTCTGGTATAAATATACCAAAGAATATCAGAACCTACTATGATCGCCTTTGTGATCAATATTTTCACAAAATATTAATAATGTAAAGCATTAGTTTTTCTAACTTAGTTCTGTCATTATCTATTATACTTATTTAATAACCTACTCATGAAAAATACCTGGATAAACCATCCTGTAATTCTACAGGGAACAAACATAAATCTGGTACCATTAGAAGAAAAACATCTTGAAGAATTATATACAGCAGCTGCCGATAAAGAACTCTGGGCACTTATTCCGACAGATTGCTCAGAAAGAGATACTTTTTATAAAACTTATGAATTTGCTATCAGTGAAAGAACTGCCGGTAACCAATATCCTTTTGTCATAATACATAAGGATACAAATAAAATAATCGGCTCTACCCGGCTTTTTGAAATTTATCCGGCTGACAAAAAACTTGAGATTGGCTGGACCTGGATTACAAAAGATTATTGGGGAACAACAATAAATCTGGAGTGTAAACTATTATTACTAACCTACTGCTTCGAAACTCTAAAGACAAACAGGGTACAACTGAAGACCAAGGACACCAACTTCCGGTCGAGAAAAGCTATTGAAAAAATAGGTGGAATATTTGAAGGTATTCTGAGAAAGGATAAAATAGTAAGCGACGGAACAACAAGAAATGCAGCCTATTATAGTATATTAGATGATGAATGGGAGCAAGCAAGAACAAAAATACAAAAGCAGATTGTGGAAAAGAGCACTAATAGCTGAAACCCGTTGTAAATATTCTTTAGCAAAATAATATGGAGACCAACTCCTAATACCTGCATAATTATCATATATAGTTTTGCATCAGGATTTGTATTTTTTTTCTACCTTTAATTTCTCAAAAAAAACTTAACCATTATTTTACACCACCAGTACAATTATTTAATATGAAGAAATTAATTTTGGTTCGTCATGCAAAAAGTGACTGGCCCGAGGGTATAGACGATTTCAACAGGCCCCTCGCAGAACGCGGAAAAGAAGATGCTCCGAGGATGGCTGAGTTTCTCAACGAGAAAGGAATAGATATCGATGCGCTAATATCCAGTCCTGCAAACAGAGCTTACAGTACATGTCTTTTTTTCCATAAGACTTACAAAAATGCAGAAATGAGTACTGCATCGGCGCTTTATAATGCCCGTGAAAATGACTTTGTCTCCGTCATCAATCAAATTGACGATGTACACAACAGTGTAGCCCTTTTCTCTCACAATAACGGAATTTCTAATTTTACTAATCTTTTTTCCGGCAACGATATCATTAGTTTTCCAACATGTGGGGTTGCTGGTATCGAAATAGACATTGATTCCTGGAGCCATTTCGACGAAGAGAAATGCCAGCTAAAATATTTCTACAGTCCAAAAGAACTGGATTAATCCAAGCCATAAAAAACGGTTTACAATTAATTCAGATAATAATCTTAACTAATTGTAAACCGCATATATAAACTGCAAAAGACACAAAAGCAATGTTAATTGCTACCACTTTTAGAAAACAAAATTTTACCCGAAAATTATTTCTACCATTTAGACATTAAGCGCTCTATGGTCTTTGCTGAGTGTAACGGCTTTGTGATCTTAAAACAGTATAATAAATAAAAGACTCTTTGTGTTCCTTGCGATAAAAATTACTTTCTTTTCAGATCCAGATCTTCAAAATCAAAGCTAAAGTCAGTTACTCCCGAAATAGGTTTTAGTTTTGCAGACTGTGCCTTTCCTGTTTCATCAAAATTAAAGATTACAAAAGCATCCGCATCGTAGCTTCTGTCATCCCATTTTGCCACAAACGTATTATAAGAATAAGGCAATAACTCACCTTTTAATCTCGGAGAGTTTACACAGGATATAAAATACTTCTTTCCTTCCTGCTTCACAACTACATCACCAAACCAAACATCGTTATATGTTCCTGTGAATTGTTCCGGTTTTGCTAACTGCTGAATATTTTTCTGTGCAGCTTCTACTTTTGTATACACATCGCTTTTTTCTTTATCATAATTAGCATTCACTTTTGCCATACGGTCACCATAATTTTTCAGCCAGTCTCTGCCCTGAACTCCAAGATAAGAATCTTTAACTGTATTGGTAATTGTATTAAATGCAGCTCCCGATTGCTGATTGGTCAATACAACTATTCCTAATTTAAGATCCGGAATCAAAGTGAATTGGGTAACAGTACCAATAAGCCCGCCTGTATGCTGAACCTGAAGATGTCCTTTTACATCACTAAGGAACCATCCCATTCCGTATCCGTAAAAATTAGAATCATATGGATTTTTAACCGCTATGCTTTCTGGTATTTGTAAGCTCCATAATTCGTGTGCATTCTTTTCGGAAACCAGGCGTTTCCCGTCTTTAGTTACAAAACCATTGATTAAGAAGTTGGCCCATGTTGTCATATCCGGAATATTGCTCATAATTCCGCCTGCCGCATTTGCTGTTTCATTCCAGTCATGCGGAACAGCTACAGCTTTACCATTTACAGGAGCATGTGCATCAATTTTATTCATTACCGTTTTTGCTCTGTTATAAGATCCAAAACTACTTGACATCCCTACAGGCTTCATAATTCTCTGTTCAATAAAGTCTGCCCAGCTTAGTCCTGAAACTCTGTGGATAACTTCCCCCGCTACAATAAACATGATATTGTTATAATCCAGTTTGGTTCTGAAAGGATTTGATGGCTTTAGGTAACGTACGTTATGTACAATATCATTTACGGTAAGATTTCCACCCTCCGGAAAGAACATTAAATCTCCCTGCCCCAAACCTAAACCGGCACGATGGGTGATAAGATCTTTTACAGTCACTTCCTGGGAAACATAAGGATCATACATTCTGAATTCCGGAATAAATTTGGTCACTTTGTCATTCCAATTTAGTTTCCCTTCATCTGCCAATATTGCCAATGCTGTTGCAGTAAAACCTTTGGAATTAGAAGCTATTCCGACAAGTGTATTCTCGTCCATAGCAGCCTTTGTATTCAGAGATCTTACCCCGAATCCTTTTGCATAGATTAGTTTACCATCTTTTACAATACCTACAGACATTCCGGGTACATCAAAAGTCTTCAGTGTATTCTTTACCAATTCATCGAGTTTTGCATCTGGCACCTGTGCATTGATAAAAGCAACAGATGCCATAAAAAAGAACAAAGAGAATTTATTTTTCATGAAATTTATTTTGAGTTTAAAGATAAGAATTAGTTGTCAGCCACAAACTACACCCAAATATAGAATATACAGAGGATCATGCCTAATGTGGAACAACTGGTAACTAAATCGTATCTTTGCGGAAATCTAAAAAAGTAAATGGAAACTAAAAGAGCATTTTTTCTTGAGGCCTACAAACTAGGCATTATTAAATTCGGAAGATTCACCCTGAAAAGTGGCATTGAAAGCCCGTTCTATGTAGATCTTCGTCCTTTGGCATCCGATCCGAAAATCCTAAAGCATCTTTCTAACTATCTTCTGGAAATGCTTCCTTTGGATAATTTTGATCTGATCTGCGGTGTACCTTATGCAGCTCTTCCTATGGCGACAGCAATGTCATTAGAAAGTTATATCCCTTTAATTATTAAAAGAAAAGAGGCTAAAGCTTACGGTACTAAAAAGCTAATTGAAGGTATCTTCCAAAAAGGACAAAACTGTCTTTTGGTGGAAGATGTTATCACTTCCGGAAAATCTCTTTTAGAAACTATTGATGAGGTAGAAAATGAAGGTTTAAATGTATCCGACATTGTAGTTGTATTAGACAGACAGCAGGGAGGACGCGAAAAGTTACAGGAAAAAGGCTATAACGTACACACGCTATTCACAATCTCTGAAGTTGTTGAAATCCTTAAAGAGGAAAATCAGCTGACTGATGATGAAGTAGAAAGAATCAATGATTTTTTAAACGGAAACACTGTTACTTTTGAAGAAAAGAAAAAAGTTCGTTACGAGGAGAAGCTTAAAAATATAGACCATCCTGTAGCAACAAAATTATTAGAAACAGCGTTACAGAAGCGCAGTAATCTTATTGCATCTGCTGACGTAATCACAACACAAGAGCTGTTGGACTTTGCTGACGTTGTAGGTCCACATATTGCAGCATTAAAAACACATATCGATATTATTTCAGATTTCGATTATGATAAAACTATTATTCCGTTAATAGACATTGCAACTAAACACAATTTCTTACTAATGGAAGACCGTAAATTCGGAGATATTGGAAATACTCAGGAATTACAGTTTTCACATGGTGTATATAAGATTGCAAACTGGGCGGATATGGTTACAGCACATGCTATCGGAGGCAGTAAGGCTCTGGAAGGTTTCCACAATGCAGGTATTATTACAATTTTGGGAATGTCTTCTAAAGGAACTCTTACTGATTCACATTACCGTGAAGAGGCTATGAAAATCATTATTAACGAACCAAATGTTATGGGTTGTGTAGCGCAAAACCAGATTCAGGATGACTTGTTATTGTTTACCCCTGGTGTTAATATCTCTGTGGAAGGAGACAGCAAAGGACAGCAATACAACACGCCAGAACATGTATTCAAAAACCTGCATACCGATTTCATTATTGTAGGTCGTGGTATTTATAAAGCTGACGATGTAGAGCAAGCTGCACTAACCTACAGAACAAGAGGATGGCAGGCTTATGAAGCTGCAATTTCATAGACTTATAAATTTATAATAAGAAGCATTTCTTATCATATGTCTATGTCCGGCTTTTAATGATCATGTAACTTCGCAGACATCAATTTAAACCAATAAATATGAAAAAGTTATTTTCAATTCTTAGTTTTTTTATAGCTAGCACATTCATTTTTGCTCAAACTGCATGGAAAGCTGATCCTGCACATTCACATGTTGCATTTACTGTAGTACACATGGGAATTTCAGATGTTTCCGGAATTTTCAAGACTTTTGATTTAGCTGTAGCATCACAAGCTAAAGACTTTAGTGATGCCAAAGTAAATTTTAGTGTAGATGTTAATTCCATAGACACCAATGTTGATGCCCGTGACAAGCATTTAAAAAGTCCTGACTTTTTCGATGCAACTCAGTTCGACAAAATTACGTTCAATAGTACTTCTCTAAAAGCGGATAAGACTAATACTTATACTCTTAAAGGAAACCTTACCATGCATGGTGTGACAAAACCTGTAACCATGACTATGGTATACCGTGGTGAACTTACAGACAAAAAGACAGGTAAAGTAACAAAAGGCTTACAAGTATATGGAGATGTGAAAAGGTCTGACTTTGGAATCGGTGGAAAATTCCCGGATGCCATGCTAAGTGACATTGTAAGAATAAAAGCTGACTTTGAAGTAAAACAATAAAAATAAATTTTTGTTCATAAAGCCTCGAAATTTTCGGGGCTTTTTTGTTGAATATCTATCCAAACATTTTGTTAAACAAAGCCTTACAAATTTTTGATTTTGTTAAGCTTTCATAACATGAAATAAATCTTACTTAAAAATTGTTAATTTTTTATTTTTTGGCATCTTATTTGCGAATTATAAAATACTTCATATTAACAGATTTTTTTAACTAGTAAAAAAGCAACTTGCTTCGGCAGTGTTGCTTTTTTATTTTTCTGTCCATTTTTATTTAGCTTCCGGCTCTACCGGAAAAAATAAAATTCTTATTATTTACTATCTTATTTTATAAATAATAAAACGAAATAACACTATTCCCTTTTTATCTCACTTTAAAATGCTGATTAATAACGGATCAGGAGTAAAAGTTGGGAACTAGGCAAAATATTCAGCTAATATGAAGATGAAACCCGGAGATTTTCATTCCCCAAACTAAGATAACGTTCCTCCGGAACGCTATGAATTGTCATAATTATAATCTATAGAGATAAAGCACCTAACGGAGCTCTTCATTCATTATGATGGACTATACTTTCTGTTTCATATTCGTTTAGAAAACTTGAAAGATGCTCCGAGAAGTCTGATCTGTGTAAAATGGGTGTGTCAGAAAGTGAGTATTCCGGAGGAATACTATCTCACAACAATAATATTTCTTCCATATCTTCCTGGACTTTGTACCTGATCCTTAACAACTTTTTCATATTTTTTCAAAAAAAATAATCGAAGAGTGTAACCTTTTTGTTTTTTTGTAGTCTTGTTAACAGAAAACATTTCCGTGAGAATATTATCTAAACATAAAGATGACCTCGTAACGTTGCTAAAAAAGCACGATCCGGTAGCGCAGCGAAGGTTTTATGAACAACAGTCACCAAAGCTGCTAAGTGTAAGCCGTACCTATATAAGGGATATCTACCATGCCGAAGATTGTCTGATAAAAGCTTTCTGTAAGATTTTTAAAAATATCGAAAGCTTCCGGAATGATGGCAGCATAAACGCCTGGGCGCGACGTATTGTCGTAAATGAATGCCTAAGCTTTTTAAAGTCACAAAAAACGATTTTTTATCTGGATGAAAACCAGATAGCCGATGCAGCAGATGATCATGAAGAAGTTAATATCTATGAAGATTTCAATGTACAGGAACTATTGGATCAGTTACCTGAAAATTACAGACTTGTTTTTAATCTCTATGTTCTGGAAAGTTATCCACATCAGGAGATCGCAGAAATGCTAAACATCTCTGTATCGACAAGCAAAACACAGCTTTTCCGTGCAAAAGCAAAACTGAAAGAAATATTTATACAACAAAAATTAATTAGAAATGAAATCCGATAAACTGGACAACTATATAAAAAATCAGCTGGAAGAAAGAGAAATAACTCCATCCAGAAATCTTTGGGCTGATATCCGGTTAGACCTGGAGGAAACTCCCCAAAAGCGTAAAAACTATACTGTTATATGGTTGGCTGCTGCTTCTGTTATTCTGCTATGCAGTCTTGCAGGTATTTTCATTTTCAAAAATGACAAACAAAATAACAACCCTGTTATTGCAAAGCAGACTCAGCCTGTAAATAGTTCGGAGCCTAAAGAAATAAGCACAGTTGAAACCAATATAAAAACAGATTCAGTACTTAGAAAAGAAAGTCTTTCAAAAAATCTGGCTCAGCAGCAACTACCTCCGGCAAAGATTGAGAAAACACCAAAACAGAAAGTTCTGCCTAAAACTGTTATTACATCTATTGAAAAAATTGATGCAGCTATTCCTGCACCTCAAAATCAGCTTGTAAAAACTGAAGAGACTAAGGAACAGACAGCAAAGAAGAAAAAGTATGTAGATCCTAAAATTCTCTTGTTCTCTGTGGAAAACAGAGAAGCTATAGAAAAGACAAAGGACGGATCAAACGTAGCATCTGTTGAAATCCGCAGATAGACCAACATTTTATAAAAAAGAAAAATTATGATAAAGAAAATTATTATAGCAGGAGTATTGTGTCTTTTTTCCAATTCTTATTTTGCACAAAAAACCTTTAAACTGAATTTGCCTTCTAAAGAAGATACTGCGGTAAGCCCTATTGTAAAGGAGAATATAGAGCAATATGCACGACAGATCAATACCATTATCCAGGAAGAAAAAGTAAAAATGGAGAATGAGATAAAAAAGGTAACTCTGGAAGCTGAAAAAAATGGTTTATCAAATCAGGAAATTGCAGAACAGAAAGCTAAAATAGCTGATTCATATTCTGAAAAGATTGACAAACGCATCAATGATTTAGGTTTTAATGTGGATGAAATTATCCAGAAGCAAGTAAAATATTCTTTACTGAATACTGATGCTACAAGCGTAAAGGACCTTCATCAGAAACTTATGTATAAATTCCGTGCCGAGCGAAGCCTTACTTTGTATCTTTCTTTTGGTGTAATGGGACTTACTAACAATCTTCCCAATAATGATCTCGATAAAAATAAAGCCTTTTCCAACAATTTTGAATTTGGTATAAAATACAACAGACAGTTTAGTATGACCAGCCCATGGGGACTTGTATCGGGGCTAGGGTTTTCATGGAGGACATTACGTCTGGAAAATGATAAATTCTTTGCAAAAGATGCCAACAATAATATTATTATAGCGCAAAGTGACAGGGATCTTCAGAAAAGTAAATTAAGAACCGGATACATTATGGTTCCGATTGGTTTACAATATAATTTTTCTCCGCTTAAAAATGCCGGTGAGGATGTAAGGTACCGCAGCTACTTTAAAGGATTCAAGGTAGGTGCAGGACTATATGGCGGTATCCAGATGTCTACCAATAATATTGTAAAAGGTGATGGTATAAAATACCGCCACCGAGAGGAGTTCAATGTGAATCCTTTTGTATACGGGGCACAATTTTATATTTCCTATAACAAGTTCAATTTCTTTATTAAAAAGGATTTTAGCAACTACTTCAAGGATCAGACTTTCAAAGATGATAAAATGATTCAGTTTGGCATTCTATTTGACATATAGATATCACATTCATATTAACTTATATTATTTCAACTAACAAGAAAGCAACCCTTCCGGGTTGCTTTCTTCATTATGTATAATATGTTGTTTTTACAGTTTCAGATCACCATTTACATCTCTCACTGCTGCAGCGGCAGTCTGGAATTTTTCTTTCTCAGCATCATTCAGATCTAAGGTGACAATACTTTCGATTCCGTCTTTACCAATAATACACGGAACACCCAAACAGATATCTTGCTGTCCATATTCTCCTTCTAAAAGTACGGAACACGGAATCATCTTTTTCTGATCATTCAGGATAGACTGTACCATTACCGATACTGCTGCCCCCGGAGCATACCATGCAGAAGTTCCCAACAATTTAGTCAGGGTAGCACCACCAACTTTTGTTTCTTCAGTAACATACTGGATCTTTTCTTCATTCAGAAATGCTGTTACCGGAACCCCGTTTCTTGTAGCCATACGTGTTAAAGGAAGCATTCCTGTATCGCTGTGTGCAGCGATAACCATTCCGTCTACATCCGAAATCGGGCATTCCAAAGCTTCTGCCAGCCTGTATTTAAAACGAGCACTATCCAACGCACCGCCCATACCAATAATTCTGTTTTTTGGTAAACCAGTTACTTTATGTACCAGATATGCCATTGTATCCATAGGATTACTTACTACAATGATAATAGCTTCTGGTGAATGTTTTAATATATTTTGTGCAACTTCTTTTACAATTCCTGCATTAATCCCGATAAGCTCTTCACGGGTCATTCCTGGCTTTCTTGGAATTCCTGAAGTTATAACAGCTACTTTAGAACCTGCTGTTTTTGTATAATCGTTTGTTGTTCCTGTAATTTTGGTATCAAAACCATTTAAGGAAGCCGTCTGCATTAGGTCCATAGCCTTTCCTTCTGCAAATCCCTCTTTGATGTCTACCAAAACTACTTCGGCAGCAAAGTTTTTCATGGCTATATATTCTGCACAGCTTGCTCCAACGGCTCCTGCTCCAACTACGGTTACTTTCATATTTTTGTATTTTAATGATTCTACCAAATATAATAAATTATCTGGTGAACAAAAAGAATTAAGACCTGATTTACTCACAAAAAGAATTCGGGAAAGGGCATAAAAAATGACCGAAAAAATATCCGGCCATTTTTTTATTATTTTATAATCCACAACAGAGAAAACAATGTGGATAACTTTTTCTAAACACAAAAATAGGTATCTCCCAATTATTGTTCTTCTTCGAAATACAAACGGTAATATTTTCCTTTATCATCCTCCCCCGTCTCTAGCTTCTGGCGATCTCCATGAACATAGATATGGAAATTCTTATCAAGCTTTATCACACTTTTAAAGTGTCTTTGTTGTTTCTTTACAGCACCTGTAGCAATTGTAAAGCTATCTTCCAGTTTTATATCTCTTTCTTCTTCAAACTGTTTTTTATATTCGTCGAAGCTTTCAATAACCTCCGGATGTACCAAAACCTGTTTTTTAAATTCTTCAATCTCAAATTCTTCTTTATCTTTAAAGAAGTTGATCGATTTATTCAGATAATCGGCCTGATCTACTCTGCTCACCTCATATTCCTGTGGTAATTGTTCTGTAACATAACTTTTGTACATAGACAATGTATGCTCAGTATTGAAATACTCATCTTTACGCTGCTGAAGCTGTAAAAAATCGTCTACCCAATAACGGGCTTCTACTCCGGCTTTGGTGGTATCGATTACAGAAACCATATAGCCATCTTCCTGCTCGGTATTGAAAATAAGACAACCTTTATCCAGTTTTCTCAGGTTAATCCCCTGGTCTTTCTGAATTTGGAAACCTTCATCTTCAGGAAGTACTTTCAGGAAAGTTTCTTTATTTTCGGTTTTAAATAGACCAATAGCATCTACAATTTTACCTTCTACAACATAGTCTCTGAAATAAGTGACATAAAACTCACCATCTTTAATATTACTATGCAGGGTTTTATTATGAAGATGTTCTGCCAGATTTTTGGATTCCTCATGGCAAAACTCAGGTTTTTCGAAGATTTTACTGGCTATTGAAAATACTGCATTGTTCTCTAATGCATCTTCATCATAAAATTGGTAATATACATCCGACTTAAATGGCGTAAGGAAAAAATCTTTCAGCAAAATTGTCATGTCAGGTTCCAGTTCCAGTTCACTTTCTGACAGAACCATCCCTTCTCCATTCATTTTATTACGTACATAATGTACAGAAATATGTTCCAGTCTGCGGATATTATCTTCGTTCATATTTTTATTTTTTGAGAGTTGCAAAGATATTCATTCTCCACTTTCATTAAACCTAATTGTTAGTAAAAATTAGAAGTAAAAGTTAATTTACTTAAACTCTCATTTTGATAAAAGATCTATCAGATTGAGAGGGATTTTATCTATTAAAAAATGATTAAAACAAATTCAATTGACAGATTTTCAGTAAATTACAATAAAACAGATTCTAAAGGAACATTATTTGGCATATCCCGTTTAAAATTCAAAAAAATGAATCATTTAGAAGCAACACAGGAAATCACAGCCATTATTCCGGAAATAAAAAATGAACTCTCCGATCAGAACACTTCTGGCATTATTCAGATATTCACAGACAGAATAAGAGAGATGATCCGTAAAAATGAAAACCGACTTTTATTCAAGAGCCTGGAGAAGATGGATCATATTTACAAAAAAGGAGATACAGCACTAAAAAATGCGGTGGAAAATATTTTTATTTATTCTCTGGATTATTTAACTGCTTCCTGCAACAAAGAATACAGAAGGGTAATTTTTTGCAATATTTCTCCGGATTTGCAAAAGATATACTTCCGGCAGATTTACAAACCGGGAATGTAATTTTATTCTTTAACAAATATTATGATTGACATCGGCGTTTAACTACTATCACTAACATCTGAAATTATGAAAAGAAAGACGAGAAGAAAATTTGACATAGAAGAATGGAAGTCTTCTAATACCAGACACAACATTGAAATTTTGGCAGTTCATATTGCTGCAATTGTAGGCATTTTTGCCTTTGCTGCCTATATTTAATGATGGCATAATTTTCGCGACACTTTAATTGCTTTAAAAAACTTAAAGATTATGATGAACGACAAAATGCAAACGATCAATAAGAAAATAGCTACAGAATATTTAAAAATATCTTATCCTTCCATTCGGAACGAAATTACCCAGTTATCTGCTCAAAATAATTTTGCAGGTATTATGCAGGCAGTTATCAATCACCTGAAACTTCTTTTACAGGAAGCTAAAATCAATATGATTTCCTACCATATAAAATCTATGGAATGGCTTTACAGAAACGGAAATAATTATATAAAATATATTATTGAAAGTCTTTTTGTGAGATCATTTGAGAGTATGAAAAGAATATCGGAAGATCAGCACTGGGACAAGCTGTACGAATACATGCCGGTAAGATTTCAGGAAATATATCTGGAACAAATCCGAAAAGATGAAATTATCATTCAGAAAAAATAATATAAAAATACCCCGGAGAAACTTCGGGGTATTTTTTTTTGCAAAGGCTATAAATTATACCGGAATATACTTATTAATCACCTTCCCATGACTGAAAGCTGTTGAACTTTGTAATTCCAATGTTTTCTGATTTTTAAAAATAGGCAATCCACTGCCAAGCGCAATAGGATTGATAATCATGTAATACTCATCAATAAGGTCTAGGCTGATAAGAGAACTTACAAAATTGCAACCTCCATATACCAGAATATCTTTTCCCGGCTGATTTTTGAGAGTTTTCACAACTGTTTCCAAATCGCCGTTTTCCAACTCAATATTACGTCCTGTAACAGGGTTCTCACCACGACTAAAAACTATTTTCCTCATATTAACTATAGGTTTAGCCATTGCATATGCAGGACTGTCGGCTTGATTATCGAATACATTTTCCCAATGTTGAATAAATCCCGAGGTCATTTTGCGACCAAGCAAGAGCGTATCACTGGTTTCTGCAAGATCTACAATAAATTGAAATGCAGCAGGATCCTGTTTACCCGATAAAAATACCCAGTCTGTTTCACCATTAAGCCCCGCAGCATAGCCATCAAGAGAAATGTGCATTTGCAGTTTTAATTTTCGCATGATACTTTTTTATTTGGATTAATATTTAATATAAATTTAGAAGTATTCTGCAGAAAACATATAAGCTTTATAAAAATTAAATAGATTTAACATTATGGAATTCAAATAAATAACAATAATCAGCATAATTAGATCTTTTAAATCAGGGTACAAGAATGGACTCATCACTTTCTCTAAATCGGCCCCCAAATAAGCATTCAAACAAACTTATTTTCACGCACTATTAAATATTTTTATATCCTTATTTTTCCATGGAAACTCACTACAAAGTTGCCTAAATATAAATAGCTCTACACAATTTTTTATATTCTGGTTTATTACAATAGGTGCATAAGACACCTGCGTGATAAATATACCTTCCGGGAAATAGGTAATTGATAATTATTTTCTGTAAGTGGTTATTATTTCGGACATTTGAGTATTGGTTAATTTTATTTTCAATACTAATCTAAGACATCAACAGACCTTAAAAGTTATGATAAACAATATTCAACTAAAAAGCAGTTTATTAATGGTTTGTTTGGGAATAACATTTTCCTGTTCGGTAACAAAAACTACAAATCATAACCCTATTCCCGGCAAAACTGATCCACTATACCAGGAAATAGAAATATCGGGTAAAGAACTTACTGTAAAAAATAATGTTCCCGGAATTGCAGTCGCCGTAATACGTGATGGAAAGATCGCCTGGATTCAATCTATAGGTTATGCAAATCTGACAACTAAAAAACGTGTAACGCCTGAAACTATTTTCAATGTTGGTTCTATTTCCAAATTAGTTTCTTCGTGGGGCTTTATGCAATTGACGGAGAAGGATCTTGTGAAGCTGGATGATCCCGTAAACCAATATCTTACCAGATGGCATCTTCCAGACTCAGAATTTGATAAATCTAAAGTAACACTAAGACGTCTTCTAAGTCATACAGCAGGACTTTCTGTTCACGGTTATGGCGGATCAGATCAGGGAACGCCACTCCTGAGTCTGGAAGAATCATTGAATGGAAAAACAAAACGAAATGGCGAAACTGTACATCTAAATAGTGAGCCCGGAACCAAATGGGACTATTCCGGAGGCGGTTATACAGTCGCTCAACTACTCTTGGAAGAGAAAACCAAACAGGGTTTTGCCAGCTATATGAAACAAAATATTTTCTTACCACTTGGTATGAAACATACTAGCTACGAATGGACAGCAGAAATGATGGCAACCTCGGCTACAGCATACGACGAATTGGGCAATCCTATAAAAAACAGAATTTTTACTGAAAAGGCAGCCGCAGGACTGCAGACCACTATTGAGGATCTAGCTCATTTTGCAGAACTTTCCATAACACGAAATTCTAAACAATTGAATAAAGTTTTAAAACCTGAAACCCTCAGGCTGATGGAAACTCCTGTCCTTCCTTTTTCCAATGAAGGCGAAAGCGGCCTGGGCTATCGCTTTTTGAATTTTGAAGGTTTTCGTACAATCGGTCATACAGGCGAAAATGTAGGGTGGAGCGCTGCCATGTTTTTAGATCTTCCCACAAAGAATGGTATTATTATACTTTGTAACGGATCCAATGGTGACAGGGTTTGGTTTCCGATCTATCAGAGCTGGTTGAAAACAGTGAAAGCAGAGAATAAAATTCCCAAATAATCATCTGCTAGTAATAATTGCTATTTTATATAACGTAAAAAATATTTTAATCATAAAAGAATGTCTAGGCATACCAATTAGATTAGTGAACATTTATCAAAATCATTTGGATGTCTTATTAAAAATCTCATGATAAAGCATGGAAAGATGCAATATATTCTATGGATATTTTTGAATCAGGTCCAAATACATGCTAAAAAATTATAAAAACAAAAACCGCTGTAAACATTACATTTACAGCGGTTTTTTTATTGTTTGTTATTGACTACTCAATAATTATTTTACTTCTTCGAAGTCAGCGTCCTGTACATCTTCTGCACCACCACCTGCATTTTGCTGAGCACCAGCCTGCGGGTTAGCTTGTTGTTGCGCATACATTTCTTCAGATGCTGCCATCCATGCTGCGTCTAAAGCTTCAGTTTTAGCTTTAACAGCTTCAGTATCTTTAGCATCAAAAGCAGTTTTAAGTTCAGCAGCTGCAGCTTCAATTGCAGATTTTTTGTCAGCAGAAAGCTTATCACCAAACTCTTTCAATTGCTTTTCAGTCTGGAAGATTAATCCATCAGCTTTGTTGAATACTTCAACTTCTTCTTTTTTCTTAGCATCAGCAGAAGCATTTTCCTGAGCTTCTTTTTTCATTCTTTCGATTTCGTCATCAGAAAGACCTGAAGAAGCCTGGATTTTGATAGACTGCTCTTTACCAGTTCCTTTATCTTTAGCAGATACGCTTAGGATACCATTAGCATCAATATCGAAAGTTACTTCGATCTGAGGAACTCCTCTTGGTGCAGATGGGATATCTGTTAATTCGAATCTACCAATTTCTTTGTTATCGTTGAACATTGGTCTTTCCCCTTGTCCTACCCTGATAGTTACTGCCGGCTGATTGTCAGATGCAGTAGAGAATACTTCAGATTTTTTAGTTGGGATAGTTGTATTCGCTTCAATTAATTTAGTGAATACAGAACCCATAGTTTCGATACCTAAAGAAAGTGGCGTTACGTCAAGAAGTAATACATCTTTTACGTCACCTGTTAATACACCACCCTGAATTGCAGCACCAACAGCTACTACTTCATCTGGGTTAACACCTTTAGAAGGTTTTTTACCAAAGAATTTCTCTACTTCTTCCTGAATAATAGGAATACGTGTAGAACCACCTACTAGGATTACTTCATCGATTTCAGAAGTTGAAAGTCCTGCATCCTGAAGAGCTTTTTTACAAGGCTCCATAGAACGTCTTACAAGGTCAGCAGACAATTGCTCGAACTTAGCTCTAGTTAAAGTTTTAACTAAGTGCTTAGGACCTGTAGCCGTTGCAGTAATATATGGTAAGTTAATCTCTGTCTGAGAAGAAGAAGATAACTCAATTTTAGCTTTTTCAGCAGCTTCTTTTAAACGTTGAAGAGCGATAGCATCAGCTTTAAGATCTACACCTTCTTCAGCTTTGAATTCATCTGCCATCCAGTTGATGATTACATCATCGAAGTCATCACCACCAAGGTGAGTATCACCGTTTGTAGATAATACCTCGAATACACCATCACCCAAGTCAAGGATAGAGATATCGAAAGTACCACCACCAAGGTCATATACAGCAATCTTCTGATCTTTGTGGCTTTTATCTAATCCATAAGCCAAAGCAGCAGCTGTAGGCTCGTTGATAATTCTTTCCACTTTAAGACCTGCAATTTCTCCAGCTTCTTTAGTAGCCTGTCTTTGTGCATCGTTAAAGTAAGCAGGAACAGTAATTACAGCTCTTGTTACTTCCTGACCAAGGTAATCCTCAGCTGTTTTCTTCATTTTCTGAAGGATCATTGCTGAAATCTCCTGTGGCGTATATTCTCTGTCGTCAATTTTTACTTTTACAGTATCGTTTGGTCCGCTTACTACTTTGTAAGGAACTCTTGATATTTCAGAACCATCATCTTTAAAGTGAGTTCCGATGAATCTTTTGATAGAATAAACTGTATTTACCGGGTTGGTTACAGCTTGTCTTTTTGCAGGATCACCTACTTTTCTTTCACCATCTTCAGTGAAAGCTACAATCGAAGGAGTCGTTCTTTTACCTTCTGCATTAGGAATAACAACAGGGTCTTTCCCCTCCATTACGGCAACACAAGAGTTGGTTGTTCCTAAGTCAATTCCGATTATTTTGCTCATAATTAGTATTTTTTATTTCTTGAAATTTAATATTGATATTTGACTGCTATTTCTCAATATCTGTACCAATGGAATTTTTGTGACAAATTGACACAATACTTCTTCAAACAGCGCTAAACACACAGAAAATTTTATATTAATTTTCATTAAAGTGACATCAAAAAGGCTTATCTTTAACTACTTTTGAAGCACAAATATTACATATGCCACAGTTTAATGCCAGAGACATATCATGGTTATCCTTTAATGCCAGAGTATTACAGGAAGCCGCAGACCCACAGGTTCCTTTACCTTTAAGAATAAAATTTCTGGGAATTTTCTCTAACAATCTGGACGAATTTTTCCGGGTTCGTGTTGCCGGGCTAAAACGGGCTATGGAAATGAAATCTAAAATCACTGCGGAATCTTTTTTCGAGGAGCCTCAGAAGATTTTGGACAAGATTAATAAACTGGTTATACAGCAACAGGACGATTTTAATATTATCTGGGAAAAGATCCAGAAGGAAATGGCAGAACAAAATGTCTTTATCCGCACCAATTCTGATCTTAACTTCCAACAAAGGGCTTTTGTCCGAAACTACTTTGATGAGGATGTTGAATCGAATGTTATTCCGATCCTGCTAGACGAGAAGAAACCTATGCCTTTCTTACGTGACAAAAGTTTATACATAGGTATTGCCATGTGGAATAAGAATGACAAAAAGCAAAAGCATTTTGCCATTATTGAGGTTCCTTCGCGTGCCATTGGAAGATTCACTATTCTACCTTCCACCAACGGCGAAACAAATGTTATCCTGCTGGAAGATGTTATTATAGAAAACCTACCCTATATCTTCTCCTATTTTGGTTATGACGAATTCAGTGCTCATTGCTTCAAAGTAACCAAAGATGCAGAATTTGATTTGGACAATGACGTAAGAACCAGCTTTGTAGAAAAAATAGAAAAAGGCTTAAAAAACAGGAGAAAAGGAAAACCTACACGTTTTGTTTTCGATAAAAATATAGATCCGCAATTACTGGACTTTTTAACTAAAAAATTAAGTTTAACTAAGAAAGACAGTATGATACCAGGAGAGAAGATCCACAACTTTAAACACTTTATGGATTTTCCGGATGTCTTCAAAAATTATGTAAAACCCATAGAAAGAACATCTTTCATCCATCCTGATTTTGATAATAAAAGCAGAGTTACAGATGTTATTTTAAAGAAAGATGTTTTACTTAACTTCCCTTATCACTCGTTTGTATCGGTTATCGATCTTTTACGGGAAGCTGCTATGGACCCTGATGTTACCACCATTCATATCACAGCTTACCGCCTGGCTTCCAATTCCAAAATCGCCAATGCATTGATTAATGCGGTAAGAAACGGAAAAGAAGTAACCGTGATGCTGGAATTACGTGCCCGTTTTGACGAGGAAGCTAATATCTTCTGGAAAGAAAGACTGGAAGAAGAGGGTGTAAAAGTACTGGTAGGAATCCCCAATAAGAAAGTTCATGCCAAATTGTGCATTATAAAAAAACGTGTTCATAACAAAATGACACAATATGGCTTTATAAGCACCGGAAACTTTAATGAGAAAACTGCCAGAGTATATGGTGACAATATGCTGATGACCAGCAATAGTACTATAATGGCTGATATCAACAGAGTTTTCAGCTTACTGAAGAAGCCAAAACAAGATCCTGTTCTTGCATTAGAGAAATGTAAAACACTAATGGTATGTCCGCAGCATATGCGGAATAAAATAGTTTTTTATATTGACAAAGAGATAGAAGAAGCGATTGCTGGCAGAAAAGCTGAAATCATTGTTAAAGTAAATTCACTGAGCGATAAAGAGCTGATTAAAAAGCTATATGAAGCTGCAGAAGCGGGTGTTATAATTAAATTAATTGTCCGTGGAATATACTGTGCCGTGAATCAAAAAACCTTCAAAAAGAAAATTCATGCTATAAGTATCGTCGATGAATACCTGGAACATTCCAGAATTATGTATTTTTACCACGGCGGAAAAGAACTTATGTACATTTCTTCTGCCGACTGGATGACGCGTAACCTGGATTACAGGATTGAAGCCGCAGTAAGAATTAACAATAAAGATCTGAAAAAAGAACTTAAAGAAATTCTGAGCATACAGTTGCACGATAATGTAAAAGCCCGTGATATTGGTAAAAATTTGAAAAACCAATATTATGAAAACGATAGAAAACCTTTCCGCTCCCAAATAGAAATTTATAACTATTTAAAACATAAAGCAGAAAATGAGGCTAGCAGCAATTGATATCGGAAGTAATGCAGCAAGACTTCTGATTAATGAAGTAGTAGAAAATGAAAATGGCCAGACAGAATTTACCAAGCTAAACCTACTAAGGGTTCCGTTAAGGCTTGGTATGGACGTTTTTAAAATAGGTGAAATAGGCCCTGAAAGAGAAAAAATGGTCATCCGTTCTATGAAGGTTTTTCATGACCTGATGGAAATTTATAATGTAGAACACTACAGAGCTTGTGCTACAAGTGCTATGCGCGATGCTAAAAATGGCAAGCATATTATAGATACGGTAAAGAAAGAAGCCAATATTAATATCGAAATAATTTCCGGAGACGAGGAAGCTACACTGATCTATGAAAACCATGTTGCTGAAAATATGGATCATAATTTTGGCTATCTGTATATCGATGTTGGTGGTGGCAGTACCGAGCTTACCTATTATGAAAACAAAAAGCTTAAGTATAAAAAATCTTTTAATATCGGAACTATCCGTATCCTGAACAATCTTGTAAAAGAGGAGAGTTGGGAAGAAATGAGATCCGAGATAAAAAATGAAATTTTCGGTAAAAAACCTATTGTAGCTATTGGCTCCGGAGGAAATATCAACAAAATATTTTCGATGAGCAAAACCAAGGACGGCAAACCGATGTCTGCAAACCTACTGAAGACTTATTATAAAGAAGCTGCACCGCTTAGTGTACAGGAAAGGATGATTAAATACAACGTCCGTGAAGACCGTGCCGATGTAATGGTTCCGGCATTAGAAATATTCAACAAAATTATGCTGTGGGGTGAAATTAAACAGATCTATGTACCGAAGATTTCGGTTGCAGACGGTTTAATCCACTCACTTTACAATAAAATAAAAAAGAAGCGCTGATAAATATCAGCGCTTCTTTTTTGTAAAATATCAATATTGTTGGGGTTATTAAAACTTATAATTTAATTGTACTCCAAAGTTTCTTGGCTGAATCTGATCGATGTAACCACCTCTGAAATAAGAGCTGTATCCAACAGAATCGAAGATATTATTAAAGAATACTCTTACACCTACTCCATTTTTCAATGCATAACCTACCTGAGCATCTACAGTAGTATACTCCGGCATATCGAATGGTCTTACACCTGGTTGTACACTATTAGCATGTCCAGCCGTAAAGGTCTTTTGAGTCCATTCATCAACTGGTCTTTTTCCTACATAATAGATACCAGCACCAACATCAAGTCCATCCAAGATTCCTTGATTAAACTTGTAGTTTAACCATGCATTTGCTGTATGTTTTGGAGAGTTCATCGGAGCAGAACCGTTTACGTAAGCAGGACTATCTTTGTATTGCGCATCTAAATATGCCCAACCAGACATAATCTGTAAGTTTGGTAAAATTCTACCGATTAATTCTACTTCGATCCCTTTTCTTCTCAAATTACCAGCAAGTCCGTATAATGGATTATTATTAGGATCTCTTACAGGGTTATAATTTGAATCAAGAATCTGATAAGCTAAGTTATCTGTTTTGATATCAAATAAAGTAACATTGAACCTTAACTTCTCATTAAACCAGTCTGATTTAATACCTCCCTCCCATTGTGCTGTTTTAGACGGACCTACAAAACCTCCAGACTGCAACATGTTATTCGCAGATCTTAATGAAGTTGTTGTTGTATACGATCCGAATACATTAACATTTTCCAATGGAGAAATAATTAATCCAAAAGATGGATTCCATGTAGCAACATCATTCTTTGTAGAACCATTTAATCTGCTGTATCTTACTCCTAAGTGAGCCTTCACATATTTACCGAATGACATTACATCCTGAGCCATTAACCCCATTGTAGGAGTTTTCACTACACCAGTTGCTGTTTTGTTAAAAATTAAATTGTAAGGAAGAGTATTTGAAATATCTCCTAAAACATTGATAACATCAATAGGATTATTTGTATTTACAGGTTTCTTTTGATTTAAGTCACTGGCATTTTTGTACACATCGAAAGAAGTAGTTGTAACTGTTGTTTCTTTCCAGTCAAAACCTACCTGGAAGGTATGCTTAATAAAGCCAGTTTGTACATCTTGTCCGATGAAGTCAAACTGAAATACTTTATTCACATCTTCTCCCATATTCTTACCATAAGATCGTTTTCTTTCAGTCCAATTATTTGCTCCGTTTGGTGCAATAGACATTGCCTGAGTATCAGTATTGCTTACAGAATTAATAAACGCAGCTCTTACCTTGAATTTATCATTGATCTTTCTGTCAACACTTGTCATAAAGTTATAAGTCTCAGTTTTTGCACGGTCTTCAGCAAAACCTAAGAATTTGCCTTTTGGCATTGTATACAATGCTTCTTTATCACCTGATGCCAAGTTAACAGTACCTCTGTCCGGGGTTCTTCTGTCATTCATATAATCCATCTCAACTGTAATGTTGGTCATCTTATCCGGACGGAAAGTAATGGATGGATTTACATATATTCTTTCACCTTGAACATGAGATCTGAAAGAGTTATTTTTCTGATAAGCTCCGTTAAATCTTATTGCAACTTTACCTTCGCTGTCTAAAACTCTCTGGAAATCTACAGTAGGACGGTAGAAATCCCAGCTGCCATAACGGAAACCAACGTTAGTTCTGTTAACAAACTGAGGTCTTTTTGTCACTACATTAATAACACCACCTGCTGCCCCAAGTCCGTCTCCGATACCTTGTGTTACAGCTGCAGAACCTTTAATCACCTGAATACTTTCTACACCCTGCATATCAGTCATCATACCTGCAGTACGGAAGTCAGAGTCTAATAAAACTCCGTTCTTTAGCACTGGTACACCTCTGTATCCACGAATAGACATACTTTCACTTCCGCCTCCATAGCTTGAGAATAAAGTAACTCCCGGAACGTTTTTCGCAACATCAATTAGAGATAAACCTCCTAAAGTTTCAATTGCTTTATATGAAATCACTGAAATACTCTGAATCTGATCTCTGGTCTTTAGAGGCAATCTTGTAATTACTTCCAGACCTTCAGGCTGCTTCTTTCTTTCACCGAAAAGTTCCACCTGCTCAATCTCTTTATGCTTATTAGAAGACAGCGTATCCGTCTTTTTAGTCTGCGCATTAACCATCAATCCGCCAAGAACGAAAAATGAAGTAGTAATGTATTTATTCATATAGTGTTAATTTGCTGCAAAGTTATTTTTAATTATTCTAATTAGCAACATGATAAGACTCATGAAAAAAACCTCCCGTTTGGGAGGTTTTAAAAAAAAATATTCTGATAATATATTAATCTATATTAATAACTTCAACAATTTCAGGAACGTGCTGTTTAATTGTATTCTCTACACCCAGTTTCAGTGTTGAAGTATTGATATGACATGATGAGCAATTACCTAGCAGACGTACTATTACAGTATTCTCCTTTACATCAATCAATTCAATATCACCACCATCTTTATTTAAAAACGGGCGAATTTCTTCTAAGGCTTCCATTACTTTTGTTACCGTCTCGATGTGTTTAGTCTCACTCATATTTCAACTTATTTTTTGGGCGAGCAACCCGCCATTGTTGTTATTTTTACTGCTTCCGTTGGTGGAAGATTTTCATTTCTTTCTACAAGGCTCTCAATCATATTCTGAGCCGTTTTGGTATAAATATCAGCTATTCCGGTATTTTCCTGTAATGCTACCGGACGGCCTACATCACCTGCTTCACGGATACTCTGGATCAACGGAATCTCTCCTAATACAGGAATTCCAAGATCTTCAGCTAAGTTTTTAGCACCTTCTTTTCCGAAAATATAGTATTTATTCTCTGGTAATTCTTCGGGTGTAAAATACGCCATATTTTCTATTAATCCAAGCACCGGAATATTAATGCTGTCCATTTGGAACATTCCGATTCCCTTTCTAACATCTGCAAGTGCAACATGCTGAGGTGTACTTACGATTACAGCTCCTGTTACCGGCACTTCCTGAATAATTGAAAGGTGGATATCTCCCGTTCCCGGAGGAAGGTCTAATAACAAGAAATCTAGTTCTCCCCATGCAGCATCGCGCAACATCTGATTAAGTGCTTTTGCAGCCATTGGACCTCTCCAAACTACAGCCTGATTAGCTCCTGAGAAATATCCTATTGATAAAAGTTTTACACCATAGCTCTCAATTGGCTTCATCAGGTTTCTTCCGTTTTCTTCAACAGAAACTGGTTTTGCACCTACAGTATCAAACATGGTTGGTACAGAAGGTCCATAGATATCAGCATCTAATAATCCTACTGAAAATCCCATTTTTGCTAAAGTTACTGCCATATTCGCAGCTACAGTAGACTTACCTACCCCTCCTTTACCGGAAGCAATAGCAATAATATTTTTTATTCCGGGAATTTGTTTCCCTTTTATCTGATTCTGTTGTACTTCACTTTGTTCCGGAGAATCAATTTTTAGTTTTAAAGTTATATTTTCTCCGAAATGACTTGTAAAAGCCTGCTTCATTGCAACCTCCAGTTTTTTCTTTTCGTGCATTGCCGGAGAATGAGCTACCATATCTATAAAAACACTGTCACCCATGATCTGGATATTCTTCACAAGATCGTCTACCTCAACTTCCTTTAAGAAATCCTGTACAGCTTCTTTTTTAATCATAATTATTCTAAATAAAATACAAATTTACGCATTTATTTACAGAATTTCAGATGATAGAGATCATTTCATCTATAGCTAATATTTATAATCTTTATCTATCGGATTTAACACAAAATTAGTACTGATTAAAGACTATTTACAACTAACTTTTAGCTAATTTTGATATAAACAATCACTCAAATATGGAAAACACAGCTTACATATTAAACTTCCTGAAGCAGCTTTCTCAGAATAATAACCGCGAATGGTTTACAGAAAACAAACCACAGTATCAGCAAGCACACGAATATTTCATAAGCCTTGTTGAACAGGTAATCTCTGAGCTGGCAAAAACAGAGCCGGAAATGGAAAGACTGGATTCAAAAAAATGTGTTTTCCGTATCTACAGAGATACCCGGTTTTCAAAAGATAAAACACCTTACAAAACAAATTTCGGGGCTTCATTTTTTATGGGCCAGAGCAAAGGAATTGGTGAAGCGGGATACTATATGCATTTTGAGCCTGGTAAATCTTTTATTGCTGCCGGGCTCTATCAGCCAAATTCTGATGTTTTGAAAAAATTCCGAAAAGAAATCAGTTATAACAAAGAAGAATTTCTGAGTATTATAGAAAACCCAACATTCAAGAAAAATTTTAAAATAGAGGGTGAGAAATTGAAAAAAATTCCACAGGGATTTGAGAAGGATGATCCTATGGCTGAATATCTTAAACACAAAGAAATGATCTTGATTCACTCTTTTGAGGATACCGAAATTACTTCACCAAAATTTGTACAGGAAATTGGTAAGCTATTCAAAATCGCTTTGCCTTTCAACCAGTTTGTAAAGGAAAGTACAGAATACAATTAATATGAAACTCTCATTTATTACGAGCATATCTTTAGTTTTTTTATTATCCGGACAGTCTTGTGCCCAAAAAACTCAAAGTAAAAGCTTACAACACATTGTGGATAACAACTCTTCTCAGCGTATTGCACGACTTATAGATGCCAAAACATGGAATAAATTATTTCCCAACAGAAATAATATTCAGGGAAAGGATAGCAAGCATCAGGATTTCTATTCCTATCAGGCTTTTATAAAAGCCGCAACACATTTCCCCACTTTCCTAAATGAAGGTTCTGTTGAAGATCAAAAAAGAGAACTTGCCGCTTTTCTGGCTAACATCGCACAGGAAACCAGTGGAGGATGGAACAATGCTCCGGGCGGATATTTTGCATGGGGACTTTATTTTATAGAGGAAAATAATAAAGGAAACGGGAACAATTATTCTGATACTTCCAAAACAGCTTATCCACCAACTGACGGGCAAGCTTATTATGGTCGTGGCCCTAAACAGCTTAGCTGGAATTATAATTACGGACAATTTAGTGAAGCATGGTTTGGCGATAAAAATGTACTCTTAAAAAATCCGGGACTTGTAGCTCAGGACAATGTGCTGTCTTTTGCTTCTGCAATCTGGTTTTGGATGACAGCCCAGGCTCCGAAGCCATCTTGTCACGATGTAATGACCGGCAAATGGAAACCTACAGAAAAAGATATAGAAAGTGGAAGAGTTTCCGGATTCGGAACAACTGTTAACATCATTAACGGTGGTATCGAATGCGGGCAGGGAAAAACATTACCCAAAACTCAATACAGGTATGAATATTACCAATATTTCTGTAAATATTTTGATGTAAAACCTGGCGAAAATATCACCTGTAGCAATCAAAAACCTTTTGGAACATAGCTAAAATACACAAAAAAGAATAAGAAATTTTTCGAGGTTAATACCCGGATATAAGAAATAAAAAAAGCTGCATCAAAATCTGATGCAGCTTTTTTATGATAAGCATTCAGCAATTATTTACTGTAAGCTTCTATAGTATTATTAATCATTTCGATTTGTTTATGCAGTTCTGCATTTTTCGGATCTGCTTTCAATACTCCCATTTTTGTATTAAGTCCGGCTTTCAGCATATTCACAATCATCATCTTTGCTTGTGGATTTTCTCCTACCTGGCTTTTCGCTAAACCTAAAACTTTTGTAAGGCGTTTTGTCGCTTCTGTATTATCCGATCCCATAATCCAGTTATAAGCATCTTCTGCAGCTTTACCCTCCTCAGGGTCCTGCATCTTTATGAAAGGATAAAATGCTGCTGTCTCTGCTATTGCAGGCATTTGTTTTGTTATTTTATTTTTAACAATAATAGGCAGCAATGTAGAGATTAAACCTTCACTCGCATTATTCAGATCAATTTTATCTGCATAAGCAACTATTTTCTCAGGCGCTACAGTTGCCAATGCTGCTAATGAATTTCCGCTAACGGCGTTAGAAACTACAGTAATTCCTTTTTCATATAAGGACAGATATTTTTTATCCTTTGTTTTAGCTAATGCAGCAATTGCTTCTCCTTGTACCAATGTCTTAGGATCATTCGCAGCCAATTTCTCTACTTCAGCCAGTGCCAATTTTGCCTGATTAGGTTTAGACAAGTCTAATCCGTTTAAGGCTTTCATTCTTACTCTGAAGAAAGGATCTTTTAGTGCAGCCAATAATGTTTTCAGAGCAGCGTCGTTCTTATCTGCACTTTTAGCAGCTTCCTGAACAGCTTTGTAGCGGCTATAGAATTCTTTAGAGCCCTGGTACTGTAACAAATATTGTTCTGGTGTTTTAGTTTCTGTAATTGCAGATAACAAAATACCATCCGCGTTTATATTTACTAAATCAGGACTTTTGGATGAAGGGAATGTAAATGAGTTATTTGCTTTGGCATCTACCCATACATTCTGACGTACTGGTTTACCATTATCATACACATCTATAGCCAGTGGGAATTGGAATAAAGGTGACTGTGACTGATTGATTGTAACAGTTACCTGCTTCTTAACAGGCTCATAATTGTAGTTATAAGATAATTTTGGATGACCGTTTGAGAAATACCACTGATTAAAGAACCAGTTAAGGTCTTTTCCACTCACTTTTTCCAATGAAAGACGCAATTGGTGAGCTTCACCATTTCCGTACTCATTTGTTTTCAGATAATCTGTCAGACCTTGTCTGAAAGCATCTTCACCAAGATAATTACGAAGCATATGAAGAATTCCACCACCTTTCTGATAAGTTACCAGATCGAAAACATCTTCTTTATCAGCATAATTAAAGCGTACTAAATTTTTAGAATAATCATTTGGATTATGCAGGTAATTACCCACATCCTTCATCAGATGATAGTCCGCCAAATCTTTACCATACTTATGTTCGAACCACAGGTATTCAGAATAGTTAGCAAAAGATTCGTTTACAGTAAGATTGCTCCAGCTTTCAGCGGTTACCAAATCCCCAAACCAATGGTGGAATAATTCGTGTGCAATTGTAGATTCCCAGCTGTTTTCATCAGCTAGTTGACCCGGTTTTTGCTGTACAGCATCTCCGTGTAAAGTAGCCGTTGTATTTTCCATAGCACCACTTACATAGTCGCGCCCGGATATTTGAGCATATTTAGCCCATGGATAATCATAATTAAGATATTTAGAATAGAACTCTATCATCTCCGGAGTATTACCATAGATTTGCTTAGCATATGGTTCATATTCTTTCTCGATATAATAGTCTACCGGAATATTTCTCCACTTATCTTTTACAACCGCATAATCTCCGACACCCATAAAAAATAAATAAGGTGAATGCCTTTTTTCCATCACCCAATGATCGGTACGTAGGTTGTTTCCTTCTTTCTTGGATTCTTTCAGGATTCCGTTGGATAATGTAACATACTTATCCGGAACTGTCATATAGATTTCCTGAGTTGTTTTCTGGTTGGTCTTATCTATTGTCGGGAACCACGCAGAAGAAGATTCTGTTTCCCCTTGTGTCCATATTTGCGTTGGTTTATCCGCTTCTTTTCCCTGAGCGTTGATAAAGTACAAACCTTTAGCATCACTAATTGCTGAACTTCCTTTTTGCTTTACCTCACCAGGACGGGCTGTATATTTGATATATACTGTATAGTCCTGATTTTTGTTATAGGTTTTATCCAGATTAATTTTCAGGATATCATTTTTATAATCAAATTTCAGAGGAGTCTTACTACCACCTTTATCCAAAGCCACTTCGTGAATAAGCATAGCTTTAGCATTCAGAACCAAAGAGTCTGTTGCATAAAAATAAGGTGAGGCAGTAAGCCATTCTTCACCATTCATTTGCTCTTTCTGATAGTCGAAATTTACTTTTAGTTTAGTATGTTTCAGCTCTGTCATTTTTGTATGGGCAGCTCTATAAACACCATCTCTTCCGGATGTTTCTGTCTGGCCAAATGCCATATTTGCATTTAAAAGCGTTCCTAAAAACAGGGCTGCGATAAAGATCTTTTTCATTTTACATTGAATTTACAAAGGGTATACTTTAGCGGATTTGTCTTTAAACAAAGGGAAAAGTTACAAAAAAAGTGAGAACAAGTCTCACTTTTTTTATTTATTTTAAATAGCAACAGGTGCTTTAATACCTGGGTGCGGATCATAATTCAGTAATTCGAAATCCTCAAATTTAAAATCAAAGATATCTTTTACATCAGGATTTACCTTCATTACCGGTAAAGGTTTCGGATCACGCGCCAGCTGTCTGTTTACCTGTTCAAAGTGATTGTTATAGATGTGTACATCTCCGAAGCTATGTACATAATCGCCAACCTGAAGCCCCGTAACCTGTGCTACCATCATTAATAGCAAGGCATAACTCGCAATATTAAAAGGAACTCCCAGGAAAACATCGGCACTTCTCTGGTACAGCTGCAAAGACAGCTTTCCATCCGCGACATAAAACTGAAACATTGCATGACAAGGTGCCAATGCCATATTCGGAATTTCTGCAACATTCCATGCAGAAACAATAAGTCTGCGGGAATCAGGATTCTTTTTAATCTGATCAATTACTTCGGATATCTGGTCTACAACTTTATTATCTGCTCCTCTCCAGCTTCTCCACTGAGCACCATATACTGGCCCAAGATCACCGTTCTCATCTGCCCATTCATCCCATATGGAAACACCATTGTCCTTAAGGTACTTAATGTTTGTATCTCCCTTCAGAAACCAAAGCAATTCATAGATAATGGATTTAAGGTGAACCTTTTTAGTAGTTACTAATGGAAAACCTTTAGACAGGTCATAACGCAGCTGATACCCGAATAAACTTCTGGTGCCTGTGCCTGTTCTGTCTGTTTTATCTGATCCGTTATCTAAAATATCCTGAAGTAAATGAAGGTAGTTTTGCATGTCGGGTAGCGTAAAAATTACTGCCAACAAATATAGAAATTACTCCCTACATCTCAAAAATTTATGTCTTCGACTATACCTGTTTCATTTATTGATTTCATCTAAAAATCGTAATTTTGCACCACTTATGGTAAAAATTGGTAACATAGAACTTCCTGACTTCCCGCTGCTTTTAGCTCCGATGGAAGATGTTTCGGATCCTCCTTTCCGCAGACTTTGCAAAATGCATGGTGCGGATCTTATGTATTCTGAATTTATTTCCTCCGAAGGATTGATCAGAGATGCAATAAAGAGTCGAAAAAAATTAGATATTTTCGATTATGAAAGGCCTGTAGGTATCCAGATATTCGGAGGTGATGAAGAGGCAATGGCAATGTCTGCCAGAATTGTAGAAACTGTAGAACCGGATCTTGTAGACATTAACTTTGGTTGCCCGGTAAAAAAAGTCGTGTGTAAAGGTGCAGGTGCAGGAGTATTGAAAGATATTGATCTGATGGTACGTCTTACCAAGGCTGTTGTAAATTCTACTCACCTACCCGTAACAGTGAAAACAAGACTGGGCTGGGATACAGAATCTATTAACATTGATGAGGTAGCGGAAAGACTGCAGGAAACCGGTATTAAAGCACTGACCATCCACGCAAGAACACGTGCACAGATGTATAAAGGTGAAGCTGACTGGAACCATATTTCCCGTATAAAAAACAATCCGAATATTGAGATTCCAATTTTCGGGAACGGAGATATCGATTCACCGGAAAAAGCTTTAGAATATAAGCAGAAATACGATTGCGATGGTATTATGATAGGCCGTGGTGCTATCGGGTATCCTTGGATATTTAATGAGATTAAGCATTTCTTTCAAACAGGTGAAAACCTGCCTAAACCAACCGTAAAAGACAGACTTCTTGCAGTACAACAACATGCAGAATGGTCTGTAGAGTGGAAAGGGGAAAGACCCGGCTTAGTAGAGATGCGCCAGCATTATAATAACTACTTCAAAGGAATCCCACATTTTAAAGAATTAAAATCCAGATTCCTTCAGGCATTGACACTGACTGAACTTAATGAACTTATTAACGAGGCTAAGAATCAGTTTGAAAATGTTGAAATCTGATATGAAGCACAAAATATTAATTCAGAAACATAGCAATTCATTTATCTGTGAAGGGTAAATGAGTGATACATTTGTTTCTGATCTCAAATCTCCAATTAAATTTATGAAAATTATCAGCTATAACGTTAACGGGATCCGTGCAGCTTTTGCAAAGGACTTTACTACATGGTTGTCCTTTGCAAATCCTGATATTATTTGCTTCCAGGAAAGCAAGGCACAACCGGAACAAATCAATATAGGAGCATTCAGTGATCTTCAGTACGAAAGTTACTGGTATTCCGCACAGAAAAAAGGTTACAGCGGCGTAGGTATCGCGACAAAGCATAAACCCAATCATATAGAATACGGAACAGGAATAGATTATATAGATTTTGAAGGCCGGGTAATAAGACTGGATTTCGATAATTTCTCGGTCATTTCTGTTTACGTGCCCTCCGCAACTAACATTTCGCGACTGGATCTGAAAATGCAGTTTTGTTATGACTTCTTAAAATACCTGAAGGAGCTTCGTAAGACTATCCCTAACCTTATTGTTTGTGGAGATTTCAATATCTGTCACGAAGCTATCGATATTCACGATCCGATTCGTTTAGCTAGTGTATCTGGCTTTTTACCTATGGAAAGAGAGTATCTGTCCAAATTCTTAGACGAAGGAGAATTTACCGATGCTTTCCGATATAAAAATCCAGAAACACGACAATACAGCTGGTGGAGCTATCGTGCTAATGCAAGAGCCAATAACAAAGGCTGGCGATTAGATTATAACATGGTAAGCAATACACTGAAAGATAAAATCCAAAGAGCTATTATACTACCAGAGGCTATGCATTCCGATCATTGCCCTGTAATGGTAGAATTGGATCTATAAAAGCAAAAAGACAAATTACTGTGTAATTTGTCTTTTTTTATTTTCTATTGGTATAACCAGGTTATCTTCGTCTTTCAAACTCCAGCTTTACTGCCGGCGTTGAATTAGGATTAGTGAGTATCATCCGGCCAGACCCTTCAAAGGTCAATACAAATTTATTTCCTCCAATATAAACGACATCTTGTTTCTGATCCTGGCTTTTAGGATCTTTATAGTTTTCATATACTACAGAATAAGAATAGGTGTTTGAACTTGTTGCAGTACCCGATTCAGTGACAACTACATCACTTGCTCTGAAGTTATAGGTAACTGTTCTGCCGGCCACCGTATTCTGCAGTATCCATTCTCCCTGTATTTTATTACTTGGTGGCAAACTATCTTCATTTCCTCTGCATGCAGCAAAAGCGACAAAGAGCAGCATACCAAATACAATCTTCAATACATTTTTCATAGGGAGTACTTTAACGTAAATATAGGGATAAAAAGGAGAACTTCATAAAAAAATTAAAAGCCCTTCAGGTTACTGAAAGGCTTTTAAAACACCAAATCACAAAATATTAATATGAAAAAAATTCAAATTAAATTGTGACCTGGCTGGGATTCGAACCCAGGACCCATACATTAAAAGTGTATTGCTCTACCAGCTGAGCTACCAGGTCTTGAATGTAAAGTCTAAAGACTTATTATTCAAAATTATTTTTCTCTGTGTGCCTGCGACTGGATTCGAACCAGCACATCCTATTGGATACCACCCCCTCAAGATGGCGTGTCTACCAATTTCACCACACAGGCAAAAAAATTTCTCTAGTGAGACATTTTTTTGAGTAGTGACCTGGCTGGGATTCGAACCCAGGACCCATACATTAAAAGTGTATTGCTCTACCAGCTGAGCTACCAGGTCGGTCACTTTATTAATCAGTGTTTATCTCTGTTTCTAAAGTGGTGCAAAGATACTACTTTTTTTTATATCTCAAAATTTTTTTGGACATTTGTTTAAAAAAAAATCATGATCATTTCGCTATTAGGCTACATGGGCAGTGGTAAGTCTCACATATCCAGAACCCTCGCCCAGAAAATAAATTTTAAATTATTTGACCTCGATAAAGAAATTTCTTTGCACCTTGGAAAGGACATTCCCACAATTTTCAAAGAAATGGGAGAACTGGGTTTTAGAAAAGCAGAGAAACATATACTGGAACAACTCCTTTCTTCGGAAGAAAATATCATATTAAGTCTTGGCGGAGGTACCCCTGTTTATTATAATAACATGGATACCATCACCAGACATTCTAAAAGTTTTTATTTGAGAGCTAAAGTGGGTACTCTAGCAGAAAGGCTATCGAAACAAAAAGATAAACGTCCTCTTATTGCCAGAATAAGTGAAGAAGATCTTCCGGAGTTTATCGCAAAGCATTTATTTGAAAGGAATACTTACTATAACGAAGCCGAATTTATTATAGACACTGATAATAAAACTGACGAAGAAATCTCAAACGAGATTATTCATCACCTTCAGCTTCATCATTAAAGAAGTTGTCCCAATCTTTATCTGACGGTTCTGCTTCTTCTTCATCGTCGTCATCTACATCAAGAAAGCCGTCCATTTCCCGACGGTCTTTTTTGGTAGGTCTCCCCTCCCCTTTCTGACGGTAATAATCCTGAGCCAATCTACGGGATTCCAGAAGTGCATATTGTTCGGAATCCGTCATATCTTTGATGTGCAGAGTTACTAGTTTTGCCCCGATTCTGCTTTTAGGGATCTGTATTACTTTTATTTTATAGTCAATCTGGTTTTTACGGACCGTGATTACATCTCCCTCTGTTACCTCTTTAGAAGATTTTACAACCTGCCCGCCAATACTAACTCTGTTCTTTTTAATTTCCTCTGTTGCAATACTTCTGGTCTTATAGAATCTTACACTCCATAAAAATTTATCAATTCTCATATTTTTTTATACTTTTGCGTAGTTATATACGTTTAAGAATAGTCAATAATTTTATAAAGATACAATGAAAAAATTATTATTAGGTTTGTTGGTAGCTTCTACTGTACTAAATTCATGTAGAAATGACAATTACTACAATCAAAATCTTATCCCGAATGTAGATCAGGCTACGCAAAATTCCTATGATGATACTGCGATAAAAGATTACTTAGATACTCATTACTTCGATGACAGAGGAAAGATTAAAACATTTGATGATACCAATAAGCCGGATGACAAAAATATAAAGTTATCCACACTGGCAAAAACATTACCATCTGGTGTCATTTATGTAATTCGTCCAAATGCACAACCCACAAACGGTACTGATGTAAAAGATAAAAATGTATTACAGATTATGCAAGTTGCTTTCGCAACCCGTGCAATTAAAGGTACAGATGATAAGATTCAATTTACAGGATCTCTTCCCTTCTTCAATACTGTAGATCAGGGCGGTGTTCCAAAAGATGATCCGTTATGGTTTTATGCTAAAAAGGCGTTAATAGATTCTGAGCAAAAGAGATTGGACGCTGCCACTACTAATAATACAGTAAAAGTAACGAACAGCTATTTCGAAATTGAAGGCTTTCAGGAAGCTATTAAATTATTCAAATCATTTACTAAACAAGTTACAGATGATTATAACCTTCAGGGATTAATTATTGTTCCTTCGAGAGCAGCATTTGCAAAAGATCCTCATTACAACTATGTAGGAGCATCTCTGAATGATTATAGTTTCTTTTTCAATTTCCAGTTATACGGATCGAGAGAAAGAACACCTTCTGAAGAATAAAATAATATCAGAAATAAAAATATAACCTGCTTATACAGCAGGTTTTTTTATGCCCATATTTGCTGAAGAACTTCCAGCGATGCAGGATTTTTAAATTCCGGTATATGAATGCTATAGTATACCAGAATACTTTCCAAAAGTCTTCTTCGTTCTGTATTCGTAAGCTTTACAGAGTAGCCTTCATCTAAAATACTTTTCCACAAGCCGGAAGTACTGTCATCAAAGCAATGGTGTGAAGAAAATGTTTCGTAAATTCCCTTTTCAGGATTTAGATAGGCAGCATCATTCAGGAGAGGTTTTATTCCGAGGTCTTCTGTAAGAATAACTAAAAAATGAACATGTGCTGATATATTCACTTCCTTCAACTGATCCATAAAATCAGAAATCTTGGAATAGATGCTCTCATTTTGAGCTTCGTTCCGGAGGATATTACTCAGAACATCGGCAATAAAAAACTGAAGAGCATTCGTTTTGATATTCCATTCAGGAAGATGAGCATAAGCCTGTAAATCCGAAATTAATGGTAGCCCGGATGTTTTAGGACTTGTTGTAAACTGTATTTCGAACAAGAACTGTAACAATGCTTTCTTTTTATTTCTTTTGGAATAAATTCCTTTCAGAAAATAGCTTTTGTATCCTTCATTATGCGTGTAAATATGAAGGACAGCATCATTTTCTCCGTATTTAAGATATGAAATAAGAAAACCTTTCTCCTGTACCATTATTCTTTACTTTATAGCCAAGTAACCGATTGCAAATATAGGAGTTAATAATAGATTTTTATACACGCATAACCTGAAAACACAGAAAAAATCCCTACATTTGAATACTTAATTTTTAACGTACTATGAATAAATTATCCGGAGTAGGTGTTGCACTAATTACACCCTTCAATGAAGATTTGTCCGTAGATTTTGATTCACTAACGAAATTAGTAGAGTTCAATATCGAAAACGGAACCAGTTATTTAGTAGTTTTAGGAACAACAGCTGAAGCTGCTACACTTAATGATGAAGAGAAGGATAAGGTAGTCAAACACGTTATAAAGGTTAACAATGGTCGTTTACCATTGGTTTTAGGAATCGGAGGAAATAATACTGCTGAGGTTGTAAAACAAATTAACGAAGCTGATACTTCAGCTTTTGATGCTATTCTTTCAGTTTCTCCATATTATAACAAGCCTAATCAGGAAGGACTTTATCAGCACTATAAAGCATTAGCTTCTACAGGAAAAAATATTATTATTTACAATGTACCGGGAAGAACCGGACAAAACATTGAAGCATCTACTACTCTTCGTTTAGCGAATGAGTTTCCTAATCTTGTCATGATTAAAGAAGCTGCGCCAAATATCAACCAGTATTTTGATATCCTTCGTCAAAAGCCTGAGAACTTTAGCCTTGTTTCCGGAGACGATGAGTTTGCATTACCTGTAACTTTGGCAGGAGCAGATGGTGTGATCTCTGTAATTGGTCAGGCTTATCCAAAAGAATTTGCACAAATGATCCAATTGGGTATCGAAGGCAATGCTAAAGAAGCTTATAAAATCCATAACAAACTTGTGGAAATTACACGTCTGATTTTTGCTGAAGGAAATCCTACAGGAGTTAAATATGTACTTGCTGAGTTAGGTATTGTTAAAAACTACCTGAGATTACCATTGGTAGCAGCATCTGAAAGTTTAGAACAGAAATTAAAAGCAGAAATGACTAAAATTTAGTCTTTTGATCTAATAAAAACATTTATCAGAAAGCATCCGGCGGGTGCTTTCTTTTTTTTATCTTTATCTTCCTGTTCCTGTCCTTCACAGGAAAAACAAACCATAAACATAAAAGCAGTAAAATGAAAGTAATAAAAGCTACACCAAAGGATATTCCGTTAATTCAGGATTTAGCTAAAAGATCATGGGAAATGGCTTATTCTAAAATTCTTAGCCCTGCACAAATCAGTTATATGATGGCTGAGATGTATTCCGAAAAAGAAATTTCTTCTCACATGGATAGCCCCGACTGGCAATACTTTCTGATAAAAGATGATGAGGGAAACTATGGCGGATTTATGGGCTATGAATTCAATTACGAGCCCAAAACGACTAAACTTCACCGCATATACATGGTTCCGGAATCCAAAGGTAAAGGTTTGGGAAAATCTGCACTGAACTATCTTAAAAATCATGTATCTGAGAATAACAATGAACGTATCATTCTGAATGTAAACAAATACAATAATGCCAAAGATTTTTATGAGTCTCAGGGATTTAAGGTTTATGAAGAGGGTGTATTCGACATCGGAAATGGTTATGTAATGGATGACTACCTAATGGAGTTTTTTGTTTAATTCATACCACACTCTTTCAGGATTTCACTTACAATAACTAATTGATTCTTATTTATAGACATACAATAAAGCTACTTTATTGTCGTTTTAAATATATTTTTTGTCAAACTTAATAAAAGTAACGTTAGTACTTTTGCAACGTAATTTTAATGGACAAAAAATGAAAAAACTTCATATTATTTTAGCTGGAATCTTAACTATACTCACTGTAAATATTTCGTTTGCACAAGAGTATAAAGCCAAAGTACTGGTGTTATTCTATTCTGATAATGGTGGTACTTATGAACTGGCAAAGGAAGTTGCTAAGGGAATTGAAAGCGAGAAAAATGCAGAAGCTGTAATCAAGCAGGTAAAAGCATCTTCAAATTCTAAATTAAAAAACATCCCTGTTGCTTCAGTAGATGAATTAAAATCTTACGACGGGATTGCATTTGGTTCTCCTGTTTACTTTGGCAATATTAGCACCGGGATGAGTGAATTTTTATCAAAAACTGTCAACCTATGGACAAACCATTCTTTGGAAGGAATCCCTGCTACAGTATTTATGTCCGCAGGCAGTGGAGCTGGTAAGGAGCTGGCTATACAATCTTTCTGGAACAGCCTGGCTGTACACGGAATGATCCTGATACCTACAGGGATAAGAGGAAATGAAAATATTGACAAAAACATCCCACAGGGAAATACCGTATTAGGAACTACAAGTCTTAATTCAGTAAAAAACACAGAAAGACCCAGCCAAGGTGAACGTTACCTGGCAGAATTACAAGGAAAAACAATCGCAAAAGTATCTTTAGCACTTAAAGGTACATTTAAACAAAAAGAGATAATCCCAACACAGGAAAGAGCAGATGTTAATAAAGTATTACAGCAAAAACAGATTGTTTTACCACAGGTTCCAAAACCTGCCGGAAACTATAAGCCTTTCGTACGATCAGGTAATCTGGTATTTATTAATCAGGTTGCATTAAAAGACGGCAAGATTGTTAACCCCGGAAAACTTGGAACAGAGGTAAATGAACAACAGGTAAAAGAAGCAACAAAAGTGACCATGCTAAATGTATTAGCCGTTCTGAGAGAAGCAGTAGGTGGAGACCTGAATAAAGTAAAACAATGTGTACAACTAACCGGTATTTTTAATACTCCAAATGATTATACCAAACATGCTGATCTTATGAATATTGCTTCTGATCTTACTGTTGAGATATTCGGGGAGAAAGGTAAACATGCAAGAGGCACCCTTGGGGCATCTTCCTTGCCAGTCAACTCTTCCGTAGAAATACAGGCTGTTTTTGAAGTTGAATAATATTAATACAGGGCTAGAATATTAACTTATTTTAGCCCATTTATTTTTTCCCTTATACTGGCGGACATAATAACTTTTCATTCCCTGATGCTCCTGAAAAGCCAATAGCGGATCTGTTTCTAATAACTTTTCCACACATTCTTTTGCTGCTTTAATAATATTGGAATCCTGCATCAGATCCAGTTTTTTAAAGTCTATGACTCCACTTTGCTGTGTTCCCAGAATATCTCCCGGACCGCGAAGTTCCATATCGACCTCCGAAATTTTGAATCCGTCATTAGTTTCTACCATCGTTTTAATCCTCTTCCGGCTTTCCTGCGTCATTTTGTCGGAAGTCATCAAAATACAATAACTCTGCTCTGCCCCACGACCAACACGACCTCGTAACTGATGCAGCTGAGACAAGCCAAATCTTTCAGCACTCTCTATAATCATTACCGATGCATTGGGAACGTTCACTCCTACTTCTATTACAGTAGTAGCCACCATTATCTGTGCTTTTCCACTGGCAAAATACTGCATGGCCGCATCTTTTTCATCGGGCTTCATTTTTCCATGAAGCATTACTACATCGTAATCGGGTACAGGGAAAAATTCTTTTACAGTATCGAACCCTTCGTTCAGGTTTTTATAATCAAGTGTTTCACTTTCTTCAATTAGCGGGTATACAAAATAGATTTGGCGACCCTTAGCAATTTCTTCCTTCGCAAAATTGAAAACAAACAAGCGGTCTTTTTCTTTGCGATGTGCTGTAACAATAGGCTTCCTTCCAACCGGCATTTCATCGATCACCGAAACATCCAGATCCGAATAGAAACTCATCGCCAGGGTTCTCGGAATAGGAGTTGCTGTCATCACCAGAATATGTGGTGGTATTGCATTTTTAGCCCATAGCTTCGCTCGTTGCGCTACTCCAAAACGGTGTTGTTCGTCGATAATAGCCAGTCCAAGTTTTTTGAATTTCACCTTATCCTCCAATAAAGCATGTGTCCCTACAATAATAGGCAAGGTTCCGTTTTCCAGCATTTCGTGGATAACTTTTCTCTCCGATGCCTTGGTAGATCCCGTTAATAATTTGACCTCGATACCTGTTCCGTATAGAAGATCAGAGATACCATTGAAATGCTGTTGAGCCAAAATCTCAGTCGGAGCCATCAAACAGCTCTGAAAACCATTATCCAATGCGATAAGCATAGATAATAAAGCCACCATCGTTTTTCCCGATCCTACGTCTCCCTGCAATAATCTGTTCATCTGAACAGGAAGCTTCATATCGTTCCTTATTTCTTTCAGTACTCTTTTCTGCGCATTTGTAAGTTCGAACGGAAGATTATTTTCATAAAATCCGGTAAAATAATCCCCCACTAATGGAAAAGGATTCCCTAAAGATGAAGTTTTATTATGTTTCTTTTTCAAGCCATAACCTAACTGAAAAAAGAATGCTTCCTCAAATTTCAACCTTCTGTCAGCAGCTTTCTGCCACTGGCTATTTTTAGGAAAATGAATATTCTGATAGGCATCTATTCTGGAAATCAACTTGAGACTTTTCATTAAACCAGAAGGAAGATTCTCATCAATAAACGTAGGAATATTCAGGACAATGTCTAATAAAATCTGTTGAAAAAATCGATTATTTATCCCACGTTTCGTTAATTTTTCACTACTGGAATAAACAGGTAAAAGTGTTGGAGAATTTTCTTTATTTTCATTTTTCTCTATTTCAGGATGCGGCATAGAGAATACATTGTTAAAAATCTGTACTCTTCCGAAAATTATAACTTCAGTATTAAGTGGAATCTGTTCTTTCAGCCATTTAGAATATTTGAACCACACTAATTCCATTGTTCCGGTTTCATCCCGAAATTTCGCTACCATACGCCTTCCTTTGGCATATGCCACTTCCTGAATATCGGTAATCCTGCCTTTCAGCGGAATTTCATTGTTTATTTCCCTTAATTCACCAACTTTGTAAAGTTTACTTTTATCGATATAACGAATGGGATAAAAGGTCAGAAAGTCCTCTACCTTATGGAGATCCAAAACGTTTTTAATGAGCTTTGCTCGCTCAGGCCCGATGCCTTTTAGGTATTCTATAGGAGTTGATAATTCCAAGTCTTATATTTGCTGCCCGAATTTCGGGAAAAGTAACGGATTATAAAAGTTTTTATACCTTAACCATAAAATTAAAATACCCTTCAGTAATGAAAAAAATAGGAATATTAGGAGGCACAAGTTATCCTTCTACAATATTATACTATGAAACCCTCAATAAGCTTTACAACCAAAAGTTTGGCGCTTTTCATTCGTGTCCGATTTTGCTTTACAGCATAGACTATAACGAAATCAAAAGCAATTATAATGACGGTTGGGATGTGATTCCACAATTATTAAAAAAAGAACTTCAGGTATTATTGGACAGCAATCCATCTTGTGTAATGATTGCTAACAATACTTTGCATAAAGCTTTTGATCTTATAAAACATGAATTAGAAATCAATGTTCCGGTATTCCATATTATAGAACTTACCAAAGAATATATTCTGAATAATAACTATAAAAATGTTTTACTGCTCGGTACCAAGTATACAATGGAAAGCGACTTCTTTAAGGAGCCTCTTATTCAGGCTGGTATCAATGTTGTAATTCCGGACGAAGAAGAGAGAACAGAAATCCAGAAAATACAAATTCAGCTTTCTTCCGGAAAACCAGTAACACCAGAATCTATAGCTTATTTTGAAAAACTTAATGAAAAATACAGCCATCTGGATGCCTTTATATTAGGCTGTACAGAAATCCCACTTTTGTATAAGCAAATGGATAGCCCGGTGAATCTTATAGACACCTTGCAAATCCAATGTGAAAAAGCCATGAGTATATTCTAACAAAAAAATAAAACGAGCCCTCTGAGGCTCGTTTTTATTATCTATAAAGTATTAATCTTAAAACTTTCTGATTGCCTCAAGAGTCTTATCTACTTCTGTTTCTTTAATTGCATCGGAGATAAACCATGTTTCGTATCCACTTGGCGGCAGGTAAATACCTTCTGCCAATAGATGGTGGAAAAACTTGTTGAATGTCGTATGATCTGCCTGTGCAGCTTCATCAAAATCAGAAACTTTATTGGTATTGAAGAATACTGACATCATACTGCCAAAACGGTTAATATGATGTGCTATTCCTTTTTCAGTAAGAATTTTAGTAATCTCCTGATCCAGAGTTTCTGTTGTTTTGTTAATCCTGTTAAAGAAGTCTTTATCTTCTTTAATCAATTGCAATGTTGTTAAACCTGCACGCATTGCCAGCGGATTACCACTTAAAGTTCCTGCCTGATATACACTTCCTAAAGGAGAAAGATTATCCATAATTTCATTACGGGCTGCAAATGCGCCTACCGGCATGCCGCCTCCGATAACTTTACCAAAAGTTACGATATCAGCATTTACACCTAAAGCCTCTTGTGCTCCCCCCATACTTAGGCGGAATCCTGTCATTACTTCATCAAAAATAAGCAGGGCCTTATGCTCATCACAAACCTGTCTTAGCTTTTGCAGGAAATCATTTTCAGGAAGTACACAACCCATATTTCCGGCAACAGGTTCTACAATAACTGCAGCAATCTGGCCTTCGTTCTGGCTAAATAATTCTTTTACCTGCTCGATATCATTATATCTTGCCAGTAAAGTATCCTGAGCTGTTCCTTTTGTAACTCCGGGACTGTTTGGATCTCCAAAGGTTGCAGCTCCACTTCCTGCTTTAATCAGGAATGAATCTGAGTGACCATGGTAGCATCCTTCAAATTTTATAAATTTATCTTTTCCGGTATAGCCACGTGCTAAACGAATAGCACTCATACATGCTTCTGTACCGGAAGATACCATTCTGATTTTATCTATATTAGGAACAACACTTGTAATAAGTTTTGCAATTTCGGTTTCCAACTCAGTTGGCGCTCCAAAAGAAAAACCACTTTCTGCCTGTTTCTGAATTGCTTCTAATACCACCGGATGAGTGTGCCCTACAATTGCAGGTCCCCATGAGTTGATATAATCTACATATTGTCTGTCATCTGCATCGGTAAGATAAGCTCCTTTTGCTGACTTCATAAATACCGGAACTCCTCCTACTGATCTGAAAGCTCTAACGGGAGAGTTAACTCCTCCCGGGATATAACGTTGTGCTTCATCGAAAAGAGCACTACTTCTTTGGTATAACATTAATTTCTTGGTTTTTTAGAATCTAAATATACTAACTGACCGGCTACTGGCTGCTCTCCAAAAGACATTCTGTTCTTTTTATAAAGTTTTGCCAGTTTTATTGCAAATTTCTGGGAGATATCATACATCGTTTCTCCTGTTTTTGCATTGTAAGTTTTCTGATTTCCGGAAGAGTTTTTAGATTCTAAAAATACGATCTGGTTTTTCTGTAGCTGAGTTCCGTCCAATTCGTTGTACTTCATTAGTCTGGATACAGAAACTCCATATTTCTGGGAAATATAAGAAAGATCTATTTTCTCAGGAATTACAATGAACTTAAGATCTCCGTTAGGGTGATTTTTCACCAAAATATTATCTAAGATAGCCTGAGGTGTAACAAGTCTTGTTTCTTCAGCTTTCTTTTTAGGTTCCTGATAAACGACTGTCTGAACAGGAATATCTTTATTTTTCTTATTCTGAGATACCTGAGCCATAAATACAGCATCGTTTTTAAGGTCAGGATATCTGTTTAGTAAAGTTGCATAAACTTTATCACTCGAGATATTATCGAACTCATAAAGTCTGTATTGTTCAATTTTTCTGATTAGCGCCGGAGCGTAGCTAGGGTTGGTTGCATATCCGGATCTTTTAAGTCCGTAAGCCCATGCTTTATAATCTTTAACATCTAAAAGGAAAAGTGGACTGTAATGTTTTCTGGTCGTTAAAAACAGAGAGTGGTCTCTGTAAGAATCTCTTGGAGATTCATAAACTCTAAAGCATTCGTTTGGAGCATCATCTGTATGGGACATTGTTTTACCTGTCCAGGTTTCTTTACATTTGATACCAAAATGGTTTTTCCCTTCCTGAGCCAGGCGGCTTTGCCCTCCAGCTGTTTCAATAAGCCCCTGAGCAAGAGTAATACTTGCAGGTACTTTATACAATTCCATTTCTTCTACAGCATAAGGAGCAAATCTCTGGATATATTGCTCTTCTGTATTCCACGTTTGGGCTTTTACTGCAAATGCCGAAACAACAAGACATATACTTAAAAGTTTCTTCATAACCTAATCTCTATCGTATTTCTGTTTTTATTTCTTAATAACTGGTTGGCTCCTTCAATTCCCTGCAAACCTCCTGTATGGAAGGCCAATATTCTGCTGCCGGCAGGAAAAAATCCTTCTTCCACTAACTGAAAGAGTCTCATCATCATCTTACCTGTATATACAGGATCCAGAGGGATATTGTATTGCTTCCAAAAATCGTTTATGAAACGTACAATTTCGTCGGATATTTTACCATAGCCTCCGTAATCTGCTTCAATCAGACTAAAGTTATTCTTAGTACTCAGCTCTCTGATTCTTTGCTCGAGGCTAACATCTCTGACAACCGTAAATCCGATAACTTTCTGGTTTCCTTCTGCATACTTAGAAATCCCTGCAATACTTCCGCCTGTCCCAACAGCCGTGCAAAGGTAATCAAAATCTTTTGTATGTTCTGTCAGCATAAACTTCACACCCTCAACAGCTTGCGGATTGCTTCCTCCTTCCGGTACAATTAGTGCTTCCGGAAACTCTTTCCGGAGTTTTTCTGTTATTGCACCTTTATCCCGATAGTCCGTTCGGCTTACAAATCTGAAGCTCATCCCATTTTCATGTGCTTTTCTCAGTGTAATATTTTCTAAAAATCTGGCTTCCAGCTCTTCCCCCCGGATAATACCCATAGTAGGAATACTAAAAATCTTGCCAAAAGCTGCAACTGTAGCAATATGATTTGAGAAAGCACCTCCGAATGTAATGATAAAGGGCTTTTCAACTTTTTGATTTAAATAATGATTGACATTATAAAATAGTTTCCAGTACTTATTTCCGGAAATATCAGGATGAATAAGATCTTCTCTTTTCAGAAAAATTTCCACATCTCCGGATTTAATTTTCTGAATAGGTATTTCAGTTTTTGGAAGTGTCAGCATGCTACCAATATTTTATAAAATTCCAGAATTTTCTTTTTTTCAGATAATCAAAATCATCTTCTTTTGCATAAGCCTCCCTCTCGAAGGAGATTGCGAGATAAGCTTTGTGTGCATTTTTCAGTTTTAAATACTTGATTCCGTATTCGATCATATACAAGATATAAAAAGGCAATATCAGCAATTCCAACTGTTGTCGCAGATGAATTTTCTCATGATTGAGCAATATAAAATCTGCTTTTAATTCTTTTTTTTTCAACAGAATAAAAGGGAACAACGTTATCGCTGTAATTTTTGTATTTTTGAGTAAAGATTTACATACCAGAATCATTTGACAAAGATAAAAATCATTTAAGATTTTAACTTATGCAGGAGAATACAATCAAAGAAAATGAAGACTTTTATTATAACGAACAAGGTTATAAAGTTTTTACTGAAAAATTCCATTTAAGGCGTGGTTATTGCTGTAAGAATGGTTGTAAACACTGCCCGTATGGGTATGATAAAAAAACAGATACGTTCAACAAAAAGAAAAAATAATTGACTCTATTATGAAAAATTACGTAATCATAGCTCTGGCAGCAATACTTACTTTAGGATCATGTAGTCCTTTCAATGTAAGATCTGATTATGATCAGAGTGCCAGTTTCAACCAATACCGGACTTATGAAATCCGTCAGAACGATCTTAAACTGAATGATATTGACAGGGAGCGTGTTATTGGCTCCATCAGACAACAGATGAATGCTAAAGGAATGACAGAAGCTTCTCCTGCAGACCTTGTAATTAATCTAAAAGCTACACATAAAGAAATCCAGGATATCCAAACCACTTCACCTTGGGGCTACGGCTGGGGAATGGGCTGGGGAGGTCCTTACTGGGGAATGGGTTGGGGATACAACAGAACCTACACAGACTACTACAACAGAGGTACATTGGTAATGGATTTTGTAGACTCCCGTACCAACAAATTAGTATGGCAGGGAATCGGTAGTGGATTGAATGTAGACAGTCCTAAAACCAAAGCTAAACAAATCCCTAATATGGTAGCTGAGGTATTGAAAAATTATCCTCCGCAGCAAATGCAGAACAAAAGATAATTCATAATTTTTGAGTATAAAAACGCCCCGGAAAACCGGGGCGTTTTTTATCTGTATGAAGTTAAATCTCCTGAGTAACTTGAAGCCTGATCTAAAGCTTTATCAAAATCCACCTTGGAAAAGAAAAGTGTACATTTTATCTCTTTTTCTTCTTTTATTTTATCTTTTAGCTGCTGATATAAAGAATTATTGAACTTTTCTTTCTTTTTATCTTCATCGCTCTGACTGTAATAATCATGAGCACTATTTTCATTAGAAGCACTTTCCAGAGTAAACGGAATGCGCACGGAGAAAATACTTACCTTGTCTCCTTTTGCCCATCTCAGGATCAGTTCATCACCATTTCCACCAATATCTTTAATCTCTGCTTCTCCAAAATCCTTGTTCAACTGGTCAATAATTTTAATAATATCAGCTGACGTTGCATAATCGGTTTGGGCACTTACTAACAATACCTTTTCATCATTTTCGTCTGAACATAGGCCTAAAGATTCAAACTTTACATCTGCAAATGAAGCTAGCGGGCGCTTTTTACTCATGGATACTGTACTATATTGAATATAGTTTTGTTGTACAGTGCTGTTTTTAATACTTTGTTCTTCCGATGAAATTGAGTAATCGGTTTTACCTCGAAATACGTTTTCATCTTTGAAAAATTTATCAAGGTTTAGTTTAAAGTCAAAATTATTGAGATCCAAAACATTCTTCCCATACTCTGGTGCTTTACTACATGAACTAAGCAGAAATAAAACCGTTGTTATAATAAATATCTTTTTCATTTTTCAGTATGTTTTATAATTTAACCGGGTTGCCTTTGTAATCGTAGTATTGACCATTAATATTATAATGTGCAGTAGGATGACTTATAATATCTGCTTTGTAATCTGCTCCTCCCGGGAAGGTTAAGACTTTATTTCCTTTGGTATCGATTAAATAATATTCGCCGCTGGATAAAATAAGTGCATAACCTTTATAAAAAGGATAAGCCTCATCGAATTTATAATTAAAAACAGGCTGCCCTTTGGTATTGATATAAAAATAAGGAGAATTACCTGAGTCATAAATTGCTACCGGAGCCAGCCCGCTAGAAAAGTTACCAACATAGGAGTACTGTGGTTGTGAAATTATTTTTCCGTCACCTGTCATAATCCCTAATTTTTCAAGATCCATATACTCCATCTCTTTGGTAGGAAGCTCTCTGTAGGCAATCATATTTTGCCCTATACTCCGCAATTCATTAGGTTTCATTTCTACTGTCAGCTTTCCGTTCTCATCTATTACACCATACTTATTGTCTTTCCCTTTAATTACGATATTAGGACTTCCTTCTGTTGTGGATACTTCCTTGGTAAATGGCGTTTCCAGTTTCTTTCCTTTTATAGAATAGAAATCGTAGTATGGTCGCCCTCTTTTTGTAGCTTTCGCTATAAAAACATTTCCGGCCATTGTAATATCATCATATTTAAAAGGAATAATCTCATCCTTATTATTTTTCAGAACTCCTGTATAATCCTCTTTATTGTTAAATAAAGAAAAATCATTATTCAGTGTTCTTTTATAACTTTTATCATCTGGCAATTTTTCCAGTTTCTTATTTTTCAGATCCAGGAAATAAGAGGTTTCTATTGTATCTACACGATTCGTAAAATACAGATTATCTTTCCGCTCTAACTGTTCGTATGTTGCCGGAATGATAATATTGGAATTTTTATCTATGATTCCGTATCGGTCTGATTTTTCATCAAAGAATACTTCATTTCCTTCAGGCTTTATCAAAGCAGAAGCTATTAAATCTTTACTTAGTATCTCTTCTTTCGTAGCTACATAAAAATAGATTTTGTCCACTTCAGCTGGAAACCCTAATTCTATTTTCGAAGTTTTTGGAGCGATCAGATCCTGATATTTTTTTGTAAATTCTTCTATGATACGCATTATTTTTCCGAAAGAAAGCTTCTTGTCGTCTGCTTTAGCAAATTCATCAATATCTTTTGTAAGCTGCTGAAGTTTGTTCTTATAAGTAAAGGCTTTTTCGGAAAGCTCCTGTAAGTCTTTAACCATAGCTTCTTTACCAGCTTCTCCTCCTGCTCTTTTTAGGGTATTCAGCATTTTTTGCATTTCTCCCAGCACCTGACTGCTTATTCCTGTGGAAGGGAAACTCGAATAATTACTGGTTGCAACCAAAACACCATCTGATGTTACACCTTGCTGTCCAATAATCTTAGCGCCTATTTCGATTGGAATACTAATTTCAGCTGACTGTCCATCAAACTTATCAATTTCAATTTTTGTCCCTTTATAGGTAGTCTCTTTGAGGTTAGATTTGCTAATAACCAAAGTATCATAAGCTATAGGAAAAGAATAGCTGGCCGTTACCGCTATACTATCTGGTTGTTTTAATTTCAGGCTTTCAGGTGTAATCTCTTTATTTCCTTCAAAGATTTTGTTGACCTTGTATTTGATATCATAAGCATCTATTTTCTGCATTGCCTTCATAGGGTTAAAAGAAAACCCTGAAGCGGGTAATCTGAAAGACTGAATAGCATTGATTTCTTTAATATCATTAAAATCTTTTCGGATAGAATCGGGGGAACTCAAACCAAAAGCTCTTGCAGTATCTCTGACAGTGCCAGTTCCTGATCCGGAGACTTTAGCACTCATGGAGAAACTACCGGAAAACTCGACACTGTTAGCTGTATCTATCACGCTTTTTATAAACTTTGCGTCTCTATCTAACTGCTCTTTCAACTGGCTCTGAGACATCCCGGAGCGTGATTGGATATAATCAGCTTTCGTTTCGATATCTTCAATTCCTTTACTGGAGCACGATCCCAGTATAATACTGATGATAAGAAAAGCTAATAAACTTTTTATTTTCATATGATGTTTTGTGTAGTTTTAGATAATAAGTGGAAATAATTAAGAACCAAATATATCAACGTTTATTGATATAAAACTCATTTACAGAAATTATTTGATGTTTTTCATTCAATTCAAACTGATAAAAACTGCCATATGGTTTATTAATAATCGTTTGTTTCCTGTTCAGAAATACTGCTTTGGGTACTTTTACCCAATCGTTCTTCCCAAAATAAGTTATACTGTCCGCCAATTTATAGGTTTTGCTTTTTTTAGCAATACAGCTAATGTGAGATTCTTCATGTTCATTTTTTCCGTTTTCATCTGCCACATAAGCCCGGATAACAGTAGCACATTGAAATGAAACTACATTTTTTCCGAAACGTATATTAGTTCCGATTAATGAGCGATTATCATATTCTGAGCAGGAGCACCCCAGCTGCTCTTTCTCTTCATTATTACTTATTTCTCTTTGCGGTGCCCAAGAAACCAATAATAGTATTGTAGTAACATACCAATATTTCATCATTATTTGTTATTTGGTTATTTAAATATAAAAAAATCCTGACAAGAAATATCTCATCAGGATTTTAGGTAATATTTTTGATCGTTTATCTTCCTATAACTTCGGTAATTGGTTTACCAACAGCACCACTAGGGAACTGAATTTTAAGTAAAGACGAAACAGTTGGTGCAATATCCGTCATATGGTATGGCTGATTGGATTCTCCCTGCTTGATGCCCCATCCCATAAAGAGTAAAGGAATATGTGAATCATAAGAGTTCCACACACTGTGCGTTGTTCCTTTTTTGGAATATGCTGAAAGATATCCGTCTTTAGAAATGATCTGAATATCTCCGCTTCTTTTCCAGTTATAACCATTGATTACTCTGGACTTTATCGGTTCCGGGATTGAAGCTTCTGTTATTTCTTCTGTACTAAGAACATACAGAACAGAAGGTTCATTTTTAAGCTCTTCCATTACATAATCTCTTACATCGTCCAGCTTCAATTTGCTATCTGCTAAAACTTTTCTGTCGAAATAAACCTGATAGTTCATCGCGGCTGCAATTATATTATCAGCACCGAATTTTTGTTTCAGCTTAACGTTCATTTCTTTTTTCATGTCTTCCACAAAGAAGCCTGTCGGCATTTTATGTGCCTGCATAAAGCCTACAGAATGTGCTGCACCATGATCCGCAGAAAGGAATACAAGGTAGTTTCCTTTTCCAACCTTTTTATCAAGGTTATTGAAGAAGTCAGCTAAATCTCTGTCTAATCTCAAATAAGTATCCTCAACTTCTATAGAGTTTGGACCGAAGTTGTGTCCTACATAATCCGTTGAAGCCAGATTTACTGTAAGGAAATCGGTAATATCATCAGCTCCCATTTGGTTACCATCAATTGCAGCATCTGCCATCTGAAGAGTTAAAGTATTTCCAAATGGTGTAGTACGGATTAATCCTTTTTTAGCTTCATAATCTTTAGCAAGATCTGTATAAGGGAATGTAGGTGTTTTCTTACTTCCTAATAGACCTTCCCACTCTACATTATCTTCTGAACTTTCAGTATACTGATTAATTGGCAATAGTGTATTCCAACCGTTAGCAATTAACTGAGCCGGAACATTTTTATTATTAAAGTCGTTTACCCATTTAGGTAATTCTTTAGTATAGTATGTACTGGTAATAAACTTACCTGTTGTATCATCGAACCAGAAAGCTCCTGTCGGGTTGTGCCCTGCAGGCAGAATCGATGCTCTGTCTTTCAAAGAAACACCTACAACCTTAGAAGTAAAGTTTGTTGCTAATCCCAGCTGATCCGTTACAGTTGTAGACCAAAGATTTCTTGGTGAATGCTGTCCCATAGCATTAGAAGTAGTTCCTACCGGTTGTACCGTTTCATCGGATGTACAGTAAACACTTTTCCCTAATTCTTTATCATACCAGTCGTTTCCTGCAATCCCGTGAATGGAAGGAACTGAACCTGTAAAGATTGAGGTATGCCCGATTGCTGTTACTGTAGGTACATAGTCTATATGAACATTATTTAACGAATAACCGGTATTCAGCATTCTCTTAAAACCTCCTTCACCATACTTGCTATAATAACGGTAAAGATAATCCCATCTCATCTGATCAACTACCAGTCCTACAACAAGTTTAGGTCTTGGTACAGCATTAGTTTTTTGGGCTCCCAGCATTCCTGATACTACAAGAACTCCCAGCAACCACTTCTTCGGTGTTAACATGATTATTTTTAATTTATTATTGTATACTTTCCTGCTCTACTGCAATATGCCCTTCCCATTTATCTACAGCTGTTGTAGCCAAAGCATTTCCTAATACATTGGTCATACTACGAGCCATATCACAAAAGTGGTCGATTGGCAGAATTAAGGCAATACCTTCTGGCGGAATACCAAACATAGAACATGTAGCCACTACTACAATCAGCGATGCTCTTGGTACACCCGCAACACCTTTACTGGTAAGCATTAGTACCAATAACATTAGTAACTGCTTTTCAATAGGCATATGAATATCATATACCTGAGCAATAAATAAAGATGCAAAAGTCATATACATCATACTACCATCCAGATTAAAAGAATAACCCAAAGGAAGTGTAAATGAAATAATCTTATTCTGTGCTCCGAATTTTTCTAATTCTTCTACAAGTTTTGGGAAAACTGCTTCAGAACTAGTTGTTGTAAATGCAATTAATAAAGGTGTTTTTATATGTCTTAATAAGTCTTTTAGTCTCTTTCCTAATACCAGATAACCAACCCCAAGTAGTACGGCCCATAGCGTTGCAATACCCAGAACGAATGCCAGTAAATAATGGGCATATAGGGTAAATATTTCGAAACCGTATTTTGCAACAGCTGCTGCAACGGCTCCCAATACTCCTAAAGGCGCAAACCACATAACATAGTTTACCATGATTAATACAACGTGAGCTATTTTGTCCAGGAAGTCTGTTACCATTTGTCCTTTTTCACCATAGGCACCTAATGCAATCCCAAAAATTACAGAGAAAACTACAATCTGAAGAATCTCGTTTGTGGAAAAAGCTTCGAAAATACTCTTTGGCACCATATGGTTGACAAAGTGTTCCAACGTAAAGTCGCTTTGTGTTTTTAATAAGTCTCCTGCATCACTTACATTCATTACAATATCAGTCCCTTCTCCTGGTTTCATAATGTTAACCAGTACCAGACCTATTAATAATGATGTTAAAGATGCCGTAATGAACCATGTCATTGCTTTAGCACCAACACGTCCAACCATTTTCATGTCCCCCATTTTAGCGATACCTACTACCAATGTAGAGAATACTAATGGCGCAATAATCATCTGTACCAGACGAATAAATAAGCTGCCTAAAAGTTTAATGTTTTTGGAAAAAGTATCGATAGTTTCCTTTGGATAGTTAAAGTGAACAATGGCTCCTATAATTACACCCAAGATAAGGGCGGCGATAATAGAAATAAAAAGTTTATTTTGTCCTTTCATAAAATTGTCTCTCCTGCAAATATAATTTAATTTTCTTGTAGTTCTGATTTAGTATGTATTAAATAAAAAACCTCTGTATATGAGGCTTTTCTTTATTCTAATACCCTATAAGTGACTTTCAGTACACCCTTTCGTACATCTCCTAATTTCTTAAAAGCTGACTTCGTAATATCGAAGGCTCTTCCTTTATGAAGATATCCTCTGTCATTTACTTTTACGGTTACTGTATCTCCTGTGGCAACATTGGTAAGCAATACTTTGGTACCGAAAGGAAGATTTGCGTGTGCAGCGGTTAGTTTACCATTATCGAAAACTTCACCACTGGAAGTCTTGCGCCCGTTAAACGTGTCGCTGTAATAAGAAACTGTTGTTGACTTTTCTTCGCCTGACTTCATATTACTAACCGTACCACAAGCAATTGCCGGCAGTAGGGTTAACAGAAATATAACTCTACTCATTCGTTTTATCAATTTCATACAGGAGCCAAAAATAAGCATTTTTATTTTGACACGTTTTCACACTCTTTTTTCACATATAAACAAACTAATAATCAGTATTTTAACAAAAATAAATATCCAATTTACAGCAAACAAAAAGCCGGAAGACTAATCTTCCGGCTATGGTAAAGGGTTATCCCTTGATTCTATTATTTAAGTGTAGAATAATATATTAGTCTACAACTTCTCCGTATAAATCGAAATCGTCGGCAGAAGTAATTTTCACATTAACAAACTCTCCTACACTGATATACGTATTTTCAGCAGGTACTAAAACAGTGTTATCAACATCCGGAGAATCGAATTCTGTTCTTCCGATAAAGTAGCTTCCTTCTTTTCTATCGAACAGACATTTGAAGGTCTTACCAACTTTTTCCTGATTTATCTCATATGAAATTTGCTGCTGAACTTCCATAATTTCTTCTACACGACGTTCTTTAACTTCTGCAGGAACATCATCTTCATAAATAAATGCACCTGTATTTTCTTCGTGAGAATAGGTAAAACAGCCTAATCTGTCAAAACGCTGATCTCTTACCCAGTTTTTCAATTCTTCAAAATGCTCTTCAGTTTCACCCGGGAAACCTACGATAAGAGTTGTTCTGATAGCCATTCCCGGAACTTTCTCACGGAACTTATCCAATAAAGCATTGGTCTTCTCGAAAGTAGTTCCACGTTTCATACGCTTTAGAACATCATTATTAATATGCTGAAGCGGAATATCTATATAGTTACAGATTTTAGGTTCTTCTTTTATAATTTCCAGTACATCTTCCGGGAAACCTGTAGGGAAAGCATAGTGCAGACGAATCCACTCAATTCCTTCCACTTTTACAAGCTCTTTCAAAAGATCACCTAATGCACGTTTTTTATAAATATCTAATCCGTAGAATGTAAGATCCTGAGCAATAAGAATTAATTCTTTTACACCATTCTTAGCCAAATTCTCAGCTTCTTTTACCAGATTTTCTATCGGAGTAGAAATGTGATTACCTCTCATTAAAGGTATTGCACAGAAAGTACACGGTCTGTCGCAGCCTTCAGAAATTTTAAGATAAGCATAATGTCTTGGTGTTGTAGTAAGACGCTCTCCTACCAATTCGTGACGGTAATCTGCGCCTAAATGTTTTAGCAAAATTGGCAGATCGCGGGTTCCGAAATACTGATCCACATCCGGAATTTCTCTTATCAAATCCGGTTTATATCTTTCGGAAAGACAGCCTGTAACGAAAACTTTTTCTACAGCACCCTGATTTTTAAGATCTACATATTCCAGAATTGTATTAATACTCTCTTCTTTAGCATTATCAATAAATCCACAGGTATTAATTACAACAATATCTCCCTTGTCTTCATGAACCACCTCTTTGCCATTGGCTTTAAGCTGCCCCATCAATACTTCGGAGTCATATACATTCTTGGAACACCCGAGTGTTACAATATTAATTTTCTTTTTGTTAGAAGATTTTGTCCGCATTTGTCAATTTTCAATTTGCAAAGATACGAATTTGAAATATGAAGTAAAAAGTATGGGGCGTGAAACCTAAATGCTTCACCCCCCATAGCTTGTTAAATTACACAAAAAAATATTTACAGTTTGTATAGTGTTTTAGGAACTTCACTCAACACTTTTTTAGCAACGATCGAGTTTGTATCTAAATTACGCTGCTCCAACGTAACTTTAATATCTGTACACGACACTCCATTCCATGTTCCTTTTAAAGTAATTAATTTACCAGTATTTTTACCTCGTAGTTTAGCAGTATAATTTAGGTTAATTAAATATCTACCAACTGTAGCAGTTGCAGTAACACTAGTTCTTGGAGCAATGACAATTGGAAAATTATAAGTTTGTGTATCCTCCATACTTTCACTTTTTCCATAAGTTGCAGAATAATTAGTATTCACTGTAGTTGTGATTTTTTTTTCAGCAATGATAGGAATCCCAACTTTAATTGTTCCATTAACATTTAATGATCCTCCTGTCGTTTTGGACCAGTTAGAAGAAAATGATGCTCTTTTAGAAAACCCAGTTGTCATACTTTGTTGTACAGAGGTATTATTCGAATAAAACCATGTTGTAATGAAGTCTGGCTGCTGAATCATTGTCCCTGTATCCGGATTATCATATTCTAAGCTAATAATTTCAAAATCATCAATAGGTCTTATTTCAAATTCCTGTTTTCCCTGACTAAGATATTTATCTACAAAAATCTTACTTGCATCAGAATTCCCTATAACTCCATAGGTTGTAATACCATTGTCTCTATATCTTATCCCTGTATTTTGTAAGATATAAGCATCAGGATGAACAGTACTTCCTCCTAAAAACTGCCAGAAAGTTCCTCTAAAAGAGTTGTCTCTTATCTTAGGAATCAAAGAATTCGTAGCAGGATTGATACCGGTAGTTAAAACGTACTTTTGTCCATTGATAAAAGTATATATTGAAATCCCTCCATTTGATTCAGACGGAAACTCCAAATAGAATTTTTGATTATCTGAGTTATTTTGTTTTTCAAAAGTTGCATTACGATTCGTTCCTTGTGTCGTAAGATAAAAATTGCCATTAACATTTTCTTTAGATATAATATTAACAGGATAATCTTTTAGTTCTAAAAAAGAGCTACTTCTGTCTTCTATAAAATTCCCGGCATTCTTTAGTATACTTGCAGAAGCCTGTAGAGCATTTTTTTCATTTTTAATTTCATCTTCTCTTGAACAAGAAGATAAAAGGATTAATATAATGGATGAAAATAGTAAGCTAATTATTTTTTTCATTTTAATTTAATTTATAATATTTATTGTGATTATGTTATATTGTAAAAGGTTATTTTGTTATACTGTATTTTCCTTCAGCATCTGTTTCACCACCTGTATGAGTACCCCACTCAACACCATTTTTAGCTTCCGATACTGTTACCGGTTCATGATATAGAGTAACGATAACTTGAGTCCCATCCCCTGCTTCTGCTCTATTAACTTTCCAACGTGTCTTTAGTCCTACTTTTGCACCATCCTTACGTGTTGAAGAAGCATCATCTGTTCTTGTTAACTCAATATCCGACTTAGTGAAATTAAAAACTATAAAATGTTCATTTATAGCCTTCTTAATTGCTTCAGTTGCATCTTCATTTCCATTTAAGAATGAAACTGACACATCATAGCTATGACCATCCTGTAATTTAATTTTAGGAAAAGCAGTACTATTTTGTTGGTAACTGTAAACAGCGGTTGTTTTATCCGCCATGTCAGTTACATTTAAAACAACATTAGAAATCGTCTCTTGATCTAGATCGTCTTCTTCCACAGAACCTCTGTTACATGATAAAGACACTAAGCTTAAAACTATTAATAAAACACTGATATTAAATATTTTGAATATATTTTTCATTTTGTTATAAATTTATTTTTGTTATTGAAAGAAATATAAATGGTTACAATTAACATAACCTCCATGTATATTTAATCTTTAACTGATGATTAAAAATTGTATTTAAGATTTAAGATAAAATTGCGCCCAGCTTCATAACTAAAGAAACGCAGTCTGTTGAGATAATCTTTATAGTTAGTATTTAAAAGATTATTCACAGTAAGTCCTACAGAAAAGTTTTTATAAATATCGACTCCTGCCTGCAGCCCCCAAAGATTGTATGCTTTTGGAGGAGTTGAAAGATCCAATGTTGCTATATAAGCTTCCCCTTTATCATCATACAAAGTGATGTCTATTGGATTATATGGAAATCTGCTCTGACGGAATACCTGTCTGTTATTCACATTGAAGTAGAAATTATTCCACTCCGGCTTATTAAACTCTATAGCATTGTAAACATTAGTTGGTGCCATCAGGATTAACGGGACATTATTCGTCATATCCTGTCCGTATAAATAAGCTGCACGGCCTTTGTATGTTAAATTAGAAGTAAGCTTCCAGTTAATATCTAAGTCTGCACCAAACATTTTGGCATCAATCTGTTGATAACTCCATACCGGGAAAACACCACGAATTGTATTCTGTATTCCTGTAGGAACTTCGTTGATATAGTTTTTGGTATAGAAGAAATATGGATTCAATGAGATTTGTAATCCTTGCAGAGCATTAATTTTGCTTTCGATTAACAAATTAAACTGATTACCAGTTTCATTTTTCAAACTCATATCACCAACTTCTATCACCGATGCTGAATGGTGTAATCCATCGGAGAATAGTTCTGCAATATTTGGCGTTCTGCTTACTCTGGAATAATTAAATTTCAAATTAAGTGCTGAAGAGGGTTTATATTCTACCCCGGCACTGAAAGAAAAATTATGATAATTCAGAACCGGATTTGTAAGTGTACGGTTCGCTTTTTCTTTTACTTTAAATTCCGGGTATAGAGCCGCATAACGATTATTCCAATCCGAAGTATCATACCATTTTTGTACATCATATCTGTTAAAATCGTATCTGGCAGATGCTTCAGCATTCCATTTTGAATTGAATTTATATTTAAATATGGAATAAACACCGCCTGCATATTTATCATAATTAGGAATCAGTCTTCTGGCTTTAGTAGCCGGATCTGAATAATTGTTCTGATAGGTTCCGTCAATTCCGGATTCCAGACTCCAGTTATCTTTATTCAGCAAATGATTAATATTAACCTGATTTGTAATCAAAGCCATATCCAAAGCTGGTAGCTTATTAAGATCCCCAACGCGGACATCATATTCCTGTCGGTGATTGTACTGGAAACTATAGGTTAAAGACAGTTTTCCAAAATTTTTAAAATCATTATAAGCATTAAATTTCACCAAATGATGTTCTACAACCTGTTTAGGATTATCTATATCATAGCTGAAATTTCTTTCATAAATTGGACGAGGAGCATTTACAGCTTCATAAAAATCTTTTAAACTTCCAATATGTGAACCTCTGAAAATACCAAGATTTTGATTAGTTAGATAGTAATCTATAGAAAATCCTCTATGTGCATTTTTCTTCTGGATTCCAAAATTAAAAGAACTCGATTCTAATCCGGTATTCATTAATCCGTAGTCAGGTGCCTTAAGATCTCCTAATTTATTATAAGCTCCATTAGTATTAATTGCCCAGCCATTTTTCCATAGCTTCAGAAGGTTTACATTAACTCCACCGCCTCGGCCATTAGACTGTCCATTTAGCGTTACACTACCTTCCAGTGTATCTTTTTTAGGATAAATTGCTGGTTCAAGCAATACAACCCCACCAATAGCATCACCACCAAACTTTAGCGCCGAAGCTCCTTTTACCACATCTATATGCTGGTAATTATTAATATCCACATTAGGAGCATGCTCTACACCCCATTCCTGTTCAGCCATCTTTACCCCGTTATTAAGGATTGCAACACGGCTCCCGTACATACCATGGATAATAGGTTTTACAATATTATTACCAGTTTTTAATCCTTCAACTCCGGATATATTTGTTAACAGATTCCCCAGATTACTGGCCACATTTCTGGAAATCATATTTTTATCCAGAGAGCTAACAATCATAGCACCTGGAGTACGATGTTTTACATTCAGCACTACAGTTTCTATATCTTCAGCTCTATGCTCCAGATTAATTTCAAGTTTGAGATGCTTATCTACTTTCAGATTTTCTTTGAATGCATCAAACTTTGGATGTGTAACCACCACTGCATATTCTCCGCTATTTATTTTCAGAGAAAAAACGCCTTTAGCATCAGATATTGCTTTAACACCTCCAATATTAATCTGCGCCTGGGCTATTGGAGAGTGATTATCTGAATCTTTTACCGTCCCCTGTACGGTAAAGCTGCTTTGCGCATAAGACATTACCATACCACATAGCAGCAGGAATGTCGTCATATATTTTGACATAATTTTACCTTAATTTGTTTTAGAACGTGTCTGTTGTAATGATGTACATCAAATTCGCCAGCATTGCTGATAGCTTATTAGATTATAGTATACGGCCATATTGTTATACTCAAGAAATAATGAGCAAACTACATATTCATACGCTACGACATGAATACATCTTACCAATACACAATTCAACGTTTCTACTTTATGCGACTGTAAGAATACAAACCGCTGTATACGCTAAACAAACGGAGGTCCCCGTAAAGAAAAATAGGTTTTTGCTTCTAAGAAGAATTTTTGCTGATAGAAATAAATTTGTTCCGCAAAAATCTGAGAGCTGAATAACTCTAATGAAAAGTCAAAAGATTCATAAATCTGATGGCTTCCCATAAGATGACAGGAAAGACAGTCATTAACATTTGGCTGGAAAGATTTTTCCATTTTCACTTTAGTTCCTGTACCAAACGTAACATCTGCTTTGTGGGTATGCAAAAATCCCGCAAAGAAAACTACGAAGGCGTATATGCCAACGATAATCCCTGCTACAAGCTTTTTATATTGCCCGGAATCTTTTTGCATTGCACAAATATAATAACTTTATGTGAGTTATATCAATCTGTGGAACAATCTAATGATTAAATATATTTGGAATTACAATTTTTTCAGGTTTTTCATCACTATACATAATATCAATATAGCCTTCCCTACGCAGTGCCGGTATATCAATCAGTTGTACAACCTTTTTATAAAAAGCCTGATAAACAACCCCTTTCTCATTTGCATAAGAAACATCGAATCTTACTTCCGGCTGATCGTTCACCAGAAGTCCGGTTTGTCTTACATTTCTTATTTCTGCAGAAACCATTTTGCCGGCATACAATAATTTTTGTTCCCATTTTTTCCCAAACATCAGAGGCTTGAGCAAAAACTGATAGACAGCAACGAAAAGTAAAATCATAAAACCGGTAAAAATAATCGGATGCATGAAAGTAAGAAATTGCCATTCATGCCCTTTCGAATCCCGATCGTAAAAATAAATATACAATCCCACAACATAAGCCAACAATAAGACAAATCCCAACAGCCTATACAGCATACCGCTGTTGTTATATTTTGTTTGTTGTCCTTTCAGAATAAAATAAGGTGTATGCTCTACATTTCTGTTCAGCAGAATATCTATTTCTTTACCTTTTGCAAATCTGTTTTCTTCCGGCTTAATATCCACAAAAAAGTGACTGTCTTCAATAGGATAATTATTGAGATTATTAAATCGAAGATTTAGCTGCAATAATTGCTGGTTTTTTAATGTTTCATTTTTCAGTATAACCTGACTTGTAATATTAGCTTTTCTTTCAATGCCGTTTTTAGCAATATCCTGTATCACTTTCTTATCTTTTACAGGCTGTATTAAAGATTGATTAATAAAAAACCAGAGAATATATCCCCAAATAAGAACTGATAATCCTAACCAGAACCATGACCAAAACAGTGAACTTTCCGGCATATAAGTATCTGATGATTCATCAGTTGCCATGTAGATAATAATGGGAAATGGTATACAAAAAAATAAAAGATACAGTCCCCAAAAGATGAGCATTCCTTTCTTCATACTTAAATTTCTTTACTAAAATAACACTTTTAACTGTAGTTTAGTATGTACAACCGGAAAATGTGGATAAGTAGGAAAACAAGATTTAATAGAATATTTGCTATTTTTGAAAAAAAACCATGACCTCTATTCAACGGCTAATCTGTATCTGCATAAGCTTGACAGGAGTTACATATCCCGGTATTGCAAACGGACAAACAAAGACTACAAAGCTTTCCTGCTGCGAAGTTTCCGGTAGCAAAGCCCGGCAAATTACTTCACAAAAAAAAGCAAACTCACCTGCTACAACAATTTCATTAAAAGAGAAAAGTTCTGCAGACGTAACGAACAAAATGGCTTTAATTCCTGCCGGTATTTTTATAATGGGTTCTAATGGTGATGAATGGTCTCGTAACTGGGAGGCACCTCAGCATAAAGTTTCGGTAAAGTCCTTTTATATGGATACACATGAAGTAACCAATGCTGAATTCGAAAAATTTATAATTGCCACAGGCTACATGACTACAGCCGAAAAACCTGTCGACTGGGAAGCATTGAAAAAAGAACTACCACCTGATACTCCTAAACCTTCAGATGAGGATTTAATGCCTGGATCTATGGTTTTTGCTTCTCCTGAGACGGTAAACGGATTAGAAGATTACTCGCAATGGTGGCGTTGGGTAAAAGGAGCTGACTGGCAGCATCCACTTGGTCCGGGAAGCAATATAAAAGGTAAAGAGAATCATCCGGTTGTACATGTTTCTTACTATGATGCTGTTGCCTATGCAAAATGGATCGGAAAGCGCCTCCCTACTGAGGCTGAATGGGAATGGGCTGCACGTGGTGGTTTAGATAACAAAATTTATCCGTGGGGAGATGAACATATAAGCAGTAGTTCTCAAAAAGCCAATTACTGGACAGGAACATTCCCTATAAAGAACACCGAAAAAGATGGTTATTACTATACTGCACCGGTTGGATCATATGCTCCAAATGCTTATGGTCTTTACGATATGGCCGGGAATGTTTGGGAAATATGCTCAGATTGGTTTAGTGAAAATTACTATCAGTCTTTGCAAGGAAATCAAATAACCAAAAACCCTGCAGGACCATCGAAACCTTATTACCCCTCCGAACCTTTTGCTAACAAAAGAGTGGTACGTGGCGGGAGCTTCCTTTGTAATGATTCGTACTGCGCCAGCTATCGGGTTTCTGCAAGAATGCCTTATTCAGAAGACACAGGCATGGTACACACAGGTTTCAGATTGGTAAAAGATCTTGAAACCAAATAAAAAACTAAAACTAATTAACCATGAATAAAATCTTAACTGTGCTTTTGGGTTTATTGGCAATAGCCAATATTAATGCCCAGAAAAGCAAAAAACCAAATGTCCTTATTATTTATACGGACGACCTGGGTTATGGAGATCTCCGTTCATACGGAGCAAAATCTATTAACACTCCCAATATTGATGCTCTTGCAAGTAATGGGTTAAAGTTTACCAATGCTTATGCAACAAATGCTACCTGCACACCATCGCGCTATTCACTTCTTACAGGAACATATTCCTGGCGCAGGAATGATACTGGAGTGGCCAATGGTGATGCTTCCCTTATTATTAACGAGGATACTTATACATTAGCCGATCTTTTCAGAGATTCCGGATATGCTACAGGAGTTATTGGCAAATGGCATCTTGGGATAGGCGGCAAAGAAGGACCGAACTGGAACGGAACATTAAAACCGGGACCTTTAGAACTGGGCTTTAATTATTCTTATATTATGGCTGCTACTCAGGATCGTGTACCATGTGTGTATATAGATGGACATCAGGTAGAGAATCTGGATCCTGCCGATCCTATTACGGTTAATTACAAAGGCCCAATTCCAAATGCTAACATACCGACATATAAAGAACATCCGGAATTATTGGAGATGACTTCTTCTAACGGGCACAACAATTCCGTTATAAACGGAATCGGACGTATTGGTTACATGTCCGGAGGAAAATCTGCAATATGGGATGACTACAGTATGAATGAGCATTTCGCAGACAAGGCCAGTAAATTTATTACCGAGCACAAAGATGAACCCTTCTTTCTGTACTATGCTACTCCGAATATCCATGTGCCCAGAACCCCAAATAAAAAGTTTGCAGGAAAAAGCGGAATGGGACCACGTGGTGATGTTATTCTGGAATTGGATTATTGCGTAGGCCAGGTCATTAAAACATTAGATAGTTTAGGCATCAGAGATAATACACTTATTGTTTTCAGTAGTGACAACGGCCCTGTAATAGATGATGGATATAATGATCAGGCAAAGCAACTCTTAGGCAACCATCGTCCGGCAGGAAACCTTAGAGGTGGTAAGTATAGCATATTCGAAGGTGGAACCCGAATTCCTTTTATTGTAAATTATCCTAAAAAAATAAAAAAAGGAGAAACCAATACACTAATCAGTCAAATTGATTTGTTTGCATCTTTTGCATCTCTGAATAAACAAAACTTAAAACAAGGACAGGCTTTTGATAGTTTCAATATGCTAAATCAGTTATTAGGAAAAAGCAAAGAAAACAGACCATATCTGATAGAAGATGCATATGGAATTGCCATTATTAAAGACTCCTGGAAGTATATTAAACCTAATAACAGAAGTTCGTATCTAAAAGAAACGGAAACCGAATTAGGTAACAATCCCCAGCCTCAGCTTTATGATCTCCGAACAGATGAGGAAGAAAAAATAAATATTGCAGCAAAGCACCCCGAAAAGGTAAAAGAACTTGCTGCTCTTTTAGATGAAGTTATGAAGAAACCTATAACTCAATAAATACATCAAAAATAAAAACCGCTTCTTTTGAAGCGGTTTTGTTATAGTTACCAACCTGGGTTTTGTTCAATTTTAGGATTCTTAGCAATTTCAACCGTTGGCAAAGGCCACAAATAATCTTTCTTAGGATCAAATTTTCTTGAAGTAGCAGGCTGCAGTATAATATACTTGCTCGAATCTACTATAGTAGATGTATCCCACCCTCCTGTCGTAATATATTCAGTAAACAAATAACTACCATATAATGTTTGAGGTAATTCTGTTTCTGCTGTTTTCCATCTGATTAAGTCCCAATAACTAAACCCTTCATAAGCTAATTCTATCCTTCTCTCTCTTCTGATTTCTTCTCTCATATCTAATCCATTAGCCGTTACAAAAGCATTATTTAATTTCGCCATAGAAACATAGTTAGGAGCAGCATCTGTACCGATATTAATTTGTGGCAACCTTGCGCGAAGCAGGTTCACTGTCTTATCTAAATCGGAATCTGAAATAGTACCATTAATCTCATATAATGCTTCTGCATAAGTCAACAGTACTTCTGCATAACGCAATATTGGACGGTCTATGAATGATCGTTGATATGTCCAATCATTTTTATTAGCATATTTTCTAATGCCATAACCACTTCTTTGATATGTTGGGTTTGGAGTTGTATAATCAGATGTCGCAATAAATTCATCACCTCTTTTGAAAAGAGTAAATGACATCCTAGGATCTCTTTTCTTAAAGAAATCTGCATGTGTCATAGTTGCATCTGGTGTTTTATATAAAGGAGATTTAGTAATTGGCAGTCCGTCTGCCATCAAATATCTACTTACAAAATTATTCGTTGGAACAATATAACTCCCTTCATAAATACGTTGTGTAAGATGAGAAACTACATTATTATTTGCATCTACTCCATAAATACGTACTATAATATTTTCTTTATTAGCTCTTCCATCTCCTTTTTCCTGAAAAAGATTATAATATGCGTCATTTAGCTGCTGTCCATTAGTACCAACCGTTGGAGTACTAAACAAGGCATGCTGTCCGGAGTTCATAACCTTTTCAGCACATTCCTTCGCTATATTCAAGTGTTTTGCGGGTGTTCCATAGCCATGATATTTACTTCTTGTACCTTCAAATAATGCAATTCTTGCCTTGAATGCTAAAGCAGCGGTATTCGAAATCCTACCATATTCGCCCGCCGTATTTAGCTGATCTGGTGTTCTAAGAACGCTTATTGCATAGTCCAGGTCGCTATAAATGAGATCTAAAACTTCATCTCTTGTTGCACGGGGTTTAAATACATCGGGATCATCAATCTGCATGGTCTTAGTAATAAGAGGAACTCCTCCAAATCTTTTAAACATTTCAAAATAATACCATGCTCTGAAAAAACGAGCTTCTCCAACATATTGATTAACCACTGTAGCATCAGCACCTTTGGCAATTACTTTAGGAGCTTTTTCTATTAAATTATTTGCCTGAAAAATACCATAATAGCTATAATCACTACTGCTCGTGGGAGCAACTCTTGACCCATCACTTATGTTATTAGCATTATTATTAGGATATGCATCCGCAGACCAGTTATCATTAGTCTCCGCAAGCCCTGGTAAAGTTGTATAAAAATAATTTGCGGCAAGTCGTACATCAGATGCTGAATTCCAAAAATTACCATCTGAAACTGATGTTTCAGGAAATCTATCTGTATTACATGAAACCACCGAAGTCAATAATGGTAATGTCAATAAACTTATATATATAATATTTTTTTTCATTTTTTTCTAATTAAAAGTCAATATTTACACCTAGAGAAACTGTTTGAGCAAAAGGGTAACCTCCAACAACTCCTTGTGGTTGTTCTGGATCTATAGTTCCTTTAAAGACTCCCAGTTTGGAAAATGTTAATAAATCTTCACCGGAAATATAAATTCGCATACGAGAGATTGGCATATTCTTTAAAGCCTCTTTAGATAAAGAATAACCTAATTGAACATTTTTTAGTCTTGCATAAGCACCATTGATAAACCATTTATCAGAATTCACATAATTATGATCTCCGGATAAATAAGGTCTAGGGAAAGCGGCATTAGGATTATCAGGTGTCCAGTAGTCCATTTGGAATGTCATTGGTAAATTCCAAGGTTGAATCGCAGGCTGCATTAACTCATTACCTGGCTTAAATCTACGTTTAGCGATTCCCTGGATAAAGAAACTAAAGTCTACATTCTTATAATTCAGGGCAACATTAAACCCAAACTGATATCTTGGGTTAGTATCTCCTAAGTATACTAAATCTCCATGATCAGATACAGTTCCTTTTCCTGGACTAATCTCACCATTTCCATCAATATCCACATAACGAACATCTCCAATTCCTGGTACACCAGCTTTGTTCAATAGCTTCTTATAACTAGGAGCCTTATCTACATCTCCTTGGTTTTGAAAGTATCCATCTGTTTTATATCCCCAAACAGAATTCAGTGCATATCCTTCTACCAAAGAATTTACACCTGCATTAATTGAATTGCTTGTGCCCCCATACCAAAGTAATTTATTCTGACTATCGGATACATTTGCTGTAATACTGTACCCAAAATCTTTTCCTATTTTATCTTTATAGCTTACAGTCGCTTCCCATCCCCATACTTTCAGTCTTCCTGCATTTTGTTTTGGAGTACTAATACCAATTGTTGCAGGTAAACTTACAGGTACTAGCATGTTATTATTATATTTATTATAATAATCAAAAGAACCAGTTAATTTACGATTGAATAATGAAAAATCGACTCCTAAATTTCTTGTCTCAACGGTTTCCCAGCCTAATAATAATGCCGGAAGACTATTTTGATACACATAAGTTTGTCTACCATTTCCTAAAACCAAACTTGTTCCTGTAGATAATTGCGATATATAATCATAATAACCTATACCAACATTAGAACCTACTTTTGCCCAAGATACCCTTGGTTTAAATTCATTCAATATATTTCCAGAAATTTTATCAAACCATGATTCTTTTGCTATATTCCAACCCAATGAAAATGAAGGGAAAATTTTGATTCGATCTCCATCTGTTAATCTTGAACTTTCATCACTTCTTATGGTAGCTTCAAATAAATATTTTTCTTTATAGTTATAATTAAATCTACCAAAATAAGATTGCATAATATCCGAGTTTACACCCTCCGCATTAGACTTATTCGCAGCATCAGATGTAAATCCTAAACTTGGATTATCATTAACAAATAAATTTTTGGTACTTCCTTGTAAATAGCTATATCTATATTTCTGTAATTGGTAACCTCCTAATAGGTGGAAATTATGACCTCCTTGTAATTTCAAATCATAATCGACCATACCCTGAAAGTTTTCAGTAACTGTTTTATAATTAGTAACGGAATAATTATTAGGGTCATTTAGTTTTTTTATAGAATTGGCTGTTGGTCCTGCATAATAAGAAAGTGTTCTTCTAAAGTTCTTATTTTCCTGATCTGTAGTTTCTCTACCATATACCAATTTAAAATCTAAACCTTTAGCTAAATTCGTAATAGTGGCAGTAATGTTATTAAAGAAATTTTCTTTTCTGTCTCTATTAAATCCTCCATCTTTAAGTAAAGCATATCCAAAATAAGATGAGGTACCACTGATATAATAACTTCCGTCAGGATTAAAAATAGGAAATCTTAATCTTGAATTATACATTTGTCTAAAAATACTATTTCCACCACCTTCTAGTCCATTACCTCCATCTTGTGGATTATCCGTAGCTTGGGATGTATAAGCACTGCTGATATCAAATTTAAGATAATCATTAACTTTAGCAGAAACATTAATTCTTGCATTCCATCTGGAAAATAAATCTTCACCTACTTTAAAAATTCCATTTTGTTGCATATTACCAATGGAAGCCATATAGGTAACTTTCTCATTTCCTCCGGAAATTTGTATATTATTGTTTGTCAATGTATAAACATCTCTTAGCGTAGCTTTTATAAAGTCTTGCTGATTATATGTTCTCCACAAGTTATTTGTAGGATCTAGAACAAACTCTATTCCCCTACGAGCATAATCAAGATCATCATCTTTATACTCTGGTGCCAATCCTGCATTTTTTCTTGCAAGATTCATGTACTCCATTTCTTCTATTAGCGTTAAACGCTTGGGAAGATTCATCGGTTTTTGGAACCCTGTATTACTCGAAAAAGAAATTCTTGCTTTCCCGCTTTTCCCTCTTTTTGTTGTAACCACTATTACACCGCCAGCTGATTGTGCACCATAGATAGCTGTTGCCCCCCCATCCTTCAACACACTGATATTATCAATATCATCCGGATTTAGAGAAACAAAGGTTGATTCTGAGCTGACAACACCATCTATTACATATAATGGACTGACATTACCACTAGCAGAGGTAACACCTCGAATCTGCAAGTTCAATCCTTGTCCTCCAACTTTTCCTGACGTCCTGGTTACCGTCAATCCTGGCGCAGCACCTTGTATCATATTAGCAACTGTTGGTGACGGTCGGTCTTCTAACATTTTACTATCAATTGTAGAAACTGCGGTAGTTAAATTAGTCTTTTTTTGCTTTCCATATCCGACGACAACTACCTCATCTATGGTCTTAGATTTAGTAGTAGTGTCTGACTTTTTAGCACTTTCTTTTCGATTAGGAGTTTGCTGAGCCACGGCCATATGAACTCCTGAAGTAGAGAGAAAAAAGGCGATAGCAACCTTCAGATAATTTGAAGGCACCATTGGGTGAATTCTCATAATTCGTTAATTTTAGGTTAATTAGTTTGTTAATTTTAAACGCAATCTAAATAAATTCGAACCCCAATATTAACATTACGTTAACTTTTTACGAAAACGTTTTAGTAAAATTCAAACCCCTGAAATAATGGCGTAAAAAACAATATCCCAATTTTCATATATTCTTGTTTTTTACCAATTTTATGCATTTTAGTAAAAAATAAATCCCCAAAAATGCCATATAGACAATACAAAACCCAAACTTTTATATTTTTGTATATAAATTAAGTTTCACTATATTTACCGAAACAATCATCAAAATAGACAAAGGAATGTGTAAAAAAATTCCTTTTTTATCCGTAAATTCGCATTATATATTTTTTTATGACTGAATCACAGGTTAAAAAAATCGGAGTATTGACTTCCGGAGGTGATTCTCCGGGAATGAACGCAGCTATTCGTGCTGTAGTCAGAACTGCTAATTATTATCATTTAGAATGTTTCGGAATCCGTGAAGGCTATTCAGGCTTAATGGAAGGCAACCTTACCAAAATGGGTGCCCGTTCCGTAAAAAATATCATCAACCAGGGCGGTACTATTTTAAAATCTGCCCGTTCTCTGGAATTTAAAACTAAGGAAGGAAGACAAAGAGCTTTTGAACAATGTCAAAAAGCTGGTATCGACGGATTGGTTTGTATCGGTGGCGACGGTACTTTTACCGGAGCAAAAATCTTTTGTGAAGAATTTGGGATAAAAGTAATCGGTGTACCAGGAACCATTGATAATGATATCTTCGGTACCGATAATACTATAGGATATGACACTGCACTAAACACTGCAATGGAAGCTATAGATAAGATCAGAGATACCGCAACTTCTCATAATAGAGTATTTTTTGTAGAAGTAATGGGACGTGATGCTGGTTTTATAGCGCTAAATAGTGGTATTGCTACCGGAGCTATAGACATTCTGATTCCTGAAAGAGAAGATAAGATTGAAGACCTGTTTGAAAACTTCAGAAAAGCTGAAGGAACAGGAAAGTCTTCAAGTATTGTAGTTGTTGCTGAAGGAGAAAAACTGGGTAACATATATGATCTTGCCCAGAAAACAAAAGATGAATTTCCGGAATTCGACATCAGAGTATCAACTTTAGGACACATCCAAAGAGGTGGTTCTCCAAGCTGTGCTGACAGAGTTCTTGCAAGCCGCTTAGGATATGGTGCTGTAGTAGGACTTATGCAGGGGCACACCAATGTAATGGCTGGTATAAGAGCCAACGAACTGGTTTATACTCCTATAGAGGAAGCCATCAGAAAACATAATGAAATGAATGGCGATTTAATGAAAATCGCCGAAATCCTTGCCATATAAATTATTTACTAATCAATTAAATTTATTTTAAAATGTCAAAAATCAAAGTAGGTATCAACGGATTTGGTAGAATCGGACGTCTTGTGTTCAAAGCAATGACTGAAAGAGACAATATTGAGGTAGTTGGTATCAACGACCTTATCGATGCAGAGTACATGGCTTACATGTTAAAGTACGACTCTGTACACGGGCAATTTAAAGGAGAGATTTCTGTAGAAGGCAACGACCTTGTTGTAAACGGAAACAGAATTCGTGTAACTGCTGAAAAAGATCCTAACAACCTTAAGTGGAATGAAGTTGGGGCTGAATATATCGTAGAATCTACTGGTTTATTCTTAACTAAAGAAAGTGCACAAGCTCACATTAACGCTGGTGCTAAAAAAGTAATTCTTTCTGCACCTCCAAAAGATGATACTCCAATGTTCGTAATGGGTGTTAACCACAACGAACTAACCGATGATATCAAAATCTTATCAAACGCATCTTGTACAACTAACTGTTTAGCTCCTTTAGCTAAAGTTATCCACGATAACTTTGGTATCGCTGAAGGTCTAATGACTACGGTACATGCGGCTACTGCTACTCAGAAAACTGTTGATGGTCCTTCAATGAAAGACTGGAGAGGTGGACGTTCTGCACTGAACAACATTATCCCTTCTTCTACTGGTGCTGCTAAGGCCGTAGGTAAAGTTATTCCTTCTCTTAACGGAAAACTTACAGGTATGTCTTTCAGAGTACCAACTGCTGACGTTTCTGTAGTAGATTTAACTGTAAGATTAGATAAAGCTACAACTTACGACGAAATCTGTGCTACTATTAAAGCTGCTGCTGAAGGTGAATTAAAAGGAATCCTTGGTTATACTGAAGATGCTGTTGTATCTCAGGATTTCGTAGGAGAAAAGAGAACTTCAGTATTCGATAAAGATGCTGGTATCATGTTATCTCCAACATTCGTAAAATTAGTTTCTTGGTATGACAATGAAACTGGTTACTCTAACAAGTTAACAGATATGTTAATCCACTCTGCTTCTTTATAATTAAGATCAGAATTCAGATAATGAACGCTTCCATTCGGAAGCGTTTTTTTGTTTCATACAACAAAGTTTTCAAAGCCGTTTTCTTCTTTTTATATCTCAATATTTCAAATTAAAAACATTTTAAATTTTTCTTTTAAAATATTTTTGTTAGATTTGTCTAACTTTTTAACTACACAGATATAACAATGAAGAAGTTTTATGTTTCAGTTTTGGCATTATGCAGCCAATATGTGTTTTCGCAAGGCTTTGTAAAAGACAGTCTCAAAGAAAATAGTATAGATGCCGTTGTAATGACAGGACTTTCTAAAAAAACATTTGTAAAAGATAATCCATTACCTATCAAAAGAATTACAGCTAAAATGATGGAGAAAACAAATGAGACGAATATTATAGATGCATTGGTACAAAATACTCCCGGACTGGTAGCCGTAAAAACCGGACCGAATGTATCAAAACCTTTTATAAGAGGTTTAGGCTATAACAGAGTACTTACTCTATATGATGGACACAGACAAGAAGGACAGCAATGGGGAGATGAGCACGGAATAGAAATAGACTCATATAATATTGCTCAGGCTGAGGTTATCAAAGGACCATCCAGTCTAATGTACGGATCCGATGCTATAGCCGGAATCATTAGTTTCTTCCCCTACATTCCCGTTACACCTAATACAGAGTCACTGAAAGCTACATCAGAATATCAGACCAACAATGGAATGGTGGGCGCAGGTTTCCGTTGGGCAGCTAACAAAAACAACTGGATTATTGCCACTTCAACTTCATTAAGATTTGCAAAAAACTACAGAAACAGTGTAGACGGAAGAGTTTACAATACCGGGTTTAATGAAAAAAATTTCTCTTTCTTATTAGGTTATCAGAAAGGGAATAATTATTCTCATTTCAATATTACTTATTACGATAATGAACAAGGAATACCTGATGGCAGCAGAAATCCTGAAACCCGAAAGTTTACAAAACAAATCCATGAGGCAGAGGAAGATGTAATGGAAAACAGACCAATTGTAAGCGACAAAGAACTGAACTCTTACAGCTTGTCTCCGCTACATCAGAATATCCGGCATCTGAGAATCTACACAAATAACCATTATGAGACCTCAATTGGGGATTTTTATGCCAATGTCGGTTATCAGCAAAATAACAGAATAGAATATAATCACCCGACTCAGACTTCACAAGCCGGAATGTTTGTAAGACTGAATACTTTAAATTACAGTTTCAGGTTTATACCAAACAATACCGGAAACTTTGAATTTAGCTTTGGTGCTAACGGAATGCTACAAAATAATAAAAATAAAGATGCAACAGATTTCCCTATTCCCAATTACAATCTTACAGACACAGGTATTTTTGCTTTTGCTAAATGGTCCAAAAACCGTTGGAACATAAGCGGAGGTGTCCGTTATGATCATAGAAACCTTCGTTGGAACGATTTTTATGTTGCAGCTGATCCTGCTACAGGTTTTGACAGACAAGTTTCTGCAAATACTCCGGATGCAAATCATCAGTTTAGTGCTTACCAGAAAAAATTCAATGGTGTATCCGCTAGTTTGGGGGCAAGTTACAAACTGGCTTCACAGTTGTATATAAAAGCCAATATTGGAAGAGCATACCGTGCACCAAATATTACAGAAATGGCTTCAAATGGTCTGGATCCGGGTGCTCACATTATTTATTTAGGAAATAAAAACTTCGATCCCGAATTTTCATTCCAGCAGGATTTAAGCCTTATTGCCAGTTATCGTGATTTCTCCGGAGAAATTAATGCGTTCAATAACAATATGGATAATTTTATTTATCTAACCATGCTATTGGACAAAGATGGGAAACCTCAAACCGATGCACAAGGAAACCGTACTTACCAATACCAACAGGCAAAAGCCCGACTATATGGATTAGAAGCATACTTTGCCCTGCATCCGCAAGCTTTAAAAGGATGGACACTAAGCAATAGTATCGCATTGGTATATGGTTTTAATAAAAACCCGGAATTCAAAGACAAAGGTACAAATGGAGAGTATCTTCCCTTAATAGCGCCTTTAAAATGGCTGGGTAAATTGGAGAAGAACTTTACACTCCGAAAAAATAACTGGAAGAATATTACTCCAATGGTAGAAGCAGAATATAATGCTGCACAGAACAGATATCTTGGACTCAATCAGACTGAATCTTATACCCCTTCATATTTTCTGATGAACATCGGAATCTCATCAGAATGGAAAGTAGGAAACAAAAGCAGTCTGATGTGCAATTTACAGGTAAACAATGTTTTTGACAGAGCCTATCAGTCACATCTTAGCAGACTAAAATATTTCGAACCACAGGAAACCATAAATACAGGACACAGAGGCATTTATAATATGGGAAGGAACTTTGCTTTGAAGTTAGTTTTCAGTTATTAGTTTGAGCGAGTTGATGTTGACAGTGGGTCCGAATACATGAAAAATCAAATGACATTACCCCGCCCTTATATTCAGGGCAACACTTTCATGTAACTTACAGGCTTTACTGTCAACTCTCAACTCATATTCGTATCTTTGCCTCATGATTCGTATTACTAAGATTTTCACATTTGAAACTGCTCATGTACTTTACAATTATGATGGTAAATGTAAAAACATGCATGGACATTCCTACAAGTTATTTGTTACCGTAAAAGGGAAACCTGTTAACGATTTAGACAATCCTAAAAATGGTATGGTTGTAGATTTCGGCGATATCAAAAAGATTGTAAACGAAGAAATTATAAACATATGGGATCATGCGGTACTAATCAATGCAAATTCTCCACACAAGGAGCTGGGGAACGAGCTTGAAGGAAGAGGACATAAAGTTATTTATTGCAGTTTTCAGCCAACATGTGAAAATATGTTATATGAAGTTGCAGCAAAAATACAAGCAAAGCTTCCTTCCGAAATTTCTCTTGCTTATCTTAAGCTCCATGAAACCGAAAACTCCTATGGAGAATGGTTTGCTGAGGATCAAACTGAAAATTGATTTTTATGAAAATTGATTTACAAGAAGGTAAAAAAATATATTTCGCTTCCGACCAGCATTTTGGAGCTCCTACTCCTAAAGAAAGCAAAGTCCGTGAAGCAAAATTCATCCGTTGGCTGGATGAGATAAAAAAGGATGCACAGGTGCTTTTTCTGATGGGTGACCTTTTCGATTTCTGGCACGAATGGCAACATGTAATTCCTAAAGGCTATGTAAGACTTTTAGGAAAACTTGCCGAACTAAAAGACAGCGGAGTCGAGCTTTACTTTTTTGTAGGCAACCACGATTTGTGGATGAAATCTTATTTTGAAGACGAACTGGAAGTTCCGGTTTATTTCACTAAGAAATACTACGAAATTGCCGGCAAGAACTTTCTTTTAGCCCATGGCGATGGATTAGGCCCCGGAGACAAAGGCTATAAAAGAATGAAAAAACTTTTCACCAATCCTGTAGCACAATGGTTTTTCAAATGGCTGCACCCTGATATCTCCATGAGAATAGCATTATATCTTTCTCAGAAAAATAAGATGATCAGCGGTGAAGAAGACAAAGAATTCCTGGGTGAGGACAAAGAGTTTCTGATTATCTACGCCAAGGAGAAATTAAAAACTGAAAAGATCGATTATTTCATTTTTGGCCACCGCCACTTGCCAATGGTATTGGATCTGAATGCCGGGCAATCAAAATACATTAACCTTGGTGACTGGATTGGCTATTTCACTTATGGTGTTTTCGATGGAGATCATTTTGAATTAAAAACTTACGAAGGATAAAACATGGAAAATCATCCCCTCATAGAAGTTATCAACAAAACAACACCTTTTGAGGAGGAAGATATCAGATTGTTTTTATCTGTTTTTGAAGAGAAAAAATTTAAAAAGAATACGCTTCTGCTGGAAGCCGGAAAAACAGCTCATGAAGCCTTTTTTGTTACTAAAGGAGCTTTACGCCAATACTACATCAATGAAGAAGGGCATGAAAGAGTCTGTTATTTCGCTTTTGAAAATGAATTTCTGACTGATTTGGAAAGTTTTTCCAGACAGATTCCGGCCACATCCTTTATTATTACCCAAGAAGAAACTACCTGCCTTGTTACTAGTTGCGTCAATCTTGCAAATGCAATGAGAGCATCAGAGAATATTGCAACTTTCTTTAAAGTTATTGTTGAAAATGTAGCTACAGAAAGTATGCGCAGAACAAAATCACTACTCTCCTTTTCTCCGGAAAAACAATTCCTGGAACTGATACAGGAGAAACCACAAATCCTGCAGAGAATTCCACAGCGATATATTGCACAATATCTGGGAATAGCCCCGGAAAGCCTGAGCAGAATCAGGAAAAGACTGATACAATCCTAAAACCTTAACCCAAGTCATCGTTTTAGGTACAACATTGCTTATATTTTTACAAAAAAAATATGCAGACAATACTTGGTGCCGGCGGAGATATAGGAACTCCATTAGCAAAAGAACTTAGAAGATATACTGACAAAGTCAGACTTGTTGCCCGAAATCCCAAAAAAGTAAATCAGGATGATGAATTATTTGCCGCCAATTTACTTGATGAAAAAAATGTTATTCAGGCTCTGGAAAATACAGATGTAGCATATCTTACCGTGGGTCTTCCTTATGATTATAAAATTTGGGAGAAACAATGGCCTGTTATTATACAAAATGTAATAAAAGCATGTCTTACCCATGGTACAAAACTCGTTTTTCTGGACAATGTATATGCATACTCTGAAAAAGAGATCGGAAATATGCACGAAGACAGCCACATTAATCCTCCTTCTAAAAAAGGAAAAATAAGGGAACAGCTCATAAAAAAGCTCCATGAAGCAGAAAAAAATAACGGATTAAAATTAATTATTGCTAAAAGTGCTGACTTCTATGGACCAGATGCAAAAAATGGTATTTTGAATCTTTTAGTTATAGATAACTTTAAAAAAGGTAAAAAAGCACAATGGCAATCTGACACTACCAAAATTCATTCTTTCACCTATACAATTGATGCAGCCAAAGGCCTTGCGTTATTAGGTAATACAGCCTCCGCATACGGGCAAAACTGGCATCTCCCAACTTCTACAGAAAGGTTAAACGGCAAACAATTTATAGAACTTGTAGCTACAGAACTAAATACAAAGCCCAGATATATGCTGTTATCCTCTTTTATGCTAAGACTGGCAGGCTTATTTTCTAAAACAATAAAAGAGCTTATAGAGATGCAATACCAGAATGACAGAGACTATTTCTTTAACAGTGAAAAATTCGTTAAGGAATTCAACTTTACACCAACAACCTACAAACAAGGAATAAAGGAAATTCTAAAAAGCTCATAGCTCCCGCAAAAACTTCGTAAATTTGTAGCGTTTTTGACATTAGTATTATGGAGTTAGACATTTTTAATATAAAAACAGAAGAGGATTTCACACAGGCTTGTCTGGAAACATTTCGTTATCAGTATCAAAATATTGAAGTTTACAGAAAATTTACAGATTATCTGAATATCAAACCCGAGGAAATTACTCAGGTAGAAGACATTCCTTTTCTACCAATAGAAATGTTTAAAAATCATACAGTAGTCGACCGAAACAAAAAACCTCAATTTTATTTTCAAAGCAGCGGCACTACACAAATGAACCTTTCTAAACATTGGATTTGTGACGCCGGGTTATACGAAGAAAGTCTTTATAAAAGTTTTGAACAATTCATTGGTAAGCCTGAAAACTTTGTTTTCCTGGGACTTCTGCCTAACTATCTGGAAAGACAAAACTCTTCTTTGGTCTATATGGTTGATTACCTGATGAAAGTTTCTAATCAGCCTGAGAATGGTTACTTCTTATATAATCATGAAGACCTTTTAAAACAGATTCAGCATCTGGAAAAGGAACAGAAAAAGTACATTGTATTTGGAGTTTCTTTCGCTTTATTAGACTTCTTAGACACGCTGCAACAACTTAGTATAACCAACTTTAAAATTCCTAATGGTATTGTTATAGAAACCGGAGGAATGAAGGGAAGAAAAGAAGAGATCACAAAAGATCAGCTTCTTCAGGAGTTGCAAACAGGTTTTGGTACTGAAAAAATTTACTCTGAATATAGCATGACTGAATTATTATCACAAGCTTATTCAAAAGGGAATAATGAATACGAAACACCGAGCTGGATGCGGATTCTTATTCGTAATACAGAAGATCCGTTTTCGTATGTAGATGAAGGGCGCACCGGAGCCATTAATATTATTGATTTAGCTAATAAGCATAGCTGTGCATTTATTGCCACACAAGATCTAGGTCGTTTTGATATCGACTCTGTTGGTAAAAGAAAATTTCAGGTTCTGGGAAGAATTGACCATTCAGATATCAGAGGTTGCAGCCTTTTGGTAAGCTAAAAGATATTTGATTCTTTTTTTTCTATCAATAGTGAAATATATAAGAAAAACTATATCTTCACAGGAAAACAAAAATTAATAATGCTTACTATAGATTCATTAGGATTCTCTGAATTAGAAACAGAAAGGCTAAAACTACGACGTGTTGATTTAAATGATGTAAATGAATTATTTGCGATGCGTTCCGACCCTCAAATAATGAAATACATCCCTAGACCGTTAGCTACAACACATGAAGAAATATTGGATTTTATCAAAGCAATTGATGAAAAAATAAATGCTAATGAGATCTTTAACTGGGCAATTACACTGAAAGGTCATTCCCAATTGATTGGAACAATAGGTTATTACCATATTAAACCTGAACATTACCGAGCAGAAATCGGATATATGTTACTTCCGGATTTTCAAGGAAAAGGATATGTTACTGAAGCAATTAATATGATCATTAATTACGGTTTTACAAAAATAGGTCTGCACTCTATTGAGGCATTAATTGATCCTGAAAACTTAGCATCAGCCAAAGTTTTAGAGAAATGTAATTTTATTAAAGAAGGTCATTTTAAGGAAAATGAATTTTATAATGGTCAATTTATAGATACAATAATCTATTCAAAACTAAATAAAATATAAATATCGCTCACCCTGATATTCATAAAAATACATTGTAAAAAAGACCCTCTTTTCGGAAGGTCTTTTTTTATATTCAATATTTTGTTACTCTTAGTTAGCAATTTCTTCTCCACCATCACGCTGAAGCAAGAACTTATAGATCAGTCCGCCGGCAATACCACCAAGGATTGGTGCTACCCAGAACAGCCATAGTTGCTGTAATGCTACTCCACCTACAAATAAAGCCTGAGAAGTAGATCTTGCCGGGTTAACAGAAGTATTGGTAATTGGAATTGAAATCAGGTGAATTAATGTTAAACCTAAACCAATTGCCAATCCTGCAAACTTGCCATTAGCCCATTTATCTGTTGCTCCCATAATAATAATCAGGAAGAAAGCTGTTAGTAAAAACTCCGCAAGAAAAGCTGCTCCCATAGAATAGCTTCTTCCGTTATAGCCTGGCATATCGTAGAAGTTGGTTGCAAATGCTCCCGGTCCTTCAGCAGAGAATGCACCAGCACCATTCAGGATGATGTAAAGACAACCAGCTGCCGCCGCCGCTCCCAATACCTGAGCAATAATATAAGGAACAAGATCCTTTGCACTAAATCTTCCACCAGCTAAAAGCCCGAAAGAAACAGCAGGATTAAAATGTCCTCCGGAAATATGACCAACGGCATATGCCATTGTAACAACTGTTAAGCCGAAGGCTAATGCTACACCTAATAATCCTATACCAATGTCTGGAACACCGGCTGCAAATACTGCACTACCGCACCCTCCGAATACTAGCCAAAAGGTACCAAAAAACTCAGCGAATAATTTTTTCATTTCATTAATATTTTAATATTTGTTTATCAAATGTAAAAAATATTCTGCAATCCTGATAGATGTTATGCTGTTTTAACATTCAAACCATAGTGTTTTTGCTTTTGTTACAAAACCTATCTTACATGAAATGATGGCATTACCCTCACATATTTTTTTAAAATTGAGCAGCTTCTGTAGAACCCTTTAGAGCTACCGTTGCTGCTTCTCCGGCTGTAACAATAGTCTGAATTTCGTCAAAGAAACCTGTTCCCACAAAAGACTGATGTTTTACAGCTCGGAAACCTTCTTGCTGCAATGCAAATTCCTTCTCTTGTAACTGAGAATATCCTGCCATACCATGCTCACGATACGCTCTTGCTAATTCAAACATAGAATAATTCAGCGCATGGAATCCGGCAAGTGTAATAAACTGGAATCTGAATCCTAATGCTGCTAAATCTTCACGGAATGTTTCCATTTCCTGCTGACTTAACTTAGAAGCCCAGTTAAAAGACGGGGAACAATTATATGCCAATAATTTTCCGGGATATTCAGCATGAATAGCTTCAGCAAACTGTCTCGCTTCTTCTAAATCAGGATGAGAGGTTTCCATCCATAACAAATCTGCATATGGTGCATAAGCCAATCCTCTGGCGATTGCCTGCGGTACACCTGCATTTACTTTAAAGAAGCCTTCGGAAGTACGCTCTCCGGTTATAAAAGGCTTATCTCGGTCATCGATATCTGAAGTCAGCAAATCTGCTGCATCAGCATCCGTTCTCGCTATAATAATACTCGATACACCACAAACATCTGCTGCCAATCTCGCTGCAATTAGTTTATTAATCGCTTCCTGAGTTGGCACCAATACTTTGCCGCCCAAATGTCCACATTTTTTTGCAGAAGAAAGCTGATCTTCAAAATGTACTGCTGCTGCTCCGGCTTCTATCATTTGTTTCATTAGTTCATAAGCATTGAGATTCCCTCCAAACCCTGCTTCAGCATCAGCAACAATAGGAACAAGATATTGCTTTGACTGATCTCCGTTTACTCTGTTAACAGACTGAATCTGATCTGCGCGCAACAAGGCATTATTAATTCTTTTCACAACGGCCGGAACAGAATTGGAAGGATACAATGACTGATCTGGATACATTTCTCCGGAAAGATTTGCATCTGCAGCAACCTGCCAGCCACTCAGATAAATTGCTTCCAGCCCGGCATCTACTTCCTGCACAGCCTGATTTCCGGTTAATGCACCTAATCCAGCTACGTACTCCTGGCTATTAATTTTGTTCCAAAACTTCTCAGCCATTAGCTGTGCTATGGTATAATCTATTTTATAACTTCCACGTAACCGGAGTATATCTTCCGGTGTATACGGCCGGATTATTCCAGCCCATCTTGGGTTTTCATTCCAGTCCTGTTGTAGTTCCTGAATAGTTTTCATAATAATATTTATTTTTCGGTTTGATTTATTTTTTGATTTCAGATGTATTTATAGGCTCTTAATGTTAGAAAATCTTCAAAATTTTCTTCAAAAACCATATCCTGTAACAGTTGTGTTGCCAGTGCAAAGTTCCCATCGGCATATCGTGTAGCGCCTACATATTCTTTTATCTTCTCGAGCTCTTCATCCTGCCATTTCAGATAATTTTCTTTTGTAAGATATTGTCCGTTTTCTAAAGGTTTTTGTGAATGGAATACCTGCCACAATTGAGTTCTGGAAATTTCTGCTGTCGCAGCATCTTCCATCAGATTGTAAATAGCTGCAGCACCAACTCCTACTAACCAGGATTCGATATAAAGAATCCCTACATTAATATTCTTGCGTACACCTGCTTCGGTAATTGTCCCCTGTGGAACAGTCAGCAGATCTGCTTCAGCAATATTGTATTCTTCTTTTTTCTGGTCAATCTGATTAGGTGTAAGCATTCCGGCGTCGAAAACCTCTTTGGCAACACTTACCAAAGCCGGATGTGCCACCCACGTTCCATCATGACCGTTCTTTACTTCCCGTTCTTTATCTGCACGTACTTTTGCAAAAGCTACTTCGTTTGCGTTCTCATCATGTTTTACAGGAATTTGCGCAGCCATACCTCCCATTGCCGAAACGCCTCTTTTATGACAGGTTTTTACCAGAAGCTTTGAGTACGAACTCATAAAATGAATAGTCATTGTCACCTGATCTCTGTCCGGTAATATAAATTCAGGAAGTTTTCTGAACTTTTTAATAAATGAAAAAATATAATCCCAGCGTCCACAGTTCAGACCCGCCATATGCTCTTTCAGAGAATAAATAATTTCATCCATCTGAAAAGCAGCTGTAATAGTTTCTATTAAAACAGTTGCCTTAATTGTATTTTGTGGGATTCCAAGATAGTTCTGCGAGAATACAAAAACTTTATTCCACCATGCCGATTCATGATAGCTTTCCAGTTTCGGAAGGTAAAAATAAGGTCCAACCCCATTTTCCAATTGCTTTTTAGCATTCAGAAAAAGGAAGATTCCAAAATCAATTAAAGAACCCGATGCCTGCTCTCCATTAATAAGGATATGCTTTTCATTTAGATGGAGCCCTCTGGGGCGTACCAGCAAAACTGCAGGCTTTTCATTCAGAACATATTGCTTCCCTTTAATTTCAAAATCAATATTTCTGTTATTCAAATCTCTGAGATTCACCTGTCCATCCATTACATTCTCCCAGGTTGGAGAATTACTGTCTTCAAAATCAGCCATGAAACAATTAGCTCCAGAATTCATAGCATTAATAATCATCTTACGGTCAACAGGACCTGTAATCTCTACTCTTCTGTCCAGTAAAGAATCTGGCAGCGGTTCACACACCCAGTTTCCATTCCTGATTTCTTCGGTCTCTTTCAAAAATCGAGGTAAAATTCCCTGATCAAATTCCTTCTGCAAAACCTTTCTTTTATCTAAAAGAGCTTGTCTCTCAGCATTAAAATGCTCATGCAACTCTGTTAAAAACAATTGTAATTCAGCAGAGTAGATCTCTTCATACTTTTTTGAATGTTGAATACTAAATTTTTCCATGAGTCTGATTTTTTTTGCTAATGTAAAAAATAAATTTTCACCAACAGCGAATTTTCGCTAAAATTAAAAATAAATTATTATGCGAATAATCGCTTTTATTTTCTATATTTATTTTATGAATATCGAGAGCGATTATATACGTACTATTTTCGGGGTAAAGCTGAGACAGCTCCGCCAGCAGAAAAACTGGTCACTACAGGAAATTTCTGAAAAAACAGGTATGTCCAAATCTTACCTGAACGAAATAGAAAAAGGAAAAAAGTATCCCAAGCACGACAAAATATTAGCTCTGGCAGATGCTCTGGATTGTAATTTCGATGAATTGGTCTCTATTCAGCTCGATAAAAACCTGGCTCCAATTGGAGAACTGATGCAAAAAGATTTCTTTAGAGAACTTCCTCTGGAACTTTTCGGAATCAATAAAAATTCACTTATCAACATTGTAAGTGAAGCCCCAAAAAAAGTAAATGCTTTTATCAACACTCTTATAGAAATTGCACAGACTTATAATTTTGATAAAGATCATTTCTATCTTTCGGTACTACGATCCTTCCAGGAACTTTATAATAATTACTTCCCGGAAATTGAAGAAAAAGCCATCGAATTCAAAAAAAAATATGGACTTACTACAATTAGTATTCAGATTTTAGAAGATATATTGAAGCAAGAATCAGGTTATCAGATTTACTATGAAGACTACGAAGAACAGGGGCAGCTAAAGCATCTGCGCTCTTTATACTCCGCAGATCATAAAATTCTTTCCATTAACCAGAAACTTGGAGAACAGCAAAAGCTATTTATTCTGGCAAAGGAAATCGGATTTCAGTATTTAAATCTGCAACCTCGGCCAAATACTTATACCTGGGTAAAGTTTACCAACTTCGATAGTCTTGTTAATAACTTTTACGCATCTTATTTTGCAGGCTGTCTTCTTATCCCTAAAGATCAGCTGATACAGGAAACAAAAAGTATATTTTCTGATAAGGAATGGGATAATGAAAAGTTTGATCACCTTATAGAAAACTACACACAGTCTCCTGAAACACTTTTTTACAGACTTACTAACATTCTTCCTGAATTTTTCGGGATGAAAGACATCTTTTATCTGTGTTTTGTAAAAAGAAAAAACAGTGATAAAATAGATATTCTGAAAGAATTGCACCTCAACAGACATCAGGCTCCGCACGCTAATACAACCAACGAACATTATTGCCACCGATGGATTGCTATAAAAAATATGCAGAACCTTTCCGACTCCAAGAGTTTGACAGCTATACAGATATCGGAGTACGAAAATTCCGGTCTCAATTATCTGGTGATATCCACATCTCAAAAAAATCCTTTTGCTGATGGCAATAACAGAAGCTATTGTCTGGGAATTTTACTAAATCCCGAAACGACAAAACAAATAAAATTTCTAAAGAACATATCCAGAGAAAGCGTAGGTGTTACCTGTGAAAGCTGCTCTATAAAAGATTGTGAAGTACGTCAGGCTCCAGCTATAAAGCTGGAAAAACAGGAACTTAATGAAAAAATACAATTCTCTGTTGAAAAGAAACTGAGAGAAATGAAAAACAAAGCGTAAATTACTGACTCAATATGAGTTATGAATTTATATACAGACATATTCTTTCCAAACCGTTGCCTTCAATGCAATCACATTATTGGCGGAAAAGATATTATTTGTGAAGAATGTTATGATCAAGTAGATTTCACCCATTGGGAATCATTAACGGAGACACCATTGCAACACAAATTATCGTCTCTTTTCCCTATCGAAAATTCTTATGCTCTGATGAATTTTGAGAAAGAGGGTCTTAGCAGAAAATTAATCCACAATCTCAAATATGCTAATCGCGAAATTATAGGAGATACATTAGCCCGATGGACAGCAGAAAAAATAAATCTAAAATCAAAACCCGATATACTGATTAATATTCCGCTACATATCAAAAAACTAAAAAAACGAGGCTATAATCAGTTACATCGTTTTACAGAAATATTATCAAAGGAATGGAATATTCCATATAATCATCATTATTTAAAAAGAACATCTTACAGCACTGCTCAAGCCAGAAAAAAACTAATACACAGAAAGGAGAACAGCAATATATTTACAGTTCCTAATCCTATTGAGAACAACCATTTTCTTCTTATTGATGATGTATGCACTACCGGAAGTACTTTAGCATCATGCGCCTGGGAAATACTAAAAACGCCCGGCAATAAGCTGAGCGTTTTGGTTATGGCAATTGATTAATTTGCTTATCGTTGTAATTTTTCCCCATAAGAAAGGTCACCCGCATCTCCTAGCCCCGGTGTAATATAACCTTTAGATGTAAGGGCTGCATCTACAACACCTACCCAAAGATGTGCTTCAGGGTAAGCTTTACGAATAACCTCAACTCCTTCTTTGCTCGCAATCGCTGCTACAATATGCATTTGTGATGGTGTTCCGTGGGTCAATAGATCTTTTATAGCTTCAATAAGTGATGCTCCGGTTGCTAACATAGGATCCGCAATAATTAACGGACGACCTGTTAAATTCGGGCAAGTAAGATAATCCTGCTTTATAGAAAAATAGTCGTTTGCATCATGTTTTCTGTATGCTGCCACAAAGCCACAATCAGCTTTGTCCAAATAATTCAGAATCCCTTGAAATAATGGAACTCCGGCTCTCAGGATTGTAGTAATCACTGGTTGTACTGCAATTTCTTTTGATATGATTGTCTCCAATGGTGTTACAATCTCTACTTCTTTTTGTTCAAGCTGCTTACTAATTTCAAATGCTGCTATCTCTCCGATACGTTCCATATTTCTACGAAACCTCATCCTATCTCCCTGAACATCAACATTTCTTAAATCATTAATCCACGAATTGACAAGGGAAAAGTTTTCTGATAAAATATAAAGCATGAATTTTTATTTTGGGTTAAACAAAAATACGATTAAAAAAACTGAATCAAAAGCTTTACGGATACAAAAAAATATTACCTTTAGTTAATTATTTCCCCACCAGAACTTTATGAACAAAAGCTTTATTTTAGGCAAAATAGCACCGGAATTTATTAAAAACGAAACTTTACCGGAGCTATTAATTCCCACTTTTGAAAAATATAAAACCAAACCTGCTTTTATTTTTAAAGACAGGACTCTTACTTATGAAGAATTGGACAACTGGAGTAATGCTATAGCCTTGCGGCTAAAAGAAGAAGGCGTACAGGAAGGGGACTGCGTAGGCGTATGGTATCCCAGGAGTCTTGAACTTCCGGTTGCCATCTTAGGAATACTAAAAGCAGGAGCATGCTACATCCCTCTGGATAGAGAAATGCCTGAAGACCGTATCAAAATGGTATTTACAGATATCAATGTGAAAACTTATTTTTCTGATACAGATGCTGGCATCCATTGCAGCCCCATTACTATTCCGGAGCAACCAACAGAAAAAGTTTCACTTCCGGAAGTTGAAATTAATCCGGATAATTGGGCATATGTGCTTTTCACCTCCGGGAGTACCGGAAATCCGAAAGGCATACCGATTTCCCACCGAAATATATGCCACCTGATCCGTTCCGAAGAAGATTTTATTGGCGTTAAAGATACCGACAAAGTCTATCAGGGCTTTTCTGTATCGTTCGACATGTGGTGCGAAGAAGTGTGGATAAGTCTTTTTGCAGGAGCCACAATATGGATAGCAGATGCTACGACTGTTAAAGCGATTGACGAACTCAGCACTGTTTTAATAGAAAATAAAATTACTGTTCTTCATGCTGTTCCAAGTATTTTAGCCATTATAGATGAAGTTCCGGCTTTACGACTTGTAAATGCAGGCGGTGAAGCTTGTACTAAGCAGGTTCAGGAAAAATGGGCAAAACCATACCGCACATTTATCAACAGCTATGGACCAACCGAAACTACCGTTTCTTCTAATATGGCAATACTAAATGCCTCTCAGGAACTCACTATTGGCCCACCATTGCCCAACTATCATATTGCCGTTGTGGACGAAAACATGAATATTGTTCCGCATGGCGAACGTGGCGAAATGATTATTTCCGGGCCAGGTGTAAGCAACGGATATTTTAATTTGCCAGAACTTACTGCACAAAAATTTTTGCCTAATCCTTTCCCCGAATTACCAGGGGATACAATATATAAAACGGGTGATGCTGTTGCTTTCAGAGAAGATGGCTTTATTGATTTTCAGGGAAGAATCGATGATCAGATCAAGCTGCGAGGCTATCGTATTGAACTAGGTGAAATAGAAACCCGCCTAAACCAACTGGAAGGTGTTTCCTCTGCAGCTGTTACGGTAAAAGAAGATGCAAACCAGCAGGGGCAATTGGTTGGCTATGCTGTGATGAAATCTGATGCAGATTTTAATGAAAACGAAATGCGCAAAGAGCTGGCTAAATTTCTGGCTCCTTACATGGTTCCGATCACCATTATAAAAATGAAAGAAATGCCACGAATGCCAAGTGGCAAAATAGACAGAAAAAAACTACCCTTACCTGATAGCTTCTTAGTACAGGAAAGTACAAGTCATATCGAAATTGGGGAAAATGATTCTGTAGATGAAAAACTTATAAAAGTTCTCCACATTGTATTTCCCGGAAAAGACATTAACCTGTCTCAGGATTTCTTCACTGACCTTGGCGGACATTCCCTATTGGCAGCCACTCTGGTTTCTCACTTAAGGCAGAAAGCCGGAATCCCTTATGCTTCTCTTAAAGATGTATATGAAAACCGCCCGCTTTCAGCATTTACAGAGGTTCTACAGAAAAAGCAAGATACCAAAGCTGAACGTAAAGAACCTTTCCAAAAGGTGTCTACTTTGCAATACTATCTATGCAATTTAGCACAGACACTAAGTTTACTGGTTATATATGGCCTATTAAGTATTCAGATATTTTTTCCATATCTCGCTTACTATTATTTCCAGCTAAACGGTTTCGGTTTGCACTACGCTTTACTAAGTGCTATGCTATTGTACACTCTTATTCCTCCGGTCTATTCTTTAATCATCCTCATTACAAAATGGCTGGTTATCGGACGAATAAAAGAAGGAGATTATCCACTATGGGGATGGTATTACTTCCGATGGTGGCTGTGGAAAACTGTAAAAAGATTAATGCCATCTGAGTTTATTGTAGAAACTCCTCTTTATCCCAAATATTTGCGCTTATTAGGTGTAAAAGTACATCCGTCCGCTCAGTTAAGCTTATTACCAATTGCGGCCGAAGATCTTGTAACCATAGATGAAAATGTAACAACCAGTTCCGGATGCTGCATAGACAATGCTTCTGTGGAAAACGGAATATTAAAAATACGCAGAGTACACCTGAAGGCACATTCCTATATAGGTTCTTCTGTTGTAGTATGTGGCGAAACTACTATAGAGGAATTTGGAGAGTTACAGGATCTGAGTTGTCTGAATGAAGGTGAGAAAGTAGGTTACGGAGAAGTATGGAACGGAAGCCCGGCCCAAAAAACCAGAACAAAAACAACAGAAGAAACACAACAACCTAAATTAACTTCCGCCGGAAAGAGAAGTTTATTCTCTTTGTTCTATGCTATATCACTGTTTTTCTTCCCGTTGATTATCGTATTACCGCTAGCTCCTACCCTTTATACATTATACTATCTGGATGAACGTTCATCGGATTACAATTTCTATTATTTGTGGCAGGCACCAATACTTTCTACCGTTTACATTTTGTTGTTTATTCTGGTTGTAAGTTTATTGACCAGACTACTACAAATCAAAATGAAACCCGGTGTATATCCGGTATACAGTTTTACCTACTACAGAAAATGGGTAAAAGATCAGATATTCAACATATCTCTGGTGGTATTACATCCTTTATTTGCTTCCATCTATATTTCTAAATTTTACAGAATGATGGGAGCCAAAGTAGGGAAAAACTCAGAAATTTCTACTGCGAGTGATGTATCACACAACTTACTGGAAATTGGTGAAGGTTCTTTTATTGCTGATGCTGTGATTCTGGGAGAACATGATGTAAGAAATGAACAGCTAATATTGGCTAAAACAAAAATTGGCAACAATAGTTTTGTAGGTAATAGTGGACTGATACCACAAGGGTATCAATTAGGAGATAATATGCTTATTGGTGTTCTAAGTAAAACACCGACTGAGGAGCAACTAGCCAATTCCGCAGAGAAAGACTGGTTTGGTTCTCCACCTATCGGACTGCCCTCCAGACAGAAATCCAATATTTTCAATGATCACCTTACTTATAACCCACCGGCATCTTTAAAATTCGCCCGTGCTATTGTTGAAGGTATAAGAATTATTCTGCCACAAACCATTATCATTATATGCAGTGTACTTTTTATAGCATACACAAGTATCTATCTGGAAGGCAGAATCCCATTATTATTAGCATTATCACCATTCTATTATCTTGGAATCGTTGCATTGCCCGCTTTCTTCTTTACCGTTCTTCTTAAATGGATTTTTGTAAGAAAATATAAAAAGACAGAAATCCCGATGTACAGTCTGAGAGTATGGCTAAGCGAGGGAATTACTACGCTATATGAAGCTTTGGCTATTCCTTTTTTCCTTGATGCTTTACGCGGAACAATGTGGCTCCCAATCTTTATGAGATTTCTGGGTGTTAAAATCGGAAAACGAGTATGGCTGAACACAACAGACATTACAGAATTTGATATGGTATCTATTGGAGACGAAGCTATGTTGAATGAAGAATGCGGACCACAAACACACTTGTTTGAGGACCGGATTATGAAAATCGGCAGTGTAAAAATAGGAAAGCAGACTACCATTAGCTCCAGAAGTATTATTCTTTATGATACTGAAATCGGAGACAATGTACATGTAGATGCTTTATCTTTAGTGATGAAGGGAGAAGTTCTTTCCGATAATACATCATGGCATGGAAGCCCGGTAAGGGGGAAGTAAATATTGAAAACCTATTTCACCAGACAAATTTCATAAAACACAAAATGGAATATCAGATCAGGAAAATAAAAATCAGCGAGCATCTACCTATAGTAGATGAGCTTGTGGGCGAACTCCATTTATCAGAAAGAGAGATGAACGAACATACTGCAGACTGGAAACATATCCGGAAAAATTATATGCGGTTCATGGAGGACTGTGAAGATGAGAATGACGGCTCTTTTCTTATCGCTGAAATAAATGGCAAAGCTATAGGCTTTATTTTCGGTTATGTTGACGAGAAAGATGACAGTAATTTTGAGCTGGGTGATGCTGATGATCTGTATATTTCTGAAGGTTATGTAAAAAAAGAATTCAGAAAGAACGGAATATATACCGCGCTAAATAAAGCTTTTGAAAAAATGTACCTGGAGCAATATAAAATCCGTAAAATCTACAGATTCACTTTATGCAACAACGAAACGATGCAACGTTGGCTAGCTTCACAAGGCTATCAGCCTGTAAGACTTTTATATGAAAAATGGATATAATTACAATACAAAAAAAATGATCAAACTCTATTTCCGAATCATTCAGGGAATCACTTTTCTTTACCTCTCCACATCAGGGATAATGTGGGGACAAACACATTTATACAACAATACCAAAGTAGACAGTCTTACATTTGTCAATACCAGAAAAGCATTAAATAATCTTTCTACAGAGAATTACCAAAAAAAGATATTCAACTACAAAGACAAAGAATTGCCTTACAGATTTCTTTTACCTCAGAATGTCAATAACAAAAAGAAGTACCCTCTGGTTATTACATTTCACAATTCATCCAGAATTGGCCACGACAACGAAAATCAGTTAGAGCACCTTGCAAGAATATGGCTTAGGAACGATATTTATAGTCGATACAATTGTTTTGTCATAGCACCACAATTTGGAGAACGCTCATCTAATTATACTGAAAACAACGAGGGCACTCTTGTATCAAAACCTTCTGAAGATGTATTGGCATTACCAGAACTCATTAAAAAAATAACAACTGAATATCCGGAAATCGATAAGAACAGAATATATTTGGTTGGTTATTCTATGGGTGCTTCTACAGCTCAGGATTTACTAAATATTGCTCCCGAAACATTTGCAGCCATTGTTTCTATTGCAGCTGTTCCGAATTTTTCGAACCTTAATAAAATAAGAAACAAAAAGATTTGGCTTATCCACGGAGGTGAGGACAAAGACAATCCATACGCCGGAAGCGAGGTGCTTTACAAAAAACTCAGCGGGAATAAAAATCTTTTATTTACCACTTATACATATCTTAACCATAATAATATTATGATTCCTTTTCTACTGAATGATGAGATTCCGAAATGGTTATTTGAAAAAAGAAAATAACGATTACCCTCGGACGAAGTTTAGCCAATTGATATGTTGTATACGCTAATTTTTACAGATGGATTTTCTGATGCTACAAAAACTTTATAAAGTTCTGAGATAAAAACTTCGTTTGTGAAAAATTTCTGACCACTGACCTGTATACAATCCGGCAAAGTATTTACTTCATTTAGCTCTTTAGAAATCCCCAAACCAGAAGCCTTTAATATGGCTTCTTTTTTTATCCATATATTATAAAAATCATTCACAGAATTCTGGTCATTCAATAGATAATCTTGCTCTTTAGAGTGAAGAAAATCTTTAAAAACTGAAACATCCAGAGGCTTTAATATCTCCGCATCAACGCCGCATTTATCATTTACAGAAGCACAGACAATACACAGGTCTTCGCTATGTGCAGATGAAAAATTAAAATGATAGCCTTCCAGATAAGATTTAGAATTCTCATCTTTTTTAAGTTTTTTCCAATCTAGCTGATGATCCGGATAAAATTGACGAAATAACTTTTCAGTTAAAAATTTAGACAATACCCTAGCCTGTCTATCTTTCTGATTCTGGTATTGAGATATAGACAATCTTAGTTCTTCCGGAAGCGTACGGAAAAAGGTATCTATTTCTTCGGGTGTATTTTGAGAAATAAAGGTATAAAAAAGTATAACCTCCATTATTGGCAGATTTTAAAAACCCTTGCTAAGAGTGATCTCAACAAGGGTTTCTTTATTATTTTTGTCTGAAATATACTTCTATCGGAACTCCGGTAAAGCCAAACTCTTTACGCAGCTGATTTTCGGTAAACCTCTTATAAGGCTCTTTCACATATTGTGGAAGATTACAGAAAAATACAAACTGTGGAGAAGGTGTTGGCAACTGTACACAATACTTAATCTTTATGTACTTACCTTTTATAGCTGGTGGTGGCGTTCCTTCGAATATTGGTAACATCACCTCATTAAGCTTAGAAGTTTTGATTTTCTTCTGACGGTTTTCATAAACCTCCATTGCTGTTTCTACAGATTTCAAAATTCTTTGCTTTGTAAGAGCAGAAACAAAAAGAATTGGAACATCAGAGAACTGACCAATCTTATTACGGATAGCTTGTTCAAAATCACGCATTGTATTGGTTTTCTTATCTTCAACCAAATCCCATTTATTAACAAGGATTACAATACCTTTTCTGTTTCGCTGTGCAATTCCAAAGATACTCATATCCTGAGCCTCCCATCCTAATTCAGCGTCTACCATAATAATTACTACATCCGAATTCTCAATAGCTCTTACCGAACGCATTACAGAATAGAACTCCAGGTTTTCAGAAACTCTGTTCTTTTTACGCATCCCTGCAGTATCTACCAACACAAATTCATGTCCGAATTTGTTATACAAACTTTGGATACTATCTCTTGTGGTACCAGCAATATCAGTAACAATATTACGTTCGTTATCCAAAAGAGCATTGGTCATTGTAGACTTACCAACATTCGGACGACCAACAATTGTAATTTTAGGAAGACCTTCAAACGGGTCTTTGTATTCTGTTGTAGGAAAGTCTCTTACCACATCATCCAACAAATCTCCTGTACCGGAACCAGTAGCAGATGAAAGTGTAAAATACTTATCAATTCCTAATTGATAAAACTCCGTTGCCGGAAGCTCTTCTCTCGAAGAATCTACTTTGTTTATAACAATATAAACAGGTTTATTCGATCTTCTTAGCAAATGATAGATTTCATAATCTGTATCTGTAAGACCTTCTTCAACATTCATCATAAAGATAATGGAAGTCGCTTCATCTACTGCAAGCTGTACCTGCTTACGAATCTCCTCTTCGAATACATCATCAGTACCTACATCATAACCACCTGTATCGATTACAGTAAACTCTACTCCGTTCCATTCCGACTTACCATAATGACGGTCACGGGTTACTCCGGCTGTAGAATCTACAATAGCTTCTCTTCTCTCTAAAAGTCTGTTAAACAGAGTGGATTTTCCAACGTTGGGACGCCCAACGATTGCAACAATATTTGACATAAAATTTTGTTTCTCTTCGGCCTCACTCAGTGTATAGTATAATCTGAGCGAAAAAGAAGACGTTAAAGAATGGGTTACCCGGTCTTTCCGAGCCCAAAAATTTCTGCAAAGATACAAATTTAGTTTGTTGTTACCAGTTTTATATTTACAGCGATATAAGTTTATATATTGAAGATGAGCATATAAGCAATATTTTTTATAAATTTGATAAGGAAACTTCACTTTCAATGAAAAAATTTTTGGTTATACTACTGGTTGCTTTCATTATCATTCAGTTCTTTCCGATTGATAAAGTCAACCCACCCGTGAATGAAAGGATGGATTTTCTTACTATAAAGAAAACTCCCGAAGAAGTCAGCAAGGTTATTAGAAATTCCTGTTATGACTGTCATTCCAATGAAACTAAATATCCATGGTACAGTAATATTGCTCCTGTATCCTGGTGGATGAAAGATCATATTATTGATGGCAGAAAACATCTTAATTTTTCTACCTTTGCACTTTATGACACAGAAAGACAACTCCGAAAGCTGGACGAGTCTGTGGAAATGATTGAAAAAGATAAAATGCCTCTGGAAACCTACCTTCTGGCTCATCAAAATGCCAGACTTAGTGACACAGATAAAAAGATGCTGATCAAATATCTGAAAAATGCCAGAACAGATACCGAAATCAGATACAACACGACTGAACAGGAACAGCCGTAACAAAAAAATGCATATACAAAATAAACATATTGTTCTGTATGATGGTGATTGTCCGATGTGCAATTACTGGGTAAATTTTATTCTGAAACGCGACGATAAAAACAAATTTATGTTTGCCGCACTCCAATCAGATTTCGGACAGGATTTTCTAAAAAAAAGAAATCTGAATCATACCGAATTCAATACAATTTACCTTTTAAAACCTCAGCAATACTATCTGGTAAGATCTAAAGCAATCTTTAAGATCTTTTCTTTATTGGGTGGTATATATCGTCCATTATCATGGATGAAGTTTATACCTGGATTTATTTCTGATACCATTTATGATTTTGTTTCCCGAAACCGGAAAAAAGTAGACGTTGAAACCTGCCCTATTCTGACCATTGAGGAGAGAAAAAAGTTTATAACTGAGCCATTTCTGACCTAAGTCGGAATACTTTTGGAAATATAAAAACCAAAATAAAAACACTATCTTTGACCCTTATTTTACATCCGTCTATCAATGGAATACAATACTGAAAGAACACCATTATATATGCCTGAATACGGGCGCCTTATACAATCTCTGGTAGAGCATTGCAAAGCACTTCCTACCAAAGAAGAACGAAACGAAATGGCAAATGCTATTATCGCTTTCATCGGGCAAAGAAATCCACATCTTCGGGATGAAGAAAATTATAATCATAAGCTTTGGGATCACCTTTTTATCCTTGCAGATTATAATCTGGATGTAGATTCTCCTTACCCGATTCCGACCGCTGAAGAATTACAGCAGAAACCTAAAAAACTGGAGTACCCATCTTATGATAACGAGTATAAGTTTTATGGTAAAAGTATTCTGCAACTTATAGATAAAGCTATTTCTCTTCCGGAAGGCGAAGAAAAAGAGGCTCTGATTCAGGTTATTGCCAACAATATGAAGAAGTCTTATAATGTTTATAACAAAGAGCATGTACAGGACGAAGTAATCTTCAGACATTTAAAAACGCTTTCCAACGAACAATTAGATATTACAGGTGTTGACTCTTTAGAAAAGAGTAAGATTTATCATTCTGGCAACAATCACAGAAACAAAAATCAGAACCAGAATCAAAATAATAAAAACAACCAGCAGAAAAGAAGAAATTTCCAGAATAATCATAAAAACAACCGAAAGAATTAATGAGTAACGCATTTCAAATACGAGGAGGAAAGCCTTTATCCGGAGAAATTACTCCACAAGGTGCTAAAAACGAAGCATTGCAGATTCTTTGTGCCGTGCTTTTAACAGGTGATGAAGTAAGAATTAAGAATATCCCGGACATTAAAGATGTTAATCAGCTTATTGACATTTTAAGAGACCTGGGCGTTATTATTACAAAAAATGGTAAGGGTGATTACACCTTCAAAGCAGATAACATTAATTTCGATTATATCAAGTCTCCGGAATTCAAAATGAACGGAGCAAAGCTAAGAGGCTCTGTTATGCTTTTAGGTCCGCTTTTAGCACGTTTCGGTGAAGCTTATATGCCAACACCGGGTGGTGATAAAATCGGAAGAAGAAGACTAGATACTCACTTTCAGGGATTTGTTGAATTAGGAGCTGAGTTTCATTATGATGAAGAACAATATTTTTATTCATTAAAAGCCAAAGAACTTCACGGTAAGTTCATCTTACTGGAAGAAGCTTCCGTAACTGGTACAGCTAACATTCTAATGGCTGCTGTTCTGGCAAAAGGAAAAACCAGAATATATAATGCGGCCTGTGAACCTTACCTTCAGCAACTTTGTAAGATGCTGAACAGAATGGGTGCTAACATTTCCGGTGTAGGATCAAACTTATTAACTATTGAAGGTGTTGATCATCTTCATGGAACAGAGCATACAATGCTTCCGGATATGGTAGAAATAGGTTCATGGATCGGACTTGCAGCTATGACAAAGTCTGAAATCACTATTAAAAATGTTAACTGGAATCAATTAGGAATTATCCCTGATACTTTCAGAAAGCTGGGAATACAACTGGAGAGAAGCGGAGAAGACATTTACATTCCTGCACAGGAACATTATAAGATACAGAAGTTTATTGACGGTTCTATCCTTACAGTTACCGATGCTCCGTGGCCAGGTTTCACTCCGGATTTATTGTCTATTGTTTTAGTTGTTGCCACTCAGGCAAAAGGAACTGTTCTGGTTCACCAGAAGATGTTCGAATCCCGTTTGTTCTTTGTGGATAAATTAATCGATATGGGAGCACAGATTATCCTTTGCGATCCGCACAGAGCAACAGTAGTAGGACTAAACCATGAAGCTCCGCTAAGAGGTACAACAATGACATCGCCGGATATTCGTGCCGGAAACGCACTGCTTATTGCAGCTTTATCAGCCGAAGGAAAATCTATTATTCACAATATAGAACAGATTGACAGAGGTTACGAAAATATAGACGGAAGATTAAAAGCTCTGGGAGCAGACATTCAAAGAATATAATAACAAAATAAAAAAGCATTCAGAAAATTCTGAATGCTTTTTTTATATGTGAAGCTACCAGCCGCCACCACCGCCGCCGCCGCCACCGCCGCCGGAGAATCCACCACCACTGGAACCGCTGCTAAAGCTAGAGCTGCTTCCTGATGAACTACTACTTGAAGGCGGAGTTGAGCCTGAGGAGATAGAGTTGGTTAAGCTGGAATTGAGTGTATGCCCCAGACTGGCAAATCCAATTGTACTTCCGGTATACCAGTCGTTGGTATAATCCACAGACATTTGCTGCAGCATATCCTGAAATTTTTCACCCCAAATTTTATCCACACCCAATACCATTGCGTATGGAAGATAGGTTTCGAATATAGCCGGCGTCATCTGCGGAGGATTGTGAAACTTAATCACCTCATTTTCCGCTGCTCCCATATACATTTTGAATCCTTCTATAAGCGACTGTTTGCGTAATTTTTCTTCAGAAGGTCTTTTGATAAGGTACCGGTATACAAAAAGAAAACCTATACCAGCGATCAGAAAAAGAAAACTGGATCTTGTATTCTGATCAAAATTCCCTGTAATAAAGAATATTATAAAACCAATAAAGAACGGGAGAAAAAATATTGCAATAAAAGCTATAATACATCCTTTATTCAGTCCTTCCATTTTAGAGATAAGAACCATTGTAACCGCAAAGAAAATAATAACGAAGATTAGTCCGAACATTCCGATTACCAATTGCTCTGTAGAATCTCCTATAATACTACTTACAATAAAGGTCAATATAAAAACTGCAAAAACTACTATAGCAGGAAGCACAACTTTATTTGCATTGTTCCCTTCTTTAATAAAAGCTTTGTACTGAAAGGTCATATTGTGAGTAAAGTTGCCCACAGCTTTCTCTATTTTGCTACTATAACTACCATCCAACGTTATTGTAGAAGACTTACCAAAAAGATCGTTCATTAGTCCAATCTCTTCTTTAGCCAATTTCGGGCTCGGTTCCTTTAGCTTGGTAATTTCATATTCTTTCCCGGAAGACAATCCTAAAAGGGATTTCTTTGTAATTTCTTTTATTACAACAAACTTCTTTATAGCAAGGTTTACAAGTGACGCCGTAAGGTAATTTGTATTGTAACCTTCATGATGTATATATCCTAATTCTGCAGGAGACATGTCTTCCGGTACATTAAACTGTGGATAAACCACAGGCTTTTCCGGATCTACTCCATACTTCTTCCAAGAATTATATCCATATAGCAACAAACCTCCAAAGACCAATAACAGAAATATACTGATACCATATTTTTCTAAGAATGATGGAGGTGGTGGTGGCATTACAATTCCTTTAGGAAATCCAACAGCAATAGTCAGGTTCTCCCGACTTAAGAGACTTCCACCCTGCCATTCGATTTCATTATCAGAAATAACTTTTGAAGAACAGTTTTGTGCTGTACTTCCCTCTACTCCTGAATAACAAGCATTTTGTAATATTTTAGCCCCCTGAGGCAAGTGAACTGTTGCCGAAATTTTGTCTATAGGAAAGTCCCAGGCCATACCATTTACATTCCAGTATAGCTCATCATACTTAGGAAAGAACCCTACCTGATCTGGTGTCTCATATGTAATCTGATAAGTATATTTTCCCGGATCCAAATAAGCATCTTCATTCCCAACATATATTGTCTTTTGACTACTCTCATATGTAGTAGAATAATGCTCTGTCACACCGTCTTTCTTAACGGAAAGTATTTTAAACTTAACTTTTTTCGTCTTCCCGTTCAGATTTCTCACAGAGGGAAATGTTCTGAAAATCCCTCTTTTAAAGTTATACCCAAGACTGTTGATAACTATAGTTTCGGTAACTGTAAGCGATGAGTTTTTATGAACTGTAATATCTGAATGAAAAGATAAAATCCGTTCAGTCGGTTCTGTTTTTTCTGTTGTTGCACTATCTCCTACTGCATCTGCATTTGCAGCCGCCGCTGCAGCTGTAGCCTGTTCCTGGGCTTTAAAAAGCAGAAAAAAAGAGAATAATACAAATATAAATAACCGCTTCACTCTTAAAATTTTACAGAAGGAACTTCTCTTTCAGCGGTATTCTGTAACTCGAAGAAAGGTGCTTTTTCGAATTTATACATATTTGCAATAATATTGCTTGGGAAGGATTCTACAAGTGTATTATTCTCCCGCGCTGTGCCATTGTAATATCTTCTGGATTTTTCAATGTCACTTTCCAGAGAGGAAAGTTCATTTTGCAGTTGCTGAAAATTAGTATTAGCCTTCAGATCCGGATATTGTTCGGCCACAGCAAATAAATTCATCATAGCCTGATTAAGGTTTTTCTCAGCAGCTTCTTTCTCCTGTACAGAACTGGCATTTTTTGCCATGGTTCTGGCCTGTGTTACACTATCCAATGTTTCTCTTTCGTGTGTAGCATATCCTTTTACAGTTTCGACCAGGTTTGGAATAAGATCGTATCGCTTTTTCAGCATTACATCAATACTACTCCAGGCTTCCTGAACCAGATTTCTGAATTTAACCAGCTTATTGTATACAGAAACTCCATACAACAAAACGATAACAACAAGTGCTATAATAACAATAAGTGCAATCATAAGATTATTTTTAGTTTAATTATTTTTTAAAAACAGTTTCATATTTTTCAATCCACATTTCCGGTGATATTTTAGCACTCAATTCGGCAATTATACCGTATGGAATATCATCCATTTTTTTGAACCGCACACAACTTTTCCCCATATCCAGTTTATATTTTGCATGTTGTGTATAACTTTCCTGAAACCATTCCAACAGATTTTTATCGGCATATATACCCATATGATAAAATGCCAAAAAATTCTTCTGACTGGCCAGGCTAAGAAAAGGAAGAGGTGTACCCGGAGTACAATGATAACCCGCAGGATATGAAGATAAAGGAACAACCCATGTAAGCATTCCGTAAGCTTCAGTTAATTGAAATCCCGCAGGCAGATTATCATGAATTGCATTAAACAATTTCTCAAAAGCTATTTTTCTCTCGTCAGGGACTTTTTCCAGATATGTTTGTATCAGGTTACTCATCATCATTTATTTTTCCTAAAAATAAACAAATTTATTTCGTTGAACAATGAAAAGTTTTTCCTTTAAAATTTAGTAAATTTGTTACTCGAAAAATAAATCTTAGAAATGCCAAAAATATCGAACAGAGCCGAACATATGCCGGCTTCACCAATCAGAAAATTAGTTCCTTTCTCTATTGCTGCCAAGCAAAAAGGAATAAAAGTTTATCACCTTAATATTGGACAACCGGATATTGAAACGCCTCAATCTGCACTGGATGCTCTAAAAGATATTCATTTAAAAGTTCTGGAATATTCTCTTTCCGAAGGAAATATTGAATACCGTGAACAATTAGCAAAATATTACAACAAAATCGGTTTTGCAGACATCACACCAAAAAACTTTATTGTTACCAATGGTGGATCTGAAGCTTTAAATTTTGCTATCTCTGTACTTTGCGATCAGGATGATGAAATTATTATACCTGAACCTTATTATGCAAATTACAATGGCTTTTCCAATGCATTAGGAGTGGTAGTAAAATCTATTCCGTCTTCTATCGATACAGGTTTTGCATTGCCCCCAATTGAAGAATTTGAAAAGAAAATTACTGATAAAACTAAAGCTATTCTTATATGTAATCCTGGTAACCCTACCGGATATCTATACACAAGAGAAGAGCTTGCTAAACTTGCAGAGATTGCAGTGAAACACGATATTGTAGTAATCTCCGACGAAGTTTATCGTGAATATGTATACGATGGAAAAAGCCAAGTGTCTATGCTTGCTTTCCCTGAGCTTGCAGACAACTGCATCATTATCGATTCTGAATCCAAGCGTTACAGCATGTGTGGTGTAAGAATTGGTTTTATGGTTACCCGTTCACAAAAGATTTTAGATGCAGCAATGAAGTTTGCACAGGCAAGACTTAGCCCGGTACTTATCGGTCAGGTTATTGCTGCTGCTGCACACGTTGATGACGATGCATATATCCGTTCTGTTCGTGAAGAATACACAAAACGTAGAAACCTTCTAGTTGATTTGTTAAACAGTATCCCTGGTGTTATCTGTCCAAATCCTAAAGGAGCTTTCTATTGTATGGTAGAGCTTCCGGTGAAAGATACTGACGATTTTGCACAATGGTTACTAGAATCTTATAACTTCAATGGTGAAACCATTATGGTTGCTCCAGCTGGCGGATTCTATTCTGACCCAGCATTAGGCAAAAAGCAAGTAAGAATGGCATATGTGCTAAAAGAAGAAGATCTTAGAAAATCTGTTGAGGTTCTTAGAAATGCTCTTCAGGTTTACAAAGATTAATTTAAATAAAACTTAAGATGTCAGCAATAAGGCTTTATAAATGGAAAATCATATTATTAACGGCATTATTGCTGATATTTTTTTCATGTAAGGAAAAGAAAACTTCAAAAGATACAGCTATCTCTTCTGAGAAAATAGAATCTATAAATATTACGACTGAAGGCGGCGGTTTAGGCTATTTCAGAAATATCCGGGTAAATAAAGATTCTATTTCATCTATACAAAGACAATTTGGTACTGACAGTCTGAATAAATCTCGCAAAAGAGCAATTACACCAACAGAATGGAATAGATTAATTTCGGAAATTGATCTATCCTCAGTATCAAAAATTAAAAATGGTCCAAGCTATCAACCTTTTGACGGAACCGATGATATATGGGAAATAAAAACTTCAACCCATACTTATCGTATTATTAACGGAAAACAGGATATAGATAATTACAAATCTTTAGAAGCAGTATATTCTCAGCTAGAAGAATTAATCCAAAAAAAATAATGCAGCTACAGGAAAATTTTTCATTAAAACAATATAACACATTTCAGGTCGAAGCTAAGGCTTTGTTTTTCACAGAAGTTCATTCCGTTGAAGAACTAAAAGAGGCACTTCTTTTTTCAAAGGAGAAAAGCATTCCCTATTTGATTCTTGGCGGCGGGAGCAATATGCTTTTAACCAAGAATTATGAAGGTCTGATCATTGCTTTACGTCTGAAGGGAATTACAGAAGAAAAAGCTGATGAAAACCATATTCTGGTTACTGCAAAAGCAGGTGAAAACTGGCATCAGTTTGTTCTCTATTGTATTTCCAAAAATTATGGCGGACTGGAAAACCTTTCGCTGATTCCGGGTAATGTGGGTACATCACCTATTCAGAATATTGGTGCTTATGGCACTGAAATAAAAGATACTTTCCACTCTTGTAAAGTTTTGGATACTGAAGATTTCAGTGTAAAAACACTACATCTGAAAGACTGCCATTTTGGTTATCGTGACTCTATCTTCAAAAGCACTGCAAAAGGACGTTATATTATTCTGGAAGTAAGTTTCCTTCTTACAACTCGCGAACACAAAATTTCCGCAACTTATGGAGCTATTCAGCAGGAATTGGACAAGAATAACATTACTACAATTACTATCAAAGATATTTCGGATGCTGTAATTTCCATAAGACAGAGCAAGCTTCCAGATCCTGCTATAACAGGAAATGCGGGAAGTTTTTTCAAAAACCCGGTTATTCCGGCTGAGCAATTCAACAGCCTGAAAATAATATTTGAAAATATCCCTAACTATCCTAACGGAGATGAAGTAAAAGTGCCAGCTGGCTGGCTAATCGAACAATGTGGATGGAAAGGCAAAATAATTAATAATGTTGGCTGCCATCCGCAACAGGCATTGGTTATTATTAATGCTACAGGAAATGCCACGGGAAAAGAAGTATTCGATTTTTCATCACAGATTATTGATTCCGTAAAGGAAAAATTCGGAATAGAATTAGAAAGAGAAGTTAACATTCTATAAACAAAAAGCTGTTTCAAATGAAACAGCTTTTTTTATCTTAAAATCTCAGATTTATTTATTCAAAAGCAATGAAGCTTCTTTAGCAAAATATGTAAAGATTAAATCTGCTCCTGCTCTCTTAATGCTGTGTAAACTTTCCAGAATAACTTTGTCATTATCTAACCATCCGTTCTGAGAAGCAGCTTTTAGCATTGCATATTCTCCACTCACCTGATATACAGCAATTGGCTGAGTAATAATCTCTCTTACTTTTGCTACAATATCCAGATTTGGCATCCCTGGCTTGATCATAATAATATCAGCACCTTCATCCACATCATCCAAAACCTCACGGATAGCCTCACGAGAGTTTGCAAAATCCATCTGATAGGTTTTCTTATCCTTTGGAATTTCCTGATTATCTACCGGAGCACTATCCAAAGCACTTCTGAACGGTCCGTAAAAAGCACTTGCATATTTAGCCGCATAAGAGATAATACCTATATTGGTAAATCCGTTTTCTTCAAAAGCCTGACGTATTGCAAAAGTACGACCATCCATCATATCAGACGGAGCTACAAAATCAGCACCTGCTTCGGCATGAGAAAGACTCATTCTTACTAATGCATCCACTGTAGCATCATTAATAACCTCTCCTTTTTCTATAATCCCGTCATGACCATAAACTGAATATGGATCCAGAGCAACGTCCGGCATAACAATCATATTAGGTTCAGTATCTTTAATAAGCTTAATTGCAGCCTGCATTAACCCATCCGGATTCCACGATTCTTTTCCTGTATTATCTTTCAGGTTATCGCTTACTTTAACATAAACATTAACCGCTTTTATACCATGCTTATAAAGATCTTTTATCTCTTCTTTTAAAAGGTCTAAAGAGTGCCTGAACACACCTGGCATAGAAGCTATAGGTTCTTTCTTTCCGCTACCTTCCATTACAAAAATAGGAAGCACAAAATCGTTGGTAGTTAGTGTAGTTTCACGCACTAAATCTCTAACAGACTGACTTGTACGCAGTCTTCTGTTTCTATTAAAATTCATGAATGAATTATTTAAAATTTAATACAAATTTAACTATACCAGAGCCGTAAACCTATTATTTTGTGATTTGTTTTTTCTAATTTCGTCATAATTAAACATGACATTTGAGAGCATTTTTATTTTATTTATTTCTGTTTGCCGTTTTATCCTTTGTGCCACATCTGGCATATAGTGATCCTGAGAAACAACAGTCATCTTCACTAAGTGATTCTTCAAAAAGAAGTGTCCCTGTTAATCTTATCCCTACAGGCAATCATGAACTAAATTTACAAATCGAAGACTCCCATTTCAAGGTAAAATCGGTTACCATATATGCTATAATAGGTAAACCAGTGATGGAATTAAAGAATATTAATCTGAATATGGTAAAATTACCAACAGAGCAACTGAAACCAGGAAAGTATCTTATAAAGTATACGCTTAGTAACAATATTGATCAGGTAATACAACTTGTGAAAGAATAAAAAAAGCCGCTTCTATGAAGCGGCTTTTTTTATTCTTTACGGATATTAATAATCTCCTTTCGAAGTATTTTCTCCGATTAATGCTAAAGCTGAAGATGTTCCGATACGCTGAACTCCCATCTCTACCATTTTTTCAGCTTCCTCAGGAGTTCTCACTCCACCGGCAGCTTTCACTGGTAATCTCCCTGCATTTTCCAACATAATCTGGATACCTTCTACAGTTGCACCATTAGGCTTTCCGCCTTCGGTTTTATAGAAACCTGTAGAGGATTTTACAAAAACTTTATCTGCATTTTCAGAAAAATTTTCTTCTGTCCATGTAGCAATCTTTTTAGTAATATCTGCAATCTGATCATTGCTTAATGCAGCAATTTCAATAATCCATTTTGCAATTTTACCATTTTCTAATGCTAATCTGGTACAAGTAATTACTTCTTCCTGTACCAAATCAATATTTCCGTTTTTGTAAGCTTCATAATTGATTACAAAATCCAGCTCATCTACTCCGTCTTCAATTGCCTTTTGGGCTTCCGCTACTTTCTCCTCAACCGAAGCTGTACCTTCATGAAAACCAATAACAGTTCCTACTACTACAGATGCTCCCTGCTGCTGAAGAAACTCTTTTGTTTCTTTTACATATTCAGGGCGGATCATTACTGCAAAAAGCTGATGATCTATAGCCTCTTGTGTAAGGTTGTGTACAGTTTCACGGGTTTGCTCTTCTGTAAGACCAGATTGTTGAGGTGTTTTAAGATAAGTGGAATCTAAATAATCTTTTATGCTCTTCATTATGTTATTATACTTTAAGCTGTCTTGAAATACTTTGCTCCAAAGATATGAAAGTCTCAGTTCTCATCACACCTTTAAGCTTCTGAATTTTGCTTAAGATCTCCATTAAATGGTCATTGTCTTTTGCAAGAACTTTAAGGAATACAGTGTAGTTTCCTGTTGTATAATGAGCTTCAACAACCTCATTAATTTGTTCTAAAGACTTGATAATTTCATTGTAGTGGCTAGGCTGATCAAGATAAACTCCCATATAAGAAGTTACTTTGTACCCTACTTTTCTCGGATTCAGGAAAGAAATCGAATTTTCGATTACACCTGCCTGTTCTAATTTTTTTATCCTCTGATGTACTGCTGTTGTAGAAATACCTACGTGAGATGAAATGTGTGCCAAAGAAGTTTTGGCATTATCCATCAATAAGTAGATAATTTCCTTGTCAATAGCATCAAGATGATATCCTGCGCTTGCTAGATTTTTCATATATTTCCTATTTGTTTTGTCAACTTTAGCGCTACCAACACCGGAAAATGGTCACTATACCCTCCCAGATAACGGGTTCCTACATATGTCCTAAATGGGCGACCCCGATATCGATAGCTTCTTTCTTTAAGATGTTCTGAATTAAAAACCTGAGCGTTTATAAACTTAACATCACTTTCTAAGTTAAAAAATGAAGGCGATAAAATTATTTGATCAAATAATAGGCCTTCGCTTCTATGAAACGTAGAATATTTTTTTTTATTATATAATTCTTCAAAAGAATTTACTAATATTTTTTCATTTCCTTCACCGGAATGTATAAAGCTCTGAACATTAGCATCGCCAGGATTTTCATTAAAATCTCCCATCACCAAAATATTTTCCTGAGGATTCTGAGAGAGTTTATCCTGTATTTTTTTCTTCAGTTTGTCCAGAATAATTTTACGTTTAGGAGCATTTACATCTTTTTCCCGTTTGGAAGGCAAATGCAATACATAAACATTAAGCTCTGTAACTCCATATCGGAACCGACAATACAGAACATCCCTTGTTGTGTCAAATGTATTGGGCAGTCCGTCTTCAATATCAAATATTTCGGAATAGACTTCGGAATGCAACAGTACGAGTTTACTTTTATCATACAGCAATGCAGTATCTACCCCCCGCTCGTCCAGTGAATCATAATGTACAAAATCGTATTTCCCTTCAAAGATCTCCTGATCTGTTATATGCTGAAGTACTTTGTCATTTTCTACTTCAGCAAGACCTATAAGCATTGGAAATTGTCCAATTTCTTCACGAATATATTCAAAAGTTCTGGAAAATTTAAATATTTTATTCTGATAACGTTCTTCATTCCAGTTTTTTAAACCAGATTTGGGAATATAATTCCGATGATACCGTTCTTCCTGTGGAGAAAAAAAATTTTCAGTATTATAAAACATTATCAGTTCCGAAACTGCAGAGGATAATTCCAAATTAAGCTTTTTATTTGTTTAATAAATCAGGTCTTTTTTCCTGTGTAATTCTTACCGCCTCATCATATCGCCAATCTTCTATGGCTTGTGCATGGCCACTAAGCAAAATATCAGGAACTTTTAGTCCTTTATACTCTTCTGGTCTTGTATAAATTGGTGGGGAGAGTAAGTCATCCTGAAAACTGTCAGTCAATGCAGACTGTTCGTCATTCAGTACCCCCGGAATAAGACGAATCACAGAATCTGCAAGTACACATGCTGCAAGCTCTCCGCCTGTAAGAACATAATCACCAATAGAAATTTCTTTGGTTACATGCAACTCTCTTACTCTTTGATCTATTCCTTTATAATGCCCACACAGGAAAATAAGATTTTCCTGAATGGAAAGTGTGTTGGCTATTTTCTGATTCAATGTCTCACCATCGGGTGTCAGGTAAATAACCTCATCATAGTTTCTTTCTGCTTTTAATGATGAAATACAGTTATCTATAGGTTCTACCATCATAACCATTCCGGCTCCTCCTCCATACGGTTCATCATCAATTTGGCGGTGTTTACCAAATCCCCATTCTCTTAAATGATGGAAGTGTACTTCCGCTATTTCCTTCTGCATTGCTCTTTTAAGGATTGATGCCTTAAAAGGACTCTCCATTAACTCTGGTAAAACAGATATTATATCAATTCTCATTGTTCGGTATTATTCTTTTTGTGCGGAACGATAATAAGTCTTAAAGACGAATCTTTATTTATATAAGCCCACGCCCAGTTATAAAAAATGGCAATTTTATTTCTTACACTCAGGATAAGCATAAGGTGTAAAAACATCCAGAAATACCAGGCCAGCCTTCCCTGGAATTTAAAATCCCGGAGATCTACTACAGCTCTGTGTTTTCCTATTGTTGCCATAGAGCCTTTATCTTTATATTTGAAAGGTTCCCACGCTGATGTTTTTAACAGATTTTTGCCAAGGTGCTCTCCCTGATCAATTGCCACACTAGCCAGCTGTGCATGTCCCTGAGGATATTCTGCTGTCTCCATATAGGCAATATCTCCGATAGCGTATATATTATCGTATCCTTTTACTTTGTTGTATTCATCCACAATGTAACGGTTCCGCATAATATGCTCCTGAGAAATACCATCTATAATATTTCCGGTAACCCCTGCCGCCCAGATAACATTGTTGGATGGTATAATAGTTCCATCGTGGAGAGTAACATTTTCACCATCATAAGCATCCACTCGGGTATTATTCATCAATATTACCCCCAGTTGTTTTAGATATTCTTCGGATTTATCCTGTGCTTCTGTACTCATTGATGCTAAGGGTTTTTCCGTAGCATTAATAAGAATAATATTCAGGTTTTTGAAGCTCATTTTAGGATAATCTCGTGGGAGAACATCGCGTTTCATTTCTGCAAAAGCTCCTGCCAGCTCGGCTCCTGTAGGCCCTCCGCCTACAATAACCAGATTCCAGTCACCATCATCACTCCTCTGTCTTTCAATAATCAGACGCTCAAAAGTCATGAGCACATGATTCCGGATACTAATCGCTTCCTGAGTATTTTTCATTCCGTATGCATTTCCTTCCAGAACTTCGTTTCCGTAAAAATTAGTCTTGCATCCGGTCGCTATAACCAGTTTATCATATTTGAATTCAGCATCTTCACTAACCACCTTATTTTCCTCGGGTATAATCTTTACAATATCAGTCATCCTGAACTGAATATTTTTCGATTTTTGAAATATCTTCCGGAAAGGAAACGAAATGTTAGAAGGTTCTATACGTCCACTTGCAACCTGATAGAATAAAGGCTGGAACATATGATGATTTACCTTATCAATCACCGTAATACGTTTTTCTCTTTTCTGGTTTAGTGTTCTCGCAAGACGAAGCCCTGCGAAGCCACCACCTATAATAAGGATTTTTTCACTCATAATATGGGGAAAAACTGTTTATATGCATCAAATTTACAAAAATAAAAAGGATGTTTTTAAGAATAAATCACTATTTAGACTTCCAAAAACAAAAAGCTTTTAATAGTTTTGCAGCAGAATTTATGCCAAAAAAAGCAACACAAAAGCGAAGAAAAACTATTGCGAAAAAGCGTACAGATGCCCGAAAGAAACTTTGGGTATTATTTATCATTCTTTTTCTGTCTCTTATCGGTATTGGTTTCTACATGAAAGATCAGGTTGTTTTTTACTATGCCATGCATTTCAAAGGCAAAGAAAAACATTCACTAAGGAACCCTAAAACAGAAGAAGAACGAATAAACAGAATTGTTTCGCTTTACTCGGATAAAGTTTTTGGTATTGACATATCCCATTACCAGCGAAAAGAAGATATTAACTGGAAAAAACTGACTATTGCCAATGGATCAATAGATATAAGGTTTATACTTCTTCGTGCAACCATGGGCAAAGATGGTAAAGACCAGCATTTTGATGAATACTGGAAAACTTCTCAAAAGAATGAACTCATCCGCGGTGCCTATCACTTTTACCGCCCAAAAGAAGATCCTGTGCAACAGGCCAATAACTTTCTTGAAACAGTAAAATTAGAATCCGGAGATATGCGTCCTGTTCTGGATATTGAAAAAATCCCCCGGAATAAGAGCCTTAACGAATTCAGAAGCGATCTAAAGGTTTGGTTGAAAATTGTAGAAGAGGCTTATGGTGAAAAGCCTATTATATACACCTACTATTATTTTTACAGAGATTATCTTCAGGACGATTTTAAAGACTATCCTCTCTGGCTGGCCAATTACAATGATGTAGATGTTCCATCAGATAAAACAGAATGGAGATTCTGGCAGTTTACAGAAAAAGGCATTGTAAATGGTATCAATACTAAAGTAGATGTTAATGTCTTCAATGGAAATATATGGCAACTAAAAGGCCTTACACTGGATTAAAATAATCGATTTATAAAAGAAAAAAGTGAAGCCAGTCAGCTTCACTTTTATTTTATTTTTTGATTTTCACATCGATATTAATTGCCGGAGCAGCCATTCCTATCTTTTCCCATGCTCCGTAAAAAGAACGGTAAAATCCGGAATGAAATAAGGCCCCACTTAAAGCTACTTTAGCACTAGCCTGGCCTATAAACTGAATGCCTACATAAAAATTACCCTGCATCCATATATTATCTTTGCTCACATCCAACGAAAACGTCTGATTTGTAATCTGGCTCTGACTGATTGTTTCAATGATTTCTTTATTCAGTATTAGTTGATCCGGCTTACCATCTTTTTCACTGTAAATAGTATACCTTACTTTTACAGGAGTAGAAGAATCAAAACGAGCAAAATTCATATTGATCTTCATAATCTTCAACTTTTTGCTTGTTTTAAAACCGACAGCTGTTTCTTCAATAACATCATTTCCCTTTTCCATATTTGGTGTAAACATGATGCTTTTTGATTTGCTGTTTACCCCCATATTCTTTTCCTTGTAGCTAGGTGTTATAGCAACCTCCTGAATGTTGATAACTTTTGGTTCCAGGTAAATAGGATGTGGATTATTTTTTATAAAATCAGCTACAGTGACTTTGTATGTTTCATATCCACCTACAAGAATCATCAGCTGTTTATCTCTACTTACATTATCCAGCTTTAATGTATACTGACCCTTTTCGTCCGCCTGGATTCCAATGTTTTCATTAACAATCCCAATTTTTGCATAAGGAACAACCTCCTGACTGCCTTTAGAATAAACTGTTCCTGTTATTGTCTGTGCAAAAACACACAATGTATTTATTATCCCAAGTAAGAGATAGTATTTTTTCATAATCAGATTTTATTTAACACCCAAATAGTCGTTGTTAGAAAATCATTGTTACAGTCCGAAAACAAATTATTACAAAATAGTTCGTATTTCTTTCCAGGAATCTATTCTTTTATAATCAGGGCTATTCAAAGACTGGTTATGCGGTTGTGTAAAAAGCAATTTCTCTCCCTGAAAAGTATCCAGATTCTTTGGATAATCATCGATCATATAATCTCCGGTTACAGCTTTCTTGCTTCCACAGAATATAATTTGCTCCCATGTAATAAACGGAAAGTGCTCTGCGAGCCAGTCATATTTTTCCCTTAAGCTGTTAGGAAATTCCATCGCCGCAGATAAAATGAAAACCTCGTATTTAGAATTAAGATATTCCATTACTGCTATACTATCTTCCATTACCTGTAGATCTCTGAAAAATCCAGGCTCACGTAAATGCTTATCCACATTCGGAAAAGCTATTGTTTCATCAAGCCCTTTGGTTTTATCTATGCTAATGATCGTTCCTGATTCTGTTTGTTCGTATTTTATAAACTGTGAGTAGACATCTGCCAATACTCCGTCCATATCTACTAAGACTCGTTTCTTTATCATTTCAATTTTTCTGCTAATAATTTTTCCAGATCTTCTACCGAAATATCTTTTTGAGCGATAACTCCATTGCTGTCTAATAAAAATTTACTCGGAAAGTAAGTTACCACCCATTCATCTGACTGCTTCCTGTTCTCATCCAGATAATTGGCCCATGTCATATTAAAATCTTCTTTTACAGTTTTTTGCAAATGTGGAAGGGCTTTTGTAATATCAGTGGCAATACTTACTATCTCAAATCCTTTGCTCTTATATTTATTATAAAGCTCTGCTAATTTAGGAATTTCTTCTCTACAGGGCTTACAATGGCTAAACCAAAAATCTACCAAGATAATCTTGGCTTCCGGCATTTTAAAAGTGACCGGCTTCTGATCGATTGAAGTGACTTTGGGAACCGGAAAAACCTGACCTACTGCAAGGATCTTTGCCGAGTAAATGCCTTTAGCTAAAGCTTTCCCCGAATAAGTTTCTTTTAAACTGGAAGAAAGATGATTGTACATTTCTTCGAAAATAGGTTTATAGCCTTTTCTTTGGAAATCCTTAACCAATTGCCAGAAACCTATAAATGATTTGGGGTTCTTTTTAATAAACTCCGACAAACGTAATTTCTCCTGTTCTTCTATCTCATTGCTAATCTTTTCAGATCTGCGGATAAAATCTGCAGGTATTTTATCATAGCTTTCATACTTCTCAAATATTAACTTTTGCTCTGCTCTCAATGAATCGTTTCTGGTATGTAAATCTTTATAAAACATTTTATACTTCTCCACTTCTTTAGCAACAAAACTGTTTTCATTAGCATATTTAACATCATAGTTAGTTGAGTCTTTTGCACTACCCATGGTTAAAGACTGAGTACGGGAATCCAGATAAAAATCTTCAGAAAAATAAAACCGATCTTTGCCGGTAATCAGAAAATTAAAAGGATACACCATTTTATCTTTTGCACTCTTTACTTTGAAAAGAATTTTCTGATCTTTTACTTTGCCATTAATTATTGTAAAGTTACCATCAAAGTATTTTTCACTGGCAACTCCACTGGCCAGGCTAATCTTCTTACCATCTTTCTGATAAAAAGTTGTATTGAGATTAAATGTTTGTGCCTGAGCATAAATTCCCAAGATCACAAGAAAGAACGAATTGAGACACTTCATTTATTTAAATATTTCAACAAATATTGAAAAATTTTCGCAAAGAAAATATAGGTGATACAAGAAATATCTGTTAAAATATTCTGTTCGTGGGAACCTTTCTATTTTTCGTATTTTCGCAGTTCAAATTTAGAATCAGGAATGAATTACGTTACCGCAGAAAATCTTACCAAATCTTACGGGATTAAAGTTTTATTCAAAAATATTTCTTTCAACGTCAATGAAGGAGATAAAATTGCTATTGTTGCTAAAAACGGAAGCGGAAAATCTACATTGCTGAAAATCCTGATGGGAAAAGAAATTGCTGACAGTGGAAATGTAGTTATTAACAAAGACATTCAGGTCGTTTTATTTGACCAGGAAATAGACTTTGAGTCTGATCTGACTATAGAAGAGTTTATGATGACGCTGGATTCTGCACCTATTATGGCTCTTAAAAATTACCACGCTTCACTTCATTCCACGGATCATGATTTTATAGAAAAAGCACTTGCTGAAATGGAAGCTCATAAAGCTTGGGATCTGGAGAACGAAATGAAACAAATTCTTTCTCAGCTGAAGATTACAGATCTTGATGCTAAAATGGGAACATTATCCGGGGGACAGATTAAAAGAGTTGCACTTGCCAAATTGCTTACGGAAACCCGTGCAGAGCACCGCCATACGCTTCTTATTATGGATGAGCCTACCAACCACCTGGATGTGGATATGGTAGAATGGCTGGAAAATTATCTGAGTAAAGCCAAGATCACTTTACTTTTGGTAACTCACGACCGTTACTTCCTGGATAGTGTATGCGATACCATATGGGAAATGGAAGACCAGGCACTATATCTTCACAATGGTTCATACGCTACCTATCTGGAAAATAAAATGATTCGCGAAGACAATCTGGAAGCAACTATTGATAAGGCCAATAACCTATACAGAAAAGAACTGGAATGGATGCGCCGCCAGCCTAAGGCTCGTACGACAAAGTCCAAAAGCAGAATTGATTCTTTTTACGAAACCGAAAAGGTGGCAAAAACTGATACCAGAAAACAGGCTCTGGAGCTTGATTTTGATATGAAACGTTTGGGGAAAAAGATTCTTGAACTAAGAGATATCAATAAGAGCTATGGAGACAAGGTTTTACTGAAAGATTTTAGTTATCAGTTTCAACGTGGTGAAAAGGTTGGGATTATCGGAAAAAATGGTGCCGGAAAGTCTACGCTACTCAATATTATTCAGGAATTAGAACCAAAAGATTCTGGTGAAATAGAAACCGGCGAAACTATAAAATTCGGTTACTTCTCTCAGAAAGGTTTAAAATACAAAGAAGATGAAAGGGTTATAGACTTTATTAAAGAAATATCCGAGAATTTCCCGCTTGCTAATGGCCGGACCATTTCTGCATCTCAGTTTTTGCGTTTGTTCTTATTCGATGATCAAACCCAGTATTCACCAATATCTAAGTTATCTGGTGGAGAGAAAAGAAGACTACACCTGATGTACGTGCTTTATCAGAATCCTAATTTCTTAATTTTCGATGAGCCTACCAATGATCTGGATTTACCAACACTTACCGTTCTGGAAAACTTTTTATTAAACTTTCAGGGAAGTTTAATTATCGTATCTCACGACCGTTACTTTATGGACAGAATTGTGGATCATGTTTTGGCTTTTGAGGGTGAAGGAAAAATTAAAGACTTTATTGGTAATTTCTCTGAATACAGAGAATGGAAAAAGAACCAGGATAAAAAACAAGATACAGCAGACAAAATTCCGGAAGTACAGCCTCAGGAGCCAAAACCTGTCATCAACAATCAGACTCCTGCTAAAAAGAAACTTTCTTTCAAAGAACAACGTGAGTTGGAAACAATAGAAAAAGAAATGCCTGAACTGGAAAAGCAGAGAAATATCATATTAGATAAATTAAATAACGAAACAGACTACGAAAATATATCAGTATTATCTGCTGATTTAGAGAGAGTTTCGGAAAAACTAGAGAATTATGAACTGCGTTGGCTGGAGCTACAGGAAGCTTCCGGTAACTAGTTCTGTTTAGCCCAATACGATCAAAGTCACTATATTTGTCTTTTCAAAAAATAAAATTATGAGCGTTCACATTAGTGCTAATAAAGGAGATATTGCAAAAGTTGTATTACAACCGGGAGATCCGTTACGTGCGCAATATATTGCGGAGAATTTTTTAGAAAACGTAAGACTGGTAAGTAAAACCCGAAACATATTCTACTTTACCGGAGAGTATAAAGGAAAAACAATATCAGTTGGTGCCAGCGGAATGGGTTGTGCCAGCATCGGAATCTACTCTTATGAGCTATTTACTGAATATGATGTAGATACTATTATCCGAATCGGAACTTGTGGTGCTTACAACACAGATCTGAAACTTTTCGATATTCTTAATGTTGAGAATGCAGCAAGTGAAAGTACCTATGCTAAATATGCGTGGGAAATTGAAGGAGATCTACTTTCGCACCAAGGTAAAGTTTTTGACATGATCAATGAAACTGCTGCTGCTCAGTCTATCATTACTAAAAATACTAATATCCACACAAGTGATATTTTCTACCGCAAGGCTCCGGGGACTCCTGCTGTTGCAGAGAAATACAACTGTTCTGCTGTAGAAATGGAAGCATTTGCTTTATTTGCCAATGCTCAACATTTAGGAAAGAATGCTGCAACTATATTGACAGTTTCTGATATCATCCCTACCAGAGAAGAGATTTCTGCAAATGAGAGAGAAAGAGCTTTAAAACCAATGATTGAATTAGCTTTAGAAACAGCTATAAAACTATAATCAATAGTTACCAACAATAAAAAAGCTGCATAACTGAGTTATGCAGCTTTTTTATATCAGATTCTATCTTAGTTTAATAACTCTTTGCTGAATAAGGTGTTTGGTTTAAGGTAGATTATATTATTTTGAAAATCAAGAACTGTATTAAAGCGTTTTAACATATCAGTTCCCAATATATGGATTTTAGCAGTTCCCGTAGGCTTGTTTGCCGTCAGAAGCTGGGCAGGAATATTTTCCAACTCAGATTTTCCGATCTTTATCTTCTGTAGATTAGCCGTTATTACCGGAATTTCATTTCCTCTTGTTCCGCGCACAATTGTTTTCTTAATAACTTTCATCTGCTCCACAGGAAAGTTTTTTTCTTTCAGCAAATCATTATCCAGCATTACAGAACGCTGGTACCCTGAGTCAAAAAGAAACCACTCTTTATACCAGACTCCGTTTTCCAACATATCGCACTCGATAAAAGGTTTATTACTAAAATACCTGATTTTAAACTTTGAATAGCCCTTATCTTTCAATATATCTTTAGGCATCTTAGAATGCACCATCATTTTCTGTGTATCATAATTCAGTTCTACAACCAGTCCGTCAAAAATATTCCACCCTAGTAAACCATCTGCTTCCTGCCCCACTATTTCATGGTCGTAGATTTCGCTTTTATAGGTTCTTTTACCAATCTGTATATCGTAAACTGTATTATAAAGTTTTGGATTAGATTTTATTTTGTTTTTCAGGGCATCCCTTGTAACAGACATTTCCGTAGCTCCGGTATCAAAATTAAATGTTAGAGAATCTTGATGGTTAAAGAAAGTTTTAACGAGATTGGTATTATACTTATTCAGGCTAAAAGGAAGTGTATCATGAATTTCCGGTTTCACTTTACCAAAGTTTTTAATTTCCGGTCCCTGAATTCTGGTATAACAAGAATCTTTACCATTTAAAAGTACAATAAAATCTTTTTTCTCCCCGGGCTTTAGGTTTACTACTATAGAATCTATATCGGTTTTGAATACAACTTTTTTACTCTTTGTAATTTTACCTGTTGTATGAATATCCGGATTCACTTTTGGATTAATTCCCCAACCAGATACCATATTGTCTTCTTCATAAATTTTGGCCTTATTGGAATTGGCTTTAACAACAGTTACTTTCTGTTGAGAAAAGCATAGAACCATTACAAAAAGCAATGATACAGAAAAAAAATGCTTCATTTTTACTACAATAATTTATTGATATAAAAATAGAAACATTTTAATTCACTTTTATAAGAAATAATGTTTTTTTATCAGAATTTAATAATCTGTCCGGATTCTGCACTTTCCAGAGCTTTATCAATAAGCTTCATATTCTGTATAACTTCTTTGCCTGGAGATGGCAATGGATTACCAAATACTACATGTTCATATATTTCCTGATAATAATCCATATAGTCTCCTGCTTTACTACTTTGTGTTATACGAATTGTATCTCCGTTTTCATCCAGATAATTCAGAATACTATCATCACCGTTAAGAGGACTTTGCCAGTCTTTGTTATATTCAGGAATAGCACCAGCTACTAATTCTGCTTCTTGATTGTCTGTTCTTTCTTGTAGAAAACTTCCTCTGTCGCCATGAATTTTATATGCATAATGGTCTTCTTTGGTAAATACAGAGGCTTTTACACGCACTCTAAGACTATCCGGATAGTACAAAAGAATTTCAAAATAATCGTTGGCATACTCTGTTCCTTTCATTGAAAAAACATCTGCAAATAGTTTTTCCGGTGTTCCAAAAAGCTGAATAGCCTGATCTGTGAGATGAGCTCCCAAATCATGTAATGCTCCGGATGCAGGTAAGTCGGGATTTTCTTTATGTACTTTCCCGCTTGCTGTAGTACGGAATCTGTCAAAACGTATCTCAACTTCTTTTATATTTCCGAGCTTTCCTTCAGATATAATATTTTTCACCTGTAAAAAGTCACGATCGAATCTCCGGTTCTGATAAACACTCAAAAACAATCCTTTTTCTTCTGCCAGCTTTACCAACTCTTCGGCTTCGGAAGTATTTACTGTAAAAGGTTTTTCCACGACAACATTCTTACCCGCTTCTAAAGCCATTTTTGCGTATTCGAAATGCGTCTGTACGGGTGTATTTACTACTACCATATCTATATCTGCATTTTTCAGCATTTCTTCAACCGAACGGTAGATAATTGCATCAGGGTATTTCTCATTTGAGTCATTTTTAGATCTCTCAACAACCGCAGACATAAAATATCCGGGATGTTCTTTCAGAAATGGTGCATGAAATACTTTCCCACTCATTCCAAATGCGCAAAGGCCAACTTTTACTAATTGCATCTCGATTTTTTATCAAAGATATTACATATTCAATTGCCTGATATTACAGAATGATACAAAATTATCGATAAAGAAAAATACAGCATTGTAAATCAGATAAATACAAACAAAACATTCTTTTTTTTAATAATTCTAAATAAAATATTGCTTTAATGCTAAAAATTTCTACTTTTGCAAAATTATTTTAAATAAGTCTAAATAGATTTAATTCAACAACTTATGAATAAAAGCACTATTGCTCTGGGACTCCTATTGTGCGCTACTTTTGCTCATGCACAGAAAGGAAAATTTATCAAAACTGATACTATTAAAGTTCAGCAGATAGAAGATATCAATCTCCACAAAACGGGAAATCCTAATAAGGCGAAACCATTATCTACCAAATCTAACCTTACGGTAATGGAAACCCCACAACCAATTGCCATTGTTACTCATGAAATCATAGAACAACAACAGGCAAAGCAACTAAGTGATGTGCTGCAGAATGTAAACGGAATCTATGTAACATCTTCCAGAGGTAACTCTCAGGATAGTTTTGGAGGCAGGGGCTTTAGTTTAGGAAATGATAATATTTTCAAGAATGGTGCAAGAATAAATAGTGGTGTATTTCCTGAAGTAAGTGGCTTGGAGCGTGTAGAAGTTCTAAAAGGAGCTAATGCTATGTTATACGGGAATACTGCCGCAGGAGGGATTATAAACATGGTAACTAAAAAACCAAGATTTCAAACTGGTGGAAGCTTTAGTTTAAGCGGCGGAAGCTGGAATACTTATAAACCAACCTTTGACATTTATGGTCCTATCTCCAAAAGTGCTGCATTTAGATTAAATGCGGCTTATGAAACTGCTGATAGCTTTAGAGATGGAGTTTCTTCAGAAAAAATCTATTTCAATCCGTCTTTACTTTTCAACATTGGAAAAAAATCTCAGCTGATTGTAGAAGGTGATTACCTGATCAATAATTTCACTCCAGATTTCGGTATCGGAGCTATTACCAATAAAGATGGTAGTTACTCTATGAACAATTTGCTTCCAAGAAATGCTTTTCTAGGTGCAAACTGGCAATATCAGGACGTAAGACAGACTTCAACCAATATAACATTCAACCACCAGATTAGTAACAATTGGTCCTTAAATGTAATTACTTCATACCAGAATTACACAAAAGATTACTTCTCTACTGAAAGAGTACAGTGGGAGTATGATAAGAATAACAGACTTAACTGGAAAAGACCTTTGAACAAAACATATAATGAACAGAATTATACTTCTTTTCAGGCAAATGTAAATGGGGAATTTAACACCGGAAAAATTAATCATAAAGTTCTCATCGGTGCAGACAGTGATTATAGTGCTGCAGACTCTTATACTTACTTTAACCCATCCAACAATAAAACTTATGGTACCGGTTATATTTATGGAACAGGTGGAGGTAATGGAGCACTATATTTAGATGATACAGCTACCTGGAGCAGTGGAAGCATTCCGGCCTCTGCAACACAGGACAGAAGCCGTATAAGAACGAGAAGGGTCGGAGTATATGTACAGGACTTTATAAGTCTGACTAAAGAATTTAAAGTTTTAGCAGGTTTACGTTGGTCGTACATCCAGAATATGCCAACCATAAATACTAATTTCAGAACCAATACCAAAAAATTAGTAGACAATTCCTCAACTTCAGATCAGGCACTATCTCCAAAAGTAGGGTTAGTATATATGCCGAATGATAACTTATCATTATTTGCAACATATACCAATTCTTTTTCAGCCAATACCGGTTATGATATTAACAGATCTACACTGAAACCTACTACCATCGATCAGTATGAAGTAGGTGTAAAAAAGAATTTGTGGAACAATGCAATAGCAGTTAATCTTTCCGCTTATCAAATTCTGTATAAAAATTATTATCAGACGGCAGAACTTACTGCAGGGGGACAACCAAATAGTGACCCAAACATGAAAGAATTTGCCGGAAAAATGCGCAGCCGTGGTGTAGAATTAGATATTACCGGAAACCCTTCGAAGAACCTTTCTTTAATAGGTGGTATTTCTTATAACAACTCTGTTTATTTAGACACTCCGGACACTTTTGGTTATGTAGAAAATCAGAGAATTGTAAGAACTCCGGCTACAACTGCTAACCTTTCAGCTTTCTATACTTTACCAAAATATATAAAAGGTCTTAAAGTTGGAGCAAGTTTCTATTATATCGGAGAGCGCTTAGCTGGATGGAATGACACTAAAGCAACCAACAACAGCAGAAATGGTGTATCCAGAATCTTTACATTAAAAGATTATACAACTTTAGCACTATCTCTGGGATATGACTGGAAGAAGTTCTCTATTCAGGCAAAAGTGAATAACTTATTTGATACGGTTAATTACAATGTACACGAAAACTACTCTGTAAACCCTATTGCACCTAGAAATTATTACTTTACATTGACTTACAGACTCTAAATAGAGTCTACAGGCCTATATCAATTACAAAAAGCAGCAAATTCTAAATTTGTTGCTTTTTTATTTACAGCACCAAACTCTGTTTACGAAAAAAACAACAAAATGGAATAGTAATTGTATTTATAATTTTCGTTAAAAAAAATATAAATATATTTGCAGTAGAGTTTTAAACCTCAAACCAAGATACAGCCAAATAAAAAAAATTTAAAAATTTATTTCTTTAACAAAAAATAATACAAAATGAAAAAGTTAATTTTAAGCACAGCAATTTTAGCAACAGGTCTATTTTCAGTAACAAAAGCTCAGCTGCAAAAAGGAAACTGGATGGTAGGTGGTAACATCATTACTTCCAGCTTCGGATTAAACACAGGTGGTGGTTACAACTTCACGCTACAACCTAAAGCTGCATATTTTATTGATGATAACTTTGCACTTGGAGGCCAGGTTACTTTTGGATTTGCAGGAACCAAAGATGGTCCTACAACTTACAAATACAGTGTAGGTCCAATGGCTAGATATTATTTTAATAATGACCAGGTAGACAATTTACTGAAGCATGGTAGATTCTTCTTAGAAGGAAATGCAGGTATTGGTGGTACAAGTGTAACCAAAGGTGGTAATTCTACAACAGGTCTTAACTTAGGTGTAGGTCCAGGTTACGCTTACTTCATCACACCTAACGTTGCAGTAGAGGGTCTTGTAAAATACAACGGTGATTTCGGATTCGGAAATAATGGTACAACTTCTAACATTGGCTTCAATGTAGGTTTCCAGATTTACCTTCCAACATCTAAAGTAAAACAAGTTACAAGAGGAGCACAATAAAATTTACATTTTAATACAAAATGCCAGCCCTAATCCGGCTGGCATTTTTATTTTTGCATAAATTTACAATTATGAACGAAGGATTGAAGTACATTGATATTGTATTGGCTGTATTAAAAAGCTGGTATGTAAAATTTGCTGAATTATCTCCAAGACTAATTATTGGGATACTTGTTTTTATATTATTCTTAAAAGGCAGCAGGTATCTGAGTAAAGTAACGGTAAAAATTGTTAATAACTTTTTCCCGGATAGCAGTAAACAGGGAACAGCTGTTGCCTTGGTAGGTGTTTTCCGCTTTCTGATTATTCTGATGGGAACTTTTATTTCTCTGGAAATAATGAACTTCAGTGGTTTCTTGTGGAAATTCATCGGAAGCTTAGGAGTTGCCGGGGTTATTGCCGGGGTCGCATTAAAAGATCTTGTATCCAGTATTTTCTCCGGAATGCTAGTGGGTATAGATAAGTCCTTTAAGGTTGGTGATTACATTACATTAGGCGCCCATTCCGGCACTGTAACCGAGATTGGCTTCCTTACCACAAAACTGATCAATGACGAAGGAAAAAAGGTTTATATTCCCAATCAGACAATTTTTAACGCTCCATTTTATAATATTACAGCTTCTCCGCAGCGAAAAATTATTTTCGACTTCGATATTCCGGCCAGTCAGGATATACAAAAAGCAAAAGATTGTATTTTGGAAGTTATTAAAACTATGGATAAAGCAGACCGGTTGGAAAGTGCAGATGTTATATTCACTTCTCTCAAACAAGGAACATTTAATATTCAGGTGAAATTCTGGATTGCTATCGGATCTAATGTTGCCGATACCAAGAGTGATGCTCTTGTGAAAATAAAAGAAAAGCTTGATCAGGAAAATATCCTGCTAAGCACTCCGATGAGTATAAGTATTGAAAAAGAATCATAAATAAAAAGCCACTTCAAATGAAGTGGCTTTTTTTATGCGATTGCAAATGTGTGATTAAGAAGCTAAAACTTCTTTTACTTTATTTGCAGCTTCTTCTAATGTAATAGCAGAATGTACAGGAAGACCTGAATCATCGATTAATTGCTTAGCTTCTACAGCATTAGTTCCTTGTAATCTTACGATTAACGGAACAGGTAAGCTACCCATAGCTTTGTAAGCATCTACAACACCTTGTGCTACTCTGTCACATCTTACGATACCACCGAAGATATTGATTAAGATAGCTTTTACGTTTGGATCTCTAAGGATAATTCCGAAAGCTGTTTGTACTCTCTGAGCATCAGCAGTACCACCAACGTCAAGGAAGTTAGCAGGATTACCTCCTGAAAGCTTAATGATATCCATAGTCGCCATCGCCAGACCAGCTCCGTTTACCATACAAGCAACGTTACCATCTAACTTCACGAAGTTAAGACCAGCTTCACCAGCCTCAACATCCATAGGATCTTCTTCTCTTGTATCTCTTAGTTCTGCTAAGTCTTTGTGACGGTATAATGCGTTGTCATCTAAAGTTACTTTAGCATCTACTGCGATAATTTTGTTATCAGAAGTTTTTAACACAGGGTTGATCTCGAAAAGAGAAGCATCAATACCTACATAAGCATTGTAAAGACTACCGATGAATTTAACGAACTCTTTGAAAGCGTTTCCTTCCAATCCTAGGTTGAAAGCAATTTTTCTAGCCTGGAAACCTTGTAGTCCGTAAGCAGCATCAATAACTTCTTTGTGGATAAGATGAGGCGTAACTTCAGCTACGTGCTCGATATCCATACCACCTTCTGTAGAATATACTACAGTATTTTTACCTAATGCTCTGTCTAAAAGAATAGAAACATAAAATTCTTTAGTTTCTGTTTCTCCTGGATAATAAACATCTTCAGCTACCAATACAGAATTAACTTTTTTACCCTCAGCAGATGTCTGTGGCGTAATAAGTTGCATACCGATAATATTACCTGCATTTTCTTTAAGTTTATCCATGTTTGGAGAGAACTTAACACCACCACCTTTACCACGACCACCGGCGTGAATTTGTGCTTTTACAACCCAGCCTTGTGCTCCGGTTTCAGCAGTAAGTTTTTCAGCAGCAGCAACTGCTTCATCCACATTATTAGCTACAAAACCACGTTGTATAGCTACACCGTACTTCGCTAAAATCTCTTTTGATTGATATTCGTGAAGATTCATATTGTTTTGATTATATTTTTATTTTTTTAGATTTACAAATGTACAAAATAGACCCGAAACTAAAGAAGGGTGAAATGTTTATTTTTCTTTAATTGAGGCTACTACAGTTTTGAATATTTTTTCAAATTTCGCCTTATCTTTTACCGGGCAGAAGGAATATACAGAATAGGTAGACTTAGCTGTTTTAATACCTACAGTAACATAAGCATACTTGGAAAACTTAGTCTGTTCTTTACCATTATCATCATAATCGGTATACTTATAATCTCCTTCAAAATTCTGGTAAGCATACTGCATTCCGTTTTTAGCTTCGGTTTTAATATCACCAATCTTTAAAGCAGAATTTCTCTCTAAAGATTCAATTGCTGTAGAGTTGTAATGCTTGATTACATCTTCAGCCGATCCAAACAAAGGAGTCTCTCTCCAGTCTTCTATCGGATCCTGAATAATATATAATGTAAAATCATTTGGCTGGTCAAAGATTTGGAAAACAACATTTTCCTGCTCACCTTCTACTTGCTTAAAGCTATCAGGGTAGCTGATTTCAAAAGGAACTCCAACAGTTTTAGTAATATTCTTCTGAGCAAAAGCTCCAACCGATAATACTAAAGCTGCTGTAAAAAGTAATTTTTTCATTTTTTATGTCTAGTTAAATTTTGATTTAAAGATAATAATCATCAACATTAGCCAGCTTAAGATCATAAATAAACCGCCAAGAGGTGTAATAGGTCCTAAAAACTTCAGATTAGTATTCCATACTTCCTGAAAAGAAAGGAAATAAATACTTACTGAGAACAAGAATGTTCCGGCAATCATAAACCAACCAGCACTTTTTTCAATTCCGGTATCGAATTTCAGGAAAAATCCAATAATCAAGAGATATAATGCTGCGTACATTTGGTACTTTACTCCCACCTCAAAACTTTCAAGTCTTTCTACTGAAAGAATCTTCTTAAATGCATGTGCTCCGAAAGCGCCCAGTATTACTGAAAGCATTCCATAAAAAGCACCGAAAAATAAAGTTATTGTTTTCATTCTTATTGAATTTATTTCTTTCTCAATTTCTCCAGTTCAGCAATCACCTCATGGTGACTCACTGTTTTATCTTTGAAGTAATTTACAAAATGTTGTTTTTCTGCTTCTGTTGCTCCAAACTGATTCAGAATATTGAACAAATGCATTTTCATATGCCCTTTTTGTATACCTGTAGTTACCAATGATCGAAGTGCTGCAAAGTTTTGTGCTAAACCAGAAACAGCAATGATACTCATAAGTTCTGTTGCGGAAGGCTTGCCTAGAAGTGCCAATGAGAATTTCACCAACGGATGAAGATTAGTTAACCCACCAACAACTCCTACAGAGATAGGAAGGTCTAACCAGAATCTGAAAACACCGTTATCCGTTGAACAATGCGTTAAACTCGTATATCTCCCATCTTTGGAAGCATAGGTATGCGCACAAGCTTCTGTTGCACGGAAGTCGTTTCCGGTAGCAATAACAACTGCATCTACCCCATTCATAATTCCTTTATTATGAGTTGTAGCACGATAAGGTTCGATCTCTGCGATATTTACAGCCTGCTTAAATTTCCAGGCGAATTCTTCCGGAGCAATCCCACTATCATCGATAAGATCCTCCATTTTACAGGAAACCTCAGCTCTGACAACGCAATCTGGCGTGAAATTGGACAGGATATTCATAATAACACGAAGGGAATCTTTCTCTTCTTGTGTGAATTTATCAGATAGTTCAACTTCTTTTTTCAGGGTTTTACCAAACTGCTCCAGGCACGAGTTGATAAAATTAGCTCCCATGCTATCTTTGGTGTTGAAAGAAGCTTTTAGCTGGTAATAATCCTGCATTTGTGCAGTTTTATCTACCAACTCAATATCCAGAATTCCGCCACCACGTGAACGCATATTCTTTGTAATCTCTTCAGTATCGTCAAATAATCTTTGCTTTAATACATGGTTAAAGAATGACTGAAGTTTTACACTTTCCCCGTTAAATGTAAAGTGAGTATGTCCCAGTTTTTTCTCGTTGATTACAGTAGTCTTGAAACCACCTTTATCTAACCAGAATTTTGCGGACTTGGAGGCTGCAGCCACTACAGAACTTTCCTCTACGGCCATTGGAATTGCTTTTAATTCTCCATCAATCAGAAAATTAGGTGCTATACCATAGGGCATATAAAAGTTGGAAATGGTATTCTCTGAAAACTCTTCATGAAGTTTCTGAAGGTCTGCATTGTCATTCCAGTATTGTTGTAATATATCTGTGTATTGTTGGCTGCCTTCCAGATAAGTACTAACTAACCAATCGATTTTCTTTTGTTTGCCAAGCTTTGAAAAGCCTTCTATAGGCTGATGTTTCATTATTTTATCTTATAAAATATCCTCCCAAAGATACAACATTAAAAACAAAGAAAGCAGATGCGATGCATCTGCTTTTTATCATGGATTATAGTGATATACACATTTATTCAGCTTCCAACTGAGCTGCCAAAAATTCCCATTCCTGTAAGGCAAGATCAAGATCTTCTTTCAGTTTCTGGTATTTCTCCAACTGCTCTTCAGTCGGATTTTCTTTAGCAAACCCCTGCTCCATCTCTTCTATCTGACTTTCCAGTTCATTGATTTTCTGTTCTGTTTTAGAAATCTTATTCTGAATATTCTTTTTCTCTTTGCTTACAAACTCTTTTTTAGTTTCAACGGGCTTCGGTTCTTCTTTAACCTTTGGAGCCGGAGCTTCCTGCTTTGCTTCTGCCAGTTTAGATTTCTCTATGGAAACTTCACGGATGCTTTCTTTTTGTCTGTATTCCAGATACTCGTCAATATTTCCAAGATACTCCTTCATATTTCCATCTCTGAACTCGAAAATCTTATCAGATAATCCTTGTAAGAATTCACGGTCGTGAGAAATCAGAATCAAAGTTCCTTCAAACTTCTGTAATGCAATCTTAATAATCTCCTTAGACTGAATATCCAAGTGATTGGTAGGTTCGTCCATTATCAATGTATTGAATGGACGTAATAATAGTTTACAAAGAGCCAGACGGTTTCTTTCCCCTCCGGAAAGTACTTTTGTTTTCTTCTGTACATCCTCTCCCTGAAAAAGGAAAGATCCTAACAGGTCTCGAACTCGTGGACGTGTTTCTTCTGTAGCTGCATCTTCAGCCTCTTCTAAAACGGTTTTATTAGGAGATAAAACTTCTTCCTGATTCTGAGCAAAGTAACCGATATTTACATTATGACCAAGGTTCCATTCTCCGGAATAATCACGGATTTCACCAGCTAAAATTTTCGCCAGTGTTGTTTTTCCCTGTCCGTTCTGTCCTAATAAAGCGATCTTCGCTCCTCTTTCTATAAAGAAGTCTACATTGTCGAAAACTTGTTTTTCACCATACGCTTTTCCAAGCTTCTTGGCTTCGAAAATTACTTTCCCCGGAACAACTGACTGTACGAAACGAATATTGAATTTGGAAACGTCATCATTTTCTACTTCAATTCTTTCCAGCTTATCCAACTTTTTAATAAGGGATTGCGCAAAAGCAGCTTTAGAAGCACTCGCACGGAATTTATTAATCAGATCTTCAGTATGCTTAATCTCCGCATCCTGATTTTTCTTCGCCTGAATTAGTTTTTCTTTTCTGTCTTTTCTTAGTTCAAGATATTTGGTATAATTAGCTTTATAGTCGTCAACTTTTTTGTTATTGATATCAAAAGTACGATTACAAACTGATGTCATGAACTGCTTGTCGTGGGAAACCAGTACAATAGCTCCCGGGTAATCTTTCAGGAAATTTTCCAGCCAGATAATAGATTCCATATCCAGGTGGTTGGTAGGCTCATCGAGAAGCATAATATCATTCTTCTGCAGAAGAAGTTTTGCCAACTCAATACGCATTCTCCATCCTCCGGAAAACTCATCTGTAATCTTTTCGAAATCACTTGCTCTAAAACCAAGACCTAATAATACCTTCTCCATTTCAGCATCCAGGTTGTATGCATCGTGATGAACAAGAAGGTCGTTTAGTTCCGTCATTCTGTCAATAAGCTTCGCATACTCATCACTTTCGTAATCTGTACGCGTTGCCAATCCGACATTTACTTCTTCCAGCTCGGTCTTCATTGCATTGATGCTTTCAAAAGCCTGCATGGTTTCATTCCATACTGTTCTTCCTTTTACAAAGTCCAGATCCTGTTTCAGGAAACCGATAGTAATACTACCATCCGGAACAACATCCCCTTCATAGAAGTTAATTTCGCCGGAAAGCATTTTTAATAATGTCGATTTCCCTGCACCATTTTTACCTACCAGACCAATTTTATCATTCTTCTTAATGGTAAAATTCACATTCTGGAAAAGATAATTTCCGGCATGATGCAGTCCTAAACTTTGTACTGAAAGCATAATAATTTTCTGTATTAAACGATTCTCTCTAAGAATCTGCAAAAATAGGAAATCTATTTTTTATCCAAAGCCCTGATTTTCTTTTTGTTCATCTAAAGATAATATTCTATTAAAATACTGTAAACACTAAAAAAATATTTTTGCCGCAACTTAATCAACTATTATAATGAGAAAAAAACTTTTATCCATGGTCGTATTAGCAGCTTTGTTCGCTTGCAACAATGACGACAACTCTTTTAAATCTGTTAGTTATCCTGATATGGCAGAGGCTTCTGATCCAAAAATAATCAACGACATCAATGGTGTTAAGGTTTATAATGGTGGCTACGGATCGTCTCTTGTACAGGATCCGCAGGACAAATCTGTTTTTTATATGCTGACAGACAGGGGCCCTAATATTGATGGTCCAGTTAAAGATTCAAAAGTATTTTCCAACCCCGACTTTACACCACAAATCGGAAAATTCCAATTAAAAGACGGAAAACTAGTACAAATTGGCACTATTTTGTTAAAAAATGCTGCCGGTAAAAACCTTACAGGACTACCTAACCCTATAGGCTCGGGAGGAACAGGTGAAATTGCTTACGATACTAAAGGCAATGTTCTGAGCAATGACATCGATGGTTTGGATTCGGAAGGGCTTGCTATAGCTCCGGACGGAACATTCTGGGTAAGTGATGAATATGGTCCTCATATTATCCATTTTGATAAAAACGGAAACACTATTGAAAAGATAAATCCATTTAATACATCGAGAAAAATCCCAAAGGTTTTTGCTAAAAGACGCCCAAATCGCGGTATGGAAGGTCTGTGTATTACCCCGGATGGTAAAACACTTGTAGGCATTATGCAGTTTCCCCTGTACAATCCATCTTCAACTGATATGAAAGGTTCTTTAATTATTCGCATCATTACTTTCGATATTGCTTCCGGTAAAACACAACAGTTTGTTTATCTTATGGAAAATAAAGACCTACAGGCAGTTAGTGAAATTGCAGCTATAGACAACAATTCTTTCCTTGTATTGGAGCGTGACGGAGAATACGCTACTTCAGCAAACAGAGCTTCTGTTTTCAAAAAGGTATACAAGATTGAACTAGATGGTGCTACGGATGTATCTGATCCTAATAATGGTGAAAACGGGAAATTGTATAATGGAAAACCTTTGGAACAGCTTATTAATTTAAGTGGTTTGCAACAGAATAATATAGTTCCGGTAAAGAAAACTCTTGTTCTTGATCTGATGACTGACCTGAATACGATTTATCCACACGACAAAGCTGAAGGCATCTTTGTAATTGATAATAATACTATCGCCATTAGCAATGATGACGACTTCGGTGTAACTGGTAATGGAAAATACGAACAGAAGGTACTCCCTTCGTCCAACACTATTGATAGAAACACAATCTATTTCATTAAGCTAAAGAAGCCTTTAAAATAAATTTTAGGAAAAAGCCTTCAGGTAATCTGAAGGCTTTTTTATTTAATAGTTTCGCACTGTTACATGATAGCAACTCTGCTGTCTTTCTTTAATATAATAAAGTTTTCCTTCGTCTCTGTAAACATTCAGCACCTTTTCCAGCGCTGCTTCCAGCCTTGGATTAGATTTATGTCTGTCATTGAAGCGGACATAAGAAATATCAAAAGAGTTACCATAATTATGGGAACTGATTCCCAAAGAAGCATTGGGATTTACTCTCCGCAAGCGGCACTGATCTTCCAAAGTTCTGGTAAGAGAAGTAATTGTAAGTGTACTCCCTTTTGTATTTGCATTAAACTTTTTAGCAATGCCCCGAAGCGTCGTTTTGGCTTTTGGAACCAAATAAGCCCGGCTATAATCCAGTTTCTGAATACGGTAACCTTTCCCAAGACTTCCTATAGAAACAAGCTTTCCTTTTTTAGTGTACTTATTTATACTCTTGGAGTTCTCCAGAATGTTAATATTAAATTTAGCCGAAGCATCGAGATGTTGTTTATAAATGGGGGTTGGTTCCACCTTAAGAACCGTACTAAGATCATAACAACGAGCGGACTGAGACTTGCCTCCTGCCCAGATCAGTACCCCTAAAAAAGCAAAAAATAATTTCCTCATTATTAATTTTCATCATTAATAACGTTGTAAAAGCAACATTTGTTGTATCGATCACACATATTTATTTTTCAGGACTATTTTGCTTCACTCATAGAAGTTAAAACATCCGGGAAAAATAAAGCCATAACGAGATAAACAATGATCATCACAACAAGTACTCCAATAACACCAAGCACAAGTCCGTTTGGTATATTTCTGTCAGACTCTTTCATAGCTCAATTATTTAATACCTACTAAAGATACGAAATTCACAAACAAAATGAAAAAGAATATTGCTAAATATGATTTGAGTTAACAATAATAATAAAATCTGTTTACTATTTTCTGAAAACCATATTAAGGTGATACATAACAGAAATAATGTACCTTATTCAACGCCTAGTTTATGATTAAGGCAGTCAATATAAAGGCTATTATTCAAGAATATTTTATTTCCCAACATCCCTGTCATTCCAGAAAATTTCATCATAGAATACTGTGCCTGTGAAAAGCCTTCTACATAAGTAACATTGTTTAGCAGTATATTTCTGCTCCCTATTTTTATAAGATTATCTGTCTTTGCTGTATAAGTGGTTAAAACATTCTGCCAGGAATTGGCTTTTTCTTTACTAACTTTTGAATCTTTTGACTTTAGGCTTTCCCATATTTCTTTTGATGTTAATAACTCGTAAGCACTGGTCCCGGAGTCGTACAGAAACTTTTCTTTATTACCTTTTAGTATTGCCGGAATAATGATATGCCTTTTCTTAAAAGTAAAATCCGTCAGATTTTTCCCAAACCCAACAGGAGTGTCTGTTAAATTAAAAACAATATTATTTTCTCTGAAAGAGATCAGGGTCTTCCTGTCTTCAAGAATATCTGCACCAAGAGTTCCGATGATCTTTAATGAATCTTTTTTATCAGAATCTTCTCCTGTATCTTTGATTATGAATTTATCCGAAGTTACTTTTGTATTTCCCAGATAAAATGTTGCCTTACTCCGTTCATTTGAAGTTACAATACCTTTTATATTCTTTATCGCTCTGGCATAAAACAAAGTATATGGTGCTCCGGTATCGAACTGTAAATAATAAACTGAGGAATCACCATAAAAATGAACAGGAAGTAACAGAACATTTCTATTCTCACCCAACCACATTATAGGGATCTTTCCGCTTTCTTTATCTATGGTTAGATAGTTATCTTCCGGAGTGAATTTCCGGTCAAAATAAATATAGCCTGATATTATGGCTAAAACTAAAACACCTAAAAAGGTTAGTACAATTTTTTTAAAAATTTTCATTTCAGATTTTTGTACAAGATTCGGATTTATGAATCTGTTTTTCCACAAAAACAATATGACAATCTTACGTCAGTTTTATGTCATAAATCACAAGAAACTGGTTTTCAGCCTGATAAAAATACTACCGTTTTTATTAAGACAAATCCCATTGTGGATAACTACAAATAATTTCAGACAGATGAAGACAATAAGTGGAACAATAAAAAGTGGAAATCTGACAGATAATGCTTTCTGAATGAAAGGACTTATAATCATAAAAACAGATACAACGAGGGCCAAAATAATCTGAACACTTACAATGCTTTTCCCAAGTTCTCTGTTTTTAAGATCTTTTGTCTTGTATGTTAATATCAGCGGAAAAATTATTCCTCCACATGGAATGACAAGACCAGCTAGGGCAGAAAGATTAATTAACTTGGCTCTGTCAACATTAATCTTTTCTTCATTTTTGACAATTAAATCTTCGGGGGTAGTTTTCAAGGCTAGAGCGAGTGCTTTAAGCGTGTAGCCTTTCGGAATATTTCCGGCTTCAATCCGCTGAACAGTTCTTAATGAAATCCCGGATTTTTCTGCAAGTTCAGTTTGAGTCAGGTTTTGCTGTTCTCTCAATTTTTGAACTACTGTTTTCATTTTCTGTTAGGATGGATTTTATAAACTTTGTATAATGTAAAGTAAACAAAATAATAAAAATAGTCAAAGGCTTATTTCTAAATTATGTCCCGTTTAAAAGTTTTCTATGATACTTTTGTAAGTAAACATCCGGTCTTCTTCATTAAACATATTGCATAGCAGCATAAGATCCTTGGTTTTATACAGAATTGCCTTCTCTTCTAATTGAGATAATATTGTATCAGGAGTACCTACAACTACTTTATCCAGCAAGGAGTAAAACAAACTTTCATCATCACTTCCTGCAACCAGGGCTTCCACTTCAGCATAAGGCATAAGCTTGTCCGGAGCTAATAATTTTCTGGATTGTACAAACTGGTATACCATTCCGTAGGCATTTTTCCGTGCTTGCTCTGTATCTGCGGCTACTGAAACTGATAATGCGACCTGAAAAACCGATTTATCTGTATATCCATTATTATTAAATTCTTCATGATACATATTATAAGCGTCTTCTCCGACATTGTCGGAAATAAAACCAGCCATTGAATATCCTACTCCTTTAGCTGCAGCTTCCTTTGCTGAACCAACTCCTGAACCCAACCACAGTATTTCTGGTAAGATTAAAGGTTTCTCCGGCTGAGCTACTAAATCCTCATATACAGGATTTTGCCCTGTAATATAGGCTATTATCTCTTCAAGCTTTTTATTCAGATCGTTAAGAACGGGCGGTTTGTTGTTATTTAATGCGACAACAGCATCTTTCAATCCTCCGGGAGCTTTCCCCAGCCCCAATATAAATCTGTCCGGAAACATTGTTGCAAGCATTTTGGCCCATTCGGCAATTTTAAATGCAGAATAATTCCGTAACATAATGCCTCCTGTTCCGGCTTTTATCCTTTTTGTTTCTGCAAGAACTATTGCTGTTAGTAACTCCGGGCTGGAACTTCCATAAGCTCCGACTCCGTGATGCTCGGAATATAATATACTATGGTATCCAGACTCATCTGCCATTCTGGCAAGTTCTAGACTATTCCGGAGTGCAAGCGCGGCTGTACCTCCTTTAATTACTGGCGACTGATCTAAAATGCTTAATTTCAGTTTCATATCGGTGATTTGTTCGTATTACTTTACCCAATTATTAACCAGTAAATATACTCTATAGAATCAGACGACAAAAGACTTTCTCCATGAATTGAAAGTCTCGTCTGTAGTACGTTTAAGGAAATTATTCAAAAAAACTTTTAATATGGCTATCCTGATTTACTTAGCTGTCTTTTAGATATTTAGTTTTTCCAAAAAAACATTTTAATTCAATAGTGTTTTGAAGCTGTTATAACCTTATGTATTCATAATTATACTGTACCCAATTCTTGCCTTTCTCATCTTTTCCTAGACTTTTGACAGGCAGTCCTTCTGCATTATAATCTATGACATAGGTAATAGTCATTCGATTGGTATGAATCTTTTCTGTAAGGATATTATTTGACCCAATAAGATCCTGATAACCAAAAGCAATTCTTAAATATTTATTCATATTGACAGATGGATTGGATTTATTATCATAAGTATATTCATTTACAGATATACCTGGACTTCCAGCCCCTGATTCAGTCCTTCTGCTAACATTATTTCCGGTATAATCAAAAGTTGTTTTCCAAGGGCTGCCACAAGGTGGTCCTTCACATATGGAAGTAGTCTTCAGATTTCCATTATTATCATATGTATAATCAACAATTCTATTGAATGCTTTATTTTCATATTCCGCTACAATTTTTATCAACTGATTATTCTGGTAAGTAAAATTCTCGGTATACTCAATACCTTTATTAATCTTATAGTGATCCATTTTACTGATCTTCTTATCAGCAGTATAATCAACGGTAACATAGTTACCGGAATTCCCCGAACTTATTTCTACCACATCTCCTATAGAATTATATTTATAAAAAATTGAACTCGTATATGGAGATGCCGGATTATCAAAAGAGGTTACAGTAATTTTACTGATCAGCATTTTCTTTTGATCCGAAGAATCATTATTATCACGGCTATTACAAGACATAAATAATGTAAATACCAACGGTACAAATAATAGATATAGTTTATTCATCAATCGTTATTTTTAAAACTTTAGTACAAATTGGGAATTTTGTGATAATGTTCCAATATAGTGTCAGAGATTATTATTTACTGTATTCAAAAAGATTTACCCCAATATAATTCTGACTAATGTCTTTACCTTCTGTATACATTTTGGTAATGATCCTTACAGGATAATTGTCCACGGAATAGTTAATACTATTGACAGCTTTATATTTAAGAATTTCACCATTAATAGATGGATTAACAACATCCATTGTCAAGTTATTATTATCATCTCCTCTAATATTCCAATCTTGTATCTGAGATACCAAAAAAGCTTTAATCTTATCAATCCCTAAAATATTCCTGTATACATTCTTTTTATCATCATAGGTATAAATTTTAGAAACACTTCCTCTCAATTCATCATCCTGATAATAAGTTAATTCTTCGGAAATAATATTATTATTTTTTTGAATATAAGTCACTATTTTCTTGTTTATCAACGACCCGTTTCCGGATCCGTATCTTGTAATTTCTGTACAATTAATAACATTACTTTCTGGATAAGAATAGCTGAAAACTCCTTTATAATCAACATCCTCAGGATAGGCAGTTATCAACCTTCCATTATTGTATACAAAATCAACTGATCTCATCTTTTTCCCATGTATATTATATACAATTATTTTAGTTATAAAATTTCCCGTATACTCAAAAATCATTCTTGAAACTGCTGAGCTTATTTCGGATATTTTATTCCCGTTATATTTAATCTCTTTCACATCTGAATCTCCTGTAATCTTTGTTGGCAAAGCCGGAACCTCAACTACAGGATCAATAATGATTTCATTTGTATTATCACTGCTTCTTCCACAGCTTACAAAGATTAACGTTAAAGAAGCTAATAAAACTATTTTTTTCATATCTTTTTTATATTATTTGATGCTATTTAATTAAAGAAAAAATATTTTTCACCTTTTGGGGACAAATATACTTTTTCTAAATAAATGATTCAAATAATCGAGATAAATCTATGTAGACTGGTAAAACTGTCAGACAGATTCGACATATTTAAAGAAAAAAACCATTGCTAAAGCGGGCTTATAATTTTATTGATGCGGCCTTGTTACTTTCAATTTAAGATTTTTGTCAGATCAACAAGTTCAAAATTTTTATCATTCTCAAAAAATTGTTTGAATACAGCTTGTCCTGTGTCCACAAGAATAAAAATATTATTTGTGCCTGGTTTTAACTGATTTTGAATATTATTAAATTTCTTTTATACCAGCCGGCAAGCAGATTTGAGCCAAAATAATCTTTATTAATCATTATTTTATTAACAAATGAAATATAGAAACCAAGATTAGCATCTGATTCGGATCTTTCATTCATGCATAAAAAAATCTGGCTCAGCTTACTTTTTCGAGACAATTATCCGATAAAGAAGATTTTATATCACTAAATTTCTTTTTCAGTTTAGGAAATCAAACGATAAACAAATATAAAAACATGGAATGAATTACAGTAGTAAAAATAAAATCATGCAGCTTTACTGCATGATTTTAAAGTTTGATAATTATTTTAAATATACAATAGTTAATTTATTTTAACTGTATAGATGTGGTAAGGTAATTATTATTAACAGTATAGCCCGATCCGGAAGTTCTCCATCTAAAGACAACATTAATGGCAGAAGAGCCTTGAGGTGTTATAGTTCCTGCACATGTTTCCTGATCTGTTGTCGTGTTATTACGATCAGTAGCGCTTACATTATTAAATCCGGAAAAGAATACGATGTTATCAATGTCTAAATTCTGCAGTTTTGTATTAGCATTCAACGTTCCGCTCACATTTCTCGTATTAGATGTGCTTCCATAGCCATAGCGGCTGCTACATTTAAGATTATAAGCAATTGGATTACTGGATATGTTTTTGATCATCGGAGTAAAATAAGGAGCCCCATTAATATATCCATCTAACATAATCCCAGAATAAGAAGCCAGGCTTCCGTTACTGCCACCAGCCACTACATCTGAAAAAGCATTATTGAAACTATTTCCTACAGAAGAACTGCTATAAAAAGATCCATATGATCCAATGGAAACAATATTGCTTAGATTAGGTGTTATAGTTAGATCATAGTCTGTTTTCTCTGTAATCCTTGCATTATTTATAGTTATGTTTCCCATATATTCCATTCCTCCATCAGTGACAACTCTACTAATTATAATCTGTCCGTTTGTTGTGGTTGGAGTTAATAAAACTAATGCATTGCTATCATATTGTGGGTTTCCGGGAAACCCAGAGGTTGTTGTAATTGGGATACGTGCTAATTGAGGATTCGTAAAGTTTATTGTTGAACCACTATTTACAGAACCATAAGTAATTTGACCAGTTGAGAAGTTAAAATTTGTAACACTATTTCCAACAGGCAGAATTGAAATGCCGCCTACTTCTGTTATATTTCCAGGCGTTGCTGTTATTGAATTTAAGGCTGAAGTATTGAGATGTAATCTTAATCTGGCGAATTGATGTAGCATTGTTCCTGTTAAAGTGGTATTAGAATTACTGGCTAATGTTAAATCCGTCATAAAATACATTAAATCACTGTTGTTACTGTTATTCGCATTATTAGTTAAATTAGTCAAAGCAACAGTAGAAAGACTAGCTCGGTTTGTAGGTGTAGGAATAGTTGTACTATTCACCGAGTATACAATGAAGGTATAAGTTTGACCTCCGTTTAAACCTGTAATGGGAGTTATTGATGAACCGACAGTATAATTTTTTGAGGTTACAAAATTCCCTGTAGTTTTATCATAAACAAGAACGCTATACATTACTCCATTAGTTAGGGCTTTTGGTGTACCCAATGCAGCAGTTGGATTTAACGATGCCTGAGCATTTTTTAAGTTTGAATACCTGCTTGGGGCTAAAGTGATATCATATAAATTCCCAAATTCATCTTTAACAGTTTGATTCTGTATTTTTTCTTGCGTACCAAATCCAGATCTATCAATTGATGCTGTTTTTTCAATATCGCCATCTTCACTTGCTGTATTAAAAATACCGGGTAATACAGATGCATTTCCATTAAGGTTATTACTCCCTTCAATATTTGTAATATTATCATTACTTCTGCATGATATAATTAAAAAGGAGGTTATTAAGAATGTTGTGTTAAGTAATTTTTTATAACGCTTTTTAAGTAAGTTTGACTTCATAATCTTTTAATTTAGTATTTGATATATAAATATTACCCGCGGCCTTATGGTGTAAATGGATCCCAGTCATATGTTTGTGTATCGGTGTCTACATTTGTATTTTCATTGATAACAGGTGTTACTGTGGCTGAGCCACCAGCAATGCATTCTTCCATTTCAACCATTGTAATTTCTATGGTTGGCGGAGTGTATTCTTTTTTAGTCTGTTTTTCTTTAACTTCTAATAGAAGTTTGTCTTGTGTTTTGATCATAATGTTTTTGTTTTGTGTATATTATTATATGCTAAGATTTTTTTAACTAACCATATTTCATCTATATTAAAAGCTTGAAGCAATACCTTTTGTTTTAAAAAGGGAGGCATCCTCAAAAGCCTCCCCTAAATCTGTCAGGCAACAAAAAAGATGATGACTATTTAGGCTTTGACAGATTTTCACAAACAAAATGAATATCTTATAACTGATAATTGTGTCCTTGATTTATATTTTTCTTAATCACCTCTACTCCTTTAATATTTTTATATAATTTATATCACTTTAACATTTAATAACTTAAAAATGTATTATTATTTATTAAAAATATTTTATTAAAAAGTAATCAATATTAAAAATAGTCCTGACAAGACTATTTTTATAACTAATTGATTTCTAAACCAATATATTAAAATGAGCAGCGTATAAACGGAAAGGCAGTTTTAATAATTTTTAAACGATATTAGTTGCTCGACAATGTAACGTTCAAAACAAATAATATTTTGATTTATAGATTTTTATAACTATTTGGTAGATTGGAAAAATATCCTATATTTGCATATACAAAGTAGTCTTGTCAGGACTATTCTTTTATGTTAAATTAGCTTGGAAATAACCTTTTAAAATTCCTTGCTATGACCCTTAACTTCTCACTTTCTGGTAATACAGTCCTCAAAAACATTAATTTAATTTTAAATACAGATCGTCTTAATTTTAAATTGCATACTTCTTTAAGAATTCCTGGTGAGCAATGGGATGAAGAGAAAAAGAGGCCCAAAAATATATATCTGAAAGAATATAAAAAGCTTAACAATAAGCTTGATTCTCTTAAGAAAGAACTTGTCTTGTACCTTAACCAAAGACAAATTCAGAAAAGGGAAATGAACCAAAGATCTCTCTCCAGAGTTGTTCAAAAACTTATTAGTGAAAATAAAGATGTACAGCTCGAGAATTCACTACTATCATTAGTACAAAGCTATATATCAGACAGAAACGATTTCATTTGTTATTCAACCTATAAGCGCTATAAGGTATTCTATAATTTAATACAGAGATTTGAAGGTTATGCGATGAAACATCTTTTTATAGAGGATATTAATATGGAGTTCGTAAAGGAGTTTATTGCATTTGGTAAAGAAGAAAAATATAGCGAGAATACCATTTACAGAACAATTCATTTTGTGAAGACCATCCTGAATTTTGTAGAGAAAAAGGGAGTCAGAACCTCGGTAAGAGAAATGAACATTAAAAGAGAGAAACAACAAAAAGAGATTGTCTCTCTATCAGAAAAAGAGATTCTCAAAATTGAAAACACCAATCTGCCCGATGAGCTAAAAGCCGCTAAAGACTGGCTGATAATCAGCTGTTATACAGGACAAAGATTTTCAGACTTTATGAAGTTTTCCATAGATAAAATGGTTAATATAGATGGCAAAACCTGTATTAAATTCATCCAGCAAAAGACAAAAAAGAAGATTATTCTGCCTTTACATCCATCCGTCAAAAATATCATTCAAAGAAATGAGAACGCTTTTCCTAAACCTTTAGATATTGTAACTTATAATAAACAGATAAAACTTATTGCCAGGATCGCAGGAATTAACCATACTTTGAGCGCAAGAAAACGTGTGGGGCACAGGGCTAAATCTTTTGTAATGGAAAAGTGGGAAACAATCACAAGCCATATAGGAAGGCGGAGCTTTGCTACAAACTTCTACGGAAAAATACCTACCCCTTTGCTATTACATGCCACAGGACATTCAACCGAACAGGTGTTTTTAAATTATATTAATGATTTTGATAATGACCGAATTACTTCTTTAGGAGATTACTTTGATAAATTATACCAAAAAATTATAATGAGCTAATTTCGACCAATCCTAATTTTTAAGCCAAAGATATTTAATGTAAAAATCCCGAATAACTTTTTGCTATAAAAGCTGTTCCTTTAAAAAAATTCCTTGTTTATAAGACAAAGATCTTAAGATGAGGCGACAAAACCTGACCTATTATAAAAAAGGGGAAATAATCCTGTTGCGAGATAGTATTCCTCCGGAATACTTACTTTCTGACACCTGCTTTTTTACACAGATCAGGCTCCTCCGTCGCATCTTTCTGATTTCTCATATGATGAAAATATGATCCACTATAATGACCGAGCAGCTCCGTTAGGAGCTTTATCCTTATATATTATATTTTACAAAAATTCAGAGCGTTCCGGAGGAACCTTATCTTAATAATAGTTTATGTCAGGACACTTTAGATTTTTGAATGCTTCATATTAGCTGAACCTTTTGCTTAGCCTCAAAATTTTGAGCCCGATCCGCTTTTTGTTTGATACCCCTCAACCCTGAGCTTTTTATAAAAACAGTGCAAAAAAAAGCAACCAATTATAAAAATTGATTGCTTGTTATAAATATTACTTCTAACTCTTTATGGAGCAGGATTATATTTTCTGATATAATCCTATTTTAATTTTTAGGATATTCTTCTAAAGAAGTATTGTTATTATCCATTTTCTTTGAATCTCTAGCAATTAATTCTATTTTTTTCATATAATCTTCTTTACCCTCTTCTTTTAAAAAGTAATTCAGTCTTGAAATAAAATCCGTATAAACCACCTCATTTTTAAGTTTTGAACTTATTAATTCAAATTCTTTCATAAACCTGCTTTCGTCTTTTAAAACTTTTGCATGAATACTTACCCAGGCACTAATAACGCTCCACCAATGTCCTGATGTATACAATATGTTCCAGTCTAAGTCATGAGCAATATAAAAGGAGATATTATCTGCTTTTTCAATTTCCTTATTGTATAACCTGGTTCCTGTTCCATTGGTAATATTGACAATTCTGATGAATTCACTAATATAATCTGCCTTTTTAGTCAGCAGCCTTTGAAATTTCTCATAATCCTTTTTTTGATTTTCATACTCACTTTGAAAAATTCGATAATTAGGATCATTTGTTGTGAAGATATTTACCGCTTGTAGCATCACCTGATAGCGATCTAAGATTTTCTGCTGTACTTTATATAATTCGTTTAATTCTGTGTTACCGGAATTATCCCTGAAAATAATATTTGTATTATTCGGTTTATTGGAGTTACAACTGACTGAGAAATTATGTCCCGGAATATACATATCCAGCCCTCCGCCTTCTTTAGTTCCGGTTATAAGCCAGCGGCTCATTCCATTATAAGGTGAATATTCCCCGGGGACTTTTAATGTAAATTTTCCACCCTCAGGAATCACTCCCTGAAAAACAGTCTTTTGCTCGCTCCCCTGAAATATTATAAAATCATAACTTTTTCCTGCAAATTCGGGAAAATTCATATTAATCTCCTGAGCCTGCATTTTAAATAAAACCAATAGTAATAATAAATATTTAAATATTTTCATAATTCATTGTTATTTTTATATTTTTCTAACAAAGGTTAATTTCATTATCATTAACCTTTGTTAGAAAAAGTACACCCACAAACCTTGCCAAGGTGACTCTCACACGAACAATCAGCCTCGACAAGGCATAAAAAGATTAATTTTCTTTGATACAACGAACAGATATTCCATTCCCCCATTCTATAGGATAGCCATCATTAGTAGCACCATCATTCGCAACGAATATATATGCGTGACTGTAGTTTTGGCCGCTCGATACCGATTGTCGCGTACCAGTCCAATAGCTGCCAAATTGGCCACGTTCGGCAGTACTACCAGGCAAAGTACCAGCTGTACTCCTGCGAGAACCAGCTGCAGGTAAGAATAATCCGGTTCCGACCATATTGCCTGAACTATAATTCGTAGGACTCCCCCCCCAGCTCCCAAGCGAAGTGGTACTATTAAGGGCATGCATATCCTTTACTTCGTCCCACGAAGGTATTCTATATCCCTCCGGACATGGATCCATTTTCGTTTTGGTACCATCACCCCAAAGATCTTCTGCCGGAGTATTCGTGTCCGCAGGTTTTCTATATATCCATCCTGCCGGAAGATTATTGCCGAGGTTATAGTCCTGATTCTGATCATCTGTCTGAGTAAGATAACGATTATCTGATACAGCATCATTTGTCGGCTTATGCCCCCATTGGTACTTTGCACCATGGATAGCTGCACTTGGTGTAAAGGGTTTTGCGTCCATATCTGCCCCGAGATTATGACACATAAATTCTTTCCATTTTCCAGTGGCTACATAAGCCCCACACTTAGAAAATAATATCGTGAGGTTTTTCTTCCATCCGGGTTTAATGGAAAACGAATTCGGGAGGTCAACAGATTTAGTAACACCACCTATTGTTAAATTAGCAGAAAACGAAGCGAAATTTCCTCCGGTATCTGCATTCACAAAAACAGGAGTCGCTGTCTGAGTGGTATTGCCAAAAGGCCCCGGAAAAGTAAGAGCCTCGCTAACAACACTGCCACGCCCTGTAATATTCCCCGTAGCCAAAGGAATGTTTCCCGTTGTAAAATGAGGAGTAATACTGGCACTGACTATATTATCAATAGTCCCATAGCCTGATGATTTGATGATCGTTGTGATCAGGGTGGTTTTATGGGATAAGGTAATATCCAGTCTGTTTTGAGCCTCTGTGGGTATATAGTTTGGCTTCTGGTAATACATAAAGTCCCGGTCAATATTATTATAATTAACCTGTGCACTACCTATATCGGTTTTCTCTCCTGAGCTTATAAGCGGAAGAGTTGCCGATCCATAGGAATAAGCAACCATAGTATATGTACCTCCGTTATCCAGCATCATGGGTACTGGCGTCTGACCAACAATATAGTCCTGATGGGTATGATAGGCTCCGCTACTTTGTCTGTAAGCGATAACTCTGAAGGCCATTCCGGGTCCTAAAGGAGCGCCCGGAATAACAGCCATGGGACCTTTACCCAGGGATGCCCGAGTATTAAGCCCTGCTTCTGAAGCCGAAGACAGCTCTGCGGCCATAAATGTACTGGGAGTGATCAGTACACTATGACGCTCCACGGAATAAGTCCCGGATGCGTTCTTTCCCAAAGAAGCCTGTGAGGAACCTGGATCCCCATCATGAAAGGATGTTCCGAGTAAATTGATATTAACAGCAGAAACACCCTGACCTAGTGTATTATCCGTATCTGTACTACGACAGGATCCCAGCATAATAAAAGAAGAAGCAATAGCTAAATAGCCTATATGTTTTAGTTCTGATCTCATAATTTCCAGGTATTAAAACGGTGCTATTATTGTTGTATCATCTTGTCCTTCCCAATCTGTCTGAATCTCAGTTTCTACCGTTGAAGGAATAACAGCTGCCGAATTGGCGGCTATCCCGCATTCCATCTCTACAAAAATGACTTCTAATTCAGGTCTTACATAGACCTTGAGACAATGCTCCAAAGTTGTTTGATCGTTTTTTTTCATTTTGATTGTTTTTAATTATTATTTGCAAAAAATTCAGATCCATATTGCAATAGATGATCTGTACTTTTTACTCTTTTTTTGTTTTTAATCAATTTTAGACACAATCCAATATTTTATTGGATTATATATTTGGCTAAAAAGGAGGAAGGCTTGTATTTCGCACTCACACTTCCCCCCATAAACCTGCCTCTTAACAACAAACGAAGTCATTAAAAAATTACTTCCGGCAGGTTTTCACCAAACAAATAATAAGATAGTTTAGTTTCACGATTATTGTCTTTAAACCTCATATAAAAAACACTAATAAATTCATTACTATAATTAATATTATTAAGTATTGTTTATAAAATCATTGATTACTTCTTTTAAATTCTCTAAAGATTTGTTAAGTTCTTGTGGGAGCAAATACAATTTATATTGTGATGAACTCTTTAATTCATCCTGCTTATATATTTCTCCAGTTTCATCTAAAACAGATTCCGGAAAACCTGAACGAACAACATCTTTTTTAAGACTTTTTATATAGTCGTATTAATTCTATATCTCTTATATTCCCAAATACTACATGTACTCTGTTCATAAGCTACCCAAAACAAACCTTGCTTATATAACCGAATCGAGTGATAATTCTCCCCGGAAATAATATCAGATAATAAAATAAATCATAATCAATAAGGGTCTATCCTGCAATACAGCGAACAGAAAAACCGTTAGCACGAAGGTTAGTACCCACAGACGCATTACTGCTACTAATGTCTATATAGTACCCACGATTAGTACCAGTAACTTCACTAGAGCTCCAATAGGTGCCGGTACTACCTCTACTGGATAGTATACCTTTATTAGAGCCACGATAACCAGCAACAGGGAGCATTAGTACACGCACATTGGAAGGATTTCTGAAGTAAAGCGCAGAAGCAAAATTAGTAGGAGAGTCAGTCCAGGGAGTACCAACTCTTTCTACATTATTATTATTATTTGCTAAAATAGCCTGCCATTGTGCACTAGTAGGAACCCTGTAACCTGTAGGACAAGGATCGTTTCCTGTTTTACCCGTATCACTCCAGGAGCCATCAGGTTTATAGGAGGTTGTACTCCAGCCTGATATCTCTCCCGCGTTACTCTGATCATCCGACTGGGAGTAATATCTGTTTAGTTCTCCTGTATTAGCTCCCCACTGGTATTTAGCTCCATGATTACCTGCTTTAGTATTATCAAATGGATCTGTTCCTGCGGTAGCCCCTAAATTTTGACACATGAACTCCCTGAAATTAGCAGGATTAGTATTTGGACCTATATAGGCACCACACTTCACCATATTAATCGTTAAATTGCTCTTTTTCTCAGGAGTGATTTTAAAAGAATTAGGCAGATTAAATGCTTTTGTAATTCCTCCTATAGTCATATTCGCCGAGAAACTTCCTGTTGTATTAGCATTGACAAATACTGGTGCAGAAGTTGCTGTTGATGTATTAAAACCTGAAAAATCTAATGAAACGCCTGTGCTTAATATGGTCCTTCCCGACATAACACCCGATGATAAAGGCACTACACCGTTACTATAATGTGGGGTTAGTACCCCGCCGGTAATATTCGTAATACTTCCTAAACTACCCGAATTCACTATAGTTGTAATTTGTGCCACCTTATGTCTTAAGGTGATATCCAAAGTATTATTCGTATAATTCTGAGGTGTAAAATCCAACTTCTGGTACATAAAGTCCCTGTTGGTATCGTTATAATTTACAACGGCACTACTGATATTATTCTGTTCTCCGGAGCTAATAGCCGGAAGGCTTGCTGTGCCATATGAATACACCACAATATTATAAGCAGCCCCATTATCCAGCATCATCGAAGTTGCTGACTGTCCTACCGTATAGTCCTGATGGGTATGATAATTACCGTTGCTTCTATAAGCAATAATACGAAATTGCATTCCCGGGGTAAGTGGATTTCCGGTAATAGCTGCTATAGAATTCATCCCCGAAGAAGCATTGGGTAAAACCTTTGAAACATCTGATGAAGGTGCTAACTCTGCTGTTATCACACTACCGGGAGTTACTAATATGCTATGGCGCTGAACCTGATTTCCGGAATTTGTTATATTTTCTTTAGTTAAAGAAGCCTGACCCGATAATTTTCCCGAATCAGCATATTCAGCACCGAGAAGATTAAAACTAACTGCCGAAACTCCGCCTCCGGTTAAGGTATTTTCAGAATCTGAACTTCGACATGAACCTAAGAATAATATTATAGCTATCCCTAATGAATTTTTGATTAAATGGAAACTTTTCATCATTTTTTTGTTTCTTAATCGTTTAAATTTTCTAAAATGGTGTTTTGATAACTGTATCATCATTTCCATTTCAGTCTGCCAGAACCTGATCGGTATCCCCATTGAAAGTTCCTGGTAAAACCATTGTTGGACTAGATGCTATTCCGCATTCCATTTCCACACCTATCACATCTAGTGAAGGGGAAAATACACTCTTTCTTTCCTCCATTTTCTTTAGGAAATTCTGCGTGTGTGTGTTTTGCTTTTTTTTCATACAACTTGTTTAAATGTTTATTTTATATCTATTGTGTTTACTGGCTTTTACTTTTCCAATTGTAAATTTTGAAAAAGTTTATTCCTGGTGAAGGGCTTTAGTTTGGGAAAAGGGGGCATATTATATAAGCCCCCTAAGCCTGCCAGATCACAAACAAACAAACAAATGATGATAGTTAAATACATACATCATGACAGGCTTTCACAAACAAATGAATAATGATTTTTACAAGTGTATTTGGGCTATGCTTTTACATATTTATCAGATTCTTTCATCTCTTTTTCAAAGTGTTTTTGTGTTTTTTGTGTTTTTATTTGATTATTCAATTTAGTAGTGATCAATAATTATTTACTTCTAAACAACAACTCATTACAAAATCGTAATCCATTAAATATGTAGTCCTAGAAAGACTACACCTGTAATATATTGGTTTATAGATGAATAATTTACAACCAGAAAAAAGGCAGATAACAGTGTTTTACATAACATCATTAATAATGATTTATAACTAATAAATCATAAAATAAAAAAATACAACAACTTGACTGACAGGATTAATTTTATTTTGTAGTTCAAGAAAAATGAATTAGTTTTGCCATATAAAAAGTAGTCTTTCTAGTACTATTTTTTTTCACTAAATTGATTGACAATTACAATTTTAAAATTACAATCGATGACTTTGAAGTATGTTCTTTCAGGCAATACAATTCTTAAGAATATTAATTTATTCTTAACAATTGATAACATTAATTTTAAATTCCATACCCTTCTCAGAATTCCTCAGGAAGATTGGGATACAGAGAAGCAGCGTCCTAAAAATATTTATCTTAAAAAACATAAAAAGATTAATTGTAAACTGGATATTCTTAAGAAAGAACTCGCTTTATATGTTCATAAGAAATCTGAAGAAAAAAAGACAATCAATCAGAGAACCCTTTCAAAGATGTTACATAAACTCATATTACAGAACCAGGGCTCATATCCTCCGGATTCTTTATTGTTTTATATGGAAAATTATATTAGAGATCGAAAAGACTTTATTTGCTATTCAACCTATAAGCGCTATAAGGTATTCTATAATTTAATACAGAGATTTGAAGGTTATGCGATGAAACATCTTTTTATAGAGGATATTAATATGGAGTTCGTAAAGGAGTTTATTGCATTCGGTAAAGAAGAAAAATATAGCGAGAATACCATTTACAGAACAATTCATTTTGTGAGAACCATCCTGAATTTTGTAGAGAAAAAGGGAGTCAGAACCTCGGTAAGAGAAATGAACATTAAAAGAGAGAAACAACAAAAAGAGATTGTATCTCTATCAGAAAAAGAGATTCTCAAAATTGAAAACACCAATCTGCCCGATGAACTAAAAGCCGCTAAAGACTGGCTGATAATCAGCTGTTATACAGGACAAAGATTTTCAGACTTTATGAAGTTTTCCATAGATAAAATGGTTAATATAGATGGCAAAACCTGTATTAAATTCATCCAGCAAAAGACAAAAAAGAAGATTATTCTGCCTTTACATCCATCCGTCAAAAATATCATTCAAAGAAATGAGAACGCTTTTCCTAAACCTTTAGATATTGTAACTTATAATAAACAGATAAAACTTATTGCCAGGATCGCAGGAATTAACCATACTTTGAGCGCAAGAAAACGTGTGGGGCACAGGGCTAAATCTTTTGTAATGGAAAAGTGGGAAACGATCACAAGCCATATAGGAAGGCGGAGCTTTGCTACAAACTTCTACGGAAAAATACCTACCCCTTTGCTATTACATGCCACAGGACATTCAACCGAACAGGTGTTTTTAAATTATATTAATGATTTTGATAATGACCGAATTACTTCTTTAGGAGATTACTTTGATAAATTACATCAAAAAATTATAGAATAATTTTAAGATTATAATGAGCTGATTTCGACCAATCTTAATTTTTAAGCCAAAGATATTTAATGTAAAAATCCTGAATAACTTTTTGCTATAAAAGCTGTTCCTTTAAAAAAACCCCTTGTTTATAAGACAAAGATCTTAAGATGAGGCGACAAAACCTGACCTATTATAAAAAAGGGGAAATAATCCTGTTGCGAGATAGTATTCCTCCGGAATACTTACTTTCTGACACCTGCTTTTTTACACAGATCAGGCTCCTCCGTCGCATCTTTCTGTTTTCTCATATGATGAAAATATGATCCACTATAATGACCGAGCAGCTCCGTTAGGAGCTTTATCCTTATATATTATATTTTACAAAAATTCAGAGCGTTCCAGAGAAACGCTATCTTAATAAAAGAAATGAAAACCATTCAGATAAAGAATTGAAATTTTTTGATTATCAGAGCTTGTTTAAATTTTATTAAACTATTATCTATAACACTTTCACTAATACTTCGATAGTTTAGTTCGTCAAGCTTACCACAGGCCCAGTTCAGTATGACAGTATAATAGTTCATGTGAGGACACTTTAGATTTTTGAATGCTTCATATTAGCTGAACCTTTTGCTTAGCCTCAAAATTTTGAGCCCGATCCACTTTTTGTTTGATCCCCCTCAACCCTGAGCTTTTTATAAAAACAAAGCAAAACAAAAAAGCAACCAATTATAAAATTGATTGCTTGTCGTAAACTGTAGACCCACAGGGATCAAGACTATTAAATCATTATAGTTCATTATACTTCATATTGCACATTACCAGTGTATTCCGATTTACAAGCAATTTAAAACAATCCTATTCAACCTATTATTTAGTTGGGCAAAAAGTTGGGCATTACTTTTTATTAAATTTGTTCATTTCAGATTTTTTAAGATTATCAACAATTGCAATATAAGGCTTCATCGTTTGATAATCTTGATGTCCTGTCCATTTCATAATAACCTCGGCCGGTATTCCAAGATTTAATCCATTTACTATAAACGTCCTTCTGCCAATGTGGGAGCTAATAATTTCACGAAATGGATAAACTTCATCATATCTCTTTTCCCCAATGAAATACGTGTAATTAACAGGCCTATCAAATTCTAAAATTTCACCTATAACCTTTAATTGCTCATTAATTTCTTTCTCACTTTTAACTGGAAGAGCCTTTAACCCCTTAATATCTTTATATTTTAATAGTATTTCCCGTGAATAATCATTAATATCAATTTTCAAGGCATCAACTGTCTTTTGAGTTTTAACTACAATTATATCAGAATATACTTGTGATTTCCTAAGATTAAATACATCAGAATATCTTAAAGACGTAAAGCAACAGAAGGCAACTATATCCCTAGTTACTTCAAGATGTTTTTGCTTTATATCAAATTTATAATTATAAAATAACATTAATTCTTCCCAAGTAAAAAAAACAGGTTCATTAATTCCAAAATTCGCAGCTTTTAAAGTTGGATGAAATGTTTCATGAAGATCTCCTTGATAAACCCCCTTTGAATGTGCCCATCGCAAAACAGCCCTAACATCTTTCAATGTCCTCGAAACAGTAGTATTTTTATGAGGAGGTCCAGGCTCTGCTTTTCCATTGCTCCTAATTAACATAGGATTCTCATGAAAATATTTAACAAGATTAACTAAGTCCTCCTCTTGAATTTTATTGGTGACTAATTTTGCATTATAATAAAAAATATGATTCCGAAGTTTATTAAATCTATTATAGTTTGATTTATCCCAGGAATTTTTCTTACCAACTTCGGATGAATATAACTCAATCGTTTCAATATAAGTTAATTCTTTCTTTGCTTCATTCTCTTTTACCTTTCCTTTCTTTTCAGCAAATTTATATTTTAGCTCCTCAACAGTTGGAAACCTTTTTTCAATAGCATCATATTCCTTGAATATTTCATCAATATATTCTTCAATTCTATTTAACTCTTTATTCCTAGTATCTTTTTTATTACTAGAACTCACTCTACTCGACTCCTTATCCCATTCTGAAGGTTTTACATAAACACCAACATGTAACTCGGGACGATTTCCATTAAAAAACACTATAAGTCTTACTCGAGTAACATCATCAGTTTTATTATTTTTTACAGAAAAATTTACTGAATATTTTAGCATTTATTTTTTTTCATTTAAATAAAAAACATCGCTTCTACAAGAAATAAATATAATAATTTACTATATAAATTAGCATCTTATGATTTTTTGATTTGAAATTATTTTCTCTCTAATTATATTTTGATGTGACATATATTGTATATATAGCACTATAAATTAATATGAGAATGTTGTATACTTTAATCTTACAGATGGGGATTAATCTATAAAATCCATATTTATCTGAATTGAGTTCTTGTTATGGTTATTAATAATATCAATATTATATTTCGAAAATTTCACACCATTTTTATAAGGAATAAAAGATAACATAAAGTTATGATTGTATACTTTATTTATGTTGTTATCATTATTTTTTAGAATAGATTTAATATACAATAATCTGCCGTCTGGAGTTAATTTCACGAAAAAATTCACTTTGGCATCTTGATTTATTTTTATATGGTCTTTCAAATCTTCTTTAATTGCTTGAAAAAGCCATGAGTTATCTCCTTTCTCTATACAATAGAACTTTGATAACACTTCTTTATTCTTTTTACTGAAAATGAGACTGTAATAATAATTTCTCACTTCTATAGAAGAGATAATTGTAGATATCAGAATATTTTTTATGCTATCATTTTCTGGTTCCTTTTCAAATGATACTTTTTTTGTATGATCTTCAAAATTTCCACTAAAAGGAATACCCCTTCCCTTTCTATTGTAGATTCCGTTGAAGAGAGTCTTTTTAGTTGGATAGAGTTCATGATATTTTAAACTCTCATTAAATTTTGTAAAATTCAATTGGCTATTTTCTTTCAGGATAAGCTCGGGAATATCAACCGTATCACTCTTAACCTGGGAAAATATAATTGAATAAAATAATGCCAATATAAGGGTTAATATATTTTTGTTCATAGTATAATTAATTCATTTCAATTTCTTGAATAAATTACAGTTCTATCAAAACCATTTTGAAAATACATTCTACCGGTAAAATTGTCTCGATACATTTTTCCAAATGGGCGAGAGCTTTTATCTATGGGGAGTGAATATTTAGGTTTGAACTCTATAGTATCCAGTAAAGATATTTTATTGTATTTACTGATTTTTTCTTCTTTTTTGAGCTTATTTTTTTCTTCTTTTGGCATTGATGGAACAACCTGAGCATACCAAAAGTTCATTAAAAATATCAAAAAATAATGGAGTTTATTCATTTTCAAAAATATAAAACCAATTAATATTATTATGGATTAAAACTTCAAGTTATTAATCCATAATAATCATTTTAACTATAGATCTACTCCGACTTTTACGCCAATTGCAGATCCACTTGTTTCAAGTGTTTCTCCGTAATCAAAGATCCCTACGTGCTCCTTAATCCATTTCCAAGCTCTACCAAAGAAACTGCCACCTGTAATTTCTCTCATTTCTTTTGTAGATAATTCTTTAAGTTGTAATTTTTCTAGATTCATAAGACTGTGTTTTTTAATGTTAAAAATTAAATTACTGTGTTTTAAATTTAGAATATTTTATTGATACAACAATGCCATATTATTCTTTTTATTCAACTAACACTAAATTTTATAGATTCTAAGAGGCCTGAGCCCATTATTATTAACTTCAAAAGTTGTACTAAAAGAATATTTTCCTAATCTATTGACATGTTCAAAGGGAGCCGGAGAAATATGTTCAAAATCTTCATCACTGATATCATACCCCTCAAAATAAAGTTGGTTTATAACTTCCTGAATGTAAATCGTATTCCAAACAATAACAATATTTGTTAACAAATTTAAGCATCTGGCTGTCACTTGTTGTTCTTCTTCTTGTTTTTTTCTTATTATCCCATCTCCTCCAAACCAAAAATAGGCTCTAAGGCCATTGAGTTTTTCTCCCTTGTTAAGCTGAGTATTAATCTTCCTTCTCAAAGGTTTACTTAATAAATATTTGCAAATAAAAATTGTTTTAATATAATCGGCAAAATTGAATTTCACAAAAAATAAAATTGAATGTCCAAAAAAAATAAAGCCTTTCAAGAATATTGAAAGGCTTTTTAAATAGTGTTTAAACAGTAGTTAATTTATTACTGTTAATTCTGCAATAATTGCTTTGCATTCATTCAGAACACCTTCTCTTAATGTTTCATCTCCGGGCTTTGAACCAGTAGCTTCAAATTGGAATTTATCATTCTCTGGAAAATATGACCCAGTCATTGCAAAATTTCCGGTAAAATCCTGATCTCCGGTTTTTCCTCTTTGTACACTAAATGTGATTACAAATGGTGGTTTTTGCGGGTTTACTACATAATTATAGTTAAATGTTACGGTATTCCCTGAAATAATAGCTCTTGCAATTATTTGGCGATTATCAGAGATAATTGTTCTTTCTGTGTTTGTTGTTGTTTCCATTATATTAATTTTTGTTTGCTATTTATTAAGGGTGTATAAATTCTGATCCTGACATGGATATATTTTTTGTCTGTACTTGATCGCCTCCTGCCAACCGTATACATAGTATTGTAATGCTCCAATTTGACATTCCACCAACAGGTGCATCAGAACCTTGCGCATGAGCAGGCATTGCATACCAGCCATCCCATTTTTTAGGAGTAGAAGGTCCTGGCTTTTGTTTGCTATTGTCTGTGTCGTAGTAAAACTTTTCATACTGCTTATAATTCGCTGAATCATAAGAAACCCCAGCTGAATATCTCCAGTAAGTAGTATTTTGATTTAAATCAACATTACACCATCCTTCGGTATCATTTTGATGGGTAGTAATATTCAATTGGCCTCTTAGGAAATTTTCTAAATCAGCATCAGTGTTGGTACTACCTGCGGGAATAGTAAGCAATGTATAGCTGTCCCAACTATCAGGAATATAATTTGAGAAAATAATCCCCTGTGAACCCATTTCCATAGTTTTGTTGCCAGAATTGTCATAGACATTGAAAACAAGCTTTCCATTAACGATGCCCATTTCAAAACCTAGTACCCCATTCGGGTGATGCATCTGAATTAAGCCTTTATCGATAAATGCTAAAGGAGCTTTATTTTTATTCGCATAATTAGTACCTAAAAAGAATCTAACCGAATCACTACCTCGATCAGTAACACCAGTCATTCCGGCATTCCCTCCATTTACATCACCTACGAGCATTGTCCCGGAAGCCACTACATTGCCGTCTACAGTAGTATTCATAAAAGAAGTTAACTGACTTACTCTGTTTGCTGTATTCTGCGCATTGTTTGCCTGTGCCATTGCAAGTGCTGTCTGCTGCTCGTTTTGCTTGATTTTATTATCAACATCCTCCGGTGCAGGTGTCCAGTCTGTAGACTTGTTACCACTTTCCAACTGTAGCCATGATATTTCAATTCTGCCTGTTAAAAAGGTCATGTATAATTTTTCAAAATTGCCACTGTTAGTAAATTGATGTGTAACAATAGTTTCTGTTGTTATGTTAGAAGTATTTGGTATTTCCTCGTAACCTGTACCATTGTAAAACCTAATATTTCGACCATCGCCTTGTCCTTCAAGTCTTTTAATTTTAAAGGATAGAATGAGTAACCCTTGTTGAACATTGGAAGTATTCCACTTGCAATATTCAGTTGCATTGGTCAATTGAAATCCCCCAGCTTCCAATTGTAATGATGCCCCACCGCCCATTTCTACAGGTGTTTTTTTGGATTGCAATATTAAATTACGACCTCCTACCTGTACATTATTAACCAAAGTTTGGGCGTGATTTTTCGCTGTCTCCATTTTTGCGGTTGCATCCGCAATGGCACGAGCTTCCTCGGCATCTACTACGCCATCTGCATAGGCATTAGCGGCGATTTTTGCAAGATTATCCTGTGCATCAGAGTAAGCTTTTGCAGCGGCTAAATTATTTTGAGCTTGTTGGATTCTTGCGGCTTCCTCGATGTCTATTTGTCCATCAGCATAGGCTTCTAGTTGAATTTTTAGAAGATTATCCTGTGCAGTTGCGTATGTTTTAGCTGCATCTGCTTTATTAGTAGCATCTATAATGGATCTGTTCTCAGCTTCGGAGATTTTTTCATCAGAATAGGCTTTGATTATTGTTTCTTTGAGTGCATCTTGGGCATCACTGTAAGCCTTGGAGGCTGTGACACTGTCGGTTTTGGATTTCAAAATGCTTGATTCCACATCTTCTGGTGCAGGTGTCCAGTCGGTGGCTTTGTTGCCACTTTCCAACTGTAGCCATGATATTTCAATTCTGCCAGTTAAAAAAGTCATATACAGGCCTTGAATATTCCCGGAATTACGGAAGCTATACGTAACAATAGTTTCCGTTGTTATGTTAGAAGTATTTGGTATTTCCTCGTAACCTGTACCATTATAAAACCTAATATTTCGACCGTCTCCAGAGCCTTCAATTCTTTTAATTTTAAATGACATAGTGAGTAACCCTTGTTGAACATTGGAAGTATTCCACTTGCAATATTCAGTTGCATTTGTCAATTGAAATCCACCAGCTTCCAATTGCAATGAAGCTCCTCCGCCCATTTCTACAGGTATCATTTTGGATTGTAATATTAAATTTCTACCTCCGACCTGTATGGCATCAATTTTTTCCTGCACCTGGTTAAGTGCCGGGCTATCGGATGCAAAGGTTACTTTTCCCTTAATTTCAATGCCGTTTTCATTGAAAGCAATATAATCACCGCCTACGGGTGAAGTCCATCGACCGATGCTTATTTCTTGCGGGTTGATCTGAGCAAAGCCATACGTCATTTTACACACACGGAACCCGTTTTGGATAGATGAAATATAACCCGCTTCAAAATGGAAGAAATCCGGGTCTTGCTCTACTGTTATTTGATTAGGTGTTACAAGTATGTTTGCATTCGTTCCATTACGTTGGCATTTAATATAAACATACTGGTATACTGCACTAAGATTTAAAATTGTAGTTGCAGGAATGTACCATGTGCGGGGCGTATCTGCTATTGTTGCATGAACAATTCTCCCGGAAGTATATCGTAGTGAGGTATAGTTATTTTCTAAGTAGAAATTAACATCAGGCAGAGCGAACTGCTGCATGCGTCCTCCTAACGAAATAAGCTTTGTATTTATGGATGCAGGCTTTATATTGTTTACATCAAAGTAACCCTCGGAATCAAAAGTTTTTTCCGAAAGCTCTAATCCGAAATAATAAGCAGCACGAGCAGCAGCAGCATTGTACCGTTGCTCTTTAATTATTGTTTGTTGTTGTTTTTCCTGCTTATAAAATTGCCGAACAATAGATGAAGTATAGGTAACATCGGAAAAGTCCGGCTGTACATCATACGGGTTTTGTAGGTCTTCTGTTAATCCGGTTATACGAACATCAGAATCCAGACTAAATTCAACAGATTTTAAACGGATCATGGAACCCAAAGAAAGCTGATAATTCAACGCTTTAAATAATAACGGATCGCTTTCACCTGTATATGTGAAACGCTGAGTACTATTTAAATTTAAATAATCCTGTCCTTTGGCTTTTAGTAAGGCTTCTGCATTAGTTACATATTGAGCCGGCATTTGGATATCCGACAAAATATAAGTATCACCAACAGCCGGACGTATAACATTGGACGGAATATTCCACGCTTTTTCCTCTTTATTTGGTAATAGAGTAAATGTTTTAGTTTGGCTATTGTAACCGTACTCTTTAATTTCCAGTATATACCCAGCTAATTGCCCGGTTTGGAAAGTTACTTTAGCAGAAAGCCCTTTGATAAGTACTGTTGTATTACCGTGTCCATCGGTTGCGTTTAAATCAAAATCAATAGTGTTATCCGTAAATACAAAAGGATTGTTTGCATCCACAGAGGTCACCGTTCCGATTCTATGCGGGTAGATATCGTCAAAAGTTTCGGTATGTTCAATCACTCCATATTTATCAATATTCTTTTCTAAATATGGAACATCAATTCTAAGGCTCTTTTGACCGTTACGATATTTTATCGGTAAGTTTTTATCTGATCCTTTCACACGTAACCGGGTTACAATGGAAGCATCCGCCAAAGGTGCTTGTGTAAGTGTTTTTAATCCTTTATTACGCCCGTATTCAAGTGTAATATTTGCCTGTGGTTTTCTTTCGGTAAAATGTATGCTTTGGTCTGCATCAATCCAGTATTCCAATTTAAATTCATCGGCAATTTTTGCAAGTGCAGAGAGACAATTTATATCGTCAAAGCTAACAAGCTTTGTTTCGGTATTATCAATGATGCCTTTTGTCCATCCTGACTGATCTCTGTTTGCATTTGTAATTACCAGATCAATCATTTTTTCAGCCGTTCCCATAATATCAAATGTGGGAACAGTAAGATTATTTAATTCATCATAAAATAGCATTGAAACATCAGTTAAACGATATTTAACTGATTTAAAATTTAGAGTGTATTGCCATTCTTTTGTCGATTTCTGAACAATAGTCGGAGAATCTAAAAGATAATACCTGCGTCCTTTTACATCTACATAATCACCCATAGCAAATTCAATCTTTCGCACTAATGCAAAGGACATATTAACCAATTCCTCACCCATGATCCGGGAAGTTATTTTTCCGGTTGGACGAATATTGGCAATAACTGTATTTCCTCTTTTTATATCGTATCTCATGCGAATTTAACTTGTATTGTTAATTGAAATTTTACAAACACTGTTGGCACATCTTTGAGCCTTTTTAGTGACTTTACAAAGCCACTGGTTTTTTTATAGAATACCTTGTACGTTTGGGAATGGTCATATATGTAAAGGTCTTGCCATCCGGGCTTTGCGATTTCTGAAAATAACGCCTGATAATAAAACCAGAAATCACCATCATCCGGAGCCATCATAGCGCAACTGAGTGTTACTTCCTTATCTTTAAATTTTGGTGAAGACAAATCATATTCCTGCCCGTTTTCCTCCGCCCAATCATTGGAAAGGCTTTCCTTTCTTTCTGGATAATCTAAAAGCCCGGCAGTTCCTGTCTGAATAACTAAATTAAAATCTGATAACAGATTTTTACCGTTTAGGGTATCTTTAAATTTATTTGCATTCATGGTTATTACTTTATTATTCCCGCAGCTTGCAGGGCTTTATATTCTTTAGTCAATGATTCTCCCAAACTATCAATACCTTCATCGATATCGTGTAGTTTTTCGGTATTGTCTGCCGTTCTACGGGTATTCTTTTCAATATCCATTTGTACGGCTAATTGACGACTGGCTACTTCCATCATTGCTGCAAAGCCATTTTTCATTATTCCGTTACCTTCCAATATAGCCAGACGCATTCCTGCGGTATTACCTGATAATAAATCAATGCTTTCCTGTGATGCTGCTTTATATGCTCCCTGTAAGGAATTAGCACCGCCAATTTCGTTACCGATATTTATTCCGGATTGGTTGATTAAGTCCATGTAATCCTTTGCCTCTTTGGCAACTTTCATATACATTTCTTGGAACTGCTTCCTTTCATCATCCGTAAGCACACCGTCACCCAGATATTCTGCCAAAGCATCCTGAAGCTTCTGCATTTGTGGCTCGATCACTTTTGCCTCCATTCCGGCAATAATCCCTTTCCGCAAAATATCTTCAATATCATCGGCAAAATCTGCAAAGGATTTCTTTCCGGATAAAATACCCTCACGTATAGAATCCCCGATATTCTGGGCGGTTACTCCGGTAATAGTATCTTTATACTGCTTTTCAAGTTCCCGGTTCATTTGTTCGATAGAACCGTATTCTTCACGAAGCTTTAGTAATTGGTCATACGCTGCTTTAGCGTCTCCGGTTAGTGGCTTTTCAGCGTTAAGCTTTGCAAGACGATCGAAAAGTTCATCTGTTAAACCTATGGTTTCGGTTAGGTCGTTGTTTACTGGTGACTTAATGCCAAAGAACTTTTTCATAAACTCGGACATCCCTTTGAATGGGGCAATCTTATAGCCTTTCAAGCCTAACAGATCACCAACCTTTGCCATATCTTCTACGGCTCTTGTCTTTCTTCCTATTCCTAAGAAACCACCGTATTTTTCCGTGTGCATACCCACAACAGTGTCGGCATTTAAAAGGCGTTTTAAAACGGCTTCCTGATCACGGATTATAGATTCTTTATTCTTCGTATTGGCTGCCATTTCATCCTTGATATTCTGGATGCGGGCTTTATATACATCATTCAGTTTTAATTCGTCCAGTATACGCTTACGGAGCATTTCGTTATAATCCAGACCAGATTGAAAAATAGAATCATTATATTTTTTGATTTCCTCCCGTGCTTTACGTTCTGATTCACGAGCAGCTTTGCCAAGAGAGAATATTCCCGCAACAGCATTAAATGCTTGGCTAATCCCGCCTACAATATCACCAGAAGCAAATGAAGCAAAAGCACCTCCCACATTTTGAGCAATACCCATAATTTCTCCTAAAGTATTCAATGTATCAGCAAGCCCTTGGTTGGTATCATCTATTGAGCCTGCAATAGCTTTAAAACCAGAAGCCATTGCTCCCGCAATATTTGCAGCCATCTGAGCTCTTTTAGCCTGGATATCTTTTAATTTTCCATTGACAATTTCAAGTTTGTTACTCTCGTCCTGAACATCGGCAATACCTTTCGATTGCTTTGTTTGTATATCTTTTATTAATCTTTCTTTTTCCTTGAGTAAACTATTTTCCTCTACTCCAATACTGAAGGTTGCTTTTATGGCTATTGCTCTATTAATCTCAGACTCAATAAATTTTTGCTGTTCAGTACTTAAATTGTCTTTAGATATTCTTTGGTATTCCTCTAAAGATGCAATGCGAACTGCTAATTCTCGCTTTGTGATCCCCATTAGGTTTTGAGAGAATCTTTCGTAAATAGTTGATTTAGCATATTCTGCCGAGAGTACAGTATTTATTTCACTCTGCTTTTCACGTTCCAGTTCTGCCAATAAACGGGATGTTTCTTGTGTTGATAAACCTCGCCTTTCTATACTCGCTCGTATAGCAGAGTATTTTTTTACAATTGCGGTTTTTTGAACTTCAACATCTTGAAAAGAGTTAATAAACTCAGTTGTCATACTGGACAGCTGGTTTTCATAATCTACTAGTAAATTAGATACAATGCTATATTTTCCAGAATCTACACCTTTGTCATTATTCAATTCAGATAATTTCTTTCTTAACAGCTCTATTTTATCCACAAGTAGTGGCACTTTCTCTAGTTGGTGATCTAAAGTTGTAGAAAAATTATCCTTTTCGGTTTTATCTCCCCGTATTTCTGCAATTTTCTTAGTGTATAGTTCTAAGTCTGCTTTTTGTTTTGCGGAAAGTGTTCCGCCAGATTCTACAATACTATCAAGCTTCATTTTATTTTGAGTTAACCAATCATAGAATGAATCCGCCTCGGCTTTAATACCGGAAAACTGTTTTTTTGCAGCTTCTACACTGTATTCTTTTTCATATTTATAATAATTTTGCCAAGCTTCCTCTCTGTAGGCAATTTCATCTTCAGTCTTTTTAAAGCTTATTTTTTTCTCTAGTTCATCATACTGTTCTTTTAACTTACTTCTGGCATCATAAGCTTGTTGATAGGAAACAACTTCTTTTGTTGCATATTCTTTACCGTATTTATCAACGGCACGGAGACGTACTTCTCCATTCTTACCCATACGTTGCAAAGCACCATCTAATAACATGATTTCTTGCTGCAATTTTAGAAGGGAACCTTCGTCGAATACTTCAGCCAATTTCTTTGGCTTTTTCTCTTTTGGTGTTTTTTTCTCTTTACCCAACCAACGTTTCAAACCCATTTTTTCAATAAGTTCATCATAACGCTTTTGGGCATCTGCTTCTTTGGTAATGAAACCCATTGCTTTATCACGGGCTTCTTGTGACTCTTTATAAGCATCTTTTACTTCATCCTCTACACTTTTACCTAAGAAAGTAGAATTGAACCAATACTTTATACCATCCCCTCTGGTAGGGTTATTTAAGCTTTCGGATGCTTCGGATTGTTTTAATAAAGATTCTTTGAATGATTCGACTGCTAATTGAGCGGCGGCTGTAGCTTCAGCACGTGCCATTAATGCCTGTATAAAAGTGTCAGTACCGTCTTTAAATAGCTTTTCAGCGTCATTTACACCATTAACTTCAACACCTAATTTGTGAAACTCTTGTTGGTTTCCATTAATGAATTTTTGTTTTGCCTTTAGATCATTAGCTAAAGCATTCCATTGATTTTGCAATCTATAATATGATGTAATCATACTTGCAGCAGAATCTGCAACAGCTTCTGCCAATTTCTTTTGTTCTGCGGCAATCTTTTCCTGTTCCTCTTGCCATTCATTAAATTTTACAACAATAGCTGCAACCGCAATCGAAAGTCCCAGTGTAATTGTAGCCATAAGTGCCTGTGCTGCAATGTTAGCTGCTGTAGCAGAAAGCCCCAAAGAAACTAAAGAAGCAGAAAGGCGTGCATTAACAGCAACCCATAAATTTTTTACAAGAATTAAAGCCCTTGTTGATGCAGAATCTCTATTTATAAGTACTGTATGAAGTTCTTCTACCGAATTTGCACCTGTTAAACTAGTGCCGACATTTTTTATTGTTTCAACTAAATCCCCGGCACCCTTTGCTCCTAAAGCCTGAGCAGCCGTCATTTCCTGATAACGCTTATTGATTGCAGCTACTGAATCATCAACACTTTTTCCGGAAGTAATTAGTTTATTATACTCTTCCAGAAGTTGGGGTGAATTGAGAATGAATTCTATATTAATTTGTTCGTCAGCCATGATTATTGAATTTCAGTACCGAAGAAATTTTCCAGTTCTTCATCGGTGGATATTGTTTTTGGTGTTTCTTTACCCTTTCTCAGTTTTGGAGCATCAGCAAGCATTAAGAGTAATTGTGTAAATGGAGTATCCAGTATTTTGTTTTGGCTCCAACCTGTTTTTTCTGCAATCGTGTAAATGAACCCTAAGACGCTATGAAAGCTTTCACTTTTTAACTCGCCTTTTCCTTTGGACTCGGATTGACCATCGGTTTCGTTATCCTCGTCCTCCGAATCAATCTGATAGTGGCGATAAAATCCTCAACACCGCCATGGGTTATTAAAATATTGAATAGAAATAAAAAGTGTTGTTCAGTAAGCCTTCCTCGTAACCACCACGCCAAAGGTTTATGTAACCAGTTTAGGTATGGAGAATTCAGAAAACCTAAAGCAACTATTTCATGTACTTTCTTTCCATGATCCGCATAAGCTTTCACTGCTTCCGGAAGGCTCAAATCCTTATCGTTGATCGCTCCCATTGAAAGGTACTTTAATGCTATTTTTAATAGTGTTCGCCCCGTAGGGTGAAATAGTACCAGTTTGAAATTTTTCTTTCTAAATATCCTAAGAAAAAGAGGTGCCGTGACTGGCACTGGAACACCTCTTTTTAATAATAGATCGGGAGCGAGTTTTTCAATATCAATTGATTTCTCGTCCATTATGGTAGTTTTTTAAGCTGAGGCTGTGATAAAACTTTAACTGTACAATCAATTAATGCAATACCATTTCTCACCAGTTTGAAATTTTTCTTTGCGATAATCTTTACCTTTGGGTATGTGATCTGGTGATTACTGTCCGTTATGAAGCGTAATGCCGTTACAAATCCTAAGTTTTTACCAAATGTAAATGCTGAATCTACTACAGTTCCGGTTGGGAAAAGTTTTTGTAAGGTTGCAGTATCGAATTGGAAAGTTGAAAATTTCCCGTTTGTTGCTCCGGGTTCTACCAAAGATTCAATAGGATCATCATCCTGATCGCTGAATTCATCCTGAATGTTTAGATCATCATCGACAAACTCAACAGAGTTTCGATAAGTTTTACAAAGTTCTGTAAACTTTGCATCTGCCGGAATAGAGCCATCAACTTCTACAGGTGCGCTCTCCAATGCTTTAGTTCCAAATAATGTTGACATTTTAATTTATGTTTAAATGGTTATTAAATAGTTTTTAATTACTCCTGAGGTGGGTTACCTCCTTTCACCTGTTCAGCTTCCTTATCAGCTATTGCAGCTTTCAGTTTGTCAACTCCAATCATGTGATGAGGGGGCTTACCGAATAATTCCGTGTATTTTTCAACTAAAGCTGGGCGTTCACCCCCGGATTCATCCTCAGCTTTTTTAGAACCAGCTTCCTGTTCATCGTCAATAAAGCTATCTTCAAAACCTCTGATGAATTTTTTCACATCTTTGTTTTTTAGATATCTTGCTTGATCCTTTGCTTTCTCTTCGTCTGTGAAACCTTGACCATCAGAGGTAACAAAGATTTCATCTAAGTTTTTATGCACTGCAAAAATTGTAACTGCCGCAGCTGCGAATACGTTTTTAAATGTTTTTGACATGATATAGTTTTTAAAATTCTACTAAGTTGTAATTGGCACCTATGCCGAAATAAGGCAGTAGTTTCATAGCATTACCGTCTTTTGCGATACCATATCCGGCATTTAATCCGAAGCCGAACCGCTTTTGGGGCTTTTCTTTGATTCTAAAAGATTTTACACCATTTATGGTTACTCTGGGATCATCGGAATACATATCGATATAATTATGTTCTGCACCCAGAAACCAGTTTTTCTTTTTATACCGGACATCATTCATCATTATATTGTATGACATCTTTACAGAATCTGTGTCCGGATAATAAGCCAGATCAAGATACCTGTCTTTATGTGTTTTAATGGTTTGCCCTGAGGGGGTTTGTTTAGTTAATAAAGCCAATTGTGCTTCAAGCCTACCGTTTATTTTAGTGACCTGATCTATTTTGTCTAAACTAACTTTTAATGCCTTCTGAATACTGTCTGCATAAGTTTTATCTAATGCTGCTATTTTTTCAGAATTAGTATTGTTGATTATTTTTTCATTAAATACAGTATGTGTAACGCTGTCTCTAGTGTATTTTTCAACAATTTTATTATTGCCACCCTGAGTTAACAGGGATGTCATTTCTTTTTCCTTTTCGGCTCTTTTTAATTCCTGTTTGATGTTTAATCCTATACTTGCAAGTAGTAAGATCACAACAAGAATAAAAGCAGGAATGTTGGATTGTGGTTTCATTGTAATGCTTTTTTTACTAATGGTTCTGTTTTTTCTTTTATTTTCTTGTCTTTTTCTTCAAATGAATCTGATTTCTTTTTGTAGAAAATCATAGCTTCATAGGTGTCAATCCTTTTATTACGCTCTTTTATTATTGTAAAATAAAGACTGTCTGTTTTCTCTGAGCAGTCATCTGTTTGCTGCTCTTTGCGGTTGTAAAGAACTCCAATAACACCTCCAAATATTAATAGAAGTCCTATGAGTAGCCCAATAACCACCGCCTTAGGGTCTTTCCTGATATCTTCTTGAGAATAGGGCTGCGGTAGTTCTGGGTTCATAGTTATACTTTAAAGTTTATTGATTTAAGCCAGTTTCTAACATCGAAGGAAGGGCATTCTTTAATCCATTCCCAAGGCTGGATAATACCATCATGGTTTAAATCAGGGCTTAAATCCCTATGACCTAAAATTTCAGCATTAGGAAACTTCTTTTTAAGTTCGGTTAATAGTTTTACTTGTGTAGCTTTCTGTGCTGTGGTTCTGTTATCGATACCTTTTCCTTTTGCATCAATCCCACCGATGTACGAAATATGAATACTATTTGCATTATGTCCTGCAACACCGTTTGCAATGTTTTCAATAGAACAGGTATTCACATAGGAGCCATCCGGACGGATTATATAGTGATATCCCGGATTGTGCCATTTCTTTACATTCTTGAAGAATGCCAAAATTTGCTCAACCGTTTGTGTTTGTGGGCTTGCCGTGCAGTGTAGCACTATGTATTTAATGATTCTCACGGTTTTTAGTTTTTTTTAAAGCACCCGGAAGCTTTGACCCTTCCGGGAGTTGGTATAATAGATAGGAAGAAGAGTTATGCGGATGCAGCTTGTTTTAAGACTACAAGACCTTCAAAGTTTTTACGTCTTGCACGCCCTCCAACTCTTACAAGGAATGAATACACATCACCGTACATGGTTGGTGAACCGATATCTTCAAATGCTTTGGTTGTACCAATAGCTTTTTCAAGCATATTTTTATTCCATGCAAAGATTCCTTCGCAATCTGTAGGAGCAACAACGGAACCGTAAGCTTTAAATGATTTATCCTCAGCCAGTGTATAAACACTTGATCTTACGAAAATGTTAAAGCCTTGGCACTTATACATAATTCCTGAACGTCTTTCTGCTTCAGTAACGGCAGCCATATAAGTTGCTGTAATTGCAGATTCAGCAGGAAACATTTGTGTCGCAGCATCAGGAGTTAACAGTACGTTCATCACCCCTTCATTCCAAGCCTTTTGCTTGATCAAAAAGTTTCTAAGTTTTTGAAGGTCTCCAATTGCGTATGCTTTTCTTTTTCCTGTCGATCCTGCTAACCCGGAATCAACAGCTGCTCCGGAAGTTTCCAGAATACTGGCAGTTGGCAGTGTTGCATTATCTCCGGTCGGTGATACGATAAAGTTTGTCAGCATACCCTCGGCAACTTCTTCAGATAAGTTTTGCACATCCTGATCTAATACACTTCTACGCTTATCATAGGATAATTCCACTGTTTCAGCATTTGGTATATATACAGGGTCTGTTGTATACTCATCGATTAAATAAAGAACTTGTCCGTCCGTCCTTCTTTTTGGAGTAGCAGGAACCTGAGTTCTGTTTTTTACTACAGCAGAAGGATCACCAGCTTGTGGAAGGTGAACAATTGTTCCGTTGATAATATTATCAGAAGAAACATCTGCAACCTGTGTTAGAAAGCTGTTATCTTGTGTTAGTTTTTCTTGGATTGTGGAATCCCAAACTTCGATTTCTAATGGCATTGTTATGAGTTTTTATGGTTATTAATTTTTATTTTTTGTTAGGTTTTCTACCATATTGCTGTTCAAACCTTTGCTCGTAATACTCCGGATGCTTTGATTTTAATGTCGCAAGGTGATTTCCTTTATCAAGCTGCTCCCAGCTTAATTTTTCGTACTTCTCTGTCGTAGATTTTCCATCGGTGCTTTCGATAGCTTCTTTTACAGTACCTCTCTTTGGTAGGGTGTTTAGTAAGTCTATGCGTTTTTCCAGTGGCAATTCTTCAATAGTAGGAACAGCAGCAGCATCGATTCTACCGTCTTTTAATGCCGCAGTCTTTAAACCTTCGTAATCAGCCTGAAGCTTGGCATTCTGTTTTGCTTCCAGTGCATCATATTTTGTTTTTAACTCTGTAAACTGAGTTTTTGACGCTGTTAATTGTGATTCTGTCGCTTTAATAGCGGTTAGGATTGCTTCCTCCGTTGATCCTTCAGGGAGTTGCAAATGCGCAAGTAAGATTTTCATTGTTTTATTGTTTTCAAATGGATTAACGGTTTGTAATGAAAGGCAAAGGGATTTGATATCAGCCTCAGAAAGCCTTTCTTCGTTCATGTTAAATAATGCGATTGCATTACCGTTAGATGGTACTGCTACAATTGAGACTTCAAACAGTACACATTTTTTAAGAATAAGTTTTCCGCCTTCATTAACCAGATCAGCAGGATCGAACATAATTCCCAGTGAACAACCTTTAAGAGTTCCTGATAATACTTTTCTGACAACTTCTTCACCTGCCGGGTCTTTTGTATCAAATGCAGGGCGCATTAAAAGTTTACCGTCCTTAACTTCGATATCAATCCATTTACCCAGTACATCCTTTGTATCATTAGAATGATTATTGAGACAAACCGGATTTGTATCGAATCGGCTTTTTAAATCGATTCCTGCGGTATCAACATAGAATCCGTACGAGTTTCGGACTTGTTGATCGTTGGTTATAAATAGCGGAGCTTTATTCATGGTTATTAGCTTTTTTATTTGCTTTTGTTGATGCAAATTTTGCCTGAAAAATCACCGATAAAAAGCTGGCTCCGTATCATACCCCGATATCTCGGGTATGATACCCCCGATTTAAGGGTATGATAGATCGTCAGCTTCTCTAAGCCCTTCTATAAAGGGAACTTTGCTACAACTAATAACCAAAACAATGGCAAAGAAAGGACGATTAAGCAAAGATGAACTGCTTGAAAAGCAGGAACTGGCAAAGCTGATTTACCTTACTGAAGACATTACCCAGAAAGAACTTTCCGAAAGAACAGGAGTAACCGAAAAAACGATATCCAAATGGATTGAAGAGGAAGGCTGGGCAAAACTTAAAAGGAACATTCCATTAACCCGGGATGAACTGTTGTCTTCATGGTATGATGAATTAGCTGAGCTAAAAGAATTTATTAAGAAAAAGCCCGTAGGACAACGTTTCGCAGACTTTAAAGAGGCACAATTGAGAAGGTCTTTATTAAAAGATATTGCGGTACTGGAACATGATTCCGGAATTCCCGGAACGGTTGACGTAATGACAGCATTTGTGAAATTTATTCGTAGAAGTGATTTGCAAAACGCAAAGGAAATTTCGCATCTGGCAGATGCTTTTATTAAATACAAAATCCGGGGGTAATGGTTATTAAAAAGAAACTTGTTACTACCCGTGAGGAAAGGGAGGCTTTAAGTTTTTGGGATGAGTACTACAAATCACTTCAAAATACTGAAGTTGTAGATACTACCGAAACTCCCGAAGAAAAGCAGGATCGGATAAAAAGCTTAGAATCAGACCCTGAAAAATGGTTCAAGTACTATTTTGAAAAATACTGTACTGCTGAACCTATGCCTTTTCATAAGCGATCTACTCGCAGGGTATTAGAAAATGCAGAATTTTATGAGGTTCGACCATGGTCACGGGAGCTTTCAAAGTCCGGGCGTACAATGATGGAACTCTTATTCTTGCACTGTACAGGTAAAAAGAAGTTTACATTAATGATTTCTGCCAATAAGGATGCAGCGGTACGACTTCTAAAACCTTATAAACTGGCATTTGAGAAAAACCCACGTTTAAGAAACGATTACGGGGATCAGGTCAATTATGGAAACTGGGCAGAAGATGAATTTGTAACCCGTTCAGGATCGATGTTCATTGCTGTAGGTGCCGGACAGGCTCCCAGAGGGGCGAGGAATGAAGAATTCCGTCCCGATAGTGTTGTAATGGACGACTTCGATACAGATGAGGATTGCAGAAACCCTGATATCATAGATAAGAAATGGGAATGGTTCGAGCAGGCAGTATATGGTACACGTTCAATTTCTAATCCTTTGTTAGTCATATTCAATGGAAATATCATTGCAGATTACTGCTGCATTAAAAAGGCAATGGAAATTGCCGATTTCTACGAGATTGTAAACATCCGTGATAAAAACGGAAAATCTACATGGCCGACAAAGAACACTGAAGCAATGATTGACAGGGTACTGTCTAAGATTTCAGCAGCATCTGCACAAAAAGAATACTTCAACAATCCTATTGTTCTGGGTAAGGTATTCAAAAAATTGCACTACGGTAAGGTACAGCCATTACATAAGTATAAATATCTGGTAGCATACACCGATCCTTCCTACAAGAAAAACGGAGACTATAAAGCAACCTTTATTATCGGAAAATACAAAGATGAATATCATGTGCTTTGGGTTAGATGTCAGCAAACCTCTGTTTCAAATATGATCGAATGGCAGTTTGAAGCTTTAAAGTTCGTGAACGATAAAAGCGCATTATTCCTGTACATAGAATACCCGTGGATTGATGACACTTTAAAAAGGGAAATCAAGAAAGCTAATAAACGCCATAACCGGACATTAAATCTAAAAGCAGATGAAAGGTCAAAGCCTGATAAATTTTACCGTATAGAATCAAATCTGGAACCTTTAAACAGTAGTGTGAAGCTGATTTTCGCAGATTATCTGGAAGGTACACCGGATATGAAGACTGTTGAATTCCAATTTCTGGCACTTTCACCAAAAAGCCGTGCAAATGATGATGCACCAGATGCTTGTGAGGGTGGTGTATGGATCATCAATCATAAAAACCTTATACAAACAGCCCCGCCTTCACATTACAGACCACCAATAAATAAAAAACGATACTAAAATGAACCAGTTTATTACACCGGACGAACTCCGGACACACGCATACGATGAAGAAATAAAAGCCATTATCCGGGAAGATGAGACTATTGCACTTGCCAGTATTGATATGGCGATAGAGTTTGCAGAAAGTAAGTTAATGAAAGACTATGATACAGCCGAAATTTTTGACAAAAGGGGTGATGCTCGAAGCCCTTTGCTGGTTAAAATCATTAAAGACATTGCAATATGGGAACTAATTGGCTTAGCAAACCCGAGTATTGATTATGATGATAAGAAATTGCGGTATGAGGATGCCAAAGGATGGCTAACGGCAGTTTACAAAGGAATGCCTACTAGCTTACCCCGGAAGGAAACCAAAGAAGCATCCTCCTTTAAATATACTTCTAACCCAAAACGTGAAAATTACTACTAATCATGGAAGAAACAAAAATCGGCTTTGAAACATTAGCAGCGAAAGCCAAAGGCAGTAATAACGGACAGAATATAAAAATCAGTCAGGTTCTTGTCGTGCAACCTCCAAAAAGGGATTCAACAGATGTGGTAAAATGGCGAAGTGCAATAAAATCCGCAGATAAAGGAAAACGAAGCCCGTTAACATTACTCATTAATGATTTATTACTCGATCCGGTTATGGCTGATGCACTAGACCGTAGAATTAGAAAAATAACAAACCACGATATTGTTTTTCTGAGTGATGGTGATGAGATAGATGAAATGTTCGACTTAATAGACAGTTTGAAATTTGAAGAACTATTGCAGGAATTGATTTTATCCAAAGCTTATGGAAAGTCTGTTGTAGAACTTGCATTCAATCCTTCTTTTGATATTTATTCGATACCCAGACAGAATTTAGATACCAAAAGAAAAGTAATATTAAAGGACGTTTCACAAGATGATGGCATTTCTTATGAAAACGATGATTTTATTTTAAACATCGGAAAGGATGATGATTTAGGTTTTTTAACCAGAGTTGCACCGTATGTTATATTCAAAAGAAATGGGGGCGCTGATTATGCGCAATTCTGTGAGTTGTTCGGAATTCCCATTCTTGCAGGACTTTATGATCCGGAGGATGAAAACGCTCGCACAGAAATGGAAGATTCAATGACAAAACGAGGTGCCGGAGGTTCTATTGTTATGAGTAAAAATAGCGATATAAAACCAATAAGCAGTGGCGAAGGTAAAACCGTAGTACACGACAAATTTCTTTCATGGCTTGATGAACAAATATTGATTGGTATTATCGGACAGACAATGACCACAAAAAACGGTTCCAGTCTATCACAATCACAGGTACACCAGAAAACAGAAGAAGAAATTGCAGAGAGTGATCGCCGTTTTGTACAGCGATATTTGAATACGTATTTGGTGCCAATACTTGAAAAAAGGGGTTACCCGGTAAAAGCAGGCTTTTTTAAATTCTTAGATAAAGATGATACGCCTCTTATAGATAAACTGGATATTGCTCTGAGAGTTGATGAAAAGACCGCAGAAGGTGTGGACGATGAATACTTCTATACTACATTCGGTTTACCAAAAGGTACTAAAACCAAGACAAAGGAATCGAATCCAAGCAAGGAAGAAGCACCTGCGGATCAGCCTCCAAAGGAGGAAAAGAAACCTAAAAAAGTAGATGCCAAAAGTTTATCTCTGTATGATAAGGTATTAAATTTTTTCGGCAACGCTCCTCAGTAGAGTATTTTCTATATGAGGAGCTGGACTGGCAACGTCTTGAAAATGAGTACAGGCATATTTGTAGCCATGGACACCAGCTTTCACATAAACCACAACCAGACTGGGCGGATTTATTGGCGTATGAATGGATTAATGCTTTAGAGGACATCTACCGCAATAAAGGCAATGACGGAAGTATTAACAAGCCTATTGTTACTAAAACCACTCGAGAACTGGTAAAACCAATAGATAACGTATTCGGACAAAAGATTGATTATGATTCTCCGGATTATGTTATGCGGGAAATGCTGAAAAAAAACGTCTGGAAGTTTGCTGTAGCTAAAAACTATAATGACTGTGTAAAGCTTTCAAATCTTCTTTTGCGTCCTGATGGAAGTGTTCGCCCATGGAATGAGTTTAAAAGAGAAGCGCAGCTCGTTGTTGGAACCTCAAACCGATATCTGAGAACAGAATACGATACAATTGTAGCATCGGCACAAATGAGCCGTTTATGGCAGGAAATACAACAGGATAAACATATTTTTCCTTATGTACAGTTTGATGTCGTAATGGACGACCACACAAGCGAAATATGCAGTCCGTTGCACAATGTTATTATGTCGGTTGATGATAAAAGATTAATATACTTTTTCCCACCGAATCACTTTAATTGTAGAACAACACTCCGGAAGCTAAGAAACGGTACGCCTACACCTGATGTTGAGTTGCCGGAAATACCGGAAGCTTTTAAAAATAATGTTGCCCTGAGTGGTGAAATTTTCACAGATAAGAATGCTTATATCGAAAATACCCCTAAAAAGGTTCTGGCTATGTCAGACGAGTTCGCAAACCGCTGGCAGAAATATGAGCAGTTTTTAAATGATAAAAACTATCAGGAAGTACAATTTGGAAAGGATGGAGGATTAAAAGCAATTCACATCGGTCATAACTTCAATAAAATAACCGGAAAATATGAGAAACTAGTTCAGGATCTTTTTTTTCAAAAGGGTGACGAAATTATTCTGACAAATGAAAGTTCTAATATCCCCGGAAAGAAAGTAGATGGATTATTGAATGGAGAATCATTTGATATTAGCTCTATAATGGGTACAGGTAAGAATACAATAAAAAGAGCTTTAAATCATAGTAAGGATAAAGAAGCGAAAATTGCAATTCTGTACTTCCCAAACAGTGACGCTTTTAATATAGAATGGCTTGGTAATTCTATTAGAATGTATAACGGTCAAACTAGCTACCGCTTTGATAAAATCATTTATATCGTAGAAGATAAAGTTTACTATTATCCATAAAAAAACCACTTCCGTGGAAGTGGTTTTAAGCACAATGAGCAGCCGAACTGGTCTCTTTGTTACACAAATATACAAAATATTCTGAATATCAATTAAAAACTATAATAATGTACAAACTAATATTGTCATACGACATCCAAAACGAAAAAGGAGAAAGTGTTTTAAAAGACTATATCCCAAATACAGCCAGTTATCCACTGAGTGAAAATGATGCGGAAGAATTCAGCTGTTCTATTGCTAAAGATAGGCTTTCAATATTTTTAACGCACTTTCTGGCAACGGGCTTTCTTGTGAAAAATCCAAAGCCTCAAATTCGAGGTATAATTCCAGAGGTGAAAGATTGTAATTACAAGATAAGTTTGCCTTTAGAGCCGCTTGCAATTCAGTTTTATCACTCCAATACAAAGGTACATGAAAGAATTTCCCACGATTCACAGCAAGTATATCCGTACGAATCAGTGGTGAAATCTTCTCTATGCGATCAATCTCAAGATAAAAATTAAAATTTTTAGTATCTGCAATTAATCTTGAGTTTTCAGTAAAGTACATTTCATTGTACTGATACAATTTTGAAGCTTGTAAAAACATAAAATAAAATTTCACCAAAAGTAAACAAATGGCAAAATCATTAGAAGAAATTTTAGCAAAAAAGAAAGAAAGGCTAGCCCAGACCTTTAGAGACCTTCCGGCTATTATCGGAAATGAAGTGGTCAATTTCACCTTAGAAAATTTTGAAAAACAAAGCTGGCAGGGTGATTCTTTTGAACCATGGGAAAAACGGAAAAATCCTACAGCATGGGGAAAGAAAGACGATACAGGGCGAGCATTACTCGTTAAATCTGGAAAATTAAAGAGAAGTATCAGGATTGCGTCCATTCAAGCTGATAAAGTAACCATTGCAGTAGGTGGTGCAGATGTTCCGTATGCACGTGTACACAATGAGGGCTTTAAAGGCACAATAAATCAGCAGGTGAAGGAACATATCCGAAGAGGTAAGAACTTTAAAAATATAAAGGTTTCTGCTTTTAACAGGACTATTCAGCAAAATATACCAAAGCGTCAATTTATCGGATCAGAAGAACAATCCCCGGTACTTAAAGAACGTATTAAAAAAGTATGCCTTGATGAAATAAAAAAAGCAATGGAATAATTTAAAAACTATTTAAACAATGGAAAAACTGTATTTAAAAATCGTAGAATTATTAGGAACCATTCCGGAGATAAAATATATTGATCTGGATTCCGGACAACTTCAGGAAGAAAAACCCCCTTTGGCTTACCCTGCGGTTTTAGTACGTATTAATGAAATTAGAGAAGATGTGGATAATGTCTTTCAAATTGTAATCGGAAATATTCAGCTATTGGTAATTGATAAAACATATTCGGAAACAAATAATATTACACCTGAAGCCGTTCGAAAAAAAGGACTTGGCTATATGGCTCTTAACACTAAAATACATAGTATTTTGCAAGGTTATCAGGATTCTGAATTTAGAAGCTTTACCAATACCGCTAAAACGGATCAGCAACTTAGAAAAGGTTTAAAGACGATTGCACAGCAATGGACAACGTCTTGGCGGGAGAGTATGTATAATTCCAACTAAAAAAAGGGAATCGGGATTTTAACTGTTGTATAGATACCTGGTTCCTTTCAAGTTCTGAAATAATGTCGCCGCATTCTGAGATCAAATCACAGATGCGGCTTTCTGATATGTCGAATTCCTGTTCTAATTCGCTAAGACAACGAGAGAAATTAAGTCCTAAAAGGCAGCTGTACCAATAAAAACGAGCCGCTAATTTGTTGTTGCGATTTTGGATTAAGAACGGGCTGCGACCTTTTGATATGTTAGTAACACTTGACATTACTACAAAAATAAAAAAACGCCTGAACTTGTGCAAGTTGGCGTTTATTTGTATTGTGCTAGAAATCATTGTCTGATTTTCGATTTAGATAATTGACAATATCTTTAAGTACTATTTTATAAAATGATAGAGATACATCTATCTGTTTTTTATTGTATTTATATGTGATATCATCACTTAGGTCTATATTATTTTCTGAATCTGTCAAATAAGAATATCTTAAATCTGTCAATATAATTCTATACTTTTTATCTTTAATAAGAAATTTCCCTGTATAAAATATTTTAATTGGAAGGTATGTATCTTTACCATTCTTTTTTACTCCTGTTAAAAAATCTTCTTGATAAAAACACTTAAATGTAATTTCACCCAAATTAATGTCTTTAGTTTCTATAACATTCCTTGAATCTTTAAAGTTATTACTAAGCCAAGCTAAACTATTACTAAAAACACTCTCTTTTGTTTGGTTAGATACCATTACAGTATCTATTTTATATACTTGCTTTCCATACTTATTATAATTCCCATTATCAGGCTGAAATGTCTGTGCATTAACAAATATTGTTGATAGAGTAAGAAATAATAACAGCTTTTTCATAGTTTAAAATTTTTCAAATTTAATTAATAATCTCTTCCTACAAAGTAACCAAGCCAAAATAAATCTTTAGCTGAAATTTCTTTTCCCATTTTAGGTGAAAAAATAATTGTCTGGCTATTTGTTGCAATAGTTTTAATCGTAATATCTGTTTTAGTTGCAATACCTATACCAATAGAACAGTCCTTCAATGCTGTCTGTATATTTTTTATAATTTCTGTTTGTGCGTTTATTTTAATTTCTTCCATTTTAGTTTTATTAAAAGTTATCAAAAAAGCCCCGGTTTCCCGAGGCTAACCAATGATACATTCATATTAATCTACTTCTTAGCCTCCTTCATTGTTTTTATAATCAAAGATAATTTCAGATTATTTTTATCTATTACGGCAATCCGTAAGGAATTTTAAAATTATTTATTAAGTGTTTTTAAAAGCTTTTTAACTTCTGTTTCAAACACCTTTAAATACAATGTGTTTTCGCTTTGTTTTTCATCCGGCTTAGTTGCTGTAAAGGTGTAAACTTCTGTTTTTGGCTCATTTACCAACATTTCTTCGGTAGCGGGTAATTTTTGAACAAAAGCTTTGATTTCGTAGCCTTCTATTTGTAGAAAACTGATGATATCGCTTTGCGGAATATGCATTTTTATTTCCATTCTGATAACGTCATTTATTGGTGTTAGCTGTATCATATTGAATTTTCATCTTTACTTTTATTTGATTTAAAAGCCCCAGCACAAGGAAATATACTGCCTGAAATCCAAAATTTTATAATTTCCAAATATATTTCTGAATGACTGTTTCCATGGAAAACAAATCTATCCATTGTGCATCTATACTGAAAAGTCTCTGTAACATTAAAATAATTTCCATCATCAGCTTTTATCCATCTTGTCTTTTCAAATCTTCTATCGGTACTTTTTGAAATTTTAATTTCATTACTACCAGATAAAGCCCTGCATATAATTTCTAACCAATCTTCTGATTGACTTTTTATAGCTTCATCAACAAATAGCCTTGCATCCCATTCTTTTTCATGTTTAGGAATAAAATTATTTGCTACTGTTTTTAGATTTCTCATTTCTTGATTGTTTTTCTGTTATTAAAATATTGTATACCTCTGGGTGAGTTCTTTGTGAAGTATTGGAAATCATTGTTTCCAGTTCTTTGTCCGTCATCTGCTTTGCGGTATTGGGCAAACTTGAAACATAAGCTTCTAAGCTAAATAAAGGGTCATTCCGGTCTGCTTTTGCCTTAGATGGTACTTTTATCTTTTTGGATATTTTTTCAAACATTTTGGCGGTTTTATCGCTTATTGGGATTTCCTCAATTTGTCTATTAGTTAACTTTTGCTCTGAAACTATTATCTGTTCACGTATTTCTGCTTTTTCATCCATATACTTTGGAATCCAACCCATAATTACAACATGATCCAGACGGTAAAAATCTCCAAAGCTTCCATTTCTTGCCATCTTAAACAATAAAACGATATCCTCTAAAGTGTCACCATACTTAAAAGCCTCTATCAGATCGGCAGATAATGCAATCATTTGATCGTCATTAAGCTTTTTACTAACATTTATCAGATTATTAAACCTGTATAGTATTGCGTAAACTGTTTTGATTAGGGTGTTTTCATCAGCTTTTATCAGTTGGGCTATACTGGAACCTGTTTGGAAAACTTCTTTAATAGTCAATTTCCTTTCAATACTTGCTAACTCAATACTATTGTTTTCCACCAAACATTGCATCAATTTTGCTGAAGGCAGATGTTGGATCGTTGTGTTTTGGTTTGTTGAGTTCTTCATAATACTTTTTGTATTGTTGTGGGTTAGTTTTCACTGTTTCCACTTGGTTCACATACTTATCGAAGTTGGAAGGGCGAAATATTGTCGTTGGGCAAAGATGCTGTGCCATTACTTCGTTATTCTTCCATTCTAAGGTCTTAAGCTGAATAACTTCCTGCATTTGCTCTTTTGTATATCCTGCTTTAAATCTTGCCGATATCGGGCTTGTATTGCTTTTTATCGGTTTGAACCGCTTTCCTGTAATCTCATTGAAATAATTTAGTATTTCAATTTCTGGGGTTATTATTTCTTCTGCACTCATATATTATTTATTATTCAATAACTGTTACACATACACGCTTCTCCAACATCGGAGAACATTTCTAACTGATTACCATCATCTAAAGCACATTGTGCAGACCGCACCAAATCATCAATTGATAGATTACCTCTGAAAAATCGGTTGCCATATTTTTGCTCTTCCTTTCTATACCAATCTATATATTGAAAATTCTGCTTTCGTAAATCGAATTGTATAGCTTCAATTAAATTTCTATCTGATTTTTTTTGACAATAAGCACAGTTCCCTAATCTTGAATGAATTTTAAGTTTAAAAGGTTGTTTTTGGAAATATCTGTTTAATTCAAACTGATCTACTGCATTTCCAAAATCTGTAAGAAGTGGAAAAATCTTTTTCTTACTCATTTTTACCTCTTTCCATGTAATTCGCTTTGGCATATCTTCACGGCGGAACCCAATAGCAGAAATAAAGTTAGTGGTCTGAAATACCTCTTTTGCAAAATGATGAGAAACTCTTTTTTTCATATAATCAGAACAGTAGGGTATTGCTTCATTTGGAACTCCACACCATTCATTCTTATTAAGATGTGAAATTGCATCAGAAAAGACTTTCCCTTCCATATCCATAGTATTAAAATCAACTAATTTAGATTTTACACCTACTCCGGATTTAAGAGAATAAACACCTTCAATCATATACAGTGGTAAATTCCAATATTTAATCTGGTCTTTTAAAAATTGTATAGTTTCTGAACGCTCTAAACCAGTATTACAGAAGACATATAATTTTTGATAGTCTTTATACTTTTCCGACGTTTGAATATGCCTTGCCATCATTGCTGATGATCTCCCACCGCTTACATTTACTAACAGAAACTTCATCAATTTAAATTTTTAAGTTTTTGTCCTTTTCTCCACCATGCCTCATTCATTGGTTTTTCAGCACTCTTTGCATTGTTATACTTTAATGTCTGCATTTGTGCCAGCAAAGTTTTTAGTTCTGATAGATTATAGGAATTCAGATGCTTTTTATAAACAGAGTACTGTAACATCCAGTTATTAAACTTCTGAAAATCTCCGGATTCTTTTATTCCTTCCTGTTCTGCAACTGCTAAAATTTTGCTTCTCCATTCTTTACATAGTATTTCTTCCAGTAAAGCATTATTTCTCGCTTCGACATCCTTTGGTAAAGGCTTATGAATAGCCAAAAGGTTTATAGCTTCTTCTGTTGAAAGATCATCTATTTTTGAAGTTCTAAACCCGGTAAATCCGCTAATCTCTATTGCAACATCCATTGGTTTTCTGTCTGCAAATAGTTCTTTGAGTTGTTCGTGTGGGGTTGTCATCATATTAGTAGAGTTTTAGGTGAATTCGAGTCTTCTATCTTGTTTAACTATGGTTGTTTTAAAAGGAAATTTGTCTTTAGGAACCTGCCTAATCATGAATATTAAATTTGCTGATCCACAAAAGAGTATATTTTTATCGCCTTTTCTTTCTATTTGCAAAGTGAGAAGCTCTGTTCCGGGCTTTACCTTCGACGGCTCCACTTTGTAATCAAGTATCAGTATTTCAGTGTTTATAATTTTATCTATGCTTATTTTATCACCTATGAAGGTGCTTTCTTTTGGTTTTATTCCTAATTCGCTAAAGTTGAACATCCCAGTTTTTTAAGTAAGTTTTTTGAATCACAATGCTTTGTCCAACCTTTATAAGAAGCAATTGAAGCTTTGTTTGGTCTTTTTTTGAGCATTCGGGCAAAACGTTTTTTGATTGATTTACGTAGTAAAACGTGCGAGTGATAATGTTTGTAGCCTACAAAGTCAATTCCTCGTTTTGATACTGGAAATACTTGCCAGTTATTTTTTACTGTTAATTTTAAACGCTCTTTAAAGTAGGTTTCAATTTCTTTTAAAAGCTGATGCAGATATTCTTTACTATCAGATAAAATAACCAGATCATCTGCATACCTGAAATAATACTTTACTGATTTTTTTTCTTTGATCCAGTGATCGAAATAGGTTAAGTAAAAGTTTGCTAAAAACTGACTTAAATAGTTACCAATAGGAAGCCCCGGCGCACTATCTATAATTTCATCCAGCAACCAAAGCAGATCAGTATCTTTAAATTTTCTTCGTAGTAATGTTTTTAGTATTTCGTGGTCGATGTTTGGATAAAATTTTTCAACATCCAATTTTAGACAATAGGTAGTTTTTTCGACATTTTTTAAAGCTTTGCGTACTGCAAAAGAAGCTGCATGAATACCTTTTCCTTTTATACAGCTATAAGAGTCAGCAGTAAAAGTTGAAACGAATATCGGCTCTAAGATGTTCATTACTGCATGATGTGTAATTCTATCAGGGAAGAACGGCAGACGGTATACTTCACGCTCTTTTGGTTCATACACTTTAAACACTGAGTATTCAGATGTTTTATAGCTTTTCATACGTAACTGGGTGTTAAGCTTCATAATATTATTTTCTTTATTCTTATTATGCAGCATAATGCCGTATCTGTTAGCCTTTCCTTTCTGGGCTTTTTCATCAGCAAGCATCAAATTTTCGATGCTGATAATTTTCTCGTATAGATTGTTTAATCTTTTCATTTTGCCTTTGCTTTTAAAAAAGTCGTTTTCGGAATATCCTACCAACGCCTTTTGGAAAGTGAGTTGTTTTTTGCCAAGAGGCAGGGTTTGCAGTGTTAAATAACATAGGTGAGAGCTGACATTCGAATTCGAGTTATCGTAATCGTAGTCGTTGTACGAGAACCTGCCAGACGAAGAACTACAGCAACACACTGCACAACCTTATTATCAATTATTCAATCACAAAGTATTCTCTGTAAATTGCTTCAAACTGTTTTCCAGCATATTCTGCTAAATCTCTGCTTTTAAAGCAAAGGCGAGAGCCGACAATCGAATACGAGCAAACGCAAACGAAGTCGTCGCACGAGAACCCGCCAGACGAAGAACCTTCCATATCAAACCAAGGGTAATATTTGTACTCGTCGTCATTATCCCAGTCAGGTTCCCATCCTTCATTTAACGCCATTGCAATAATACATAGCTTGTAATGTGCGAATAAGGGTTTTTGTAATTTAGTAGGAATAGTTTCCAAATCTGGGTTTTGTGGGGTGATTCCCAGAACATCGCAAGCCTCTTCGAAACTTTTTACTCTGTCTTTGATATCCTTAGGCTTTTCAGCAAACTTTACAACACCTGTCGCTTTATCAAAAGTGTCAATTTTGTACCCTTCCGGGATTTCAATTTTTAATTCGTTCATAATAAATGTTTTTTAAAGGGTTGTGAATTTTTTATAGATACTTATAAACTGAGTTCCGGCATATTTTGCAAGCTCACTGCTCTTGTAGCAAAGGCGAGAGCCGACAGCCGAACCCGAGAAATCGTAATCGCAGTCGTCGCACGAGAACCCGCCAGACGAAGAACCCATTCTAAACCATGGATAATATTTGGTCTGGTTACGATCGTTCCAATCTGGTGTCCAACCTTCATTTAATGCCGATGCAATCAGTTTTATTTGTTTGTATGCAATTTCATCATCTGTTAGGCTAAGACATTCCATTGCAAATGTTTCAGATTTTATCCCGTGATACTGCAATACATCATTAAAAGTTTTAATGCGTTCTTTAATGTCTTTAGGTTTAGCTTCGAATTTTACTACACCTGTAACTTTGTCGAAAGCTCCAATCTGGAAGCCTTCAGGAATTTGAATTTTTAACTCGTTCATAATGATTATTTAAATTGTTTTGAAATATTGTTTAAAAGCCTTTACGTTTTTTCCAGAACTCTACCCCCATCAATGTGAGAGTTGTTAGGCAGCATACAAAGGCTATAATTGCTGCTGCTCCGGCTGCTACTCCTATGTAAAACATTACAATGAAGAAAAGTTTAATACTAAAGGCTTCCATGCTCCGTTTCGCTCTTTTTTAGAGACAGTCACATAATCTTTACTATGAATAAAGCTGTAACTCTCTTTTAAAAGCTTAATTCCTTCTTTCCAGTTTTCATCATTGAAACGGTCTTCCATGGAATAAAGCTTCTGTACCTGATCTACATCCAAAGCACCCTTTTTTCTTTCCAGACATAACATGATGAAATCTCTGGTGTCTTCATCACCACCAAAACGATTATTAATAAAGTCTATAATGTGCTGTTCTGCTTGGTGTGATCTCTCGTCAAAGGTTCCTTTGCCTTGGCGTTTAAATTGAATTTTGTAATCTTCATTAGATATTTCAAAATTTCCTTTTCCATCCTGATGGCGTTTACTGTAGACTTGTAAAAGTTCATACAATGCGCCAAGCTGGGAAAATGCTTTACTCTTGTATCGCATCAATTGCAAATGAATATCTTCAGCAATTGGTGCCAGTTCTTCAATGGTTTCTTTTTTTAAGGCTTCATAGTCAGTACGCTGTTTTTCACGTGCCAACCTTTCAGCTTCTTTCTTTTCTGCCAGTGCCGCCTCTAATGCTTCTGCGGAAACTGTTGTAAGGTCGATTGTTTTCATATTTATTGTTAATTTTTATCTACGATAAATTTTCTGATTTTCATTTTGGGATCATAGTCCCAGTGTCCTTTTCGCTTTGCCTGAATTTCTTTTGCTTTTGCAAGGGCTGCGAATGCTTTTATGCGTTCCTGTTCTTTGGCATTTGCTTTTGCAACAATGTGCGCTCCGGTGTCTCCTGTCGTCATATTAATAGTTCTTTGGTTAATTCTGGGTTGTTATTCTTGTATTGTTCAATTGGAAGCCAGCGTTCCTGTTCTTCTTCGAAGTAGTACAGTAATCTGTCTTGATCATATCTCATATCGGGAGCATACCAGCTGAATTCTTCAATTAGCGCAAGTAAAACATGTATTGATTCATTAGAATCTTTAGTTTTATTTTGCATTAATAAATGAACTTGTATTCTATCGTCCCACGTAAGCAACCTGTATATGCTGTCGAGTTGTAATAATGTTAAATATTGATGTTTCATAGGTTTTATTTTGTTTCGGTTGTTCCCCAATATTTTTGTGCGCCTTCGTCCCAAATGGTGTAAATGCCTCCGTTGTGTCCGATATATCGACCTTTGGAAAATGCACGGAAACCTTCAATCCAGATTTTTAAACTTGCATCATACATTACTTTTACTGCTGATTTTCCGGACGGGTTCTTTCCGTCTGCCTGACTGGTGAAAATGAAAAGCTTGTTTGGATATTTCCGTTTCATGGCTAAATACTGCTGAAAGGTTTGATTTGTATATTGCCAACTATCATTTACTATTATATCAGGGCTTTTACGTCTGGAAAGGCGTTCGTCTAAAGCCTGCATATCTTCACATATTAACTGTACTTTTCGCCCGCATTCGTGAACCCTGTGCCGTTTCCATGCATTTTGCATGGTGTGACTGGTTCCTTCCTCTAAGGAGTTGTAAAGAACCCGACCAAACTTGCTCAGTTCCTTTACTAATTCTAAAATGAAGCTTGTTTTTCCGTTTCCAGAGTTTCCCCAAATGAACCAAACGCCACTAGTCTCAGGTGTGTCAAAGGCATCATACCATTTTCCGTCGAAGTCAAAGAGCTTATATTTTTTACTGAGAATATCCGTTGAGGATAGGGCTTTGTTCATGGTTACTGTTTTGGCATATTGAGTATTTTTCTTACTAGATTTTCGGTAACTGGTTCACCAAGTCTTTCGGCTTCTCGAAGTGCAGGAACTAATACATCATGTAATTCTCCATAGTTCTCACACTCTCTTTGAAGGAACTTAACCAAATTTTTATCCTCAATACCTTCCAAAAATTCTTTATATCTGGTGTCAATTGGCTTTAATTCCCTGATTCCGTACTTTACACGGCGGTAAAACTGTGGCATCCCTGCTGCATTTTTATTTTTCAGCTTTTCAATCTTTGTTTTTAGCTGATCGGTACCAATAAGAATAAGTGCGCATTTTCCGTTTAGATGATCGTGGAACTCCTTTATATTACATAATGTTGCCTGTTTCATATATTCCGATTCATCCCAAATAACAGATGGATTTCTGCCGTTTAGTCGTAATCTGTTTAATTCTTTGGTAATAGTGTGGATTTTTCGGGATTTTGAACCAGCAATAGGTAATCGCATAGCTAATCCTAATTTATCTAACAGGTCTCCGATAGTGTCCATTGAACCGACAGTTATTTTAAATCTGTTTTTGGGATTTTGCTTTACAAATAAATCTGTTATATAAGTTTTACCACACCCAGTGGAACCGATTATAATATTTGTATATCCAAACTTTTCAGCATCTTCTAAGACAGAAAGCATCTGATTAAGCTGCGGGGTTTGTTTTAATGTCCAGTGGCTTTTATTTCCGTAGTTATAACCGATTACATCGGCAACCATACGAAAATATTTATCGTCAATATCTACTTCCTTTCCGCTTACAGTAATAAAATACTGGCTTTTTCTCATGTATGACAGATAATTGGCTGGTACTGCCGTTTCTGTTGAAAACTCATTGGCAGAAAAATTATGTTCATCCATCCATAACTCAGCGGCTGCCATTATTTGGTCTTTGGTAGTTTTATTCATCGTTATCTAGGTATTTATTGAGGTTTACTTTATTTGCGTAATAATCATTTTGTTCTTTTTCCCAATCAAAATCGTTTTCTTGTTGTATTTGCTTTTCCTGCTTATTGAGTAGGTTTTTAGAGCGATCTAAACGTTTTGCATTCCGTTGGTCTTTATGTTGCCCTCTGCTATTTACTATCACCATCTTTGCCAGTGTTCCGTCTAATTCAGGGTTTCGGATAAACATTTGGTTAACTTCTTTGTAATCTTCTGCCTGAGTATCAAGAATCACCTGCTTCATTTCCTTATTAAAGCGACCTATTTTTGCTAATTCTTCGGCATCACCTTCTTCGCGGTCATATAAAGCCATTGGCTGTACATATTTTTCCTGAAGCATGAAACTGATATTGTGTTCTTCATTGTAGGCAAGAACCTCATTGAGATTATTGCTATCATATTTTATCGTCCAATCGAGGTGCGAATACATTCTGAAATTAATATCAAAGCTGTCGTACTCATGTTTTTTACCATTAATAGCGATATGAAGACCGTTGTGATTAACTTTATTTGTGTAACCTGTTGTTTCTCCAAAGTGTAAAAGGAAATCCTGATTACTGATCTCTTTTTTAGCATCCTCAGGCATATTATTATAAGCTTCGATATATTGCTCTTTTAGCCTTTCCCTTTCTATTTCGATCATCGTTATAATTTGGGTCATACAACCATTTTCGTCTGGGAATGAGTGTCGAATCTTATTTAAATATTCTTCATTTGGCTGCGTTTCGGATTTCACCCCTTGTCCGCTCCAATTCGGTGCTAACTGGCAATACTTTTTATTAAAGAATTTAAACCATGGCTCAATTACTTTAGATTTTGCATTACCAACCTTTGCAGGAGTAAAGTTTTTAGACATCATTTCATAAATCGGTGTCATTTTCTTCTTAGAATAGTTATCAGACTGTATCTGTAATACTTTATGCTTTTGTCCAAATAATTCTTCAGTATGTAGAACTGCATTTCTAAGAGCCTGTTGTATAAGACCTGAACTTTCCTCTCTTCCAATTGCATAACCGATAGGGTATTTTATTACTGGGTCTAAAACAACCACCATTGTAAGGCGATTATGATAAGTTGTGATCTTATCACCTTTTAAATTCTTGCTTTGTCTCTGATATAGCAACTCGATATCCCATCCATCAACAGTCCAGAACAATAATGGAGCAGAAGGTGCTTTTCTTTTCACCTGCATACCTATGTTATCATTAAATGCCTTTTCTCCATTGGTTCCGGCATATACTAACAGATTCCACTTTTTACGATAATTGCCAATTGTTCCGGCAGATAGTTCTGGAAAGCCTTGTATTTTAGCAACTGAGTTGTAAATCATGGCGATTTGCTCATTATCCAGATTACGGTGATCTCTTAATAATTGGCGCAATAAAGCTTCCTGTGTAGCATCTTTTACTTTTATCGCTTTTTTCTTTCCGAAATTTTCAGAAACCAATGATTTGTAGCCATCTTTTGCAAATTCAGCCAGTTTATCACGCAAACGTCGATCTGTACCCGGCAAAGTATGCCCGATTTGACCTTTTACTTCTTTTACTGCAATTGCAGCTTCTTGCCAAATTTTTGTTATCGATCCGCCTCTGGATTTTCTGAAAGCTTTCATATCCTTCATATAAGCGTCAACAGCTTGTATCATCTGAGCATTTCTAACATATTCATCCTGTTTTTCCGGAGAAAGCCTTCTGTAATCCTCTAGCAAATGAGTCGCATAGAAGTCAATCGCTTCATAATCTGTCTTGTAATACTTTAAAATCAGATGTTGAGCCTCTTTTTTTGGAGGAATACCAAGCTTTCTTACAATTTCAACTCTGAATCGTTCCGGTATGCTATCAAACTCTACAAGAGCACAGTTATCTAAGCCTTTACCCTGTCTAACTCGATTTAATTTACCTTGTCTACATTGTTTATCATAATTAGATTTAGACATAACGCCCAAATCCTCATACAAGGCTCGTCCGGGAATCGTTAAAGTGTTATGATAAAAATCGTACATAGTTTAAAAAAAATTGTTCCCGCCGTGGTGTCGAATCCACGCTATGCCGTGGCGGGAGATTTACTATATTTGTTATTCCACTAAAAAATATAGTTATGACTAATTATTCAAGATCAAAATGTCCTAAATGTGAAAACTCTCGTTTTGAAATGGTTGAAGATGCACCGGAAGGTTCTAATTTTAAGATGATGTTTATCCGATGTACCTCATGTAAAACGGTTATTGGAGTAGGTGATTACTATAATATTGGCACCTTAATCCATGAACTTGCTAGAAAGCTTAATGTTCGTTTGGATTAATAGTTTTTTCAATTTCTTTAATCTTTTTCCATACTTCCTCATACTGTTCTGGTGGAAGCAATATTCCTTTTTGCTCTATAGAAATAGCTAGTTTCTTTTTTTGAGATTCAAAAGATGTTTGAGAAATGCTAGATGCTGTATTTGAGATAATTAATAGAATTTCCATTTCTAAAGGGCTTTATAGGTTGTTTTATAAGTGAATCCCAAGAGTTGGTATGAAGTTGCCAACTCTTTTATATGGCTATCAACATTTTCTACTTCATAAGTTGAAATACAGAAGATGTTCTGCAATAATTTTTGCAATAATTTCATAATGGTTGTTTTTTGAAGTTTTCAAGTGCTTTTATTGAAGGATTAGCCAATTCATAATATTTTTTACGAATGGTTTCTGCTGTTAAACTATGTTTCTCTTTACGGACACACATTCTTACAAATCGTGTTGACACCAAGAATTCTTGAGAAAGAGCATTGATGATTTCCGTATTGTAACTTTCTCTTTTTTTTGTTTCTTTGTTCATTGCTTTATTTATTCCGATTATGGAACAAATATAGAAAATATATTTTCGATTAAAAAAATAAATCGCAAAAATAATTGCTATGATTAAAGACAGAATTATACAAGTAGTTGAATATAAAGGTATTGCAAAAGAAAATTTTTACAAAAAAATTGGTATGACATCAGCTAGTTTTCGTGGTAAGGCTAAAGAAACACCAATTAATTCAACTGCTATCGAAAATATATTATCGGAAATACAAGACTTAAACTCTGAATGGCTTTTAACAGGGAAAGGAGAAATGCTTAAAAAAGATCAACCACTATATGGGACACAAATCTATACTTCAGATACAATAAATGAAACAGAGATGATTTATAAGGAACCTAAATCAATTAATACTGGAATTCCATTAATTCCTATTGATGCTATGGCTGGTTATGGTACTGGATCAATGCAAATTATGGATTATGAAACGAGCTATTATGAGGTTCCTGAATTTACAGAGTTGAGAGCGGAGTTTATGATTAGGGTAAAAGGGTCTTCTATGTACCCGAAATACAGTTCAGGAGATTTAATAGCCTGTAAGAAAATATCTTTGAATACTTTTTTCCAATGGAATAAGGTTTACGTATTAGATACAGAACAGGGCGCATTAATAAAACGTGTAAAGAAATCTCAAAAAGAAAATTGCATTTTATTAGTTAGTGATAACGCTAATTATGACCCTTTCGATATACATCTTGACAATATTTACTCAATAGCTTGTGTTCTAGGCGTCATAAGATTAGAATAACACCCAACTTAACACTTAAATGTTTTAAAACCCTTATAAATAAAGACATTTTACGATTTATCGCTTAAAAAATAGGGGATGTAAAACGACAATTACATACTTTTTAATGCATTTTTCAGCATTAATATATCTATTTAAAAGGGTTTAAATTACCATTTAAGGTAACCCTAAACGTAACCCTAAAGGTATCTTTTAATATTTTACTTATTAAAATTTCAGGGTTCCAATATTTAAATGTTTCTTCTATTTATGACTATTTCTGAATTACTTAATAGCCTATGAATAAGGCATCCAGTATATATTTACATATATAAACAATAAATGCCCCAATAGGGACATTTAATTTGTATTTAATTTTGGTTGAAACGGTATTTAAATGGTATTTTTTGACATTTAATTTTGATTTCATAAGAATGCCTACTTGCACCGTTTTTCTTTTATTTATCGGTATTTGCGCCCTGTTTTTTTGATTTTTATTTTTGACATTTTATTTTAGGGGGTATAATCCTCACAAATTAACGCACAGTTACTTCCAAAGTATACTGATTCTCTTAAATATAAAAAAGATACTGCAATATTAGGATTAAGCAACAAAAAAGAAATAGTAATAGATTTTAAAAAACCACAAAAAAAGAGTGGTTTTAATTTTTCTCTTGGAAAAGAAAAAGAAGTTATTTACAGAGATAATTTTACAAATCGGATTTATTTTCAAAATGGATTTGATAGAACATTAATATATCAAAGAGATAATACAACTAAATGAAGTCCATATTATTTTTAATAGCCTATTTGGGGTTATCATTACAATTTTATTTTCCTCAAAATATCAAAGTAAGAATTATTGATTCTGAAGAAAACAAACCTCTTCAAAATGTTAGAATTATGTCTGATAATGTGGTGCTGTATAGTAACGATGATGGGGAAGTAGAACTAAAAAATGATAAGAAACCACTGAATATTTTTGCTCAAGGATATGAAGAGTTAACATTGGAGTCTTTAACTCCTATTATAAAATTAAAGCCATTATATAAAGATATTGAAGAGGTGAAAATATCCAAAATAGATATAAGGCAAATGTTTCAAAATGCTTTAAAAGATTATCTAAGCATATATTACAGTAAGCCCTCTCTATATCAATCTACAATAAAGCAAAAAGGTTATATTGATGGGAAAATGATTAACCTTTTAATAGCCAATATTGACATATGGGCTTTAGCAAATGCCTATAATTTTAAGGCACAAGATAATGTCGACTCTTTTGTCCAAATCGGCTTTAACAACATTAAATATTTTAAAACTAAAGTATCTTCTAATGATTATCCCTTTAATACAGATATTCAAATAACTCCCAAAAACTTTATTCAGAAGTTATTTTTTAATAGTGAAATTATTGGTTTTTTAAATGATACAAAAAATAGTGTATTTGTTTCAAAAATACTTTCAGAAAACCAGAACATTCAAATTATTTATTTTGAAACAAAAGATGAAATAAATACATATAAAGGAAAATTTACATATAGCAAAACAGACAAAGTCATTAGTAGTTTTGATCTTTATATAACAAATATGTCTCAGTCGTTCAAGAACAAGAACAAACGAGGAGAAGCTTACGAAGGTGTAGCCACTTCAAATAATATCAAATATGATTTTTATAAAAAAGACGGAAAATATCTACCAGCTTTAGTTTATACCGAAATTAAAGGTTATGCGCTATACAAAGAAAAAAAGTATCCCGTTTCATTTATTCAAGAAATAAATTTTCAAAAATTTTTAGAATCAGATAAAAAAGGATTGAAAAATAAAATTGATTTAAATAAAAATCTAACCGAAAATATTGCTAATAAAGAGATTAAAGAAAATAATACTTTACTTTCCAAAGAAGAACAGAAATTTATTGATGAGCCATAAAAAGAAATCTCCAGAATTTTACGAATATTATCCTAAACTATTTCACGATTATTTTCCAGATATAGATAAGGTGACAATAGACCTGCTTTCAAAAGCAGGCTTTTATTTTTATCAATCTATTTTGCAATTAGATGCTGTTATTGATAATCAAGAAAATCATAGAATATTTAATGTTTTAGATTTACAAGAGAATGCAATAAAAATTTTATCCACAATATATGAAGATGGTAACAATTTTTGGAATCTTTGGGAAACAAGAAAAAGAGAGTTTCGCAAGGCAATATCATTAGAAAAAAACCTTTGGAATAATCCAAGTGAAGAGAATTATAATAAAGTTGCAGATATGAAATCTGCCTTTGGAAAAGTAGCTATTGATAGTTTATTTATTTTTTCAGAAAATAGTAACAATAGCGAAATTTATAATTTACTGCTCGAATCTCATAAATATTTTTCGATAGGGTTTCAATTATATGATGATATTATAGATTTCACAGAGGACTTTAACAAAAAACAATTTAATTGGGCGGTATATGAATTATCCAAAACATTAGACTTTTCCAAATATAAATATGATGTAAATATTTTAAATAAGTTGTTTTATATAGATGGAACAAGTGTTATTCTTTTTGAAAAATCAATTTATTATTTGGAGAAGGCTAAAAAAGTAATTGAAAAATTGCCACCGGATAGTTTGTGGCTGGATACAATCTGCGACTTTGAAAAAACAATTCTTCAAACCAAGGATTCAGTTAATGGTTATGTCAAAACAATAGAAGAAAAAGCAAATACAAAAAGAAAATTAATTCAAGAAGATTACTTTTTTGATTTTAATAAAGTCACAATAGACTTTTTTTTTAAAGGCTTGCAATTCATTAAGAGTGATTTTCTTCAAAATTATGTTGATTTAAAGCATTTTATGTATTTAGGAGGTATGGAAGGATTCGAGAATGAAATTGATATCCATTCTTCAGATACTTTTCAAAGAGCATTATTGAATGATTGTTTGTTGGAAATTGCACATTCTTTTAATCTTAATCTTCAAGTTTTTATTGAAAAAGAAAATCAATATATAGAAGGAAGACAAAATAAGGACAATATTGGAGCTTGGTCTTATTTTCCAACTGTTCAGGAAATAGCAGCAGATATTGACGATCTAGGGCAAATTATGCAACAGTTTATCAAAACAGGAAATGGGAAATTGGTAGATAAATATTGTATAAAAGCAATTAGTATTGCCGTATCTGAAAGAACACAGCCTAGTGGTGGAATAGAAACTTGGATTCTTCCTAAAGTAAATCTTACTGAAAAACAGAAAAAACAGGATTTATTCAATTCTACCAAATGGGGAAAAGGGGCAGATGTGGAAGTTGTAGCCAACTTTGTATATGCTTTAACCTTATTAGATTCAGAAAAATACAAGTCCACCATAGAAAAAGCAATCAAGTATATTATTTCAGAGCAAAAAGAGCAAGGGTATTGGGAGAGCAGATGGTACTATGGTAAACTTTATGGTACATATGTTTGTCTGAGGTTGCTTAATGAGTTTCCTACACAATATGGAGCTGTCAAGCAGAAAATAAAAGACTTTTTGATTGGTTTCCAAAATGCTGATGGAAGTTTTGATGAGAATCAATATAAAAATTTGTCAACTTCTTTTGCTATTTTTTGCATGAATTTATTAGAGTTTCCTGAACTTGAGAAAATGAAAAATAGCGCACAACAATTTTTAATAGAACATCAGCATGAAAATGGTAGTTGGAAGGCGGAAAATTTTATTAAACCTAAAGCCCATGAGCCTTACAAAAGTAAGACGCTTACTACTGCTTACGCATTAAAGGCTTTACTATAATGGAGGAAAGCCCTGTATATAAACTATCATCAGATATTGAATTTTCAAAATTCAATGAAAGTGAATATTTACTGCATAATGTAAAACTTAATAAATATACTAAACTGAATCAGAAATACTATGATTTATTAAGTTTAGCAGATGGGAGCAGAACAGTATCACAAATTAATATGGATTTTCAAAAAAGCCATAAAGTACCTATTTCAGATTCACAAATTATATTGCTTTTTGGTCAGCTAAAACAGTATGGAACTTTTGGTCACGATGATTCAATAAAAGAACAATCAAAAATTCCGGACTATATAAAATATGGTTTCATTTTTCTTAAACCAGAAGTAATTTCAACAATAGTTCCCTTCTTGAAACTATTGTTTGTCAGGAAAGTTTTTTATTCGGTTATTTTTTTTTCAATCATTATTTTTGGATATAGTATTTATACAAATTATTATAATAATCCGACTCTCAACTCTAATACTTTTGTGCCATATTTTATATTGCTACTTTTTATAAGTACTATTTTTCATGAGCTGGGACATGCAAGTGCATCCCATTTTTTCAAGGCAAGACATGGAGGAATTGGCTTTGGTTTTTACTTGTATTTCATACCAGCATTTTTTGCAGACGTGACGGATATATGGAGATTAAGTAAGTGGAAAAGAATTATAGTAAATAGTGCAGGTATTTATTTTGAAATTATTTTTTGCTTATTACTATTAATTATTGGTTTTTTTATAAAATATCATATACTGGAAATTTTGGCATTGGCTATTTCAGTAAAAGCATTATACAATCTAATCCCATTTTTGCGAGCTGATGGATATTGGATATTGTCAGACTTGTTGAACAAGCCTAATCTTAATTTCCATGCCATGAACAACTTAAAATTGATTCTATTATCTACTTTTAAAAATGAAAAGTCTATACTAACGAAAAAGGATTATCTTATTGCTTTATATGGGGGCTTTAACATTGTAATGATAGCTCTGTTTTTCTATTATCAAATATTTTTAAATTGGTATTCAATTATAAATTTTCCCATAACAATTTATAAAATAGTTATCTCAATCTTTCAATGGAAGTTTAATTTAAGCTTTAATGAATTATTCAAACTATTATCAGTCTTAATTTTTTACATTATAAGTGTCAAGATAATTTTAGGAATAATGAAGAGATAATTATTGTTTTTCAAACACACTAAATAATTGCACAATTTAAAGTTATAGAATTGACTTTTAAAATGAAATTTCATATAGAAAAATTAGCACCTAAATTAGCACCCGAAAATTAAAAAGCCTATAAACACGTTGTTTATAGGCTTTTTTTGCGGAGAGTGAGGGAAAGTAACTGCCTTAGTAGGAGCTTCCGGAAGTTGTAAACCACCATAATGAAATTGCTTCTTAAATTTTACAAACCTGTTAAGGGAAGTATCTTTTACAACTATGATGATTTAGAGATCATCTCACCGAAAAGTTTGAGAGAGAATTGTGGCGTAGTGATGCAGGACGGGTATATTTTTTCGGATACTATCGAAAGAAATATTGCAACAGGAGATGAAGAAATTAATAGGGAAAGATTACAAAATGCTACAAAAATAGCCAATATAGAAGGATTCATCGACAGTATTCCTTTAGGATATAACACCAAAATCGGAGCATCAGGAAATGGAATTTCAGGAGGACAAAAACAACGTATTCTGATTGCACGTGCCGTTTATAAAAATCCACATTACATCTTTTTTGATGAAGCAACTTCGGCATTGGATGCGGAAAACGAAAAGACAATTCATGACAACTTACAATCGTTCTTTAAAGGAAAAACAGTCCTGATTATAGCACATCGCCTTTCAACTGTAAAAAAAGCCGACCAAATCATTGTTCTAAAAAATGGACAAATTGTAGAACAGGGAAATCATCAACAATTGACAGCAAATAAAGGTGAATATTATAATCTTGTAAAAAATCAATTGGAATTAGGAAGCTGAATAAACTGTCTTGATTTTATAATTATGGCGTCTTGATTCATAAATCAATACAAAATAAGGGCTAAATCATTTTAGAAGAAGAAATAAATCAAAACCCTGTAAGTTAAAACTCACGGGGTTTTTAATTATGTTTCCTAAAATATCTTGAAATATCAAAAAAATAAAAAAGCCAATTTTACATTGCTTTTGGCTGTAAAATTGGCTGTAATTAATTTAAATCACTGATTATCAAGTGATATTGTAGACCCACAGGGATTCGAACCCCAGATGACTGAACCAAAATCAGTAGTGTTACCGCTACACCATGGGTCTCTGTTTTATTGTGGTGCAAATTTACGACAAATTTTCTATTTTGCAAGAACTTCGTAAAAAAAATACACACTTTTTTCTCTAAAAACCGTTATTTAACTGAATTTCAATATCAAAAAATACACGGGATTTTTTATCCACAGAGTGGTTTTAGTATATTTATTTCCGTAATTTTGAAAAAATTAAAAATTAAATGAGCAGTACAGACGATAAGAAAAAAGCGCTAGCCCTGGTGCTGGAAAAGCTTGATAAAACATACGGAAAAGGAACTGTAATGACTTTAGGAGACGATTCTGTAGATCACACTATCGAAGTTATTCCTTCTGGTTCTTTAGGACTTGACCTTGCATTAGGTGTGGGTGGTTATCCAAAAGGAAGAATTATCGAAATCTACGGACCTGAATCTTCAGGTAAAACAACTTTAACGCTTCATGCAATCGCCGAAGCACAAAAGCAAGGCGGGATTGCAGCATTTATTGATGCTGAGCACGCTTTCGACAGAAATTATGCAGCTAAACTGGGAATTAACTTAGAAGACCTGATTATTTCTCAGCCCGATAATGGTGAGCAGGCATTGGAAATTGCAGATAACCTTATTCGTTCAGGAGCAATTGATATTGTTGTAATAGACTCTGTTGCAGCCCTAACTCCAAAAGCAGAAATCGAAGGGGAAATGGGAGATTCTAAAATGGGTCTTCATGCCAGATTGATGTCTCAGGCACTAAGAAAGCTTACAGCTACTATTTCCAGAACAAAATGTACCGTAATCTTTATTAACCAGCTAAGAGAAAAAATCGGTGTAATGTTCGGTAACCCTGAAACAACAACTGGTGGTAATGCTCTTAAATTCTACGCATCTGTAAGAATCGATATTCGTAAGGCTAGTGCTCCAATTAAGCAAGGTGACGAAGCTGTAGGTAGTCGTGTGAAAGTGAAAATTGTAAAAAATAAAGTAGCACCTCCTTTCAAACAAGCAGAATTCGACATTATGTATGGTGAAGGAGTTTCTAAAGTAGGAGAAATCCTGGATCAGGGTGTAGAACAAGGTGTGATCCAGAAAAGTGGTTCATGGTTTAGCTACAACGATACTAAACTAGGTCAGGGTCGTGATGCGGTGAAAGACGTTATCAAAGATAATCCGGAACTTCAGGAAGAACTTGAAGAAAAGATCAAAGAAAAGATCAACGGAAATTAATACCATTTGAAATTGGAGATTTGGCTTCGCCGAACCACTTCGTTAGGTTTGAAATTATAATCTTCCTGTTTCTTCAAATAACTAAGAATGCCATTCTGTCACTTTTTGCAGGATGGTATTTTTTTTGAAAAAATTCATCTGTAAATCATAAATAAAAAAAATCTAAATAATTATGGCAAAAGGAAATATCAATGTATCGGTGGAAAACATTTTCCCGCTTATCAAAAAGTTTCTTTACAGTGATCACGAAATCTTCTTAAGAGAACTTATTTCTAATGCAACAGATGCAACACTAAAACTAAAGCATCTTACTTCTATTGGTGAAGCGAAAGTAGAATATGGCAACCCAAAGATTGAAGTTAAAATAGACAAAGACAACAAAACACTTCATATTATAGACCAAGGACTTGGTATGACTGCCGAAGAGGTAGAAAAATACATTAACCAGGTTGCTTTCTCCGGAGCTGAAGAGTTTTTGGAGAAATATAAAGATTCTGCTAAAGATTCCGGAATTATCGGACACTTTGGTTTAGGTTTCTACTCAGCATTTATGGTTGCTGACAAAGTAGAGATTATCTCCAAGTCATACAAAGAGGGAGAATCTGCAGTACACTGGACTTGCGATGGCAGTCCGGAATTTACACTGGAGGAAACTACCGCCAAAACGGATCGTGGAACGGAGATCATTCTTCATATCGCTGAGGACTCGACTGAATTCTTAGAAGAATCCCGCATTCGCGAGTTACTTCTAAAATACAATAAGTTTATGCCGGTTCCGATTAAATTCGGAATGAAGACAGAAACACTTCCTCTTCCTGAAGGGGCAGCAGAAGATGCTAAACCTGAAACTATAGAAGTAGACAACATCATCAACAATCCTAATCCGGCATGGACAAAATCACCAAGTGAGCTTACAAATGAGGATTACCAGAAGTTCTACCACGAGTTGTACCCAATGCAGTTCGAAGAGCCTTTATTTAATATTCACCTGAATGTTGATTATCCGTTCAATCTGACAGGGGTTTTATTCTTCCCTAAACTGGGTAACAATCTTAATATCGAAAAAGATAAAATCCAGTTATACCAGAATCAGGTTTTTGTAACAGATGAAGTAAAAGGTATTGTTCCGGACTTCCTGATGTTGCTTCGCGGGGTAATCGATTCTCCGGATATCCCGTTGAATGTTTCCCGTTCTTATCTTCAGGCCGATGGTGCTGTAAAGAAAATCTCTTCTTACATCACAAAGAAAGTGGCAGACAAAATGGTTTCATTAATTAATGAAAACCGCGAAGATTACGAGAAGAAGTGGAATGACATAAAGGTGGTTATCGAATACGGAATGATTTCTGAAGATAAATTCTATGAGAAATCTGACAAGTTTGCCTTGTATCCTACAACTGATGGTAAACATTACCTATGGGAAGAATTAACTGAAAAGATAAAACCGTTACAAACCGATAAAGATGGAAAACTGGTTATCCTATATGCTTCTAATACCAACGAGCAGGATAGCTATATTCAAAATGCAAAAGCTAAAGGTTACGAGGTTCTTTTATTAGACTCCCCTATTATTCCACATTTGATTCAGAAACTTGAATCTTCAAAGGAGAATATCTCTTTTGTAAGAGTAGATGCAGACCATATCAACAATTTGATTAAAAAAGATGAGCCTGTAATCGCTAAGTTGAATGACACAGAAAAGGAAACTTTGAAAAAATCTGTTGAAGAAGCGGTAAACGATCAGACATACACTGTACAATTAGAAGATCTGGACAGCGATGATGCACCATTCATTATAACCCAGCCAGAATTTATGCGTCGTATGAAAGACATGCAGATGACTGGTGGCGGCGGAATGTTTGCAATGGGTGGATTCCCAGATATGTACAATCTTGTTGTAAATGCAAACAGCGATTTAGCTACTGGTATCCTGAAAACCGAGAACACTGAAGATAAAAACGCTTTGGTAAAACAGGCTTTAGATTTAGCTAAGCTTTCTCAGAACTTACTGAAAGGTAAAGACCTTACTGATTTTATCCAGAGAAGTTTTGCACAACTGAAAAAGTAATCTTTTTTATTGTTAATTAATAGAGTCTTTTATATAGTAAAGGTGGAAAATCAATTTTTCCTCCTTTACTATTTTAACCTTAATTGGTGATTATATCCAATTGAAAAGATATGTATGATAAAAAGTTTATCAAGCAATACTATTCTAATTCTATGGGGTTATACGGTTTAGATTTCAATTTTATAGAAGATCCATCTTCTTCATATGCACCATTATGGAAAAAGCCAGGATTATCATGATAACTCTTTTGAAGCTTCCTAAATTGCTTTCTATTTACACGAAAAATTTCCTTTTCATTTCTTATGTAAATTTCTCCATCTTTTTTATCCATTGCAACCGCAGTAAAATGATAGTGATTTTTACTGTCTTCTAATTCCATAATTAAGCCCGGCAATCCTTGGAATACATATGGACCATTATTAATAGGAATATCTGTAGTATACCATGCAGTATATTTTCTTCCTCTGTATTCTGTAATTGCTTTTCTACAACTATATCCTAATATATCTTTGGTTCCATCTTCAAGTTTCCAATCAAAAACAGGTTGTTGCTCCTCATATTGGTAATCAGCCTTAACATAATTCTGCATTATATTTTTTTGCTCTGATATATTTTTTACTAAAGTATTATTCCAGTTGTCATGCAATGCAAAATACCTACTTACTTCTTTCGCTCCAACCTTCCCCATGGGACTATAAATTGCCATCAATGAATCTTTCCTTAATTTAACAAAATCAACAAATTTGGAATAATCTTTCCCTAATTGTAAAATACATAAAGCCTCTGTCTTTTTATCTGATTTTCTGGGCTTTTCTACAAACTCAGCTTTATAATAAATATTCTGATAACTTTTATCTAATATTTCAATACTATAAGGCCCTGCGTTAACAGAGAAATTAGGTGAAAAAGTATCTTGTGCGCTTATAAAAATCGCAAAAAAACAAGTAAATAATGAATTGAATAATCTCATAGTTTCATAGAAAAAGAGCCACAATAAAAATGTGGCTCTGATTTATTTAGCACTTATGGTATTAAGAGCATTTAATACTATCTAACTCTTTTACAGCATCCTGCATATCATTAATACTTCTGTAATTATCAAAGCATAAACCATAGCTTGCACCACATTCGGCTGTATGCCTATACCATTCACTACATGCTGCACCCCCTGCAACATTTTTTAAATCAGCTCTAGAAAGTCGTTTTAAATTTTTCATAAAATTATTTTATTGATTAGTATTTCAAATCTAAACATTCTTCTATAAAAGACAATTTAACATAATTACTTTTTATGAAATTTTAACATTTGTGAAAAAATCTTAATACATTTAACTTGGTGTCAAATTGTATTTAGGCCAATTTATTTTCTATCTTTAGGATTCCTAAAACTTACACATATGATATTAGAAAAATTTTTTGCCCTTGTGGTATGGTGGCGGTATTGGAAACAACTGCAAACGCCGTGTAAGGCGTTAGGACACCTACGCCCCAAGGGCTTTATCATTTCCTAATACTTACACATTATGAACTCAAAGAAAACCGCCGTAATATTGAACGGCAAAGAAGTTGAGCTAAAAGACTGGTTTGTTTCGATTAGCCAACCTGGCTCTGTCCACACGAATGCTAATATCGAAGTACGAGACTACTCCGATATAGGTTTTAAAATTAAATCTATTTTGGCAGTATGCATGCAGGCGTTGGAAAGTCTGGATAACGGATCTTCTCATGCGGATACTTCCGATCTTTGCAATGTTTTGCAAATTGCATATGATTTGCTTCCACATTCAGAATTAGAATTACTCACCTATATTCAGCAGGCTGTATCAACAGGAATATCTGAATAAAAAAGAATAAAGGTATATCTTCGGATATACCTTTTATTTTTATACACTAAAGTAGATTTGAAAAAGTTAATTCTCCTTTATTAAAGACTCTGAATAGCCTTTAGAACTTCAGCGGAATTATTTTTAATACCCATTAAATGTGCTCCTGTAGATTCAATAAATTGTTTTGGCTCCGGAGCATTGTCAAAAACTAATTTGCCCTGTTCATAAGGAACTTCTTTATCCTCTTTACTGTGGACAACTATTTTAGGAAGCTTCCTAAGTCCTTTTATATCTTCTTTTGCTGAATAAGGAGAAACCATACCTTTCAGGATCATATCTTTATACTGAGGTGCATAGAAAGCAGCAATATCAGTAAACGAAGCCATAGGACTATCTAAAATTAAACCTGAAATTTTATCCACATTATCTTTAGCCAGATGCGTTGCAATTTGTGATCCCAAAGAAGCACCATAGATATAAATTTTAGTATTCTTAATATCTGGTCTATTGATAAACTGATTAAACAACATTTGTCCGTCTGCTGCTACGTTCAGGTGAGTAGCTTTTCCTGTCGACTTTCCATAGCCACGGAAATCTATCATCACTACCTGAAACCCTGCATCTACTAAAGGTTTTGTAATAATCTGATTGGTAGTAACATTCCCTCCGGCACCATGAAAGAATAAAATAGTTTTCTTAATCTTTTTAGTCTCAGGTTTTGCAATATAAGCTGTAATAGTATCTTGTTCCACAGGAACAGCAATATATTCAAGCTTTGAAAATTCAAGTGGTTTAAGTTTTTTGCTTGGCTGATAAAACTTATCGTCCATTTGTGCATGAGCAAAACTTAGTAAGAATAAAAAAAGAGCGGAGAAAATTTTGATAGCTTTCATAGTATTTGATTTTTAAATTATGGTTCAAAGCTACCCTACCGACCACAGAAAAGAAAAATAATATCGCTGAGCTGTTATTTTAAAATACCGAATGGTAAAAATCCTGAACTCAAACTTTTTTAAACATTCACAATTACCTTCCCTACTACCCTTCCGGTTTCTACTTCTGTATGAGCTTTTCCCATTTCTGAAAAGCTAAATTCCTGATGAATATGAGGCTTTAGCACTTTAGTTTCTAGTAAATGGGCTATAGTTTGTATTGTTTCTTTTTTTGAAGACACCAGATAGAACTGTAAATCGACATTTTTTTGTGCGGCTTTTTCCAACGCTTCATCCTGAATATCTCCGGAAGGTAATGTTATCACAATTCCGTTATCCTTTACAACATCCAATGATTTTAATAAAGTTTCACCAGCAATACCATCCAATACGACATCAACATCTTTAATTACATTTCCAATGTCTCCTTTTGTATAGTCAACATGCTCATCTGCTCCCAAAGACAAAACAAAATCTCTGTTTTTAGCAGATGAAGTCCCGATAACATAAGCACCTAAATGTTTCGCTATCTGTACTGCATGATGTCCGACTCCACCTGAAGCTGCATGAATCAATACCCGGTCGCCCTTTTTTACTTTACCAATTTCTGTTAATGCCTGATAAGCTGTAGAAGCTGCCAGAGTTGTTGCAGCGGCTTTCTGAAAAGATATACCTGCGGGAATGAGTGCCAAATGATTCGCCGGAGCTGCCACATATTCAGCATAAGCTTTTCCGTTTCCAAAGAAGTTAACCATTCCGAATACTTTATCTCCGGATTTAAAATCTTTTACATCTTTACCAACTTCGGTAATGTCACCGGAAATATCCCAGCCTAAAATAACAGGTCGCTCTTCTGCAAATAGCCAACTTAGTACACCATCGTTGCGTCTTGCCTTTACATCAACAGGGTTTATACTAATAGATGCTACTTTTACCAGCACCTCATCGTTTTTAATAGCTGGAATTTCTACTTCAGCTAATTGCAGGTTTTCCACTCCGCCTGCTTCATTTAAAAGAATTGCTTTCATCTGAGTTTTATTTTAAATATTAATGAAGCAAATGTAGATTATTTAGTATCTTTATGTCAAGTATGCACTTTTTAGTACTCTACATACCTAAAATATACTATTATTGATTATCAGTAAATTAAATTTTAAAAAAAATGAAAAATAATAAATACATCAATGAAGAATCTTGTCCTGTGGACTATGCTTTTAAGCGAATAGGTGGAAAATATAAGGGCAGAATATTATGGCATTTACATCTGGAGAATATTATGCGATATGGAGAACTAAGGAAGACACTAAGCGATATTACCCCAAAAATGCTTACCCAAACGCTGCGCGAATTGGAGGACGATAATTTGCTTCACAGAAAGGTATATCAGGAAGTACCTCCAAAAGTTGAGTATTATCTGACTGAAACGGGTGCTGAACTTATTCCTTTTATTACTCACCTGAAGAAATGGGGTAAAAAAGAAATGGAGAAAGCCCGGAGTTAGATTTTTATTTATACACTATAAAAAAGCCTTGCCAGAATTCTAAACCCTGGCAAGGCTTTTAGAGCTTGTTTAAATTTTATTACTAATACTCTTCGACAGGCTCAGAGTGACATTGCTCGTTCAAAATATCTTCCTTTTAGGAGTGTCAGACTGAGTTAAGTCTATAGTGAGCCAGTTTATAAAGAGCTTGACGAACTAAACTATTGAAGTCTAATATTATTTTGAATCAAAATTCAAACAGACTCTTAAATTCTTTTATATTAAATATTTTATTGATTCAAGATCTCTAATACCTGGTCTCCTACAGCTCCTCCGGATTGCGGATTCTGACCGGTAACCAATCTGCCGTCTGTCACAGCAAATGGTGTAAAATCTTGTTCAGCTTTTACGTAATTTGCACCTTTACTTTTTAGAACATCTTCTGTAAGATAAGGCATATGGTCTGCCAACTCAGCAGCAATCTCCTCGGAATTACTAAATCCTGTAACTGTTTTATCTTTAATTAATAAAGAACCATCGGAAAGTGTAATATTAAACAATCCCACTGCGCCGTGACATACCGAGGAGATAATTCCCTGGTTTTCATAAATTGTTCTTGCAATATTTTGTAATCCTTTATCTTCGGGAAAATCCCATACAACTCCGTGTCCACCAGCATAATAAATAACATCATAATCTGATGCGTTTACTTCTTCAGGTTTTAAAGTATCTGCCAGTTTATTTCTAAAAGTTCCATCAGCATAGTATTTCCAGTCCACAGGTTGTACAAATTGTTGGATACTTACAGGATCTAAAGGTGTATAACCTCCTCTGGGACTCACAAAGTCAACCTCCTTTCCGGTATTTATCATTTTATCATAGAAATGCACAGCTTCCCCCAGCCACAGACCTGTAGCTCTCTCCATATTAGGATATTTCTCAACACTTGTTACAACGATTAATGCTTTTTTCTGTTCCATAATATTTTGCTTTTGTATTGTTAATATTTACTTGAACAAAGTTCGGTCAGCAAACAAAATTATCACAGGACATACCTCAAAAAAAAATTGTGATGTAAGTCACATCTCAGGAACTATAAAGCCTGCTCAGTGTTTCCCGGGACACACCGAGATAACTGGCAATAAGCTGTTTGGGTATTCTGTTTCCCCATTCAGAATACTGATGAATAAAGTCCTCATAACGTTCCTTTGCGGCTTTAGTCATGAGCGCCAAAACCCTGTCCTGTAATGCGCAATAACCTAAATTGCTTTTCACACGGAAAAAATGCTCTGCTTTTGGTATTCTTCTGCATACTTCATTCATATCCTCAAAAGTAATGGCGTAAACCTCACTGTCTTCGATACAATCTACAGCCAGGCGCGCCGGATGGTGTTTATAAAAGGCAGTATAATCCGAAATCCACCAGTCTTCTGTAGCAAACTGCAATATTTGTTCTTTACCGGAATTGTCGATCATACCACATTTTAACAATCCTGATTTCACAATAAATAATTCGTCTACCATTTGGTTTTCCTGAATCAGGAATTGTCTTTTTCTGTATTTCCTGAACTGAAAGAAACCCAGGATTTCTTCATATTCCTCATCGGATAAGCGGACAATATTTTCTATATGCTTTCTGAGAAAATCTGACATTATTAAATTTCGTTTAACGGATCCCAAAAGATTTTTCTGAAGTTCTGAATTTTATTTCCCTTTACTGCTACACCTTCTTTGGCAAGTTTTTTAGTAAAATCCGGAATACAGTCTTCAGCTGTAATAACACCTGATGAATTACAAACCCTGTGTGCCGGAAAATCTGCATCATAATGCCGCAATGCATTTCCCACATGTCGGGAATGATTAGGATAGCCTACAGCTTTTGCAATGGCACCATAAGATGTTACCCTGCCTTTTGGTATCATCCGGATAATCTCAAAAACCTGATCTTTAAATTGCTGATCCATGAAGAATATATTTATCTAAAGTTAAAAAAATATTTACTAACAATACACCTACTGATGATCCTCTAATAGGATATCGCAAAACTCATAGCCGTAAGACTTCCCGTCGTGGTTGTAAGACTTTTCCACTCTTTCTCCGTTCTTAATACTCAGGCTATTTTGAAATACAGGCCCTGCGTATACAAACGTATGAAACTCACCGTTTTCCCCGCAAGGATCTACATTTTCAGGAAGTTTATTAATCAAATATTCATCCAGATCACATCCTAAGAAGTCAGAATCCAGATAATGTTTATTAATACAGCAGATTCTGGTACGAAATCCTAGTTCCAGAAATTCATACACCAGGTTTTTGGTATCTTTTTTCCAAAGGGGGAAAATTGCTTTCCAACCGATTTTTTCCAATTGTTGTTCCCTGTATTTCCTCAAATCTTCCAGAAAAATATCGCCAAATACTGATGCTCCTATTCCCTGCTCCGTAAATGTGGATAAAGTCTGCTCCATTATATTTTCATAAGCAGCCATATCCGATGATTCAGGTAAATTAATTTTAGTGAGTGGTAATCCTATACTTTCAGCTTGTTTTACTAACAATTCTCCGCTTACACCATGCATGGAAATTCTCTGATTAGCGGCATTAACAGAAGTAAGTAGTCCTTCAACCTGATAATCGCTATTATTGAGTATATTATAAAGTGCCATTGCGGAGTCTTTTCCACCGCTCCAGTTCATCAATACTTTTTCTTTCATACAGAAGTTAAAGTTACTGGTTATTGATGAACAATCAATCGTATATTTCTTTATACTGAAGAAAAGATAAAATTATCCAGATAATATAAGTTACAATGTGGAAAACTAAATTTTAGCAATAAAATTTCTGCATAACTTATAGAGAGGCTTTTCTATCCACAGATAAATTATGACAGAACAAATCCAAAGCAATATAAAATTGCGATCGGGTAAGTACAGATAAGACTTTAGCTTCAGATTAAAATAACTGATGTGGATAAGATAAAAAACAAAAGAAGCATTTCCCAGAAGAACAAGAAACTTTGTGGATAAAAATCTGGATACCCATGTTTTTTCGGACATTAATCCCCAGAAGAATAATGCAATACCAACAGGAAGAAATATTTCATGAATTAGTCTGCCTTCCCAACGTTCCACACCATGCACAAAATTATTTCTGGCAAAAAAAGCAATAGCAATGGTAAAGAGCAGCATTAAAAGTCCACCGTACAATGTAGGCCTCTTTAGTTTCAACAATGTATTTACTTTACTTTCCTGCTTCATCATATAAGCCAGTAACATTCCGAAAAAGAATTCTGTACTTCTTCCGAAAAAAGTATTACTCATAATAAAATTCAGCGGATACAAGAATCCCTTAGGATTCGAATTATACCAATGCAAACCATAACCGACAGCGCAACTGAGTAGAAATAATCCCAACATCAATGAGACACAATACTTCCAATTTTTCTTTAGTAAAAGAAAGAGTATTGGTGACAGTAAGTAAAAAAAGAATTCTACACTAAGCGACCACGCCTGCACAATTCCTGTAAGAACATACTGATCAAATAAAGAGTACAGCAGTGAATATTGGAGGAAATAGGTATTTACATTCTTAGAATATTCCGTATCCAGAAAGTAAAAACTGAGTAGAATCCAATACAGCGGGAATATTCGTGCTATTCTTAGCAGAATGTATTTTAGGTAGCCTTTTTTGCTTTCCAAAGGTTTGTCCTGATAACGATAAGCTAACAGAAAACCACTCAGAACAAAAAATACAGTTACTCCAATATGCCATTCGCTGATAAAGCGCATTACTGCCCATGGCAAATCATTGCGCCAGTATTTGCGGTTGTGATAAACAAATACCATAATTGCGGCAATAGCACGCATTCCGGTAAGAGCATCGTATTTAACGGTGTTTGGAGACTGCATTGTAAAAAATAAAAGGCTTATTGGATAAGCCTTTTATTAAGAAATTTATATTCTGTTTCTATTAAGAATTCTCAAGAATGTAAGTGAACATTAGCGGTGCACAGATTGTAGCATCACTTTCCACAATAAATTTAGGAGTGTGGATATCTAATTTACCCCATGTAATTTTCTCATTCGGAACAGCTCCGGAATAAGAACCATAAGATGTTGTAGAGTCAGAAATCTGACAGAAGTAAGACCAGAAAGGCACATCGTGCATTTCAAGATCCTGATACATCATCGGAACTACACAAATAGGGAAATCTCCTGCGATACCGCCACCAATTTGGAAGAATCCAACTCCTTTCCCGCTGCTGTTACCTTTGTACCAGTCTGCTAAGTAAGTCATATACTCGATACCTGACTTCATTGTAGAAGCTTTTAATTCTCCTTTAATGCAGTATGATGCAAAGATGTTACCCATTGTAGAATCTTCCCATCCTGGTACTACGATCGGTAAGTTTTTCTCAGCTGCAGCAAGCATCCACGAATTTTCTTTAGGAATCTCATAGTATTGCTCTAATACACCTGAAAGAAGCATTTTGTACATGTATTCATGCGGGAAATATCTTTCTCCTTTATCTTCTGCATCTTTCCAGATCTCGTGAATATGTTTTTGTAGTCTTCTGAAAGCTTCTTCTTCAGGAATACAAGTATCGGTTACACGGTTAAGACCTCTTTCTAAAAGATCCCATTCTTCCTGTGGAGTAAGATCACGGTAGTGAGGTACTCTTTCGTAGTGAGAGTGTGCTACCAGATTCATTAAATCTTCTTCAAGGTTAGCCCCTGTACAAGAAATAATAGCTACTTTATCCTGACGGATCATTTCTGCTAAAATTTTACCTAACTCAGCAGTAGACATTGCACCTGCTAAAGTAATCATCATTTTCCCGCCATCTTTAAGGTGGGCAACATAACCTTTAGAAGCATCTACTAAAGCTGCTGCATTAAAGTGTAAATAATATTTTTCTATAAAATCAGAAATGGGTCTATTGCTCATTTTTTTTATTATTTAATTTTTGCAAAGATAGGGAAAAATAAAGTTTGGGATTTGAGATTTTGACAGTGGAATACTGATTGTTATTATATCTCTACATTCTGAATTTACGGTTCTCCTTTTTCTCAGAATGCTGTTTTTTTTGATTTAGTCTTTTTTCTTTAGATGACTTTGTTGGTTTTGTTTTAAATCTCTTTTGAGGTACAAATAGTGCTTTGTCCACCAACTCCAACAGTTTTTGGATAGCTCTCTCTTTATTATCCAGCTGAGAACGGGATTCCTGAGCACTTACCTGTAAATAGCCTTCTGCACTAATTTTATTCTTAAGCTTTGTGAAAATGAGCTTTTTCTCATCTTCAGAAAAGAATCTAGAATCCCATACAGCCCAGCGCGCAGTCACCATTGTTTCTACCTTATTCACATTCTGTCCTCCTGCTCCACTACTTCGTGCAGTTTTGAAACTTAATTCTGAAGAGAAATCTTTCATTTTATAAAGATACAAGAATCAAGAACAAAGATAAAAGACTATCTCGTTATAAGTTTCAGAAGTTCTCCTCGGTTTACCTTACCATTAGGTGTCCTTGGAATTTTAGATACAAATACTATTTCTTTGGGTTTATGAAAAGGCTTTTCATATTTAACATCCAAGACTTGAGATCTCAGTACTTCGTTTTCATCTGCCTCAATAACCAAAACCAATTTCTGTCCTAGTACCTCATCCGGAATTCCCAGAAAAACAGCTTCATTCGGAATATTCTTTTTTACCAGAGCCTCTAGTTGTTCCGGAAATATTTTAGCCCCACCGGAGTTAATCACATTATCCGCCCTCCCTAAAAACCTGAACTGTTTAGGGTTCAATACATCAACGATATCATTAGTCTGTAGCAGTTCAGCATTAATTTTAGGTGCAGAAATACGAAGGCAGCCACGATCATCCAAAGAAATATCCACCCCATCGAAAAGCGTAAAATAGTCTTCACCCTCAGGATAGATTCGCTTTAGTCCGATATGAGAAAGTGTTTCAGACATTCCATATGTTTCATAAACTTTGGATGCCGTTTGTTTGCTTTCTAAAATATCGTTCAGCTTTTTCTTCAGACTTTCAGATACAGATGCTCCACCAATGATTAAATTCTCTATTAAATGTATTTTATCCAAAGAGTTCTCAACCTGCAACGGTGTCATCGCACAAAAGCGGATAGGCTCTTCAATATTTTTAAGCGGATCCAATTTAGGCTCAGCAACTATAAGTTTCAGTTTTCTGAATACAGACCGAACAACCATCATTTTGCCGGAAATATATTCTACAGGAAGACATAATAAGGCCGAGTCTCCTACTTTCAGATTTAAAAAATTGCAGGTCATTTCTGCAGAATTCAGCATTCGGGATTTTTCAATCGGAAATCTTTTCGGAATCCCTGTTGAACCGGAAGTCTGTACCTCAACGTTTTCAGAATCTGAAAACCACTCTGCTAAAAAGTTTTCAACTTTTTTTTCAAAGTCATTCTGAGGTTTTAGGTTCTCTGCACTAATATTTTTTGAAAAATCAATCTTCATAATTCAAATTTACAGCAATCTGTTGCAAAGGGCAACATGACTTTTATTTTACCAGTTTTTGAGCTCTTCTCAGATTTTCAGTGGCCTGTAAAATTTTATTCTTCAGTATCGAATTATAATCAGGATTTTTCTGAATAAACTGATCGACAACAGTAAGTGCTTCAGGATTCTGGTAGCTGCTAAAGGTAGAACGAAGCCAGTTATCCGGGAAAAATATATCTCCGGTTTTTTGTATTTCCTGCAACAATTCTAAAGACTTCGGCAGATAATTAACAGAAGTCTGTTGTCTTAACGGATGATGTAAATATCCTAATGCGGAACCAACAGCCGATTCATTGGATCTGTTTTGCTTTTCTGCAAGGCTATTAAAAAATTCATCCCGAATCTGTCTATCTGAAGAAGCTGCTTTCATTATAATTTTGAAACGGTTAATTCGATCAGGATTTTTAATTCGGGTTAATTGTTCCTGCAAAAGATCGTTATTGTTATTATTTCGCAATGATAAAGCCAATGCAAGGCTTGTAAAGTCTTCATCATTTAAAGTAACACCTTGTGGTGCAGTCTGCGATTTCCATATTGTATACAAATTATCATATGCCTTTTTAGACTGGAAAATTCCCTGATAACAGTCGAACAAATTCTTTTTATTATTAACCGCAGCCTGCTTCTGTAAAGCATCCCATACAATATTTTCTAAGCTTTCAGATTCTTTATTTCTTGTACTTTCTGATAGAAACCCCCAGTATATTCCGGAAATATAACCTGTGATAAGCCTCAGGTTAAGTTCAGTACTTTCCTTTTGTAGTTGTCCCGCAAAAAAATGCAATAATTTTTGTGGTGCAATACCTGATCCACCCAGCATATTTTCGTACAATGAAATATAAGCACTGGCTCTGCCCACAGGATCTTTTATCAATGAGAAACTTCTCATTAAATCCTTATCAACTTTGAACACTCCGTAGCCTATCCCCGACGAGTTTTGAAGAACAAATAAAGGCTTTGGTTTCCCTTTCAATTCAGGTATATCCTGTTGTTTTTCGGAAAGCTTTACATCAACTTTTTCAATTTTATCAGGATAAAATAAACTAACCTGAAATTCTTGTGGCCAGAGTTTCTGAGCATTTCCATGCTCCGGATATTGAGAAATTTTGAAATTTTCAATCTTATTTCCTTTATATTTTATTGTATAATCGATCACTGGTCTCCCCGGCTCATTCACCCATACTTTATTCCAGCTTTGCAGGTCTTCGGATGTCTGATTATCTAAAATTGTAATAAGATCCGGCCATGTAGCATTGCTGTAAGCATATTTTCTCAGGTATTCACTTACTCCTTTTCTAAAGTTATCTTCACCAATCAACAATTCCAGCTGGCGCATCATAATAGGAGCCTTATTATAAATAATCGGACCATACATCATTCCAGCATTTTGCAGATTATCCAGAACCTGACGGATAGGATTTGCTCCTATGGTCCGGTCTACAGAGTAAGCCGCAGGAAAGTGTGTTGTCAGAAACTTCAGGTCATAAACACTCTTATCTGAAGAAGCCCCCGTGCTTTTATCTGCCATAAAATTGGCAAAAACTTCTTTTGTCCATACATCATTAAACCAGTCCATCGTCACCATATCCCCAAACCACAGATGGGCAACTTCATGAGCAAGAAGATTAGAACGATTATTCAGCTGACTTTGCGTAGCATTTTTATCTAAAAATAAAGTAGAGTTCTGAAACAGGATAGCTCCCGGATGCTCCATGCCTCCAAACTGAAAATCAGGAACAACAACCAACCCATGTTTCTGGAAAGGGTGCGGAATGCCTGTCCATTTTTCATAGTAAGCAAGTGAACTTCTGTAAAGATTATAAATAGAATCCATACTATTCTTAATCTTTATGGTATCTGTTTCACGATACAGCATACCTACATCCTGTAAACCTATTTTTTCTTTAAAATGTTTAAAATCGCCAGCAGCAAAAGAAAACAAATATGTCGGCAATAAATCTGATTGCGCAAAACTCATCTTTTTTCCTCCCTGCTTTACGGTTGTTTCTTTCAACACTCCATTAGCCATAGCATTCCACTTTTCAGGGATTGTTAGTGTTAAAGAATAATTTGCTTTCAGATTAGGCTGATCGAAACACGGAAACATAGTTCTCGCACGGTCCGGAACAAATAGAGTGTATAAATAACCATCGCGTCTGTTAAGTGCTGAATTACCTGCTAAGAATTTAAAAGTAATCTGGTTACGTTCTGATTTCAGATATTTCTGATCTATTAAAATATGTTCATTTTCAAGAACTGGCTTTATAGCTTGCCCATTCACAGTTACTGACAACAAAGAGGCCGAAGTTTCTTTAAAATCAATCTGTAATGGTGCAGTATTCTGCTTTTTATAATTAAAAATTAGATTCTCTGTTCCCGAAATTCTGTCGGTTTTACTTTCAGGAATATCCAGGTCTAATTCGTATTTAATATCGCTCAGTGTACTTTTTCTAAACTGAGCTAATTCATAGGATACACCGGATTCAACCTTTGGTTCAGGTTTTATTTGAGCGTGATAACAACTACTGAAAATAATAAAAGATAATGTGAGTAAACCTGTTTTCATAGTTTAAAGATAAGAATTGAATTGGAATTACTGAGTAAAGGAAAGCAGGGAAAATATAGTACAATTAATTCTGAGAACTAATTAATATTAATTCACTGGCTTTTTTATTAAATTATTAGCATTCATATTACGATATTTGTTTTTCTAATTAACTAGTAATAATATGAAGTATTCAAAATTGGCTCTGATTGCATTAGGGTCGGTATCTGTTCCTTTATTTCATGCTCAGGATTCCGTTACTGTTGCAGATTATAAAAGAGCTGAAAGCAGGTTATTTTACAAAACTGCCCCGTTGGTCCGAAATGTAATGAATGGCCAAATATGGGATAAAGACAGCAAAGGTTTTAAATATACCAAAACCTCATCAACAGGAGAACTTACCAATGTTTATGTAACTCTCGGGAAAAAGGCTAAGACTGAAACTACTGTTCAGGCAAATACAAAAAATTCCAACTCTCCAATCACACCGCCGCAAAGGAAAAATAATAAACCTGGTGTTGTTTCTCCTGATGGAAGGCAACTGGCTTATATCGACAATTACAATCTGTGGATAGAGGATACGACCACTCATGAGAAAAAACAACTGACTACTGACGGAATAAAAGATTTTGGATATGCTACCGATAATGCAGGTTGGAAGCACAGTGATGCCCCTATCCTAAGATGGTCACCGGATTCTAAAAAGATTACTACTTTTCAGATGGATGAAAGAAATGTGGGTGAAATGTATCTGGTAACCACTAATGTCGGACATCCGCAATTAAAAGCATGGAAATATCCTCTACCTGGTGACACAATCCTTCCGATGTTGCAGAGAGTTGTTATAGATACTGAAAATGGAAATTTAGTTCGTTTCAAAATGAAGCCTGATTTCCATAGAGGTACACTAAGTGATGATATCGCTGCCAGTGGAACTTTCGACGACATTGACTGGAATCCGGACGGATCTGAAGTAGCTTTTGTATCCAGCTCCAGAGATCATAAAAATGCAAAATTCAGGATCGCCAATACCAAAGACGGTTCCATTCGTGAAGTTTTCGAAGAAACTGTTGCCACCCAATTCGAATCCGGACGTAATGCTATTAACTGGCGTTATTTGCCAGCTACCAATGAAATACTTTGGTATTCCGAAAGAGATAACTGGGGACATCTTTATTTATATGATGCTAAAACAGGAAAAGTGAAACACCAGATTACTAAAGGTGACTGGCTTGTCGCTAACCTGTTAAAGGTAGATGAGAAGAACCGGAAATTATACTTTACAGCTGCAGGTTTACAAAAAGAAAACCCTTATTTTATTTCTCTTTGTTCTGTCGACTTTTCCGGGAAAAATTTCAAAAACCTGACTCCAGAAACAGGTACTCACCAGATTACCCTTTCACCTGATGGCACTCATTTCATAGATCAATATTCACAACCTAATGTAGCACCGGTTTCTTTAGTAAAAAAACTGGATGGTACGAAAGTTATGGATTTAGAAAAAGCTGACCTTACAGCTTTGGAAGCTACCGGATGGAAAGCACCAACACCTGTAAAACTAAAAGCTGGTGATGGTGTTACGGATGTTTATGGCCTTCTTTTCCAACCCAATAATATTGTTGCCGGTAAGAAATATCCGATGATTGATTATATCTATCCGGGACCACAAGGCGGAAGTGTCGGAAGCTGGGCATTTTCTGCATCCAAAGGCGATAACAATGCACTTGCAGAATTAGGTGCTTATGTTTTGGTTTTGGAAGGTACCAGCAATCCATATCGTTCAAAATCATTTCATGATATGAGCTATGGAAATATGTCTATCAATACTTTACCTGATCAGATCGCTGCCATTAAACAACTTGCAGCAAAATATCCTATAGATGTAGATAAAGTTGGTATCTGGGGGCATTCAGGCGGAGGTTTTGCGACTGCAGCAGCCATGTTCAGATATCCGGATTTCTTTAAAGTTGGTATCTCAGAATCTGGTAATCATGATAACCGTAATTATGAAGATGACTGGGGTGAAAGATATAACGGACTTGTAGAAAATTCGGATTATGCATCGCAGGCTAATCAGCTTTATGCTAAAAACCTGAAAGGTAAATTACTTATTGCACATGGTATGATGGATGACAATGTACCTCCGTACAATGCATTACTGGTAATTGAAGCTTTGGAAAAAGCGAATAAAGATTATGATTTCATTGCTTTTCCTAACAGTGCTCATGGTTTTGGAGAGCACACCTACTATATGATGAGACGCCGTTGGGATTATTTTACAGCTCATTTACTCGGTAAGAAACATCCAAAAGAATTCTTATTAGGCCCTAATAAGACAAAGTAAAAGACTAAAAAAACCTGCTTTTTAGCAGGTTTTTTTATATTTCAAATCTAAGAAATTACATTCTGTTGACTGTTCCTATTCCTAAAAGGCCTAAGGCTTTCTGAATAATATTTCCGGTCACTTTGGAAAGTTTAAGACGAAGTTGTTTCGCATCTTCATCATCCTGATTAAGGATAGGATTATTCTGATAGAAAGAGTTATAAGATTTCACTAAATCATACACATAATTTGCTACCTGTGCAGGGCTTAAAGTTTCAGCAGCTTTAGCAATCACTTCATTAAACTGAGAAGCCATAACCAATAGTTCTTTCTCGGAAGCATTTAACTGATAATTCTCTGAAATATTTCCTTCTTTATATTCTGCTCTGTTCAATAGGGATTGAATTCTCGCATAAGTATACTGGATAAAAGGCCCTGTATTTCCGTTGAAATCAATACTTTCAGCCGGATTAAATAATATTTTTTTCTTTGGATCAATCTTCAGGATATAATATTTCAAAGCACCAAGACCTACCGTTTCATAAGATTTCTCTTTTTCATCTTCCGTAAGACTTTCCATCTTACCTAGTTCCTGAGCTTTTTCTTTTGCAGTCAGGTACATTTCTTCCATTAATTCATCTGCATCAACAACAGTACCTTCACGGGATTTCATTTTACCGTTAGGAAGCTCCACCATTCCGTAAGATAAGTGATGCAAATGATCTGCCCATGAATATCCTAACTTCTTAAGTACCAAAAATAATACCTGGAAGTGATAATCCTGCTCGTTTCCTACCGTATAGATTAACTGCTGGATATCATTGTCTTTAAAACGTTCTACCGCTGTTCCAAGATCCTGAGTCATATATACAGAAGTTCCATCGGAACGCAGTAATAATTTCTGATCCAGACCATCATCTGTAAGGTCTATCCATACGGAACCATCATCTTTGCGGAACAAAATGCCTTTATCCAACCCCTCCTGGATCAAATCTTTTCCTAAAATATAGGTATTGCTTTCGTACTGACGCTGGTCGAAATCAACTCCCATACGGGCATAACTTGCATTGAAGCCTTTATACACCCACCCGTTCATCATTTCCCAAAGTTGACGCACTTTTTCATCTCCATTTTCCCAGTCTAATAACATTTTCTGAGCTTCCAATATAATTGGAGCCTGCTTTTTAGCAGCTTCTTCTGCTATTCCCTGAGATTTTAGTTCTTCAATCTGCTTTTTATATTCCTGATCGAATCTTACATAGTAATTACCAACTAATTTATCACCCTTCAGACCAGTTGATTCCGGAGTTTCTCCATTACCAAATTTCTCCCACGCCAGCATAGATTTACAAATATGAATACCACGGTCATTGATAATCTGTGTTTTAATCACATTGTAACCGGCAGCTTTCAGTATTTGTGCAACTGAGTAACCTAAAAGGTTATTTCTTACATGGCCTAAATGCAAAGGTTTGTTGGTATTCGGAGAGGAATATTCTACCATAATGGTTTCACCTTTTTCCGGAAGGTTGCCTAAATCAGTTCCTAAATCCTGGGCCTGACTGATAAAAAAATCATTTTTCAAAGAAAGATTTAAAAAACCTTTCACGACCTGATAGGACCTGATATAATCAGTAGCTGCTATAAGTTCTTCACCCAATTCCTGTCCCAATGCATCCGGACTTTTCCTCGCCTGTTTTACAAGCGGAAAAATCACTACAGTGAAATCTCCTTCAAAATCGGTTTTGTTTTGCTGAACTTCTAGTGCAATACCTTCTAACTGGTATTTCTGCTGAATAATCTCAGTAATCTGATCCTGAATCTGTTTTTTTATCTCCATTCTTAAAATAGTTGTGGCTGCAAATTTACGAAATAAAAAAACCGCCCGAAGGCGGTTTAAATATTAATTGAAATAAATTTTAGTTTTTATCCCAGAAGAGCTTAGTCGTAACATCATCACCACCAATCTTGGCAGCTGCTGCTCTAACATTCTTTTCATTTTGAGTATACTCATCACTTGAGTAAATCATTCTTACCGGAACTCCTTTAGTATTAGAATTTGTTGGATTCTTAAGGATAGGATTATCCAATCTTCTCATAAAATTCCATGCTGCAAAAGCTCTGTTGTACATAGCAATCCATGACTCTTCACCAATAGACTTTTTCCAGTTTGTTGCATCATACGGACGCGATGCAATGTATGCTGCAGCTTTCGTAGCATCTACTCCATATTCTGTCATAGACTCTGTAATAGCTGCGGCATATAAACCTGCCGCTGTACCTCCCATGTTAAATCCTCTTGCAGCTCCTTCAGCCTGCATAAACAGTACTTCTGAATAGCTTAACAAATTGGATGGGGTTATTGGCTTTTTAAAGCTGTCCATTACATGAGAATAGTTTCCGTATGTATTTTTGATTCCATAAACACCGCCTAGGTATTTACCATCTTTTGTTTTTGTAAACCATACGTCTCTTCTTGGATCATTATTAGTATTCATAACATCTACTAATATATTTGAAGGAACAAAGTCATCACGATTAGAAGCTACCAAGTTGTCAAAAACAGGATTGGTAAACGTTACTCCGTCATAAACAAAAGAATAAGAATCTGCTGTTGAAGTCATAACTCCAGATGCAATAGCTGATTCTGCTGCTGCTTTTGCAGTAACAGGATCCACATCTGAAAGATTTAATGCTAATCTTAATTTAACAGAATTAGCTAATTTTCTCCACTTGGACATATCGCCCTTGTAAACAATGTCATTTACTTCATAACCCTTTGCAGAAGGGTTAATTTTAGCAATTGCTGCATCGATTCTTTTTAATAAATCAGCATAAATAGTTTTTGCATCATCATATTTTGGTGCAAAACCACCGTTTACAGCAGCCAGAGCCTCAGTATAAGGAACATCTCCCCAAGTATCTACAATATTTTCCCAAACAAAAATAGAAGAAATCTCATTTGTCACCCATTTATTTGCAGCAACAGCAGGATCATTTACTTCCGTAGCTAAAGCATCTTGCGCTTTTTTGAAGTTGTTTAAACTATAGACATACATTCTGTTGAAATGAAATCTAGGCTGATTTCTTGTAATCAAGTTATAGTTTACCTCATCAGTATAAGTTGTTTCAGACCATTGCTGAACAAAGAATCTGTAATTATTTGCATTAACACTAGGGTTATCTATATTATAAAATTGTTGATTTTGCCCCATTGACAATAACACTCCAGAACTTAAATCAGATGGATGTTTTCCATCATTATTTAGCAATGTTGTATCTCTTTCACAAGAGGAAAGCGTTGTTACAGCTATTGTTAAACCTAAAAAGGCTTTAAATATATTTTTCATTGTTTTGATTTAGAATTTGAAAGAAATATTAACTCCGATATCTCTTGTAGTTGGTAGAGATCCAATAGAATAACCAAAAGATCTTACACCTCCACCCAGAGTAGACTCAGGATCTGCATAAGGAAGATTTTTGTGAATAATCCATAAGTTTCTTCCTACAATAGAAATCTTAGCCTCGTTAACAAATGTATTAGCTAATAAAGCCTTTGGTAATGTGTAGCTAATACTTGCTTCTCTAAGCTTTATAAAAGATCCGTCATAAACATAGCGTGATGTAGGACTCTTTTGATAGCCCATATTACCATATACAGATGCATCTATTGCTGTTTGGTTTGGCTGCCCATCAGCGGTTACCCCCGGTAGAACCACTTTTCCTGTTCTATAATCACCAATTGCAGTATCCTTATACAAACCTGTAGAAGTTGCATAATACATATCGGTTGAGAAAATATCTCCTCCTTTTCTGAAATCTACTAAGAATGAAACACTAATTCCTTTATAACTAAAAGAGTTTCTAACACCTCCAATCCAATCCGGAGTTGTGTTCCCAATTACCTTGTTACCTTCTAAAACATAGAATCCTTTAGAGTCAACAACTTTTTGCCCATTAAGGTATTTGTAATCACTACCTCTAATTGCACCCCACATTTCACCTTCAGTTGCATTAACAGATGCACCTCCCTGAATACTTGTTAAGTTATAGTTGCTAACATCTGTTGTTGCATTATGCAACAATTCAACAACTTTATTTTTATTTTTAGACCAGTTAACATCTATATTCCAAGAGAAATCTTTGGTTTTAATTGGCGTAGCACCAATTTGTAGTTCAATACCTTCGTTATCAATTCTACCAGCATTTGCAACTGCTGTCAATAAACCTGATCCAGCAGAAATTGGAAGATTTATAATCTGATTAAATGTCTTAGTCTTGTAGTAAGCAGCATCAAATGTTAATCTCCCTTTGAAAAAATGAGCTTCAGTACCTACTTCAAATTCTTTTGAGCGCTGTGGCTTTAAATCAGGATTTGCAAGAAGCGTCTGTGAATTTTGCATTACAATAGAGTTATTAAATGTACCTGCAAAAGTATAATAGTACTGTAGCTGATATGGATCTGCTGTTCCTCCTACTTCAGCATAGTTTGCTCTTACTTTCCAGAAACTCAACCATGATGGCTTTACAAATTCTGACAAAATGAATGATCCCGTAAAAGAAGGATAAGTATACACTCTGTTTGCTTTTGGTAACGTAGAAGTTTTATCCGCTCTAAATGTAGCATCTAAATAGAAGAACTTATAGAAATCAAAAGATGCTGTTGCATAAGCACTTGAAGTTACTGTTGTATATTCATTTTCATCCGGCGGGATAATAGGGAATTTTGAATTTGCCAAAGCATATAATCCATCTTTTTCTAATCCTCCTTCTGTAGACGCATAAATAGAATTATAATAATTTCTTCTTACGTTTCCTCCGGCTATACCACTAACATTGATGTTATCTGTAATATTAAATTTATAATTTAACATTAAGTCAAAGTTAGTTTCTGTTGTAGTAAGGTTTTGTCTGCTATATCCTGAACTCACTAGTTTTTGTGATGCACCAAATGCTTTTGGTACAGATCCTGGAGCCAATCTGTTTTGGAAATATGTAGATGCATTGTCATAAGACACCTTACCTATTAAACTGAAATTTTTATTGAAATCATATGTCAATGAAGCATAACTGAAACTTCTTGTTCTGTCATCACTACTATAACTTTGATATCTTTGATAGTATGGATTATTCCAGAAACCTAAAACAGGATTTGCACCACTCTTCAGATTCCAGCTAATATTCTTACCACCACTATTAAAGTAAGCGTTTTTCTGATCAACTATATCAACGTTGTTTGCCCACCATTGTCTGAATCCACCTACCAAGTTTCCAGAATAATTGGCATCGTTTCTACCTTTAGTATTCTGAACTACTAATGTTGAATAAACAGTAGCATGTAACTTAGGTGTAAAATCGTAGTTAATTTTTGTAGTAAATGTATTCTTTCTTAAATCAGAATTTGGCAACAAACCATTAGACAACATATTATCGTATGATAACATAAAGTTATTTCCTTTCTTACCTTTTTCAAGGGTAATACCATTTACATAAGTAATTGGAGTTTCAAAGAACTTAATAGGTCCATTCTTAGCAGCTACCCAAGGTGTTGCTTTTCCAAAGTTTTTAGAATTAGGATCAAATGCATCCCATTGATATACTAATTGATTAGGATTAAATTCTGGTCCCCATGAAGCATCGTCACCTATATTTCCGTAAGGTGTACCATTTGCATTTTTTTCACTGAAGCTCATAGCATACCCGGCTCCATATCTATTCTGGTATTCTGGGAAAGTAGATTTATCTATAAAGCCAGCTTGTACAGATGATGATAGAGTTACCCCCCAGCTTCCATCATCTTTTCCTTTACCACTCTTGGTCGTAATTACAATAACACCATTAAGACCTCTCTCACCATATAATGCAGATGCTGCTGCACCTTTCAGAACGTTGATGGATTCAATATCTTCCTGATTGACATCTGACAATAGGTTACCCATATCCTGGTTTGTCTTGGTGTCATAGGTAGAAGAGTTGTTTACAGGAGATCCATCAATAACGATAAGTGGATTTGCCCCTTGTAAACTTTTTATACCTCTGATTACAAGACTTGAGGATCCACCAAAGTTACTAGATGTATTTACCTGAAGACCAGATACTTTACCGGAAAGCTGGGAAGCAATATTACCCGTATTGGTAGTACCATCAAAGAGTTTGTCTGCTTTTACTTCCTGAGAAGCATACCCCAAAGACTTTTTCTCTCTTTTAATACCAAGGGCAGTCACTACAACTCCCTCAATATCCTTAGTTCTGGCAGAGTCTTGTTTCTTCTGAGCATTAACAAATACAAAAGAAGAAGACAAAACCACTACCAAAACACTGTTAGTTAGTTTCTTCATATCAAATTAAATTTTAACTGGCACAAGTATATAAATTTTTCTTAACATACCAAAGTTAAAAGTTAATGCATTGTTAATTTTATATTTTAAGCAATAAAAATAACTCACTGAAAGTTAAATTAATCACAAAAATACTTCGTTGTCAGAATATTTGTCTTTTTATTTCCATGCATATAATAAATAAAAAAGTCGGAAGAAAATCTTCCGACTGTAAATTTGCTAATGACAAATTATATTCATTTAATTTACTAATTTTTATCCCAAAAAACTCTATCTCCTTGAGAATCAGATTTAGATGGCAATTTATTTATAGCATCATACATATTCGTAGAGTTAATAGAAGATTCTTTTGTTGGATACGGTAATCTCATTGGAATAGGATCAGAAGTTGGATTCTGAGTTGTTAATTTTGGATAATCTAATCTTCTAAAAAACGTCCAAGCCTCAAATCCTCTATTATACATAGAATGCCATGCTTGAGTTCCTATTTTTTCACGGAATGTACCTGGTAAAGAGTTATAATCATTAGCTGCCAAATAAGTAGCTTTATCAGCAGCAGCAACACCCCAAAGGTCTAATGAAGCTGATAATGCATTTTTAAAATGTGTTGCTGCATCTGCCCCTACTGCATATCCTCTGGCAGCTGCCTCAGCCAATATGAATTCAATCTCTATATAATCCGAAAAATACCCATATGAATCAGGTGCATAAACACTTGGCTTTATTAAAGATAAATCAGAAGCGGCTGTTGGATTAGTTGTTCCAAATTTACCAGCCTTAAACACACCTCCCACAGTAGTGAAGTAAGATGATATACGAGGGTCATTATCCGCAGTTAAGCCAGCTAAATAAATATTAGACAGACAATAATCAACTCTTCCCGATTGTGCTAAATCTCTGTATGAAGGAGACGTATAGATACCTGTTGAATTATATTGGATTCTAGCACTTTCACTCTGATTAGCAAATGTTCCTAACTGATATCCCGATTCAACAGCTGTTTTTGATAAAGCTGCATCAGAATCTGCAAGATTAATACCCATCTTTATTTTTAAAGCTGCAGCAAATTTTATCCATTTAGACATATTCCCTTTGTATAGAAAATCATCATTTCCATAAGCCCCGGCACTCGGATTAATTGTTGCAACTACAGCATCTAATCTTTTCAACAAATCTACATAGATAGATTTTGCATCATCATATTTAGGACTTGTGTAAGCAGGGTTTAATGCCTGTGAATATGGAACATCTCCAAAAGTATCTACCAATGTCTGATAACAATAAATTTCCATGATTTCTGTGGCGGCTAATTTATTCGCTACCACCGCAGCATCCCCGCCATCTCTTTTAACTGCTACTTTTGCATTTTCAAAATTTTGCAATTGACTATATAAAGCATCCCATTGCGAATCTGGAAGTGATCTTTTTCTAACTTTATAGGCACCACCCTCTAAATATTCCACATCAGCTAATTGTTGCACAAACATTCTAAATTGATTAGAATTCATACTTGATGTATTCATCTGATCTGAAGTTCCCAAAACACCACCTGCAAAAACATTATTCGCAGAAACATTAGTTGCCGTTTTAGGATCTTCATTCAATGAAGTCATATCACTGCCACATGAGGATAATACTCCTAATATACTTAATAATAATATCTTTTTTTTCATTTTGTTTAGAATTTAACTGTTACATTAACACCAACTGTTCTTGTTGTTGGCATAGACCCAATTGAATATCCTCTGGACATTAATCCTGCATTTAATCCTGATTCAGGATCTGCATAAGGTAGATTCTTATGTATAATCCACAGATTTCGTCCAACTATACCAACTCTTAATTCATTGATAACAGTATTAGCAAAAAGTGATTTAGGGAAAGTATAGCTAATTGAAGCTTCTCTTAATTTTATAAAAGAAGCATCGTATACAAAACCTTTGTTCGGCACAGCATATTCTCCACCATTCAATGCTCCAGTATCTTTTGCTGGTAGAGGAGTTGTATTTGGAGTACCATCAGGATTTACACCAGGTAAAATAATATTAAACCTATCTGGAACTCCCGTTTCCTTATATAATCCAGTATCTAACCCAAAATACATATCATGTGAGAAAATACTTCCTCCTTTTTGCCCGTCAATTAAGAAGCTAAAATTAAAGCCTTTGTAAGTTAAACTATTTCTAACACCTCCAGTCCATTCAGGCATAATATTACCAATAACCTGATCCTGCTTCATTTGATAAATTCCGTCCTCAACAATTCTCTCTCCTTTATCGTTATAAACATAGTCACTACCCTTTATTACACCATACTCTTCACCAACCTTGGCATTAAAAGTAGTTCCCCAACCTGCATTATATAATAAAAGATTATCAAGTCCATTCTTCAGAGAAAGAACTTTGTTAACATTTTTATTCCAGTTAACATCCATGCTCCACGTGAAGTTTTTCGTCTTAATTGGAACAAAATTCAACTGCACATCGATACCTTTATTTTGTAGGTTACCAGCATTGATCCATTGTGTACTATAACCTGTTGCAGTAGATACATCAACTCTAACAATTTGATCTACAGAATTAGTTTTATAAAGCGCAACATCAAATCCAATTCTATTCTTCAAAAACTTAGCTTCTAGACCAACTTCATACTCAGTTGATATTTCTGGCTTAAGATTAGGTTCTTTCTTAATAGTACTAGTGGTTATAATAGGAGTTTGGTTAAACAAGCCTCCAATATTAAAGGTATCATATAATCGGTAATTATCAGTTGTTTTTCCTGTTTGTGCATAATTCCCTCTAATTTTCGCAAAACTTAACCAATCTTGTTTAATTAAGTTAGACAGGATTATTGATCCTGAAACTGAAGGGTACCAATAAGCATTATTTCCTGCTGGTAGATTACTTGATTGATCTCTTCTAATTGAACCTTCAACGAAATATGTATCATAAAAACCTAGAGATGCCTGTGCATATACTCCCCCTAATGTGCTTTTTGCAATAGCTTCCAATGGAGGTAAAGTTGTACCAGCAGAATTTCTTAATGAATACAGTCCCGGTAAAATAAGTCCTCCCTCTGTTGATGCATCTACTGTTTCAAAAGAATTTTTCCTTAGATTACCACCTAAAACAGCATTTAAAGAAATATTATCACCAAATTTAGTATTATACGTCCCTGTTAATTCATAGTTTATTTCACTACTATTTATATCTCTTCTGCTATAACCAGACCCTGTAGTATTTCCAGATAACCCAAAAGCTTCAGGGATACTTCCGACAGCTTTTCTTCTTTCATTTAATTGTCGGTAAAAATCCATTGAAACTCTACCCATAATATTAAAACCTTTGGCTACTTTATAATTTAACTGAGCGTATCCAAAGAAACGGGTTCTACTATCTGACTGATAATTCTGATATCTATCAAAATAAGGATTATTCCAATATTTTGGTGTTCCATTAGAATAACTTGTTCTATTCCATGAAGCATTAGTATTTGCATAATTATATGCATCTCTTAGATCCCAAACATCAACATTTACAGGCCACCATTGTCTGAATCCGGTAATAACGTTATCACTATAACCTGTCGAATTTCTACCTTTGGTGTCTTGCATCGTCAAGGATGCATATACAGTAGCATCTAGTTTATCATTAATTTTATAGCCCATTTTAGAAGAAAGTGTATTTTTCTTCATATTAGAATTAGGTAATATACCATCAGAAAGGTAGTTACTATAATTTAATAGGAAATTGGCATTCTCATTTCCTTTCTCTAATCCAATCGTATTTACAGTAGTCTGAGCCGTCTGGAAAAAATCAAGAGGACCATGCTTCGCAGCTACCCAAGGGCTTGCCTTACCAAAATTTTTTGTTCCTGGAGTAAACGCATCCCATTGATATACCATTATATTTGGATCAAATTGTTGCCCTAATGATGCATCAGCAGAAAAAGGAGGAACAAGTACCTGGACTCCGTTTAAATTAATTTTTGACAAATTGGTAAAATAACCTTGTCCATACATATTCTGATATTCAGGAAAAGTTTTTTTATCAGCTGTACCAACTTGATATTCTGAAGATAAGGTTACCCCCCACTTATCACCATCTCTTGAACGACCTTTTTTAGTAGTAATAACAATAACCCCAGACGCAGCTCTCTCTCCATATAACGCAGATGCAGCAGCCCCTTTTAGAACGTTAATGCTTTCAATATCTTCCTGATTAATATCCGAAATATTGTTACCATAATCAAATCGACTATCTGTATTGGTTCTGTTATCAACTGGAACACCATCTATTACAAATAGAGCTTGGTTATTACCTGAAATCGATTTATTACCACGTATTACAACATTTGTAGACCCTCCAAAGTTGGTATTTGTAGTAATCTGGAGTCCAGCAGCTTTACCCGCTAGCTGGCTCGAAATATTACCCGAATTAGACCCTTCTCTTAAAACATCACCTTTAATTTCTTGAGTAGCATACCCTAAGGTTTTTTTCTCTCTTTTAATACCAAGGGCTGTAACTACAACACCCTCAATATCTTTTGTTTTAGTAGTATCTTGTTTCTTCTGTGCATTAATAAACACAAAAGACGACGACAAGACTACAACTAAGACACTGTTAGTTAGTTTCTTCATATCAAATTATTTTTCACAATTCCAAATTTGTGAATTTTTATTAACATAGCAAAGAAAAAATTTAACATTTTTTTTAACATTTCAATATTATTGAGAGATTACTAAAAAACAAATAATAATTCACCAATACTTTAACAATATGACAATAAAACCACAAAATGAATACATTAAAACTGATTAATGCAAAATTCAAAATATACGCCAGACAATTATTTATTATTTTTTTAAAAAAAATTAATATAAAAAGCCGGAGAATATATATTCTCCGGCTAGTAATCATAAAGTATAAAAATTTTATTTTATCTTAACCAAAAAGGGGTATACTGATTTTTAGCAAAAACATCATTAGTTGTAATATTAGGCACGTTAGCTGAATTCCCAACATATTCTGTTTGTGGATAAATTAACCTATATGGCTTATTAGGGAAGGATGCAGTTAAAGCCATTGGCGTTTGCGGATATCCCGTTTTTAGATAATTCAGATAAGTTTCAAAAGGCCTTACCATATTCAATGCAATAAGTCTCTGATACTGAATAGCAGCCATTTTATCAGGAGCTCCAGTCCATCCGACTGCCTTACTATCTAAACTCGCCAAATAAGCTGTTGCAGCACTCGTTGTTAATCCATAAAATACAAATGAAGCATTTACTCCTTTAATATAATGCCCTGGCGCATCGTTAAAATACTGAGGATATAAAATTGCTGCTTCAGACTGCAAAAGTTCAGATTCAGATGCCAACATCAAGTATCCATCCATTAAACCTCCTACTCCTTCAGCAGTATTATAAGTCCATCCTACCCTAGAATAATCTCCTTCAGCAGAACCATCGGGTTTATCACTGCCTTGAATAATCCCATTCAATTTACCTGTACTAGCTCCAGTAGTAGCTTTAGTGTACATTACTGTTCCTCTTGGATCAACAACACCGGAAGTAGGTTTAGAAGCATCACCATTTAATAATTTTGCAAAATGATCAGATAACATAAAATATCTCCAACCTGTATTATTCGCGGAATGGTCAAAATTATATCTACCCCAGTTAGAATACAATGGACTCATAGACGATTGAGAAGAGGCATTATACCCAGGATTAATTTTAACATCAGAGGAAACAAAAGTTGCACTAGACAATGTTGCTAACTGTGAGTTTACAAATTGCTTAACATTCGCATCTGCAACATTTGATTGTCTCAACAGTAATCTCAGTTTAATTGTATTTGCAAAAATTTTCCATTTAGCAAGATCTCCTTTATAAATATAATCTTCATTGGCTTTAATTTCGTTATCAGAAGTAACATTAGCGTTATCGATGGTTTGAATCGCCTCATTTAATTTCACAACCAAATCCCTATAAATATCCTCTCCTTTATCATACTTAGGTGAAATCTTCTGTTGTTGCTTAAAGGCCTCTGTGTAAGGTGCATCTCCATAAAAATCTACAATATACTGCATACTATTTGCCAATAAAATTTTAGAAATAGCCACATGATAAGGATATTTAGCAGCATCCTTATTGTTTATAATATTTGCAAGATTAGCCATTGCCAAATAATTTCCATTCCAAATACCATTCGCAAATGTAGATGTAACATTCATCTGATATTCATTAGTCATCGGAGCTGCATAATAGTAATAATTACCAGCGACAACATTAGTCCATATTCTAGATAATGACACCATTGTACCTGCTTGTGCAGCATAAGATGTTGTTTCTGCAGCAGCCATAAGTTGCCTTGGTGAAATATCCTCTGTTAGAGGTAAGTTCGGATCAATATTATCATCCAATTTACATCCCACAAGAGAAACTGCACTGATTGCTATATATAATATTTTTTTCATTATTTTTTCTTTAAAAGGTTATTGTAATATTAGCCCCATAAGTTCTGTACTCAGGATATTGCCCTGCATTAGCAAGTCCTCTATATCTTGGATCAAATGCAGTTTCAGGGTCATTATATCCTTTATTTTCCTTAGAATATTTTTGGAAAGGATTCCTTGCATGTACCCCAACAGTTAACGCATTTATTCCAGTAGTACCGAGAGCTGATTTTGGGAAAGTATAGCTCAAAGCAATTTCTCTTACTTTAAAAGCAGTAGCGTCTAAAACATAATTATCAGAAACCGTATTATAACTTGCTCCCCCAAAATAGTTTTCAAGAGCTGCTTGCGGATTTGTTTTACCATTAGAATTGTTATAAATAGGAATAGAAGTATTGGATACATAATTTCCACTTCCATCTTTATATGATGAGTTTGGAACAATATATGGTTGACTTCTGTCCACTGCTGAGGCAACATTTAACCCATTAAATGTAAAACCTTGCAAAGTACCTGAATAAAATTTGTGACCAGTACGATAATCCATTACTGCACTTAGTCTAAATCCTTTATAGCTAATATTTGTTGTCAACCCAAATATATATTTAGGAGTTGTTCTTCCAAATTTTTCCTGGGTAGACGTTACTTGAGGTAAACCTGTATTCGAATCAACAATAATACGCCCTTGCGGGTCTCTCTGATACGCAATACCTTTTATTATGGTCAATTCTTCTCCTTCATCTGCATACAACCCTAAGAAACTGTTTCCTGCCAATCGCACTGATTTTGCATCATCTGTAAGTTTTGTAATAATAGTTTTTTGATGAGACATCGAAAGCCCCAAATCCCATTTAAAATCAGTTGATTTAATTGGCACCAGATTCAGATTTAATTCATACCCCTTGCCTTTTAATTTCCCAATATTAAACAATCTTTGTGTTAATCCTGTAGTATTACTTGTTGTAGCATTTGTAATCAAATCATCCGTATCTTCCTGATAATAAGCTCCATCAAAACTAATTCTATCTTTAAATAAAGAAAAACTTAGATTAACCTCTTTCTTCGTTGTAAATTCTGGTTTTATATTCTGATCTGTAGGAGACTGGTTTATAACAAAACTTAAAGGACCTGTACCATAAGGATATCCAGAACCTAAATTAGGCCTATCATATATACTATAAGTACCAATAGCCGAAGACTGTCCAATTCTAGAATAGTTAAGCGCTACCTTTAAATAATTTAATACTGAATTATCTTTTAAGAAATTGAATGCTTTTGTAGGAACAAAAGAGACCCCAACTGACGGATAGAAATATCCATTACTATTCTTTGGTAAGACAGATGTTAATTCATAACGAGCTGATGCATTTAAAAATAAGAAACTCTTATAATTCAAATCTAAATTTGCAAATAAGGCATGTTGATTTCTAAAGAATGACTTATTATTCAAACTATATGGCTGAGCCGGGTTTGATAAATTCCATACCTGGTATATCCCAGGAATCTGGATCCCCGTACCCCCGGCTGACATATTATTAGTTCTCCACTCTTGATAATTATGTCCCACATTCAGCATCATATTCAAATCATCTGTCAAATCATAGTTAAAATTTGCCATCAAATCCCCATAATAGTTTGCTAGTGTAGTATTATATTTATAGTAAGAAGAAGTTATCGCTGTAGCATCAAGCATTGAAGAACTCCAACCATCATTATGGCTATTAGACTCTGTATTAGTATATTGAACATTACCACGATACATTAAACTAATATGTGAATTAACGTCATATTGAGCAGATGCAATTGCATTAAAATAATTGCTTAAATTATTATATCTAAGATGTTTAATATTCCAATAAGGGTTTTGATAGTAAACATTCCATGCATAAGCATTATCTGTATAGTCTCTCCATCTGGTAATTGGAATATCTGTTGCGGATTGTAACAATTGATAATAAATATCCTGAGTAGTTGTAGACGTTTTTTGATGGTTATAATTAACAATACCTTCAAACCTCCACTTACCAACCTTCATCCCCCCTTTTAACATTGCAGAAGTACGTCTTAATATATCATCCTGAATCATAAAATCTCTGTTAACGTTATTCAACGTCAACATTATATAGCCATCCCCATCTCCCGCATTTATCGAAAGTGTATTCTGATAAAGAGATCCTGTTTTAAAAAACTTTCTAATCTGATCATTACCAAACGATTTAAACGGAGACATAATAGATGCCGCCTCGTCTCCTGCTGGAGTACTATCATTTGGATTAAAATCTATAACACCATTTTTATTATAGTCATACAAAGGGATACCATAAGGCTGTATTGTTCCTGCATATTTCGGGTCATTAAACGACCATCCCCATGCGCCATTTTCTACATTTACTTTTTTTCCTGACCATCCTTGACCATACATAGTTTGCCTTGTAGGCATCATACCTACACTTTCAAAGTCTACAGCGGAAGTTAAAGAAACAGATAATCTTTTTGATTTCGTTCCTCTTTTGGTAGTAACCACTACTACTCCATTAATACCTTGAGAACCATACAAAGCAGCTCCTGAGCCCCCTTTAATAATATTAACAGATTCAATAACCTCAGGAGGCAATTGTTGCAAAACGGCTGCAGTAGAAATTACATTATCAATAACAACCAATGCTTCATTGCTACCTGTAATTGTTCTCTGCCCTCTAATCACAATACTAAAATCACCTGTTACACTGGAATTTGTTTGTGTAATCTGCACCCCTGAAACCTTACCAGTTAGTGCACTAACAGCATTAGGACTCGATGCTTGATTCAATTCAGATGCTGTAACCACCTGCTGAGCAGAAGTCTGGGCATCTGCTTTCTTTTTCAACCCCAAAGCTCCCGTGATAACAACTTCACCAATGTCTTTGGTTTTCGCGGTTGTATCTGCCACTTTTTTTTGTGCAGATATTAGTGCCATGGATGAGCTCATCACAACAACCAAGACACTGTTTGTTAATTTCTTCATATCAAATTAATTTTTCAACAATACAAATATGTGAATTTTTCTTAATATTATCAAAAAAAAACTAAATAATGTTAAATAAATGATAAAAACCTCGAATTAACGAGGTTTTACATTCAATTAACAAATATATATTTCAATATAAAGAGAATAACATAATTTTATTTATCAATTTCGATTAACATTTTAATAACATTTTCTTTATTTTTAAGATCAATTTTATTATTATTTAGGTAATTAGCTATACTTCTATCATTTGTGAATTTTTGATTAAACTCTTTAGTTGAACCAGGCAATAGTTCTATTTTATCTCCAATTCTTATATAGAAAATATCTTTCTTTTTTGCAAATCTATACCCTGTATTATCTACAATTCCATTATCAGCTCCGGTTCCTCCTTTAAGTTCTATCCGCTCTTTAGTATATAGCCCATAGTTTTTTCCATAGAAATCTACTGCTAAATAACCAAGATGTTTTTTACCCTCAAAAGGATAATCTAGCACAACATATGTTTTTTTGATGGATGGAAACTCAACAATTAGATTTTCAAATTTGTTAATTTCATATGTTTTTTGGTCTTGCATATACTCCATCTGATCTGAAAAAGCATTATATCTTAACTTCTGAGGCACATCAACACCTCCATTAATTTTAACACTATAAAATTTATCATCATAATATGGTGATCCCTTAACATCTTTCTTAAGATCGTCTATACTTACCGATCTGTTAATATTATTTTTCCAATTATTTGCATAATCTCTTATATCATTGTTTTGGGTAGACATACCAGAAGTACCAATTCTGTATTGATCATTTCCTTGAGCAAACACTAACCCATAAAAAAATAATAAAAATGCGATTTGAACAGTTTTTTTCATATTAAATTATTTTAAGTTTAAAAAATTAACATTAAATTTAACAAAAAAAACAATATTGCAACTTTTTATAACAAAATTTACAGAAGCAGGCTGCGATGAAGTCGGAAGAGGCTGTTTAGCGGGTCCCGTAGTGGCAGCAAGCGTTATATTAGATGAAAAATTTAACAATTTATTTGTTAAAGATTCTAAAACACTATCAAAAACTTCAATAAAAGAGCTCGCAGAATATATCAAAACAAATGCGCGCGATTATGCTATTGCAGAATTACCCCCGGAGTTTATAGATAAACATAATATACTGAACGCAAGTATCCATGCCATGCATTTAGCTTTGGATCAATTAAAAGTACGTCCTGAATTTATCTTGGTAGATGGAAACAGATTTCATCCCTACAATTACATTCCTCATCAGTGTGTAATAAAAGGAGACTCTAAAGTTTTAAGTATTGCTGCTGCATCTATTCTCGCAAAAGATTACAGAGACCGGTTAATGGAAAAACTTCATGAAGAATATCCACAGTACGGCTGGGCTAAAAATGTAGGTTACCCAACTAAGGCACATAGGGATGCTATTCGGGAATTTGGTACTACCCCATACCATAGAATGAGTTTTAAATTACTTTAGATAAAAAAATAATCACTATTAAGTGATTATTTTTTTATCTTTGGTATACAACCAACATAAATATCACAATATGAAAACATTTTCAAAGCTTGCTAATGCAAAACTTTTGGACAAAAAAGGATTAAGACAAATTACAGGAGGAAAAATATGTGTATGTGGCAGACCATGCCCTGATCCAAACCAACCACCTCCAAGAGAATGCGACTAAAAATAAGAAACCCTCGATCACTGACCGAGGGTTTCTTATATATTTCAAGAAGTCTATTTCTTCTTATTTTGTTGTTTTAAGTTTTCCATCTGCTTTTGCTGATCCTGAGCTTTTTCCATCATTTCACGCATTCTTGCCTGGAAACGGCCTTCCTTCTTAGGCTTAGCTTTATTTTCCTGAATCTGAGCATGAATTCTCTTTTCATCCAGAATGAAATACTTAATGACTAAGATAATTACAATGTTAATCGCATTGGAAACAAAATAGTACCAAGATAAACCTGATGCTGCAGAGTTCAAGAAGAACAAGAATGTAACCGGGAAGATATACATCAGCGGTTTCATATTTGGCATTCCCTCCTGAGTAGGCTGCTGCATATTACCAGCAGTCATCACTGTATAGATAAGAATCACAATCGTACATGCCAATGCAAAAACACTAAGATGTTCTCCTAAGAAAGGAACATTAAATGGTAATTTAATCAGGTCATCATATGCTGTAAGGTCATTTGCAAACCAGAAACTCTTACCTCTCAAGTCCAACATGTTCGGGAAGAATCGGAACAATGCATAGAAGATAGGAATCTGTACCAAGCCCGGGAGACATCCTGCAAACTGATTAACACCAGCTTTTCGGTAGACCTCCATTGTCGCCTGCTGCTTCTTCATAGGATCAGCATTTTTATACTTTTCCTGAGCTTCTTCAATTTCCGGACGGATCACACGCATCATAGCACTCAGCTTATGCTGCTTGTACATAATTGGTGAAAGGATAATCTTCACCGCAATTGTCATTAAGAAAATCACCCATCCTGCAGCAATACCCCAAGATGAAAGAAGGTTATAAACTGGGATAAAGAACCATCTGTTTAAACTTCCGATGAAAGACCATCCGAAAGGAAGGATTTCATCAAAGTTTTTATCATAAGACTTTAACAGATTAAGATCTAATGGCATAAAATACCATTTGAAATCCTGATTCAGCTCATTCGCAGCCAAATCAACCTGTCCATTATAGTTGAATTTTTTCAGGTATTCACCTTTTTCAATTGTTTCCTGATTACCTTTAGAATTTTTGAAACCATTCTGAGCTTCAATTACCGCAGAGAAGAACTGTTGCTTTACACCAATCCAGTTAAGATTTTCTTTGGTTTCATCCATATCGCCTCTGGAGTCATAATCATAGCTCTTATAATTATTGAAAGCATAAACAAACTCTGTATGTGTCTGTTCCTGAGAACGTCCTTTTTCAGCCTCACGAACATTATAGTTCCATACAAAGTCAGCTTTATTATCAGAAACTAACTGAGAAAGCCCCTGTGTTCTTACTTTAAAGTCTACAGTATACTTATCTAATAAGGTATAGACAAACTGAATTGTAGCCGCTCCAACATTAGCCTGCATTGTAATAGCATTGCCATTAGCCGTTGCATTAAAGACTAAGTCTTTGGTATTAATTACTTTTCCGGATTTGTCTTTAAACTGGAAGCCATAATCAGCATTGTTATTGGCAAATAACAAAAGAGGCTTATCTTTTGTCTTTTCATCAAAAGCGTTGAACTTGTTAAGTCTTACCGTAGAAATTTGTCCACCTAGCGTTGTAAAATCAACTGTCAGTAAATCATTCTTCAACTGTACCTTCTGAATACCTGCTGCATTAGCATTATTCTGCAATTGTGCAGCATTCGATTTCTGAGCAGACTGTGTCACCTGAGTTTTTGCGTGGTCTTCAGGTTTTTGCTTCGACTGGAAGTAAAACATAACCCCCATAAGGATTAATGAAAAAACCGCAAAACTGATCAGTTGGCTTTTGCCTACACCATTATTTTGTTGCATTTAAAAAATTATTTTTTTGTTTGAAATTTTACAGCAGCCTCTACCAATGCCTTAAACAAAGGATGTGGATTTGCTACAGTACTCTTGTATTCCGGGTGATACTGAACACCTACATAGAATGGATGATTTTTCAGTTCCAAAGCTTCTACCAATCCGGTTTCAGGGTTTTTACCTGAAGGAATAAATTCTTTAGCTTCAAAATCAGAAGTATAATCACTGTTGAACTCGTATCTGTGACGATGTCTTTCAGAAATATTTTTAGAATTATAGATATCAAAAAGTTTAGTCGAAGCCTTTACAGCACATTTCCATGCACCCAGACGCATTGTCCCCCCTTTTTCGGTAACATTTTTCTGTTCCTCCATCAGGTTAATTACCGGATATTTGGCATTTGTATCGAACTCAGTACTGTTGGCGTTATCAAGACCCAAAACATTTCTTGCAAATTCTATCGTCATAATCTGCATACCAAGGCAAATTCCTAAAACAGGAATATTATTTTCACGGGCATATCTTGCTGCTTCAATTTTACCTTCAATACCCCTGTCACCAAATCCTGGTGCGATTAATACACCATCTACACCATTTAGTAACTCAGCAACATCTCCACTTTCGATATCTCCACTGTATACCCAACGTACTTTTACCTCAGTCTGCATAGAACCACCTGCATGGATAAATGCTTCGGCAATAGATTTATAAGAATCCTGAAGGCTTACATATTTACCTACCAAAGCAATTTCTACGCTCTTCTTAGGGTTTTTATATTTTTTCAGGAAATCTTTCCAGTCTTTCAGATCAGGTGTATTGGTTGTTGGCAATGCCAATTCAGTTAATACAACCTCATCAAAGTTTTGCTTATGCAACTCTAATGGAACTTCATAAATTGTTGGTAAATCAAGACATTCGATAACATTTGCCTGATTTACATTACAGAACTGTGCTAATTTAGCACGCTGATCTTTTGGAATCTTATGCTCGGTTCTGCATACCAAAACATCTGCCTGAACGCCGTATTCCATTAACTGACGTACAGAATGCTGAGAAGGTTTGGTTTTTAGCTCACCACTGGATGCTAAATATGGAAGAAGTGTCAGGTGAATTACCATAGAATTGGTTTCACCAAGCTCCCAACGAAGCTGACGTACACTTTCTATATAAGGAAGAGATTCGATATCACCTACAGTACCACCGATTTCAGTGATAATGATATCGTAGTTTTCTTTTGCAAGAATTTTAATTCTGCGCTTGATTTCATTGGTGATATGAGGAATTACCTGTACAGTTTTACCCAGGAAATCACCTTTTCTTTCTTTATCGATAACAGTCTGGTAAATTCTACCTGTCGTAACGTTGTTGTTCTGACTGGTCGGTGAATTCAGGAAACGTTCGTAGTGCCCTAAGTCCAAATCTGTTTCAGCACCATCTTCTGTTACATAACATTCTCCATGTTCGTATGGATTTAAAGTTCCCGGATCGATATTAATATACGGATCCAGTTTCTGAATAGTTACATTGTAACCTCTGGCTTTCAACAACATACCAAGGGACGCAGAAACGATCCCTTTTCCCAAAGAAGATGTTACACCACCGGTGACGAAGATGTATTTTGTAGCTTTTTTACTCATTAGATTAGGTTTGTGCAAAGTTAAAGGTTCTCATCCAATTGGGCAACGTGAAATGCAATTGATTTAAAAATCAATTAATCAGCCCTTTATAAAACAAGTCTTTATTTTCTCTGCCATTACACCTTCACCAAAATCATTCCTCAGCAAAACTTTTTTGGCAAAAACTGAAAATGAAATTGTAATTTGCAGTATTAATCAAAGGTTTAGAGATAAAAAGTGGCAAAGGTCAAAACGGCATATTACTGTCAAAATTGCGGAACTCAGTATCCGCAGTGGCACGGACAGTGCAAAAATTGTGGAGAATGGAATACTTTGGTTGAAGAAGTTATAGAAAAATCGGCTTCAAAAAATTATTCCGGAGAAAAGAAACAGCATATCATTAACATTATTGAGGTCAACGCTCAGGAAGAACCAAGAATTGCAACTCCGAGCGATGAACTGAATCGTGTATTGGGAGGTGGGATTGTACTGGGTTCTGTTACCTTAATTGGTGGTGAACCGGGCATCGGAAAATCCACCCTTTTGCTTCAGCTGGCACTAAAAATGCGCAAGCGTGTTTTGTATGTCTCCGGAGAAGAAAGCGCTTCACAAATTAAAATGCGTGCAGACCGTCTTACCGACCTCCAAAATCCGGAGTGCTTCCTTTTTACAGAAACTTCTGTGGATAAAATTCTGCATGAAGCGAAAAAGTTACAGCCTCAGTTTATGATTCTGGACTCTATACAGACATTACATTCCAGCCTTATAGAAAGCTCTCCGGGAACAGTTTCTCAGATCCGGGAATGTTCCTCAGAAATTATAAAGTTTGCCAAAGAAACCAATACTCCGGTATTTCTGGTGGGTCATATCACCAAAGACGGACAGATTGCCGGTCCGAAAGTACTGGAACATATGGTAGATGTGGTTCTAAATTTCGATGGCGACAGAAATCACCTTTTCAGGTTACTAAGAGCTAATAAAAACCGTTTTGGCTCCACTTCAGAAATTGGTATTTATGAAATGATATCTCAGGGTCTGAAAGAAATTAAGAATCCTTCTGAAATTCTGATTACCAAAAAATTTGAAGAGCTATCCGGTAACTCGGTAGCCGTAACCCTGGAAGGAAACCGTCCAATGCTACTGGAAATTCAGGCTTTAGTAAGTACCGCAGTATATGGTACTCCACAGAGAAGCTGCACTGGTTTCGATGCAAAAAGGTTGAATATGCTTCTGGCGGTTCTGGAAAAACGCGCAGGCTTCCAGCTTGGATCAAAAGATGTCTTCCTGAATATAACTGGCGGTATCAAAACAGATGACCCGGCACTGGATCTAGCAGTTGTAGCCTCTATTCTGTCTTCCAATGAAGATATTGCTATTTCCGAGAAGTATTGCTTTGCAGGAGAAATAGGTCTTAGTGGAGAAATACGCCCTGTTCCCCAGATTGAACACCGGATCACAGAAGCCGAAAAGCTGGGATATGATAAAATCTACGTTTCCAATCTGAATAAAATACCTAAACGGAAATTTGCGATAAAGATTGAAGAAGTCAGCAAAATTGAAGATTTTCACGAAAGACTATTTTAAATAATTAAAACAACATCAGAATGCCGATTGAAAATATTCAGAAATTTGTTCTTGTATTGCTTTACGGCAGTCTGGTTTTGCAGTCATTCACTCTGCTGGCAAATCCTATGAACGTTAATAAGAAAGCAAATTTTGCTTTCGGAATATTCCTGTTCTTATGGTCCGGCTATTGGGTTTTAGACATTCTGACAATTTGTGGATTTTCACCTGGCCCTTTATTAATATTTTCAGTCTATTCTGTATTAATATTCACTCCTCTTTTCTTATTCTTCAGCGTTGTATTTTTCATCAACCCCAATTACCAATTCAGAAAAAAAGATTTAATATGCTTTGTTATTCCTGCTATTTACTTAATTGTATTATTCAACTCTGAGGAAAACAAAATACTGCATATCCTTGCAATGCTTATTGTAATTGCCCACAACCTTCCTTATGTTGGCATTATCTATTATAAGATAAGGAAACACCAGAAAAGAATTGAAATCATTTCCTCCAATACTGAAAGCATCAACCTGCAATGGCTTATTAAGCTAAGCTTCCTGTTATTTATAACGATTATCATAACAGTTTGCTACGAACTTTTCAATACGTTTATCTACAAAATGCATCAGAATCTTGTGATGGATTTATTGTTCCTGTTTATTGTTTACAGTACTTTTTATCATGTTCTTCGGCAAAAGGAAATTTATCCTGTAAGCAAAATGCAACTGGAAGAATTGTTATCTATAGAACCTGAATCCGAAGAAAAGACGGAAAAGAAAAAATTAATTCCGGATGAAGATTTTGAAAGCCTGAAAGAAAAGTTACTAACATTAATGAAGGACGAAAAACCTTATCTGGAAGGCGATCTCAATTTATTAAAGCTTTCAGAACTTATCGGCATCAGTACGCATCAGCTCTCCTATCTGCTGAACAATGGGTTTAATGAAAACTTCTTTCAGTTTGTTAATAAATACAGAGTAACGCATGCCAAGGAATTATTATTAAGTGACTCTTATTATAAAATGTCTGTTTTAGGCATCGCTTTTGAATCAGGATTCAATTCAAAAACAGCCTTCAATACGATGTTCAAAAAGATCATGGGAATAACACCCTCTGAATTCAGAAAAAATCAGAAAGAATCCGATTCTGCCGATACAGGAAATTTAAACAGCTATCCTGAAAAACCGTTCTGATTATGCACCAGAAAGCCATCCAAAAATATTACGATCAGCTGGCCAGTACCTATGATGAAAATAGGTTCAGCAATACTTATGGTCAGTATATAGATGCACAGGAACGGAATTTTCTGACATCTTTTTTTCATAAGTATAAAAGGCTGAACAAAACCCTGGACCTTGGGTGCGGGACTGGTAGATTATTAGACTTTGCAACCTCTGGTGTGGACTTTAGTGAAGAAATGCTGTCACAGGCTAAAGCTAAATACCCTTATAAGAATCTGACCGTAGGAAACATTACAGACATCCCGTTTGAAAATGAAAGCATGGACTGTATCTTTTCTTTTCATGTCATTATGCATCAGGACAGAGAAACAACACAACAATTCCTTTCGGAGTCCTGGCAAAAACTGAAACCAGAAGGATTTTTAATTTTTGATTTTCCCGTTAAAAGACGCAGAAAAAATCATGCTTCTACAGAAAGCTGGCATGCTTATAACAGTTTTAATCCTGAGGAAATTAAATTTTTATTCAGGAATCGATGGACTATTACCGAGACCCAAGGAATTTTATTTTTCCCGGTACACCGCATTCCAAAATCTTTACGCAGATTATTTCTTCCTCTGGACAATTGGCTTTGCCGCTCCTTTCTGAAGAAGTGGGCTTCATATCAGATTATTGTTTTACAAAAAACTCAATAAACTTTCATGAAGTTCATCAAAAAATACATTCCGCATTCTCTTAAAATTCAGTTATACCTTCTGAAGCGAAAACTTCTGGATACGCTTCAGAATAAAAAATATGCTTCGATTATTCACATAAAAGATATTGGGGATATTCAGACAGAGTTAACGCTTACGATAATGCCCAGCCCCTTTTTTGAAAACAAAGTCCATAACCTGAGAATTGTTCAGCAAAAACTGGAAGGCATTACAATTTACCCCGGTGAATATTTCTCTTTCTGGAAATCTACAGGTAAAGCCAGCAAAAAAAACGGATTTAAGGAGGGACGGAATCTTGTTGCCGGAAAGCTATCTCAGGATACCGGTGGTGGGATTTGTCAGTTTTCATCTCTGTTATATTATGCAGCTTTAAAAGCAGGATTCATTATTACCGAACGCCACCATCATTCTGTAGATATCTATAAAGAAGATGAACGCTATATTCCATTAGGTGCCGACAGCACTGTTGTTTATGGTTTCCGGGATTTACAGTTTATCAATCCTTATAGTTTCCCGGTTCAGCTGAAATCAAAAATTGAAGACAACTCAATTACATTACATATACTGGCTGAGAATAAATTTCCGGAACATCATGTAGATTTTGAATACAGCCATCAACCTGACACAGTAAGTGTAAAGACAGTAATCAATCAAAAAGTTGTAGCCGAAAATATTTATATAAAATCCTAATCAGGTAATTTAAGAACAAGAAAACTACATACTGGTTTATAAAACCGCACTACTATATAACTCCAACCACCATTAATACAAGCCTTTATTATATAGTTCCGTTTTATAAACAAGGGCTTTGGGAATGCCTGCCGGCAGTACATTTGGCTAACCAAATATTAAAAAATGTCACTACCCGCCATTCCTCCGACCACTTATGCACATCTGTTTAAAAGATTTGTAATACAGACAAAGCATCTTTTTAAGTTTCCTCCGACTATTGCAATAAAAAAATAATTTATATTTGTTTAGCATCTAAACAAATGATGCAGAACCAATTACAAAGATGTCTGAAAACAAATACGCAATTGTAACAGGAGCCAGCCAGGGAATGGGAAAACACATTGCTCTGGAATTAGCTAAAAGGCATATCAATCTTATTTTGATAAGCCTTCCCGATCAGGGGCTGGATTCATTTTGTCAGACTTTGATTTCAGATTTCGGAATCGAAGCCATTGCGTACGAAACAGACCTTTGTATTACCGGGAATATTATGGAACTCACCCAATGGGTTAATGAGAATTTTGAAGTTTATATTCTTATTAACAATGCAGGTCTTGGCGGTTCCATGAAGTTTACAGAAGCGCGGACAGAGTACATCAGCAAGATTATTCAACTGAATGTAACGGCTACTTCCCTACTCACCCATCTGCTGCTTCCCAACCTCATCCGTCAGAAAAAAGCATATATCCTAAATATTTCCAGTATTGCAGCTTTAGCATCTATTGGCTATAAAACGGTATATCCTGCATCCAAAGCTTTTGTGCATTCTTTCTCCAGAGGATTACGGTATGAACTGAAAGATACAAATGTACTGGTAAGTGTAGCACATCCCGGTCCAATGAAAACAACTGTGGAAAACACCGAAAGGCTAGACAGACAAGGAGCCTTGGGAAAATTTCTGATGTCGACACCGGAGAGAAATGCCCGAGTATGTGTAGCTCAACTATTAAAAGGCAGATCACTAATTATCCTGAACAAACTAAGCTGGCTGGTGATGAATTATGCTCCGGACTGGTTAAAAACACGTCTAATTTCCGAAGCCAGTAAAAAAGAAATTCTGGAACAATATACTGAACACAAAAAAGCAGTACCAAGAGCTGCTTCGTTAAAAGAATGAAGAATATATTTATCACCGGCATTTCCGGACTTCTGGGCACCAATCTTGTCAACCTTCTTTTGGAACAGAACTACAGAGTTACCGGACTTATCCGGAATCCCGACAGCTTTACAGGCACCAGAAATG